>CAYIHX010000024.1:0-55344 GCA_964363305.1 uncultured Bacteriovoracaceae bacterium | reverse complement strand
TTTTCACAAGATCCGCTTCCGCAAGTTTTGCAGACGGCCGGATACGCCAAGAAGAGCATTGATCTCTGCATTCATCACCTGAACCTGGAGCCCCTCGTCGCGCAGGTCGCTGCGATTCGGGACCTCGGAGTGAAGGTGCGGTGGATCATCGATCTCAGCGATTCAGCGGGACGAGTGGAGAAGGATACCGAAAAGCTCCTCGAGCGGTACCGATTCAAACGAGAAGACGAGTGGAGAACGTTCCGTTCCGGCGCTCGGATCATGCATCAGAAGTATGTCGTCGTGGACAGCCAGCGGGTGTTCGCCGGCACGATGAGCTTCACCAAAGAGGCCTTTTACCTCCAGGATAACGTCGATGTCTTTGTCGATTCTCATGAGATCGGCGCGGGCTTTACGCGTGCGACCGATATCTATTGGGCGGAGACGAAGGCGCCGGGCAACTGGCCCGACATGATTCCTTCGGTCGAAGGGGTTTTGGCCGGTCCCGACCAACGAATTTCCGCCTACTTCACGCCCTACGACGGGCAGATCGTGATTGAAAAGCTGCTGGAGACGATCGCAATGGCCGAGCGTACCATCGAGTTCGCCCTTCCGTCCCTCGCGGATCGGCGTGTGGCGGACGCGCTCGAGGAGCGAGCGCGAGCGGGCTTGTCCGTTCGCGGCGTCGTGGATCAGTCGCTTACGAAGCCAGACCACTTCCGGTTTACGCCTGCGTTGCGGAAAGCGGTCCATGAACGCCATGTGCGTGGGATGAGCAATTTTCTCCTGGAAAAGGGGCGCGCGCTCGACGTGATGCATGCCAGCATCCTCGTCGTTGACGAACGCTACGTTTACACGATCAGCGCTAACTTCACCCATTCCCAAGAAAAAGGGGCAGGCGCGCGGACTGCGGATGGCGCATTTCTCATTGATTCCATCCCTTTGGCCAAGCAAACAAAAGCCTTCGTGGATTCCCTGCATCAGCTTTCGACCGAAGGCGGGCATTCCGTCGAGAATTATCGCCATCAGGCGGCTTATCCCGTGAAGGGTGGACGGGTCGGGGCGGCACCTCGGCGTCGAGCACAAACGACTGCACCGCGTTTGGTTGATTCCATTAAGAATGGAATGGATCGAAGTCGTTCCGGACAAAAGCGCGCGGAGCAGGTGGCTCGAGTTTCAGGAAAGGCGGCGCCACGGTCGGTCGGCGTAACGCCTATCAGGGGCAAGGTTGTTCAGAAGAAGAGCGCCCCTCAAACCCGTCCGGTCGCGGCCAAAAAGAAGAAGACCAAGGTGGTTAAACTCGCATCCAAGCGAGCGAAAGCACCGAGCACCCGCCGCAGTCGCGCCGCTTAATTAGCCCCGCATCGAAAACGGGTCTTGAAGTTGGAGGGTTTCCTCCCGCCCCGGGCCCGTGCTCAAGAGGATGACCGGAACTTTCACGAACGCCTCGATGGCGCGAATGTAGTTTCTGAGTTCTTGCGGAAGATCGTCGAATCCCCGCACGCGGCCGGCATCGTATTTGGGCCAGCAAGGCATCGTGTCGTAGCTCGGTTTGACTTGCTCGAGATCCTCGATGCAGGAAGGAAGATCGTTCAGGGTGTTGCCCCCGAGCTGGTACGAGGTGCAGAACTTCACGCAGTCGAAGCCCTGCAGGACGTCGGCCTTCGTGAGGGCGATCCCAGTCATGCCGTTGACTTCGACCGCGTACTTCAACGCGACCAAGTCGAGCCAACCGATACGTCGAGGGCGGCCAGTCGTGGCGCCGTACTCCGCGCCGACATCTCGAATGCGCTTGGCGATTTCGGGTTCACTGGTCTCGATCTCGGATGGAAACGGCCCAGTGCCCACGCGAGTTGTATAGGCTTTGCAGATCCCGATGACTTGCGAAGCGGCGTTTACTCCCATGCCAGATCCCGAGAGTGCTCCGCCCGCCACCGTATTGGAGGAGGTGACATACGGATACGTGCCGTGATCGACATCGAGGAGCGTGCCCTGGGCCCCCTCAAAGAGAATAGGTCGTTTGCGGGCGAGAGCGTCTTGAAGGGTCGCACGAACGTCGCTGACGAAGGGCTTGAGCCGTTCGCCGAATTTTAGGCTCTCTTCGTACATCTTGGAGAACTCGATGGGCTCATGATTGAAGAGGTGTTTCAGGAGGATGTTTTTCTCTTCGATCGCACGTTCGAGCTTCGCTCTCAAGAGTTGGGGCCGCATGAGGTCGACCACCTGAATTCCCCGACGGGCGACTTTGTCTTCGTAGGCCGGGCCGATGCCGCGCACGGTGGTGCCGATCTTGCCCTTGCCCGTTCCCTTTGCGCCGTGTTCTTCGCGGAGCTGATCGAGCAGGCGATGATAGGGGAGAATGACGTGCGCTCGTTCGCTGACCTGAATTCCCTCGTGGGGCGCTGTGGCTGAGACCGCGTGGTTCGCGATCAGAGATTCAATCTCTTCAAAGAAGATGGCGGGATCGAAGACGACACCATTCGCGATGATGCAGGTTTTGCCTTTGTGGAGGACGCCGCTGGGGATGAGGTGCAGGACGGTCTTTTTTCCGTTCACGACCAAGGTGTGGCCTGCATTGTTGCCGCCTTGAAAGCGAACGATATACTCGGCCTTTGAGGTGTAGAGGTCGACCACCTTGCCCTTGCCTTCATCGCCCCACTGCGCACCTACGATCACGACGTTATTCATTGAGTCTTTTTTCCTTGGAATTTTTTTCAGCGAAGACCTGCAGCGCGGCTCCGACGCCCTGTCCGAGCTGAAAGTTGTGACCGAGTTCGTGCAGGACGAGTTCCAGGCAGGACAGCCCGGTGGTGATATCAAAGGGACCACAATATCCAAAGTGGGAGAGGCGGAATATTTTCCCTTCGAGCTCATCTTGTCCGCCCGCGATGCTCACGCCGTATTTATCTCTCATGCGCCGCACAATCAGTTTGCCGTCGGCGATGGAAGGCGGCACCCAGACTCCGGTCACCGCGTTCGAGGGAGCGTCTTCCGCTAAAATCTTGAGGCCGAGAGCTTTGACGCCGGCACGGGTGGCGCGCGCCAGCTCATGGTGGCGGGCGAAAATTGCGGCGAGCCCTTCTTCTCGGAGGAGGCGAATGGCTTCGTGGAGTCCCTGAATCAGAGAGGTCGCCGGCGTCCACGCAGTTTGGTTTTTCACCTGGGCCTTGAGTTCCCGTTTCAGGTCTAAATAAAACTTTGGGAGGTCGGAGAGCGTGGCGCTTCGCCATGCCCGATCGCTGAGCGCGATGAAAGCGAGTCCGGGCGGAATCATGAGGGCTTTCTGCGAACCGGTCATCAAAACGTCAATCCCCCAGGCATCCATCGGGAGATCGACCACTCCGAGCGCGGTGATGGCGTCGCAGACGCTGAGCATGTTTTTCTCGGTCGCAAGCTTGCAGATGGCCTCCGTCGGCATGGCGACTCCGGTCGAAGTCTCCGACGCCTGGAAGAGAATCGCCTTGGCGTGGGGATGCGCCTCACACGAGGTGCGAAGCTGTTCGATCGATACTGCTTTTCCGCGATCGACCCGAACTTCAATCGGACGGAGGCCGTAGGTTTGCGCCAGTTTGCCCCAGCGTTCTCCGAACTTGCCGCCGTTGACCGTGATGACGGTCTCGTCTTTTCGGAAGAGGTTGCAGATCGCTGCCTCCATCGTCCCGGTTCCGCTGGTGGCGAGCGTGAGGACTTCGCCCTTCGTTTGAAAAAGATATTTCAGCCCGTCACGAACTTCTTGAAAGAGCATTTCGAACTCGGGAGTTCGGTGGTGAATGAGGGGCTTCGCGAAGGTCGCGTACACGCTTTCTGGCACGGGCGTGGGGCCGGGGGTGAGGAGATAGGTCTTTTTCATAGAAGTCGTCATACGCTTCTGACTGCGGCACTGCAATGGGACGGATTTAACTCTCTGAAAGAATAGGCTAATATTTCTGATTAAATTGGTATGATAATAAGAGCCTCCTATGCGAAAATTGAGGATGGGGGACTCGGGGTATGTCGAGAGCCGTGGCGTTCGCGCAGTGCTGGGGAAGTCGTATCGCGATTGTGGGTGGAACTCTATTGTTCCTGGCGTTCACCCCTGTGGCTGCATCAGTGCCCTTGCCGATTGATCCGAATGCATCCGGCTGTGACGATCTTTGCCGTTTCGTGAGTGGGGATTACTGCTCGAGTGTCGATCCCGCAGTGATCTCGGCGGCCGGACAGAGTGGAGAAATGACGATTTCCACAAACGGATCGATGTGCCAAATCAATGGACAGTCGGCGCCGCTCGGAATCGCTCGGTCGTGCGATGAAGTGGCCGCTCAAGGGCGTGTTTGCGGACTGGCTCTCTCGCAGGCCAAACCCTACTGCACGAGTTATGACCTGCAGAAAGTCGGCAGCAAAGCCTACAATTGGAATTGGGCTCTGCTCGTCTCAGAGGCGGCAACCGCAACGCTTTGCTGGGTCGCCTGCGGCTACAAGCCGCTCGAGGGCGTGTGTACTGCCGTGGGCATAGGTCTAGGTATTTTCGAAGGCGTCGCGGCCGGCAAGGTCGCTACTGATGGCGAATTTCAGAAGTTCATGACCATGGCCGCTCCCATCGGTGCGGGGCTCGGCGCCCTGGGGCCCGCCGCGATCAATCTCGTCTCCGACGGCGCGTTGAAATCGAGCGAGTCGAGCAATACGTCGGCTTCGTCATGTATCTCTGCGGGAATCTACACTATCCTCGCGGGACTCCGGATTCCTAACATTGTGACGATGACCGACCGAGCGGGGGGGGACTGCCGGCAGGTTCGAGGTCTGGTGGGTCGTGATGTTGATTTGAGCGCGGTCGGTTGGGATATTGGAAATGTCTCAGAGGGCGGTGGCGGAATAGGGCCGGGTGGGTCTTCGATCGGAAACGGAGCGAATGTGGCGACCGGGGGCTCAACGGGTTCGTCTTCGGACGAGCTCGTCGCCGGAGCAGTCGAGTGTTTACTTGCTTCGGCGAATCCCGGCGATTGTGAACGCGCTACTCAGTCTGCCGCAATGGAGGGAGGCTGGGGTAAGGTGGGGGGGCCTCTCGGGGGCAAGCCGCCGCGGGTGAATTTGCCCGCGACGGATTGGAAGAAAATCATCCGAGCTGCTCGCACCGGTGGAACAGAGGGGCTGAGTCAAGCGCTGGGAACTGATCTTCTGCGGCTGTCTGGCGCGTCTGACGCCTTCGCGCGATTGGCGAAGGCGAGCGACGAGGCGAGTAAGAACCCGGAAAAATACGCCAAGGCTCTCGGTGTCGATCCATCCCAGGGCGTAGCCGGGGCCCTGGCTTCTGCAAACGGCCGACCTGCACCCGACAAGAAAAAGGGCCTCTTTCTCGACTGGGGCGCCAGGACGCCGCCGAGTATTTCGACTGGCGGCGGAGCCGCCGTGCTGAAGTTCGATGCAGCGCAGGCGAAACTCGATCCCGAGGCCGGAGATATATTTCACGAAACGTTCAAAGGCTCGATCTTCGAAATTGTTTCTTACCGGCTGAGCAAGACCCGAGAGCGTGTCGTGGAGCTGGAATGGCAGACGCCGCTGAACCGCGCTTTGACCGGCCTGAAAAACTCTCGACCGGTCGTCGAAGCGCCCACTCGCCATCAGCGTTAAGGCATCCTCAAGTCTCGACAAAAGGTCGTGAAGGGAAGAACGCGCACATCCGTGTCCGCGTTTCCGAAGTCGGCAGTCCCAAGATGAACTTGATAGAATTTCGGAATCGAGGTTCTTGCTCGAAAATAGTGAGCGGCTGACGAGGCCACCTTCTCGCCGGTCTTACATTCTACAGCAAACACGGGTTTTTTGTCCTTGATCACCACGAAATCGATCTCGCGCTTGTCGGTATCCCGGATGAAGCGAAGTTCCATGCGATGGCCTTGCGTGTCGTCCATGAAGTGACACCATTTCAGGAGCTGACTCGCGACGAGGTTTTCAAATCGAAAAGAAGGCTCCTCGACCTCAGACCAGTCCCATAGATAGAGTTTCTGTTCCTTTTTCACGGCCCGAATCTTGGGGGAACCAAAAGGAGGAATTCGAAAAGCGTAGTACATCCTCTCCAGGATGGTCACCCAGCGCTCAACGGCTTCGTGGGAACTCGCCAAATCTTCCCGAAGATTCTTGATCGAAAGCGGAGCGCCCACCCTGGACGGAAGAGCGTCAGCGAGCAGCTCGATGAGTGAGAGTTCTTTTATATTCTCGAGATCTCGGACATCTTCATCAACGATTCGAGAAACCCGTTCCTTCTGCCATCGTCTCGTGAAGGTCGAGTCTCCGTGAAAAAAAGGTTCAGGGAAGCCACCGAACTCGAGAAGCTTATGGAGGGTCTCGGGTTGAAATTTCGAGTCAGCCTCGCCCAGGCTGTAAGGGTGGAGGCGGTAGTAGTGATAACGACCGAGCAGGGAGTCTCCCCCTTTTCGATAGTAGTCGAGCCGGGCTGAGCCTGTGACGATGAACTGGGTTACAGACTTCCGCTTGTCATAGAATCCCTTGACCATGGCGCGCCAATTTTTGAATTTGTGAATTTCATCCAGAACGTAACAAGGGAATTGCCCGGGCAGCTGGCCCCTGAGAAACAGCTTCCTTGAAGCGGGGTCGTCCCAGTTGAGATAGGCTTCATGGGTCTCGTTCGTACCCGGGCCAATGAGGCTTTGAGAGAGGGTGGTCTTCCCGACCTGGCGGGGCCCCCCGATGAAAACCATCTTCCGGGTCCCTAGATCGGTCTGCATAAAGGGGAAGAGGTAACGCTGTCTAAACATGAGTAAAGTCAGGTTAGCCCAATTTTACTCATGAGTAAAGTCAGGTTAGCCCAATTCCGCCGCCGCATTACGGTCACCATCGGAGCTAGTGAGTGGATTTTCCGCTCAGCTTGGCGGCCTTGCGAGCAGCCTTGTCCACCATCAGATGGTCGATGATCTTCAGGGCTTCGAGCCGGAGGTCATTGTCGTAAATAAACCGGTAAAAATTTTCCATATCCGGATGATGGCGAAAATTTTTGAACGAGGCCGATGCCTCCGTCGACCCCGAGGCAGCGGCAAGGGCGGCGGCGCTGCCACTCCCTGAAGACTTACTGGCGGCGGCAGAATCTTCTGCTTCTTCCGCTTCGTCCGCATCGATCACGTTTTCGGCGTCGACTACTGGGCCGGTCGCTGCCTCGACAGCGGCTTTTCCAGCCTTCGGCGCAGTTTTCGCAGGCTTTGCTTTAGTTTTGCTCAGTTTGCTAGGGGCAGGTGCGGCGGCTTTGGGAGACATAAATTTCGACTTCCTCCATTTCTCTTTAATCGATTCGGGGGTCTGCTAGCCAGCCATTTCATGCGAACGGGTCTCAGCGTACCGAGAGAGTTTGTTGTAGAGTGTTTTTACAGTAATTCCGAGACTTTGGGCGGCTCGAGTTTTGTTTCCCTGGAGAAAGGCCAGCGTGCGAAGGATGTGCCGCTTCTCGATTTCTTCCAGCGGGAGGTCCGCATTGAACTCGTTTTGGTCAAGGTGAGCGTCGGGCATGCGGATATTGAAAGGGATATCTTCCAGGCGGATGGTCGCCCCCTCGGTGAGGATCTTGAGGCGTTCGATCGCGTTTTGGAGTTCGCGGATATTGCCTGGCCAGTCATAGTTCTGGAAGGCCTCAACCGCGCGAGGGTCAATGTATTTAGTCTGCGGAGCAGAGCCGCCGAAGCGGGAGTTTTCCATGAAGTGGTTCACCAGCAGCGGGATGTCCTCCTTACGCTTGCGCAGGGGCGGCATCCGCAGCGTGATGGTATTGAGTCGGTAGTAAAGATCTTCGCGAAAGCGAGCGGCTTTCACCTCCTGTTCGAGATCTCGATTCGTCGCGCTGAGAATTCGTACGTCGACTCGAACCGGGTTCTTGGCGCCGATACGGTAAAACTCTCCTTCTTGCAGGAAGCGGAGCACCTTCGTCTGAATGGAGAGAGACATCTCCCCGATCTCGTCGAGGAACAGTGTTCCTCCATCGGCCATCTCGGCGAGCCCTATTTTTTGCGCGACTGCGCCGGTAAAGGCGCCTTTCTCGTGACCGAAGAGCTCGCTTTCGAGGAGATTTTCTTGAAGGGCGCCGCAATTGAGCATGATGTAGGGTCGATCATGACGCTCGCTGCGGATATGAAGCCTTTTGGCGATGAGTTCTTTTCCGGTGCCGCTTTCTCCCTGAATCAAGACGGTAGCGGTGGTCGGCGCGATGCGATCAACCATTTGGAGGAGGTTGAGGAGGGCCGGGCTCTTTCCGAGAATTTCATTCTTCCCGCGTGGGTCGTTTTCCATGGTGGGCTTGAGTACTTTGCCGTCTCTTTGAAGGAGGCGCTTCTGGGCGAGAATCCGCTCTTGGGCCGATCGGAGTTCCGCGTTGAGCTTGAGGGAGGAGCCCTTTGCTTCGGCTAAGAGTTCTCGGTTCTGGACGGCGACGGCGATCTGCGAGGCGATAGCTTCGAGCGTGATGAAGTGATCGGTTTCGCAAGTTTCTGGTGGATCACTCTTGATCTTGAGAATCGCTGCGATTCTTCCGTTCTGAAGGCGAACCGGAACGGAAATCAGGCCTTTCAGTTCGGGCGTGATCTTTTGTTCGATACCGGTCTGGGCCTCGAGTGAGGAAGAACCGTCAGTCCGCATGAGCCAAAGCTGGGCCATGGGGTAATGAAAATGCGATTGAATGAGGTCGAGGATGTCTGGAAAAAAGCGGTCGCTCTCGAGCAGGCTTTGCAGCTGGGTAGAGAGTCGGCTCAAGAGTTTGAAGTGCATTTGCGGTCGATTTTTCATCGCTTACCTCGGTCCTCTCCCGACTTTGGGGGTGGATGCGGCGCACCATAACCTTTTTACATGCTCCCCACAAGACTAATTTAATCAACTAATAAGGCACCAGAGGATGGTCGACGAGTCTCATTAACATATTGATTTTATAGCTATTTATAGCGACTGATCGGCAAGAGGGACTTCTTCCCCGTCAAGCCAAACGGAGACCCGGAGGCCAACACCCGCTTGTTTGTGGGCGATTTGCTGGGCACGGTCGGCCTTTTCGTGAACGGTCTTCCACATGGCTTCTCGCTGAGGGGCACTCTGTCTGCCTCGTGTCTCGACCTGGATGAGGAGGCGGTCCGGCTGAATCGCCTGGTACCGAATGCGGTACCCGCTGAGCATCTCGCGTGCGGGCTCTCGTTCGGTGGTTTCGAGTTGGGCAAGGATGGCGGCAAGGTCCAGGGTGGTTTCGACTGGCACAGGGGGCGTGGCGACGACCTGAGAGGTAAAGTAGGATCTCGTCCTAGCCGCGACCATCGGAACCGGGAAGATCATCGCTGCCAATACGAGTGCCCCGATCCATCGCCTAAGCATCTCTTAAAGATATCGGGTGTTCGTTTTTTTTAAATGGGCAATTTCTACCTCAGTCGAGAATAGAGACCCTCACCTGGGCCATCCTCCCGAGGGCGTCTGATGCAGTGATCGCGCAGCCGCTCCCGTCGTCGCCGGCCAGCAGATGAATGGATACGGCCCAGCCCGATTTCCCGTCTTCTTCCCACCGGCGGTACCCGACTGGCTGGCACTCGGCATCGCTCCAAGTTTCCGAGCAGTAAATATCTGGTTTTTTGAGTTCGTTGACGTCCGCGGGCAGGAGTATCTCGAAGCCCGGTCCTGCGGTGAGAGCGAACTCCTGATTTTCAAATTTCTGTCGGAGGTCAATTTGTGCTGAGGCGCGAAAGGCCCACGGCTCGAAAGACAGCTGGCACTGACCATTTTCCATGAACGTATCCGCGATGTAGATCTCGCCCGCTGAGAACATAAATGCGTAGGAGCCCTCGCCTGGGACGAGCGAGTCACGGATCAGAAAGCGCTCGGAGTCGGCCTTCTCAGAGGGCAGCTCCGCCCTGAAGTGCGCCAGCGTCTCTTTTTGAGCCAGATCCAGACATTCGGAGGCGGTTGCGCCCCAGGGAAAAGCTAACAATGACAGCGTAAAGAGGAGTCTCATGGGTCGGTATTTATGGGGGATGAACGAGAATGAATAGTAATGATTTAGGATAATATCTATTCGTTTAGTAATGAATAGATATGGCACATCCCTCTGTTCTCCCTCCTCTTGATCTTTTACTAGCCCTGGTCTCGGCCGCCGAATCGCCCAACTTGGTTGAGGCCGGTCGCAGAATAGGGCTGTCGCAGCCGGCGCTTTCGATGCAGCTCAAGCGCCTGGAGGGGGCGGTACAATTTCCGATTTTCCAGGTGGACGGTCGGCGAAAGGTTTTGACGCCTTTTGGTCATCGCCTGGTGAAGGCTGCGAAAAATGGACTCGAGGGGCTGAGTCGTGAGTGGGAATCCGCGCTACGAGAGATGGGTGATCCGAATTGGCTCGTGCTGCGTGTGGCGGCTCGACGTGAGCTCCATCCCCGTATTCTTGATCGGTTGGAGTTTTCGGGAAGAATACACCTCTTTGCGATGGGCTCTCATGAGGCGGCTGAGGCCGTTTTGCACGGAGAAGTGGATATGGCCGTCTCGCATGAAAGGCCCGACTCAGATCAACTCGTCGCTAGAAAGCTTTTCAGCCAAGGGGTCTCGCTGGTGGTGCACAAGAAGTGGGTGACGGGCGGCAAGCCGTTCGACCCGGTGAATGCCGAGTTCCTCACCAGTACGCCGGCCCTGATCTACCGACACGAGGCCCCGCTTCTTCGTGAGTGGTTTCTCCATGTTGGCCTCCTGCCTTCTCAGGCCCAGGTTCGTGTCATCTGTGAAGATTGGAGCCTTTTGTATCAACGTGCCGTGCAAGGCGACGGTTATGTCATCCTCCCCGACATGATGGATAAGGGGGACAACCCAGACGATGTCCTTCATCTGAGGCTTTCGGCGCAGGCGATGCCAACTTTGGCCTATTACGCCATCTACCGGCCCGCACTGACTCGCCTCCCGGCGTTTCGTCGATTACTGGCAGAGCGGGGTCGTCGGGTAGACTAAGTGTCCGGGCTCCGTGTTCTCGGCAATCGGGCGCGGCAGGCAGTACGGTCGGGCCGGAGCGGGGCGGTAGATCGTATTGAGCGCCTGATACGCCCCCGTAAAGGGGACGGAGCGTGCCGTGTAGAGATAGTCTGGCCGCTCAGCTGTGATCCACGATCCTCCGACGACGTTTCCGCGGAAGTCGATCTCGAGCCAGTATTCATACCGGCGCGTTTCTTGGAAAAATTCATGGGTACCCAGGGAGGCCTGCCAAACGGGGTGGTCATCGTCGGCATAACTCATTAATGTCTCGACTCGCACCCGACGGACGGTGCCTCGGGCAACGTCTCGGCATCGGTTGGCGGTGCATTCCTGTTCCCCAAGAATGCGTGTTCGATACGCGAAAACGGGCTGATTCCAAACTTCGTGTTGATACTGAAGGGGTGTTTTTCTTCTGCCGGTGCGTTCGAATTCAGGGTCGTCTGCCGCTGTTCCGTCGACGTCCGCGCCGAAGGGTTGATCCAGAAATCCGATCTGATTGACGATCACCACATGAAAGGCGGCCGGGTGGACATCTTCACAGTCACCGCCTCCGAGTCCAAAAGCTCTCGTGGGCGTACATTTTTTTCCAATTTGGTTGGTATGGCCTCGCGCCGTCCAGGCGTAGAAGTACGCGAGCACGCCCTTCACATCGGAGGATCCGAAGCTGATTCGGACACCATCTCGATTCGTTACCTCGACTGGAGCTGGCTCTCGATGAGCGAGGGCTGCGGAGGTCCAGCCATTGCAGATGCCAAACCAATCGGGCGCGCCCGGGTTGGTTCTCTCGAGAACTTCCCGAGTCAGTGGGAAGTTGTAGTTGTTGGAAGCGATATCGAATTTCTCTGCTGGCGAAAGGAGACGGACCTGATCTGGCCTCATCGCCAAAATGCGGGCTCGATTTTGTGCCGGGCTTCCGAGGCGAATACTGGGATAGGCTTCAGAAACCTGCCATCGCGTCGCGATCCCGCCGCGGTTGTTCGGCCACCAGGTGTCGGACCAGGGCATGTGCGCGTCGCTGACTCGGCCGTTGGACCGTGTCATCAGCCTTGTAAAGTTGTACTCGTAGTCACCGCTGAAGATGGCGGGGCTGGAGTGGCTGGGCCAGTAGTCTTTTTCGACTCCCTGGTCTTGCTGTTCGGAGAGCTGCAACAGTTCAGGCATTTCGGAGGCCTGGGCGGAACTGAGAGTTGACACCACGGAGAGGGTCGCCGCTAAGAGTTTGATTTTATTCATGATATATATTTAGCCCCGAAAAGGTTAACAGCAATATGCCGCATATAGTCAAAATGCTGCGGTTTGTCATCACTCTTCTTGGTTCTTTTTGGGACGCTGCGGATTGCGGAACCGGCAAAAGTTCTGAATGATTTAAACAATGTTTATTAATTATGCGCTATCCGGCGTGCTCTTGTTGTCTGTGAGTTTCGCGGCCTCGGCCGATGAATTGCGGTTGATTCAGCGGCAACCGGGGCTGCGCGAGTGGGTGAGTACCGATACAGTGGATCGGCTCTCGGCAGAGGCGCACGCCCGGGGCGCATGCGGTGGTTTTTTTGATCTCACGGATAATCCCAGCGAGCCGGAACGAAGGCCCGCGACCCGCAGTACCCTGGATTTCGACGCGGATCCCTCGCGGCCAGACCTGGTGTTACCGCTTATGGCTCGTGCAAGTTCCCAGCGTTTTGAAGCGACGATCCAGACGCTTGCAAGCTATCGCAACCGATATTACACGGGCGCAAACGGGCAGAAATCGAGCCGTTGGATTTTGAGCGCATTTCGCGGAATCGCAAAGGCTCGCCCGGATATCGAGATTCAAGAATTTGACCATAGAAATTGGCCGCAGAAGTCCGTGATCGCCAAGATTCCGGGTTGGGACGCGGGTCGAGGCGAAGCCATCGTACTGGGCGCGCATGCGGATTCGATCAATACGAAGGTCTCGCAATGGAGCCGATCTAAGGCGCTGGCACCGGGAGCCGATGATAATGCTTCGGGTGTCGCCGCCGTATTGGAGGTATTTAGGGTGTTTATCGAGAGTGGAATTCGCCCGGCGCGGGACGTCTACTTTATGGCTTACGCCGCCGAGGAGGTCGGCCTGCGGGGGAGCCATGATATCGCCGAGCAATTCTGGGCGCGCTCGATCCGGGTATCTGCGGTGCTTAACCTCGACATGATCGTCTACGCTGGCCCGGAACGGACTATGGGAGTGACCACGTCGTCGACACATTCGCAGCTCAACAACTTTGTTCGGAAATTGATCGATCGCTATGTTGGGGTACCGTGGGCTAATCGCTCCTGCGGTTTCGCCTGCAGCGACCACGCGAGCTGGGATCGGGCCGGGTTTCCGGCGGCTTATGTTTTCGAGGCCGTTGAGGAGATTAATCCGGGGTGGCACCGACCCGAGGATGTTCTCTCGCCTGTGACGGATATCGAATGGGCCATGAATTACGTTCGGCTGGCGATCGCTTTCGCGGTTGAAATGACGGCTGATCCCACCTATTGACGCAACGCATTAAAATAAGCTAAGGCGGTTCTCATGAAACGGCTTTCTGCTTTAGGGATTCTACTGTTCGCGCTGTCGCTGGGTTTCGCCGGTTGCCTTTCGAGAATCGAGGATCCGGATGAGCGTTTTGTCGACGGGTTTATCGAAGATGCTCAAGCGGGGCGTTTAGTTTCATTTTCGGATCGATTGTCGACTGGCTTTAAAGTGAGTGGGTACCACGGTGGTCTGTCCGCTCACCCTACCCACGAAGAGCTGATGCGCCGAATGTCCGAGTTTCGGTACTGGTATGGGATTGGCTCCCCGACTGCGCTGATTCGTCAGAACACGCAGACCCCTTTGGGAGCTGACGTTGTGAAGTGGCTGGGGCTCGGGCCTGGAGAAGCGGCGATTGAGTCACGAGTCGGCACGTATGTTCTGCGTGTGAGCTACGGCTATCCTCAGAGTATCGCCTTGGGCGATTTCGCCGACGTCATCCGACTCCGGATCCTTCGCACCCGGGTGGGAAGTGCGAATTGCTCCATGATGTTGGTCGGCACGGGGCTGTGCACCGAAGGCGACCGAACCGAGGCGCGCATCGTCGAGGTAGAGATTCTTGATCCGCGGCTGATGCAGCAGTGAATGCGACTGGGCCCCTCGCCGCCCAACTTCCCCATGGGCAAAACACTTAAGTTTTTGCGATTTCTTCCGATCAGTATTTCGGGAGATTCCATGCAGAAGCGGATCGGCGAATTTTTGGTCGAAAAAGGGGTTCTGACCGAGGATCAGGTCCGCGAGATTCTGGCCCATAGTCGGAGGTCCGGCCTTCGTTTCGGGGAGGCGGGTGCCGCGCTCAACCTCTTGCCGGAAAAACGGCTAGTCGACATTTTTGGCGTAAATCATCGGACAAATTTTTATCATCTTCATCCACGTTTTTTTCCCCAGTCCACGCGAAGCATCGTGACCCTTGAAACGATTCTTTCCACCGGGTCGCTTCCGCTGGGCTTTACAGTGGAGCGAAAATTTCTCAGATCCAGAAGGCTTCTCAATATTGGAATGCTGGATCCATCTCAACAGGAAGCACAAAAAAGATTTGAAACAGAGGCTCGGGAGCGCGTCGGCTCGGGCGGCATCGATGGAGTTCATGTCTTTCTGGTTCTGGTGAATCAGTTCGCGTCAGTGTTAGCGGCTCAATACCAAATCACCCCTGCTCAGGTGGCACATCGGGATCATTGCCTTCTAGATCCTGCTCTACGAGATTATTTTTTTAGTACGTCGAAGAGCGCTTGAAAGTGTCCATTCCATCGCGGTTGGGCTTCGCTTCTCATTTTCAGGGCAATGGCGATGTCCCGTTGTTCGGCCCATTGGGCGTTCCAGCCGACCTCACCGAGCTGGAGTGCAAGCATTTCTGCTTGGGATCCTTTTTTCGTTCCGACTAAAGCCGAACACTGATCATTCCAATGAGCTGAAATCGCAATAGGGTCCCCCAGGCGGTACGCGAGCGGACAACCGTTTGCGGCGCCTTTGGAGGGATCCCTCCAATCCCATGTCAGATCCCACGGATTTCCATCAGGCGCCGACCCTCGAAGGAGGACATTTTTTCTATTTGCAGTGAGGAAAAAATTTTGGATTCCCTCTTGCTCAAGAATCGAGCAAGTCAAGTCGAGCACGTATCCACGGGCTATTGCCGTCAGTGAAATTTGTGCCTCTTCCTGGACTCGAAAGGCCACCCTGTCTTGGGGATGAAACCGGTAACCATGAAGCAATTTTTTGAGAGCAGGCCAAACGCGCACCAGCTCCTGAGTCTGCTCGAGGAGGGCGACCGCGTGGGGGCCGAGCGGAACGGCCTCGTTCGGGGAAGCCCGGCTCAGCCTGAAAAATGGGCTTTCCGGAATTTCTTCATTCAACTCCCGATCAAGCTTTCGGAGCTCGACGTGAACCCGGTCGAGCGCGCGCTCGGCCCGTTCCCAACTCAGGCCGGCGCAGTTCACTCGAAATTCAAAATCGCTTCCGAGCGCTTGTCGCGTTTGGCTGACCTGGGTCTGCCCGATCATCCTAGAGTGCTTCGACGATCATGACCGATCCGAGGCCCCCGGCCGCGCAGATCGAGATGAGGCCGAATTTCTTCTTCTTTTCTTTCAGCGCGTAGAGAGTCTGGATGACCAGGCGGGTGCCGGTGGCTCCGAAAGGGTGTCCGAGAGGCACGCTGCCGCCGTTCACGTTCACCTTTGACAGGTCAACCTGGCCGATCGCCTGAGCGAGGCCGAGTTTTTCTCGAGCGAACTCCTTCGATTCGATGGCTCGAATCGTGGCAAGCACTTGGGCGGCGAACGCCTCATGAAATTCGATGAGATCCAGGTCGCCCCAGGAGAGGCCCGCGGACTGAAGAGCCTTTGGAATGGCGTACACCGGGCCGATCAGCAGGGGTTCCTTTTTGATATCGACGGCGGCCGCAGCATAGCCGCGAATGACGCCGAGCGGTTGCATGCCTAGCTCCTGAGCCCGTGATTCTTTCATCAAAAGGACGGCGGAGGCTCCGTCAGTCAAGGGGCTGGCGTTGCCCGCCGTAATGGTGCCGTCTTTGTAAAAGACAGGCTTGAGCTTGGCGAGTTTCTCGACGGAAGTGTCTCCTCGGACATCGGTGTCCCGGTCGATGATTTTGCCGTTTGGCGTGGCAATCGGGATCACATGAGATTTGTAAAAGCCTCTTTCCCAGGCAGCATGAGCCTTATGGTGGCTCTCCGCCGCAAACCGATCTTGCTCTTCACGAGTCACATGGAAGAGGCGAGCCATCAAGTCGCCAGATTGCCCCATGGTCAACCCGGTAGTGGGTTCTTTGATTCCAGGAGCGTGTGGAGCGAGTAACTGGGGCCGAAATTGCGCGATTTTCGCGAGCCGCTGTCCGAGCGATCGGGCCCTCATAAGATCTTGAAAGAAGTCCGTTGCCTCCTGGCTGAACAAGGCGCGCACCGAGCTAATGGATTCCACTCCGCCTGCTAAGCCGATCGAGATTTGGCCGCTTGAAATTTTCGCCACGATGCCAGCCACTGCTTCGGCGGACGAAGCGCAGTAGCGATTGATTGTGGTGCAGGGGATAGTGGGTGGGAGGCCTGAGTCGAAGAGCGCCTCACGGGCAATGTTCGAGCCCTCCGCGGGCGCGCTGACGATTCCAAAATAGGTTTCATCAATGAGCATAGGGTCAATATTCGCTCGTGCCACGGTCTCGCGGAGCGCAGCGCCTCCTAAGGTCGAGGCCGGTATCTTGGCGAAGACGCCGCGGGCGCGTACGAAGGGGGTTCTGGATCCGCTTACTACGACGATTCGATCGGTGCTCATGGAATTTCTCCTAAGGCGAGTTTACCCGGTGGTGGGGGGGAAGGGTAAAGCTAAAAGCGCTTAGGGCGTGAACTCATCTGCGCGACTGGCCAACGGCTCATCGTTGCCCTGGCCCTCGTCGGTCGCCTTGCTTGCGCGCGTGGTTTCGATCGGCTTGATCCGGTTCGACGCGACAGACGCACCAGCTGTGGCCGTGCACCGACCTTGAGCGATGGGCCAATAGCTCTCTCGGCGGAAGTCGGCGATGGCTTGGAGGATTGCCGAGTAAAGCGGCTGATTCGGAAAAATCCTCAGGCGATTACAGATCGCTCTTAGCTCCCGTTCTTGGGTGATGATGGCTCGACGTAGGTGGCTCGCCTGAGCGGGCGTTGAACGTTGAAGGCGCAGAAGTTCCCGCTTGAAGCGACTGATCGAGCTTCGAGGGATGCCCTCGGCGTCCGAGCTAGCTGGGCGAACTTGGGCGGCACGAGCCCACGCTTCGCGGAGGCGTATGAGGGCCGCCTGCTCGGCGATTTTGTGGACGGCGGTCGCTTGTTCTGCCTCGGGTCCGCAGGCTGGGTTTCGCTCCGAACTTGCGTCACGCGCGAGTCGGTAACCGCGGCTATTGCGGGCGCGGCACACTAGAAGGCACGAGGGATCGCCGACCCGGGCCGGACAGTCCCGTACACAGCGTTGGTACTGATGGACGAGGTTGTCCTCGTTCTGGACCCGTACGGCGAAGGCTGACAAAGGAGGGCAGCCGCGTTCACAATTTTCGTCGGTACCTGCGGGGGTATCCGCACATTGATCCAAGCAGGCTTCGTGCGCATCGATGAGCTCGTGCACAGTCAGGGATTGGGCGCGGGCAGTGGCGGAAAGGCCGACCATGGCGACGAGTGCTGTCGTGATGCTGAGACGATTGATGGCGGAGGGCACGAGGATCAGGATACCTGATTCCCAAAAGCATTTCCCCTGTGTCGGCTCTGACCTATTGTGGCTTCGTCAGGCTGGCCCCCGTGGGCGTTGAGTGAATCGAGGCTGGGGGGTTCGACCATTTTGGCGAGACGCAGTTTCCGAGACCATAGGTGAGGCGTTTTACGAAGGTGCCATCGATATTCATCACGTAGATGTTTTTTTGGCCGGTCCGATTGGAGCTGTAGACTAGGAAATTCCCGTCAGGGCTGAAATGGGGGTCCTCGTTGTTTCCCTGGCTCTTGGTCAGCCTTTCGATATTGGTACCGTCCGGATTCATGATGAAGATGTCGAATTGGCCTTCGATCCAGCCCGCGAAGCCGATCTTGTTGTTCGTGGGAGACCAAGTTGGCGTAGCGTTGTAGCGGCCGGCGTATGTGAGGCGCGTCACTCCTGATCCGTCCGAGTTCATGCTGTAAACCATGGGCATTCCACTTCGCGATGAGACGAAGGCAATTTTTTTTCCGTTCGAGGAGTAGGCCGGATCGACGTCGACGCCGAAGGATCGGGTGAGTCGCGTCACGTTGGTGGAGATCGGATCAAAGACGAAGATTTCTGGATTTCCGAGAAAGCTCATGGTGAGAGCGATTTTTTTCCCATCAGGAGAGATCACTGCTCCGCTATTGATCCCCTTTCGATTTGAAAGCATTCGAATCGTGTTCTTTTGGAAGTTGAACTCGTAAAGGTCGATATTCTTGATGTTGTTCTTTCTTTTTGTGAACAACGAATAAACTAGTCTATTGCCGTCAGGGCTCCAAGCGGGTGCGAACGCGATTGAGCGGTGGTGTGTGATCTGTTTGACGTCCGTTCCGTCGAAATCGCTCACGTAGAGCTCCTTCTTTCCGGTTCGATCGCAGGAAAATGCGAGCTTGGTGAGAAAAATCCCGGGCAACCCCGTGAGGGTAGTGACGATGTCGTTGGCAAGCGTGTGAGCTAGCGTCTTGAGATCGCCGGGAGCTGCGAGGTACTTCTTTCCCAGTACCTGCTTTGCTCCAGAGATGTCGTATAGATAGGCTTCCAAGGCGAGGGCTCCGCCGCCTGTCTCTACGGAGAGTTCGGCCTTGATCACGAATTCGGTGCCGATGCTGCTCCAATCGGAGAATTTGAATTGGTCACTGCGAATCCCCGCTGAACTATCTTCGATGAAAGCCTCCTTTCCCATGAATTTGAAAAGATCCATAAAGGTAAGATCACCCAGCAGGGCGTCATAGACCCGATCGCTCTGTGCCGAAGTGGCTCCTGAGCGAAATTTGATCTTTGGAAAGGCAATGACGGTTTTTTTTGTTTTGGCCTGTCCTACGGGAATGTAAGTGGTCCCTTCGGCATGGACCTCGAGCGTTTCAGTTGTGAGGGCCAGGATGCTCAGAGCAAAGAGTGAGAGGAAGCGCTTCATAAGTCTGAGTTTACTCAGAGCGGGAAGCCGAGAACAACCCCTTGTGAAAGCAGGCCCCCTGCAACGGACTTGGGCGGAGGAGGGAGGGGCTGGCTATCCTTCAGGGTGGTACGAATCGCGTCATCGAACTGGGCGTTGCCGGAGGATTTTGAAAACCGGTAGCTTCGGATCAGGCCTTTTGAATCGATGAAGATCTGAACTTGGGCGGAGAGATTCTGACGGGACAACCAGATGGGAAGGGCCCAATTGTCTTTCAATCGGTCTCGAACCGAGTCGAGATAGTTCGGTTCGTTGGATTCTTTGGCGTCGGCGGACAGGCTGCTCCCCTTCGACAAGCGGTTTCCTTTTACTTGAGGTGCTGCCGGGCCTTCCTCTTCGCTTTGAATCTTGGCCAATGACTTGATGCGGTCGAGCGCGTTCTTGAGTTTCTTTTTCCTGTTTTTGGCGGTTCCGCCCTCTTTGGGGTTCAAGATCATCTCGTCAGGAGTGGTGGGCCGTTCAATGGGCTTTATCTTTCTGGCCGCATTCTCTGCTTTTTGTAGGGCTTCCGCCATTCGGTCGCTCATTGGGGCTTTGGCGAGATTTGTTTTATCTTTTTTTAGCTGGTCAGGGAGGGCGACCAGGTCGACGCGCAGCGTCGGGATGTAAACTTCTGGAGTAGACGGAAACACCAGGCTCTTCAAAATCACAAACGTGAGGATGGCGGAATGGACGATAATCGACCACTGAATGCCACTCTTTAAATCGTGATCGGTTGGGTCAGGCGGCCCCTTTCGAGGGGGCCCCCGAAGCTCTTGCCCTTCAAGGTCCATCTTCTGTTCCAGGCTGGGTGACAAGCCCGACGCGGTTGATCTTTGACTGCTTCACTTCCGCCATGGCCCGCGCGACGACGCCGTAAGGAACACCTTGGTCCGCCTGGATAAAAACCTCGACGTCCGGCTTCACCGATACGATGGCTTCCAGGCGAACGCGGAGGGTTCCTTTTTCGATGGTCTTTCCGTTGATGGTGAGTTGGTGGTTTTTCTTGATGGTCAGGATGAGCTGATCAGGGACCTCGCCTAGCGTGGGCGCGTTTGCCTTCGGAAGATCAACCTGGATGCCCTGCTGCATCAGAGGTGCGGAGATCATGAACACGATCAGGAGTACCAACATCACGTCAACGAGGGGAGTGACGTTGATCTCAGCCAACGTCGACGGAGTCGAACCAGACCCGGAGGTCCCGGGCTTCAAGCTCAGGCCCATGATCTAGGTTCCTTTCTTGCCGACGGCGCTTCTTTGCACAATGTTCAGGAAATCCTGGCTGAAGCATTCCATATCAATGGCGAGCCTGCGAATTTGGTTGGCGAAGTAGTTATAGGCGATGACCGCGGGGATCGCCGCCCCAATACCTGTAGCCGTCGTGATGAGCGCCTCGGATATCCCCGGTGCGACAATGGCGAGGTTGGCCGCGCCTGAGGCGCCGATGCTCTGAAACGAATTCATGATGCCCCACACCGTTCCGAAAAGGCCGACGAAAGGGGCGGCGCTCGCGGCGGTGGCGAGCCACGAGACGTGTTTTTCGAGGGCGACAATTTCTGAGCTGGTGGTCCTCATGAGCGCGCGAGTGACGTTATCGATGGCAAATTCATCGAGCGCCCGGCCTTCGGTGCCCGTTACTTTTTTTAGTTCTTTCACGCCAGACCTAAATACGGATGCGATGGGCGAGCGGGCGAACCTGTCTGCTTTCGCAAAGATTTCCTCGATGCTCTTTCCGTGCCAGAAGACGTTTAGAAATTTCCCGTTTTCCCTGCTGGCCCCTTTTAGGTGCTTGAGCTTCATGAAGATGAGGGCCCAGGACATGACGCTCGTCGCGACCAGCACAAACAGCACCATCTTCGCCATCGGGCCAGATTGCGAAACAAGATCGAGAATTCCCATTTGAGAGACTTGCGAAGCGTTGTTCATTCGAGGTTCCTCCGGCGAGATTTTAGCTTAGTCGCCTGAGCCAGCCTCTCCCAAGCATTTTCTTATTTTGGATGATTCGTTGGCCAATATCGAACAGGAGGACGAGCTGGAGGCCCACGCTGGAGAGCGGGCCGCCGGCGCCACCGGTGAGGAGCCGTGCCGTGTCGGTATCGGTCAACACGGTCAGTTCAAATTTGACCATGAGGAGGCCTTGGAAATCGCTTCCCAGTACCGGGAGGCTCAAAAGGGTGTGGAACACGAGGAGAAGGCCAGAAAAATAGCCCGCGCCTCGCAGGATGTCGACCTGTTCGACGGCTCGGAGGCCGACGGAAACTGAGATCAGAAAAAGGGTGATCGACTGAAGCCAGCCCAGGTCAATCTGAAGGAGCTTCACGCTCATATAAAGCAATGAAGTGATGAGGATCGAGGTGAGATCCGGAAGTTGAGTTCGCAGGCGGTTCTGTATCTTGAGGTGGAAGACGTACTCTTCGCCTAGGACTAGACCGAGGATGGCAATCACGCGCAAGGCCAGTCCGAGGAGCGCGAGGGGTGCATCTTCAAACTGAATGAAAAAGCCCACGTACTTGTAGAAGCCCGCGATCAGGAATGCGACGGTCAGCGCGGCCGCGAGCATTGACCCTTGCAACAGACCGGGCATGAATTGGTGCTCGATTCGATACCAAGAGAAGAGTTCTTCACGGGTGGTCGTCGTGAGGGGGTGCAGCCCGAAGAGAAGGAGAATGAAGCTGATCGTGCCTATGCCAAGAAGCGTCAACTCGTTGGCAGAGAACGCGTCACTGATGTCTTGAAAGCTAGCGCGTGTTGAAATGAGTAGGTATGTCAGCAGAGTGAGGGCCAGGAGGCGAAAAGCCACTGTCCAGACGATATAGCTGCCCGCGTAAAAAAGAGTCGCTTTCCAGAGATCTCGATAAATTTTCCGCATCCCCGTCCATCCTATAGTGAACTGTGCTGACGTGCCATCTCAGCGTGCTATGCTGAGAACGGGGGGAGTTCTCATGAGCTCAAAAGTAGCAGAGCTCAATCGCGTTACGAAATCGTACCTTTCACCGGTTCGGGTTCTCGACGAGCTGAGCCTATCGCTGGTTCGCGGCGAATTTCTTTATGTCGTGGGTGGCAGCGGAGCCGGGAAGTCATCTCTTCTGAGGATGCTTGCTACCGAAGATCGCCCCACTTTCGGCGAGCTGCGTCTATTTGGCTTCGATGTCGCATCTGCTAGTTCGTCGGCGTACCAGGCGATTCGGCGACTCATCGGTTATATTCCGCAGGAAATTCGCCTCATTTCAGATCTTACGGTGCGGGAGAATGTCCTGCTGTCGGTCGATCTCGCTCGGGCGAGGCTGGCGGCGGATCCCCAGTTTAGGTTGAAAGTGGATCAGGTGCTTGAGCAGGTCGGGCTTGCTTCGAAACGACACCAACGAGCCGACACGCTTTCGGGAGGGGAAGCGCAGAGGGTTGCTTTTGCGCGAGCTTTGGCCCGCTCTCCTGAGTTGATCGTCGCGGATGAGCCGACGGGGGCTCAAGATCGGGATTCGACTTGGTCGATGATGAATTTATTGGTCCAGGCGAACCAAGGCGGCGCTACAGTTGTGGTCGCAACGCACGATCAGGAAATCGTCCGCCGGGTGCGCAGAAGGAGTGCGATCCTCCAGGGGGGGCGAATTCGCCTGGAGGAAGGGGCGCTATGTACCTTTTGAAGATAGCGTTTCGACCTTGGAGACATACGCCCATTTTTCAATTTTCGATCGCGCTCAGTCTTGGACTTTTTCTATTTGCTATTACTTTCTTGGGGTCGTTTGAGCGTGGTCTGAAACCGATCGTTCGTCAGATGTCGAATGAAAGGGTGCTGCAGGTGTTCGTCGAGGCTGGGACGGATGAGGGGTCGCGAGCTCAGATTGAAGATCAGGTCCGTGTCATTTTGAGCGGAGAGTCGAGGACCGAGGTCCGTACGTTTACTCGGGCGGATGTATTGGCGTCCTTGGAGAAGACACACCCGACCCTAGGGAAAGAGCTTCGGGGGTTGTCGGAACGAGAAGCGGCGGCGTTGGTGCCAGAAGGCTTGATTGTTGCCGGTGAGGTGCCCCAGCTCCTGACTGAGAAAATCAGGAAAATCGAGGGCGTCGAGCGCGTCGAGAGTCTTTCTGGACGATTTAAGAATGCGGTGGGTGCGGTGCAGGCGTTGCGGTGGATGGTTCGGTTTTTGCTCCTTTCGCTCGGACTGGCCATGGGGATTGCGCTGCTTCAGCTGGGGAGGGCGAACCAACACCAACTCGGTGACGCCCAGCAAGTCCTCCAGGCCTGGGGGGCGCAGGGTTGGCAGATTCGATTGCCGGGGATGATCTCTGGCGCCTTTGTGGGATTGCTTTCGGGGGGCATCGCCTGTGCCGGGTGGCTTGTTTTCAGGAGCCGTGCCGCCGCAGGTTTGGGTGAACTGTCTCCGGTGTTTGCGGGCCTCGTTTTGCCTCAACCCCTGTTGTTGACTGTCATTCTTTTGCTTGGGCCGATTTTTTCGTTCGCCTGCGTAGGGGCTTGGAGGCGAGTTTGAGTCTCTGCCTGGCAGCGCTGATGCTGAAATGTCTCTCTCCAGGTTGGGCCTCCATCCCCGCGGCCGATCGCTTGGTAGAAATCCGCCGTAATTCGACGGCTGTAGAGGAGCGATTGGTCCATAGTTTGCGCGACGAACGGCAAGCGAGGGAGAATGTGGTCCGAATCAAACGGATGCAGGCGCTCCACCTTGAGGAACGGCGCCTGGCGGTCACCCGAATGAAGGAATTGGAGAATGCGTTGGCCCAGCTCGAGATACGCCGAGTCGTACTGAACGAAAGAATTGCGTTACACCAACAGGCAGCCCGAAATCTTTTGATTCAGCTTTCCTCCTCCGATCACCGAGTCGAATCAGGTCTCGACACCGAGGGCGCGGCGATGGAAATGGCTAGGCGAAGGGTATTGGAAGGATTGGCCTCCCGGAGCATTCGAGAGATTGAGACCTTTCGTGTGGATCTTGCGGATGCGGATCGATTGGAGGGCTTGATCCAGAAAGAGCGCCAGCAGTTGCCCTACCTGACACAGGATCTCCTCGAACGGGAAAGCGTTATGGAGCTTTCGCGGCAACTTCAAGTTGAGCTGATGAGGAAGAGAAAAGGAGAGAGGGCGGAGCAGCTCGAAAGCTATCGGGAACTCAAGCGCGCGGAGTCGAAGGTAGAGGGGCTTATTGAAGGATTTAATTCGCGGCTCGAATTGGAAAAATCTCTGGAGGCCGAAAAGGCGCTCAGGAAGAGCGCCTTCGCGACGCTCAAAGGCGCTTTGCCTTGGCCTATCCCAGGTGCCGTGGTGGGTGAGTTCGGTCGAGCACTTGATCCGAGGTCACAGCTCTATGTTTTCAAGAAGGGAATCGATATCGCCGCGGGAGCGTCCAAGACGGTTTTGGCGGTAGCGGCCGGCAAGGTAGCCTTTTCCGGCGAGATGGCTGGATACGGGCGCATCGTCATCCTGGATCATGGTGAGAAATATTACACAATATCTGGAAATCTTGGCGAGGTTCGTCGGAAGGCGGGAGAATTTGTTGCCCAGGGCGACTCGGTAGGAATTTCCGATTCGCAGGGCAAACCGGTTTACTTCGAAATTCGTTCGCGCAACATCGCGGTGAATCCATTGCAGTGGGTTTCTCGGTAGTTTAATCTGAATGAACCATGATCGTTTATTTCCACCTCAGCGTTGTTGCCCTCTCCATGTTTCTGCTTCACTTGGCCCCCGGCGTCGAAGCGAAAGAGAATGCGGAGAACGCCAAGCAGAAGGGGCGTTACGAGACGCTCGAGCTTTTTCAGAAGGTCCTTCATTTCGTTGAAACGAACTATGTCGAAGAGGTCGATAAACAGACTTTGATTCATGGTGCGATCAAGGGAATGTTGGAGACGCTTGATCCTCATTCGAATTTTTTGCCTCCTGAAATCTACCGAGACATGAAAATTGATACCTCCGGTCAGTACGGTGGTCTTGGGCTTGAAATGGGACTGAAGGATGGGGTTCTGACTGTCGTCTCTCCTATCGAAGATTCGCCAGCCTGGCGGGCGGGACTTCGCTCCGGCGATCGAATCGTCAAGATCAACGGCGAGACGACGAAGGGTATGAATCTGACCGAGGCGGTCTCAAAAATGAAAGGTAAGAAGGGCTCCGAGATCAAGTTAGGCATTTTCAGGAAGGGACTGTTGAAACCCAAGATCGTCGCGTTGGTGCGGGATACGATCAAAATCCAGTCGGTAAAATCTGAGATCATTGACGAAGGCTTTGGTTATGTCAGGCTCACGAATTTCAACGAGAACGCGGCAAAGGATATCAAGAAGGCTATTGCGCGGCTAGACAAGAAGGGTAGTTTGCGTGGGTTGGTTTTCGATCTTCGAAATAATCCGGGCGGATTATTAGATCAGGCCGTCGAGGTGAGTTCTCTTTTTGTTGACGACGGGGTCATTGTTTCCACTCGGGGGCGCAGTAGGGAACAAGAGATCCGACGGGCACGAAAGGGAGTCGCACGAAAGGATTTTCCCGTCGCGATTTTGGTAAACTCGAGCACCGCATCGGCCGCTGAAATCGTGGCCGGAGCTCTGCAGGATCATCATCGCGCCATCATTATGGGCACGCCGACGTTTGGAAAGGGTTCCGTTCAGACGGTGATCGACCTCAGCAATGACATGGGTTTGAAACTGACCATTGCTCGCTATTACACCCCCAGCGGAAAAAGTATTCAGGAGTTGGGGGTCCAGCCTGACGTTATTCTCGAGGATTTCGATTCTAAGCTTCTTGCCGAGGCGCGAAAAAAACGGGAGGAAGGGGTTCGCGAACGTGATTTACGCGGACACATCGTCAATCAGGATCAGCCTGTAGAGAAGACGCCGGAGGCCGACCGCCCGGAATTTTCTCCTGAGGAGCTCGAGCAGCTCGGCGAGAACAAGGGGGACTCGAATAGGGAGGCAGATGATTTCGCGCCGCAGCCGTTCAGGCCCAAGGAAGACTACCAGGTTCACGAGGCGTTGAATTATCTGCGTTCATACGAGGTGTTCAAGCGCCTCGCGACCTCTGAATTGGGTAGCGGAGCCATTGAAAAGACGGTAGCCAGTGGGAGTCGTGAATGATCTACCGCTTTTTGCAGAGGCTCTTCGAGATCCACGCCCGCAGCCGCTAAGCGTCACAGAGCTCACCCAGAAGATCCGATCGAATCTGGAGCCAGCATTCCCTTCGCTGTGGGTCAAGGGCGAGATCAGTAATCTACGGCCGGCCGCCTCCGGACATGTCTACTTTTCCCTGAAGGACGCGGGCTCCTCGATTTCCGCCGCGCTTTTCGGCTGGGGGGCACGCAGAAAAAATTTCGACCTTCGTGACGGCATGGAAGTATTGTGCCATGGCAAGATCTCGGTCTACTCACCCAGGGGTACCTATCAGCTCGTGGCGGATCAGCTGGAGCCGATCGGAGCGGGTGCCCTGCAGCTTGAGTTCGAGGCGCTGAAGAAGCGCCTTCAGCTCGAGGGGCTTTTCGATCCGGAGCGAAAGAGACCTTTGCCGCGGTTTCCGTTACGGATCGCCATCGTTACCTCCCCGTCTGGTGCGGCAGTTCGAGATATCCTCACGGTCATGAAGCGCCGGGCGCCGCAGGTTCAGGTTACGATCGTGCCTGCGGTTGTGCAGGGAGAGTCGGCCCCTGCGCAGATCATACGGGGGCTGGAAGCGGCGCAACGGTTTCAACTGGGTGAAATCGTAGTGCTGGCGCGAGGCGGTGGGAGTATTGAAGACCTCTGGTGTTTTAATGACGAAGGGCTGGCGCGAGCGATTTATCAATCCACACTTCCGGTGATTTCGGCGGTGGGCCATGAGATCGATTTCACGATCTCTGATTTTGTGGCGGATTTGCGAGCGCCCACGCCCTCCGCCGCTGCCGAAATTTTGACGGGGGCATGGGTGGATGCCGCACGACGACTGGGTGAAGGCCGCGAACGCATCCGTTCGGCCATGATCCGTGATCTATCCGTGAGACGGAATCTTTTTAAGCATCTGGCCGCTCGTCTGGTGAGCCCTCGGGATCGTCTTCGGGAGCAGATGCAGAGAAATGACGAACTTTCTTTGAGGCTTAGCCGAGGGATGAGGGTAAGATTAGAGAGAGGCCGCCATCACCTCGATCGATTGGCCGGACAGTTGAACGCGTTGTCTCCTTTGAGAGTTCTTGAACGAGGATTCTCGCTGGTGACACGCAATCTTCCCGGATCCGATTTAGTTCGAAGCGCAGGGCAGCTCAAGGTGGGAGATGAGATTCGAGTCCGTTTCCAAGATGGGCAGTTGCGAGCGAAGGTTTTGGGGGAAGACTAGGTTCTTCCTTGCCCTGGGGGTTTGCGCCTTCGTTTTGGGGTTTTCGGTCACTACTCCGGCTGAAGACCAGAAACCTGAGGTTGAAATTGCCCTCGCATCCCGGAAAGTCCAGGACGGTCACCTCGCCCACCTCCGACTGAGCGGGCCAGGAGTTCTTGCGCCTGACCTCAAGGCGCATGGAAGGTTGGGGGAGACTCGGTTCGAATTTTTTGGCGTGGACGGTGTCTTTGCCGTTCCTTTCAATACGCCTCCGGGCGCCCAGACTGTCGAGGTGACCCTTGAAAGCGCTGCTGGAACCCGAAAAGTGGAGATCCAGTTTGAGGTCATTTCTGGGAACTATAAGGAAGAAGCTCTTCCCGTTGATCCGAAATTCGTGAAGCTCAGCGAGGAGTCGCTGGCTCGTATTTCGGAGGAATCGCGGGATATCGCTCAGGTGTACGGGAACTCGAGTCCTGAACGTCTTTGGGTTGGCCGTTTTCGTCTCCCGATCAAGAGCCGATTGACCAGCCGGTTCGGGAACAAGCGGATGTTCAATGGCGCGCTTCAAAGTTTTCACACCGGCGCGGATCTTAAGGCTCATAAGGGCCGCTCAGTGCGGGCGGCGGGTGATGGTATTGTTGTGATGACTCGAGATCTTTTCTTCACCGGCAATACTGTGATTATCGATCACGGATTGGGGTTCCTCACCGTGTATGCCCACCTGAGTCACTTTAAGGCGAAACAGGGCGATCGGGTCAAGGCCGGCCAGATCGTGGCGTTCTCGGGCAACACGGGGCGCTCGAGCGGCCCTCACCTTCATTGGGGCGCGGTCGCTCATCGGGTGAAGTTTGATCCGCTTGATCTTCTCAAGGTTCTTCCTTGAGATTCGCGGCGTTTTGCATCGCCTTCTTTTTTTGTACTTCCGCCGAGGCGGCCAAGTTCGCTCGTGTCGATCTTGACAAGATCGAGGTTCGAGCGGGTCCCGGAGAAAATTTTCCCGTGCTCATCGAGCTTCTCAAAAGTTCTGCGGTCACGGCTTCAAACGTCCCGATCGAGGGCTACTACAAGGTTCGTACTTCCGAAGGATTGGTCGGCTTTGTTCCGGCCGATTCTCTTTTGTTCGTAGATCCGAACAAACCAAGTCTTCCGGGCACGCCCGATGTGATAGGTGAGCTCACGCCACAGAAAAAGGACGCCTCTTCCAAGAGGCATCGCTGGTTCATGGTTCGACTGCTCGGCGGTTATGGTTTTTTCGCGCCAGGTGAGGTGAATGGACTGATCGCTTCGACGACTGCTGCCCTGCAAAACGGATATCACTTCGGGGGCGAGCTCGGTGTTCGGTTCAATGAGCGGTTCGCCGCGATCGCTCGGCTTGAAGGACTCATGCAGCAAGCCTACGCGGTGGAGACCGGCGGAAATACCTATCACTGGACGTTGGTGAGCTGGCCAGTGATGGTCGGTGGCGAGTTTACCCTCTGGTCCAATCGTTGGTTCAGCATACCACTGAGCGTGCTCGGTGGCATGGGGCCCGGGACCTCCTTCACATCGACGGCGCTGCAGTCAGCCGGGAGCAACCAGACGATCTATGCGGGCCTGGCTTATGGCTTTCTAGCAAAAATCGGGGCTGCGGTCAGCCCGGTCCCTTGGCTCCAGCTCGGAATTGAGGGGGGATATCGATTTTTACGAACACCCTCCATGGCTCCGTCCCTTATCGGGAGTGGAGGAGAGGTTCTGCAGGTGAATGGCCAATATGAGTCGATTTCAATTGATCTGAGCGGACCGTTCGTCGGGCTCCAGCTCGGCTTTCAATTCTGAAAACGGTATCCGGCTCCCCGAATGGTGAGAAAGTGCCTGGGCTCCTCGGGGTTCGGTTCAAATAGCTTTCGAATGCGGCCGACAAAAAGATCGACTGTCCGGGTCTTCGGAAGGAGGGTGAACCCCCAGACGGACCGGAGCAGATCATCTCGGCTGACAATTGCCCCGCTCGCCTGAATTAAGTGTGTCGCGAGTTTAAATTCGAGCGGGGTGAGTTGCACCCAACCCTTGGGGCTTTGAATTCGGAGCCGATTTTTATCAATTGTCCAAAGGTCGCCGGCGGAGTCCGTCCCTTTGCGTGCTCGCCGACCTAGCGCTTCGATCCGGGCGGAGAGTTCTTCCCAGGAAAATGGTTTCGCAAGGTAGTCGTCTGCCCCGGAGCGAAGGCCGGCGATACGGTCTTTTGTTTCGCCGGCGGCGGTGAGCATGAGGATCATTCCTTCATAGCCCGTGTTTCGTAGTTCTGCGCAAAGCGAAAGCGAATCTCCGTCAGGAACCTTGCGGTCCAAGAGAACGAAATCGGGGTTGATCCGGGCAATTTCGCGGCGCGCCTCCGAGAGCGTGGAGGTGAGCACGGTCGGGAGGTGGATTCTTGCCATGGCAATTTTAAGAGCGGATGCGAGGTTGGGTTCATCTTCGAGGATGAGAGCACTTTTGAACAGATGAGGGGTCATCATTTCAGTCGTCCCTCGATGGTGAAGGTGGCTCCGAGCTCGAGGCCATTGCTGACGCCAGTCAGCTTGAGCCCAGATGCCTTGCTGGCCGAGGCCGCAAGAAATAGACCGAGGCCCGTTCCTGGAACTGAATAGGGAGCGACGGATTTTCCACGTTTGAAACGCTTGAAAATTTTTTCAGAATCCTGAGGGTGAAACCCCCAGCCTTCATCGGTAAAGCGCAGCCGCCATTTTTTTCTATCGAGTTGGCTTTCGACCGTGAGTCTCGTCGTGCCGCGCGAGAATTTTTTGGCGTTATCTACGAGGTTGTCCGAAATAAGATCCAGGGCACGGGGGTCAATCACGGTCGTGCCGTCGAGACGGTCTCCTCGTCGACGGATCTGGGCATCCGGTCCCAGGATGGTCTTCCAGCGGCCGAGGGCGGAATTCAGCCAGTTTTCGAGTTGAATCTTCTCGGGTTGCAGGCGGTCATCGTGGGCCTGCCATCGGGCCGCCTCGAGGAGAGTATCAACTTGTTCCTTGAGGCGACGAAGCTCAGAGTCGTATGAGGTCCAGAGCGTCTGACTCTCGGCTGGAGTAGCGCCCAGGCGAAGGAGGGAGCTGCACAGCTCGATGGTGGCGATCGGGGTTTTTAGTTCGTGGCTCATGCTGGCGATGAATTCTGACTGAGCTTGGTTCAGTTTCATCTCTCGGAGGACCTTAACAAAAAACAGGACGAGCCCTAAGATGACCATGAGAAAGCCGACGGAGCCTAAGATGAGACTGAGCCAAGGGCCTCGTCTTGGAACCGGCGGCTTGGGGAGTTTTTCGGCGAGTTCAAGCAGGTTCAGGTGGTCTCTGACCAGTACGAGATTCCATCCGGTAGCGAGGGTACCGAGGAGGACAATGACGCTTATGAAAAGAAAAACCCAGAGCCAGCTACGCTTCTTCATGATCGAGAGCGAACTTAGCATAATTTTTCGGCGTCTAGATTTTGACGCGGTAAGTATTTGAGCTTCCATGCGTTTGAGGGATAGACTGAGTCGGGGGGAACGATGTCGAAGCTCCAATTGAGGATTGCCGCAGAAACCGAGAGAGACCTCTATCACCAGGCCGCGAGGGACGTACCGATTTGGATCGAGGAAGCGCTTTCGGGCCGTGTGGGAGAAGTGCCTGAAGCCGTTGAGCGATCTCTGCTTGAGGAGCTTCGGAAGCTAGACCTTGTCATGGCTCTTTCGCCCGAGGTGCGCAGTCCCCTTTTTGAAGAGGCTTATCAACGAGACTTATTGAAGCGAGCGTTGGCGCTCCAGGAGCTGGAGTCGGTTATTTTTTCCATATTCTCGGTGAAGGGTCGGGTCGTCGTTGGGGGCGAGCTTGCGCTCTATCTGGCGGTGACAGAGGAGGAGGGGGGGCCGCTGGCTGGCCCCGAGGTTTGCGTTTGGGTACCGAGCGACTCATTCCTCGACGTTTTAAGAATTCTTGGAAAGGCTGGGTTTCGTTCGATTGAGGGGGACGGGTCGAAAAATCAGGGTGTCACCGGTTCCGTCTTTTTACAGTCGGCCGCTGGGGCGCCGTTGGTGAAGATCATTCGATTCCGAGCTGAGGCAGATGTTCTCATTCATGTTCCCAGTATGTGGGACCACTCCGTCCCGGGCAGTCTTCGCGACCTGCCCAGGGGCGTGAGTCGGCCTTCGGGAACGGATCTGCTATTGGAGTTCATGCGCGATTTTTCGGATTTTCGACCGTCGGCCCTGCGGAGCCTCGTTTCCGCTCGGATACTTCTCGAGTCTCGGCTGGGGAAGGAAGTGGATTGGGTCCGCTTGACGAAGGTCTTGGCGGCCGTGGGTTCGTTAGGAAGCGCAATCGCGGGATTTTATATTTTGAATCGGGTCTGGGGAGTGCCTCTCGATGAACCGCTTCAATCCTTGGTTAATTCCCGCGCGCGCGGTCTTGGCGGTGAAGTGTTGCGTGGCTGGTTTTCCGCGAAGGAGTTTGTGCGAGGGTCAGTTTCACCGCTCAAGCGTCTTCTCGGGCGCTGGACCGCTTTGCGGCCGTCGCACTAGCCATGAAAAAGGCCACGGTGATCCGAGAAATGGAGAAGCATTTTCGGGAGGAGCTCGAGGATGCTCGAGCCGCGCAGGACGGCGATCGCACCGCGATCGCGGTGCGGCAACTGGCGATGTATCGAATGCTTCCGGTGCGCGAGCACCCGGATGGCGAGCCCATCGTTCCACCGGCATTGGTCGAAGTCGAGACGCGTGGGGTGACTAGCTGGCTTCTTCTCGTCCCTGGCGGTGGTGGTCTTGTTACGCGGGTCGGGACGTGGGCTATTCAAGTGGTTACCCCGCAGTCTCCATTAGGCGAGCGTTTACTCGGCCGAAAACACGGTGATGAAATCAAAATTGAAGTGCGAAACGAGACGCGAGTCTATCGGGTACTTTCCGTATCTTGAGAAGGCGCAGCGAGCTTTGGTTTTCTTTCAAAATTGAGTCGATATATCCAGGCCTGCGGGCATTTGCGTATACCATCTAACGAAACCGGAATCGCCTCGGCCACGCTCTCATCTTCGCTGAGGACGTTTAAGGTGAGCTCGCGCCCGCGGTTGAAGACTGGTCCCCAGGGATTGGTAGCGCAAGCGACGTGGAGTTCGCAGCCAAAATCCGTTACTCTTCGTAGTTGTCCGGCATGGGCCTCATTCTTGTCGTGAATGAGCGCATTGTTCAATGACATTGTTTTGCATTTACTCATGGCGTTTTTCTCCCAGTCGGACGGTAAGATATTTATCCTTGCTGGTGCAGTTGTTGAAGAGGTCAGTTTTGAAAGAGCCAAGCTCGTCCTCCCAAATTTCAGCATTCTCTGATTCAGCCCATGCGGCTGATTTTCCCCAGTCTAATGTTTGACCGGAAGATTTTTGCGGTTCGGCGACCCCCCTGAACTCAGGATGGGCATTTTTCCAAACTAGATCTTGGCTTGCACCGTTGAGGATCTCAATCTCGATGAACTCGTCGTTTTCCGTGATCTCCGCCAATTGCGCGCGCATTTTTTCCGCGCGGCGGACCAAATCTTGCTCAATGGAGGTCTGAAGTCGCGCCTTGCGAAGAAGTTCCTCTTGGCGGTGGTGAGCCAGGATTGACTTCCATGGTCCGGCCGCCTGACGAATTCGGAGGTACCGATTGATCAGGTTTCTGAACTGGTTAAGCTGGAGTCGCACTTTCTCCGGAAGTGGATCTTCCTCTTCAAGGCCTTTACGTGCGTCGGGAATCAATCTTTTGAGTTCCCGCGCCCGGTTCATGACTTCTATGGCAAGGATGCGTTGTTCTCCTGATCCCTGTTTTGCCATTTCTACGGATGCAGTCCTCTCGTCGATGAGGAGGTTTAATTCCTCTTGGTGGCTGATGAAGACCGTGCTTTTTAGAAACTCTGTTCCAACTCGGATCGGAATTTTTGAAATACTGTTCGGCTGCCGCGATACGAGGAGAAAGTCGACGAGAGCAGGATAGAGTGGCTTTCGAGCCTTTGACCATTCGTCGAGCCAGACGAAGCTTGGGCCGTAGTCTCTTCGGAACTGCGCAATGGACTTGAGGGATTCTGGAAACTGACAGAGTTCCGAGAGAGCCATCGCCATTACCATCGGTGCCTCTGGCGCAAAGGTATGCCGCATATTTCCCGTTCGAAGACTGAGGGCGGTGCCAATCGCGTCGTTGGGCTTTTCATTCTGGAGCTGAGCCCAGCTCAGGTCGGAGAGAGCGTTGGCGAGCAGGTTCGAGCTTTTTTCAATGGTACGAAAGGCTGTGGTCGCCGCGTCATATTCACCGATGGAGTAGAGCGCTCGTGCGAACGTGAGATTCGTCTCATTCCGCTCGCTCGAGAGATAGTCAGGCCACCTCGTGAAGCGAAGGGCCTTTTTGAGTTCAACTAGGGCGATCGAATAACGGAGTGATTTGAGGGCGATCGAAGCTTCAATAAGGTGGCGTTCCACGCTCTCTGCCGGAAGAAGTCGACTCAAGGCGAGGATTTTCCCTTCGGATGATCTCTTGTTGCGAGTGAGGGATTGGGCTCGCCGGAATGCCGTTCGTTGGATGATCGCAAGATGGGTTGGGTGGAGGCGGCTTGCCTGAATGAGGGCGGGGATCTGGGCATCGAGAAAATCTGGGATGCCAATCGAGGGAAAGCGCCTGTCAATTTGTTCGAGGCAGGACAGCGCCGCGAGCTGAGCCGGGAGGATTTCTGGACTGACGGGCCGTTTCAGGACGGCTGCGAAACCCTTGAAGGCGATGTGGGGTAGTTGGGACGAAAACAGGGAGCGACTGATGAAGTACTCGGTCAAGGTACTCATGCCATCCGTGTAGGATTTTTGTCGCAGCGCGAGTGCTTCGGCGAAGGCGACAATCGAGGAGATTCGGTTTTCCGTCAGTCCTGCAAGAGAGAGGCGTTGCTCGGGATCGATCTCATTGGTGAAAGTCCATCGCTCGTCGGCCGTGCAGGGGGTCCCTGAAAAGACGCCGATCGCCGGGATTCCTTCGCCGTTGGCGAGGGCCAGGGGGCCTGATGCCAGGAGGAGAAGAAGATGTACGTTGCTCATTTTTATAGTCCCCACAAAACGTTGACACCTAGGTTGATGGTATTGTTCCAGTTGTTTCTATAGCCCTGGAGTTGACCCATGCGGGCGGGGATGGTTTTTTCAAGAATTGCTTCTCGGTACCACTGCAACCGATAGTCGACGCTCAGTGAGATCCATCGATTGAGGTACACTTGTTGGCCGATTCCTCCGGAGACGGTTCCAAAAAGCCCGCTTTCAGTCTGGGTCACGCCGCCTCCCCCGAGGAGGTGCATATCGTAATAGATGATGGCCTTTCCAACGACGCTGAGCTTTCCGTACAGAATACTCCCCGCGACTTCTCCGCCCAGGTACCAGTTTGGAATGTTCGTGTTGGTTGTCGCGCCGAGCGTTTCTTTGAATGTTTTTAGCGCGGACGAGTCGTCGGCGATGTATTTCCACCAGAGTGCGTGAAATGAAATGTACTCGTTGAGGTGAAAACCGGCGGAGGCTCCGACCTGTTTTACGCTCAGGAATGGATCAGAAAAGGAGATGCCGCCGATGAGCGAGAGCTGGAATTTCTTTTCCTTGGAATACTGTCGATTCTGAACGACTCCGAGCTCTGATTCGTTTCCGCGTGCCCAATATTTTTCCTTGATGGCGTCGACATCGACCTTCTCATCCGCGAACAAGGTCCCCGAAAGCATGGTCAAGCTAAGGATGATGAGCCAGTTGGATTTCGTCATGATCATCTCCCTAGAGTTTTAAATACGAAGGGGTAGGTGACTGGCACGTCGATTCGGCCTTTCGGTGTCGGGAATCTCCAGCTATTGAGGCGTCTCAGAATGCAATCGTCCAGACGCCGATCAGGCAAGGTAGAGGTTTTCACGGAACTTGTTTTCACGAGACCGTTTCCGCCGATGGTGAAGGCGGCCATCATTTTTCCTTCGAGGTCGGGGGTGCGCATCAGCGAAATCTCGTAGCAGTAGCGAATTTCGCTCAGGTGTTTGTGAATGACCTCGCCGACTTCGTCCTTGGTGAGGCCTTCCTCCACTGTTGAGTTGTCGAGTTCCAGCGAAACTGTACCGCCGCCCTGCCCGGTGACTCCGACGTTGCCCGCTTTGCCGTAGCCGCTCCGCCCGGCCACGCCTTCGCCTCCCAATGTTGCCACCTCGGTGGCGCCCTGGGCGGTCATTGCGGACCGAGCATCGGCGGCCTTCATCGCGCCTGGTTTCGATCCGAAAAGGGCGCGTGCCTGTGAGGGTTGGGCCACCAGCAGGCTGGACTGAGAGAGCAGTTTTGAGACTCCGCCTTTGAGGAGGCCGCTGACGGCGCTGCTGAGTGCCTTGCTTCTGAATGCCTGCGCGACTGCGGTCTCTTGAGCGGTTCTAGGTGCTGCTCCTGCGCTGCTGGGAGTGTCTGCCGTTTGGCTTTGGGCTGTTTGCAGGACAATTTTTGCAAACTGCGGAGGAATGATCTCGTCTTCAGCAGGTTTGGTCGTGGGCCACAGAAGGGCGATCAAGGTCAGTAGAGACAGGCCCCCGAATGCGATCGTGAGTGAGCGTTTGAATTCCTGGAGGTCAATGATTTCGGTCCAGGAGAACGGTCGAGAAAGGGAATCAGGTAGAGCTGATGTGGAGGCCCATGCGAAGCGCCAAGTGACGTCACCTAACGTAAACACTGAGGAGACGAGCTCGTTGGCATGAAAGCTTTTCTCTTCGCCTATCTTCAACGCGCCTCCATGTGAGGCACGAACAGAGTCGACGAGCGCGCGGATCTTCCACATGCCTTGGGGTTGGGTTTTGATTTCAAGAGCGGGAATGCCGAAGGCGCGGGTCTGGGTACCTGCGGCAACGGGAACGGTATCGATCGCCCAGTTTTTGATACAGGTAAATACGCAGAGGGAATCGCCGGCTTTCGCATTCTCCTCAAAAGCGGCTTTGAGTGAGGGCACTGCCTGCACTCTGAGCCGGATGGTTTTTCCTGTAGAGGTAGGGAGCTGGAGCTTTTGGGGTGTTTGCAGCGACGAGAGTTTGAGTTCAATGATGGGCTTTGGAATCAATGCATCAGAGGCTTCGATTCGACGAAGCTGAAGAACTCCTTCTCGTGGGAGGATGACCCAGCTGGTAGGGTGGCCGAGCGAAAAGACCCCGTGGCCATCCCAGTCGCGCACGAGCTCCTGGTGATTTGCCTCCTGGGTAGTGATGAGAAAGGAAGCCGGTTTGCTCATTTCTTCCTCGCGAGTCCGGCTGTTTTGAGCGTCTCATTGACGTCATTTTTGAAGCTCATGCGTTTTCGATAGAGGTGTGGCTTATTCTTTTTCCGTGAGGCATCGCCCAGCTGGCTGACGCTATCGAGGGGGCGTTTATTCATTCCTTCGACGAGCTCGTCGTCGAAGTCGATGACTTTGCGACGTTCGCTGGCGAGCGTGGGAATCGTGGATGCGGAGATCGCGAGAGTGACGACGCAGGCTGCGAAGACTGGGTGAATCCATCTCATAAGCGAACCCTCATGAGTTAATAATACTTAACATTATATATTTATGCAAACAATTAGAGAGTCGGTAATAATCCCATGGTTTTAGCGAACTCGGCCTGATTGTCACGGGGGGCCATGCATGGGACGCGCGATCAGTCGGAACGGTTGACCCCATTTTGCTCTCACGCGTAGAAGGGGTGAATGTACCGTGAAGTGTCTCGTGGAATTGAAATTGTCGTGGAGCCCCGTTACGTGGCGGAGCAATCAGTTCCCCAGGCGCATCAGTTTTTCTTCGCCTATCGGGTGCAGATTACGAACTTAGGGGAATCTGCGGTTCAGCTCCTGAGTCGCCACTGGGTGATCACGGATGGCAGTGGCCAGGTTCATGAGGTCAAAGGTCCGGGTGTGGTTGGAGAAACGCCCTTGATTCGTCCGGGAGAGTCTTACGAGTATTCGAGCTATTGCCCTCTTCCGACCCCGACCGGCAATATGCGTGGTACCTATCAGATGGTGGATGCAGGCGGAACTGCATTTAACGCGCGGATTCCGCTGTTTTTTCTGCGCGATCTGCCAAAGATAGTGGCGTCATCCCGGTCTCCTGAGCTTCCTGTGCTGCACTGACTTTGAGGGCTGAGCGATAGTGTCCACCGAGCTCGTTGCCGTATTTTTGAACGCGGCCTTTGTCAAAAACTCGTGCTGAGTTGTTGAACAGAATCAGGAGTGCCTCTCTTTTTTCGCGTCCCTCGAGGTCGGTGACAAGTTCTTCAACTTGAGCCAGTCCCTCGGCTTGTGCGCCGGTCGCCGCTAATGTTACCGCCTGCATAAGCGAGAGCGATCTATCCGGGAGAATTTTTTTGTTCCGTGCATGTTGAATCAGGAATCCGGTGAGGGCGTAGTTTCCATTTCGGAGTGCCGCGACCCACAGCGCCTGAATCTGTTCCTTGCCTGCGAGGGAGTCGGGCAAGCGTTCTGACTTCGCGATGGCTGAGTCCCAATCAGCGGAGCGATCGAGCCTGACGAGGCTATTTACTCCGAGGTCAGTGCTTTCAAATGAAGAGGAGAAGGTCTCCAGAATGGTCTTCGCCTGGGAGGGGTTTTCGGAGAAAAACTTTTCCGAAATGGTTTTGAAGTCGTTGTCCTCGATGGCGGAATGAGAGGCGAGTTCAAACGCTTTCAGCCTGAGATCAGAGCCCTTCTCCTCGAAGGGCATCACGAGCTGCCCGGGTGATTGAATGTCGCGCAGGTTTTGCGCGAAGTTCATATACGAGCTGGCTAGCTCGTTGAGAGTGCGGGCTCGTAAGCGAATCCACGGGATCTTGACGACCTGAGCGAAGCTATTCTCGACTTCACGCAAGGTTTCTACGCGATGCTGGATGGAATTCTCGCTGGCCCGCAGAGGGGAAAATAAGGGAATATTCTCGACGGTTCTAGTTAGGGCGAGGGGGAGGATCTGATTGATGGCCGAGAGGATGATGAGTTGATCGAGTGCCTCAAGTTCCTTGTAGGCGGCGGCGGCGGCGCGGATCAGCGCGAGGCGTTCATGAAAACTCAGCCGCATATTGCCCTTGTGTTCCGCTTGGAGCGCGACAAGGGCCCAGAGTGTTCGGCTCTTTTCATCCCCCTTGCGTGCTTTCTCCAGCAAACGGGCCGGAAGCTCGTCTTTCGGCGAACCTCGATCGAGGAGGATGTAGGCGCGGTACCGGTCACAGTCTTCCGCAATGGGCGCGGTGGGTCTGTCGCAGAGGCCTTTCGCTTCTAGTGCTTTTCTTCGGATTTCCGAATTCCCGGAGAGTAGCGCCATCGCGAGCGTTTTTCGTTTCAGAGTATCGGATCCTTCGAGAACTTGGAGGTAATCCTCCGTGGCGGCTGCGAATTCGAACCGGGCCTCATGAAGAATTGCTCGGCTGTTCAGGGCCGCATTGTGGTGGGTTGATTGCGGAAATGCGTGGAGTAGCTTGCTGAGGTAGTCGATGGCCTGACTTTGACGAGCGAGCGCAATCGACGCGTTCGCTCCGAGGGAGAGCATGTCATCGCGACGAGGGGCATCGGTCGTGTCATTGAGAAATTCGTCGATGCGGTCCAGCGTCTCTTCGTAGTTTTTGGCGCCGTAGGCAATTTCCGCGAGTTTGAGGTTTGCGTCAGCCATCACCGAACGGAGCTGTTTCTCGAATGGCGTTCGTCCCCATGGCCCGCGGTTTAGAAATTTTCGAGCTTCCAGGAGTAGGTCCTGCCATTCCCGAGAGGCGATGCGGGTATCGATCACCAGCGTGGCCGATGGAATGGCAAACGGAGAGCTGGGAGCTCCGAGCGCGAAAGCGGAGAGGCGATCAAGCGCGCGGCGAAGCAATTTTTTTGAGTACAGAAGGCGGTTTGCCTCGAAGATAAATGGTTCCTTTTCCGTAGCCGAAACGGAAGTTTTTGTTGCCAAGGCATCTACCCAGGAGATCCATTCCTCCTCCTTGTCAGCAAGTGGTCCTTCCCGGTTTGCCGCCGTCGAAAGAGGGGAGATTTCTTTGGGGATCTGACCGGTGGATTTTAGCGCGCCGTAGCGTGCGTTGACGGCCCGGAGATCCGCGTCGGCTAGTTTCGAGTTGTTTTGTAGCTTAAGCGATTCCGGGTGTGTAACCACCCATCGGTAGTGGTGGGTGGCACCTTCGAAATCAGCGATCTCAAAAAGTGTTTCCGCCAGATTGTAGTGAACTCTGGGTACTCGAGGGTCGTTCTCAGTTACCATTTGGGTGAATGCGTCGTAGAGGGCTGCAAGTCCGAGGCTGAGTTTCTTCACATCCTTTGCGTGCTTGTTTTTGATGATTTGTCTTTGAAGGAAGTCAGCCGTATCGAGAATGTTTCTGCGTGCGGGCTCAAAGCCTTCATGGAGTGGGTGAAGGCGGTAGAGTCGTACCATATCTCCGGCGAGGGCGATGAGCTCGTCGAAGCGACCGTGATTGCGTTGGTGATCGTAGGTGACGACGAGTACGTCGAGGGTCTCAGGGTGTTCAGCTTCTTCGGCCAAGACAAGGTTCTTCCAGGCCAAGAGCTCTTGATCATGATTGTGGGAGCGCAAAAGCTTTGCATACTTCGCGACCATTCTGCCCATAACGGTGCCAGGCCGAACGGAGCGAAAATAGGAGAGGGCTCCTTTCGTGGCGTACTGTGGGTTCCCTTGCTCGAAACCCTCGAAGAAAAAGACGGTGGCATCCATGAGCATGCTGTCTCGAAACGCGATATCAGAGGAGAGGGTCTTGCCTTCGTAGTATTCGACATGGTGAGTGGCATAGCGGAGTGCCGTGGCGATCTGCTTGAGGTTGTAGTGCGACCACGCAAGCTTATAGAGTGCAAAAGGGAAGTAGGGACTTTCGGGGCGCGCCTCGACTTTTCTCAAGTATGAGATGGCCTTCTCGTGGAGGTTGGCCTCCGAGGAAAAAGCGGCCAGCGCCATGTATGCGGGCAAGGTCTCGGGCGCCTCTGGGTATTCTTTGACTAAAGAGAGATAGTCCTGGGTGGCGGGTCCTTTGCTATTGAGTTCTTCGTAAGCCTTTCCGCGCTGAAACAGGATGAGGTGTCGTTCCTCGTAGTGGGGATATCTGCGAAGCAATTGGGAGAGTGTTGAAATGGCCGAACTCATCCGGTGCTTATAGGGTTTGAGGTCGAGCTTCTCGCCTGTGCTTCCCTGCTTGCCGTGCGCGATTCGAAACAAAATGGACGCGCTCTGCTGTTCGTAGTCTCCTAGGCGAGCAAGGAGCACGGCTTCTTGAGAGGTACCGCTGTATTTCTTGGTCATCGTCCGTAGTTTTTTTACGGCTTCTTCTTGCGCGGCAAGTGCGACCGCATCCACTTTTCGATCAGTCGCCTCGCCGTCCGCTCCCTGCGTATGATGGGGGCACAGAAGGACCAATGGGACAAGAATGGTAAGACGGCACCATCTATTCATTTTGGATCACCGCGAGCTTGAAGTCAGTGAAGCCATTGACGGCAGCCGACGCGAGTACGATCTTCAGCGTTTCGTAGGGCGTTCTTTGGTCGGCAATAATAATAATTCTGCCGTCGACTTTTACCTCTGGGTTGCTCTGCGCAATGAGAAGCTGACGTTTTCGCTCCTTTTCGATGGCTGAGGCTAGCGTTCGGGATGTCCCGTTTGGTTGGCGCTCTCCACTTTGGAATTGAAATTGTGTCAGTTTAACCGAGGGATTGCCCTCAATGGATACCCCGTCAGTTGAGACATGAACCTTGAGGGCCTCGACTGGCGTCGTGCCCGCTTCGGCTACGGGAAGCTGCATTCCGTTGGTGGGCGTGACCGCCGCGGCTCCGGTGGCGTAGCTCTTCAGGAGGAACACGAGGATAATCGTAAAAACGTCAGCCATAGAAGTGATGTTGAGCGACATCTCTTCGGATGGCTGTCCTTTCTTTTTTTTATTTCCAAATAGATGGCCGCCCATTGTTAAATTCCTCCTAATGCGACGGCTGGAAATATTTTTCGAGTCGTTTCCATGGTTCGAATCACCGTTTTGTATTCAACGGGGTTTTCCGCGCTAATGGTTGCGCCGGCAATACCTTTCCATCGTGCGTGGATGGGCTCGAGCTGAGCTCTTAGTTGCTCAAAATCTGTATGAATCGTTCGGTTTTCTTTGCCTGAGATCTTTATTTGAATCCGGGAGTCGGCCTTCAGAAGAATTTCGATTGAGATCGGGGGAGGGGTGTTTTTGGGATTAGGGATGGCGGCGGCGACTCCGGCGTCGAGGATTCCGATCGATAAAAAAGAAGCTGAAACGAGCATGAAAGCGATCAGAACTGTGAAGCAGTCGATGATCGGCGCGAGATTGAGTTCGACTTCCTGGCCCCGGCCGCCGGTGCCCGCGCTCATGCTACCTTCCTTTTGATCTCGACTTCTTCGCCGACGCCAATCACCTCGCTTGAGGTGGATTCTCCGGCGTAGTAGCGTTGTTTGACGATGTCGGCCGTGTTGATTGCTCCCTGCTCGATTTCCGCCACGAGTCGATTCGACTTATTCATGAGGACGCTGAAGGCAATCAAGCAGGGGATCGCGACCGCGAGACCGAGCATGGTCGCGTTCATTGCGGTAGAGATGCCTGCCGCGAGGAGTGCGGATTTCTGCTGAGCGTCGGCGTGGCCGACTGCTTCGAACGAGTGGATGAGTCCGGCGATGGTTCCAAAGAGGCCTAGGAGCGTGGCGACGTTCGCGATGGTGCCTAGAAACGTGGTTCGCTTCTGGATCGCTTGCGTGGCTTTGCCCACCTCGAGTTCGAGGCCATGCTCAAGGAGCTTTTCTGGTTGATGCGCCCGAAGAAGGCCGACCTTCGCGACGCGAGCAGTCCACTGACCCTGGAACCGGTCGCAGAAGGCGATCGCATCGGTCATGCGGCCACCCATGACCAACTCAGAGAGCTTGTCGAAGAAGGCCTGCGGATCGCGAATGGGGTAGGTCAAGTAGAGGGCGCGGACTCGTTCGATGATGATTGCAACGCCGAAGGCCCCGCAGACCAAGATCGGAAGCGCGTGTACGAATTCTTGTTGAATGAACTCAATAAAGCCACCCATGATCCATTATTCCCCTTGCTGGTGACTTGCGATATTGCGAGTCACTTTCGTGTTCGACAGTTCTCGTCCCATGCAGGTGGGTTTTTCATTGCCCCGAACCCAGTGGTCGTTAAGCTCGTAGTCGTTTCCGGCCTCGAGCTCCCTTTGGAGTTGGCCGTCTAGGGCGGCGATAACGTCGGTGTCATTTGTGCCATCCTTCTCGGCTTCCTCGCTCCAGCGCGCCGAATTTTTCGTTTCGTCGTCACGGCCTCCGCCGATGGCATCCATGAATTCATCTCGCGGGATCATGCATTTCTGAGGGCATCTGTTTTTTCCAATGCAGAACTGAACGAGGATTTTTGCTTGAGGGTGAGTGATCGGGTCCAGTACGAGGCCTCGGAGCTGTTTCGGCGTACCTGTTTTTCCCTTCAGAAAGAGGGGGCGATACTTTGAGGGGACGCCATTGATGCGAACGCAGAGGCTGTTGGGTTGGATGACGCCGTCGGCGGGTAAGGTGGCAAGACGCAGGAGGTTCCGTTGATTCGACAGATTTTCTCCAGGCTGGGCGTTTCGGGTGAAGGTAGCTTCGAGGCATGTAGGTGAGGTCGGCTTTGGGGGCTCCTCTTTCTTGGAGATGGTGCGGGCGGCTCTTGGGGTCTGCGGCGCCGTTAGCGAGGATTGTTTCGTCCCTGGTTCGGCTTCTTTTTCCTTCTTTGCTTGAGAGCAGCCGCTGCCGGAGACGAGGGTGATCGCCGCGCTGAGAACACTCATCATCAGGACGGATTGAAGAAATGCTTTCATCTTAAGTTAAGTTTAATTAACAAAGTGTTTTTTTGCAAACTTTATTCTTTCCGTTGCAGATCCAGCTGTTGGAGTCTTTTACGATGTATGGTCAGCTGACGGCATGATGCGTTTTCTTTCATTTGTTGCTGGGGTGTTTTTTCTGGGGTTGCTTTCAACAAGAGGCGGCGCTCGAGCCGATTGGGAGGGGAAGATGGAAATCACGCTTCCGAAGCAAGGAAAAATGGAGGGCATGGTCCATATGAAGAACGACACCCTGCGCGTTGATATGGAGAAACCCCTCGCGATCTCCAGCATCGTGAACGCTGCCAAAGGGACGGCGTTTAGTTTGGTTCATGCAGCGAAGATGATCATTGAGACGGATATCAAGGGCGCGGACCAGCAGATCCCGGCTTGCAGGGCGAGTGACGTTGATGCCTGCTTAGCCAGGCTCGGCTACAAGCCCGTCGGCGAGGAGATGCTTGGGGCATATGCCTGTAAAATTTATGAAGCTAAGATGATGAGAAAGGGGAAGCCTCTCACGCTACGCCTCTGGCGCCCCACGGCCATGAAAGATGTTCCGGCCTTGAAGATCTGGGCGAAGTCCGCGGAGGGTGAAGTGCTTACTGAGCTTAAAGACGTCAAAGAGAAGAGCCAGAGTGCATCGTATTTCGAGCTGCCGAAAGACTATCGGAATATGGGAAAAATGAAACTGCCCGGGATGGCGATGTAAGCCGTTCAGCTATTTTTTTGAGAAAGGCAGATTGTTTTTATAGACGAGGTCGAAGCGGGCGGCCCGGTCCGGCCATAGCTTCTTCGCGTCGAAAACCAAGGTTTCCGCCGCATCCCGGAGTGACTCCTTGAGGGAGCGCCGGATCATGACTTCGTAGATCACCGGATCTTGGATGCCCTTGGAGATCAGATTTCGGCCAGCCGATATCACGGTGCCGCCAGCGCCATCGGGTACGGTATCGTCGAGAATGAGAAGTTTTTGGGCGTGATAAAGCGGAGTGCTCTGTTGGTCCGAGGGAAAGCGGTTCAGGAACAGCTCCGCTTCTTTCCCCATTTTAAAGTCAACGAGCGAGGTGATGATATCCCCGAGGATTTTTCCACGTCCCGCCCCCGTTACGGCAGCCTTGTTGAACAGCTCAACGGCCCGACTGGGGAACTTCTTCTGGAGATAGTATTTCCCGCACACCACAAGCGCGGCGCAGACGTAGCGGATGACGTCCTCGTTCCGCTCATCAATCTTGGTGAAGGTTTGGTAGTATTTTTCCACGTCCTCATAGCTCTGGGTCATGATCGCAAGTTTTAGAACCTGAGTCAGCCGCTGGGGGTTGGCGGGAAAATATTGTGAAATTTTCTTGGCGACGTCATACGCATCCGCGTGGCGCTTTTGATTTGAGAAAAGATCGAACAGGCCGACCATGCACTTGTAGTGAATCTTGTTCAGCTCGAGGCCCTTTCCGTAGCTGCCTTCCGCGAGCTCGAGGGCTTTTTTGAACTGGCTTGCCTGGCCGATATAAAAATAAGCGAGCGCGGGGGATTCATCCAGCTTGACCGCCTCCTTGAAGAGCGCCAGCGCTTCATCGATCTGGCCTTCCTTCATCAGCGCTTTACCCTGTGTGATTTTGGTCGAATACCGCGAAGGATTGATCTTCACCAGAGCGGCTTTCATGATGGCGGCTCGGAGCGTGTTCGAGCTGTAAGGCTTGAGAATGAACGTGTCGACGTCCTCCTCCGCGGCGCGCGCGACGGCGGTTTGCGAGTTGTTGCCGGTCACGAGGATGAAGAGCGATTGCTGCGAGTCGGGGTTTTGCGCGCGATAAGTCTGAAGGAGGTCGAGTCCGCATCGGGTTCCGAGATCATAATCGCAGAGGACGATGTTGGGTTGGTGGGCATCCATCTCCGTCATGGCGTCCGCATAGTTGGACGCGAGTTTGATGAGGCTTCCGCTGGCTCCCGCTTCGGAGAGGATCATTCCGAGGGAGGAGCGTTGGGTGGCGCTTCCGTCAGCGATCAGGATTTTCCTGGTCGAGATGAATTTTCGGAAAATATCTTCAGGGGATTTTTGCATCTTAGCCCTTCACCTGCGACAAAAATTGATCGATTTCTTTCTGTCGCTGGTCAAAGACCTGCCACATGATGTCCCAAGACTCCTGGTCGAACTGGCTCCATTCGATCACGACTTTCTCGGAACCATCGGGAAAGGTGACCAGCTCTCGCACCTTGCCATGGCCAATAAAGATGTGCGGCTTCGCCTCTCGTGTCCCGCGCGGCTCAAGGTGAACGGCTACTTTGTGCTCACGGGCGAAACTGGGGCCCGGTGTAGTGAGGATGATTCCATTTTCGATGATTTCCTCTACCGAGATCGGACAGGTATCCGTTGGCTCGACATTCTTCATCGTCGTCTTGTTCTTCACGGTCGCGTGGAGCGTGATCGACTCGAAGAGGGCGCTGTTTAAAAGGTCGCTATCGGAGACGCATGAGGTATCCATGTTTAGAGGTGAATCTGCCTTTTGTCGAAGGAAAGCGCCGCTTCCTTGATGATTTCGCCGAGTGTCGGATGGGCATGCGAGGTATTCCCCAGGTCGCTTACCTTCGCGCCAAACTCTATGGCGACCGCGCCCTCGTGAATCATCTCCCCGGCGCGCGCGCCGAGGATGTGAAGACCGAGGAGATCGCCGGTCTTTGCATTTCCAACGATTTTAACGAGTCCTTCGGTTTCTTCCATGGCCTTCGCGCGACCATTCACCGAGTACGGGAAGGTGCTCGTCCTGACCTCGAGCCCGCGGGCTCTGGCTTCTTCTTCGGTCATTCCAACGGCCGCTAGCTCGGGCCAGGTATAGAGGACGTTCGGAATAGCCCAGTAATTGATGTGTGGCTTGCGGCCGGTCATGGATTCGGCGCAAGCGACGCCCTCCTCGGTGGCCTTGTGAGCGAGCATCGGTCCATCGATGACATCACCTACGGCAAAAATCCCCGGCGAGGAAGTTTGCCACTGGGCACCGACCGCGATCTTTCCGGACTGGTCCGTTGAGAGTCCGACGGTTTCCAATCCGAGATTCTGAGTGAAGGGGCGGCGTCCCGTTGCGACGAGAACGCAGTCCGCCTCGAGCGTCGACTGCGTTCCGGTGGCGATCTCCTCAATTTGAACGCTCAGCCCCTGGCCATTGGGCGTCGCGCCGAGACATTTGTGGCCCAGCTTAAACTCAAAGCCCTGCTTGATCAGCGTTTTGCGCAGCTCCTCCGACATTTGAGCGTCGAGGCCAGGGGTGAGTCGGTTTTGAAACTCGATGACCGTGACCTTTGCGCCGAGGCGACCCCAGACGGAGCCCATCTCAAGCCCGATGATGCCGCCTCCGACTACGACGAAATGGCGGGGGATCTCCTTGAGCTCCAGCGCACCGGTTGAGCTCAGAATCTTCTTCTCGTCGAACTTGAGAAAGGGCAGCTCCACCGGTTCACTCCCGGTGGCGATAATCACCCTCGGGGCTTGCAGGAGTCGGCTCCCGCTCTCGCCGACTACCTCAACCTGCTTGAGCTCGCCTTGTTTTCCGATGAACCGACCCTGACCGAAGGCGCTCTCGACCTTGTATTTCTTGAACAAGCCCGCAATGCCGGTGGTCAGTTGCCGAACGACGGTGTCTTTTCGCTTCATCATGGCCGGGAGGTCAACCTGAAGATCGCCGACGATAATGCCATGTTTTAAGAACTTATGCTTCGCATTGGAATAATTTTCGCTCGATTCGAGCAGCGCTTTCGATGGAATGCAGCCGATATTGAGGCAAGTGCCGCCAAGCGTCTTTCTTTTCTCGATGCAGATCGTTTTCAGGCCGAGCTGGGAAGCTTTGATGGCGGCGGCGTAGCCAGCTGGTCCCGAGCCGATCACGATCAGGTCAAAATTTTCCGCGGTGGCCATGCTTCACTCCTTTTTTAGAATTCGAGCCCGAGCTTCTCGGGGTTTTCGAGAGCATCCTTCACGGCGATCAACCAGGTAACCGCCCCCTTGCCGTCGATGATCCGATGGTCGTAGGACAGGGCGAGGTACATCATCGGGCGAATTTCGATTTTTCCGTTCATCGCCACGGGTCGATCCTGGATTTTATGCATTCCGAGGATTCCACTTTGAGGGGGGTTGAGAATGGGGGTGGAAAGAAGCGAGCCATAGGTCCCGCCGTTGGAGATCGTAAACGTTCCACCGGAGAGTTCGGCGATCGAGAGTTTGCCGTCGCGGCCCTTGATGGCGAGTTCCGCGATCTTCTTCTCGAGTTCGACGAACGAGAGGTTGCCGGCGTTTCGAACCACCGGCACCATGAGGCCGCGTTCTGTCCCGACGGCAATGCCCAAATCGATGTAATCGTGGTAGACGATATCGCGTTTATCCATGAGCGCGTTGACTTCGGGGACTGCCTTGAGCGCCAGCACCGAAGCCTTGGCGAAGAAAGACATGAAGCTTAAGCCGGTTCCGTGCTTGGATTTGAAGCTCTCTTTGTGCTGCGTGCGCAGCTTCATTACGGCTCCCATGTCGACTTCATTGAAAGTCGTGAGAATGGCGGCGACTTCTTGCGCGCCCTTCAGTCGCTCCGCGATTCGAGTGCGAAGCATGGACATGGGGACGCGGCGATCGCCGGGCTGATCCACATAAGGAGGAAAGGGACTCGCCTTGGCGGCGGGTGCGACCTGCGGAGACGCAGAACTCGGCGTGGCGCCCCCGCGAACATAGGCCGCGCCAGGAACGGTTTGCATGGCGGATGCATAGGGAGAGGCTCCCTCGCTTCCGGTGCCGATGGCGGCCGGCGCCGCAGCGCTTGAAGTGGGAAGCGCCTTCGCGGTCGAAGGCACGGACGTCGCGGTCGCTTTGCCCTCATCGTCAATGACGCCTACTACGGCGCCGATCGGGATTCTTTCCCCTGCGGGCTTGAGATGGGTGATCACTCCCGATGTCTCCGCGACGATTTCAACCGTCGCTTTATCCGACTCAATTTCGAGCAGGAGATCGCCTTTTTTTACAGCTTCTCCCGACTGCTTCGCCCATTTGAGAATGCTGACTTCGGTGATTGATTCGCCGACGCTCGGCGCCAACACATTGTGCTTCATAGTGGTGACTACGATATCGTGATTTTTGAGGCGCGAACACTGCTAAGTGAAAGCTTGTCGGATGAGAGCGGCCTGCTGCTCCGCGTGCCATTTGGCGGAGCCCACCGCTGGCGACGGTGCCGCCTCTCGGCCGACGTAACGGATCGAGCGACCGGCGACGCGCTCAGAGAATGTATCGAGGCCACCGTTCCAGGTATTGAACACGAAGCTCCAGGCTCCCATGTTGCGGGGCTCTTCCTGTACCCAGAGGATCTCTTTTGCCCGTGAGTAGTTTTCGAAGAGGAGACGAAGTCGCTCCTCGGGCCAGGGGTAGATTTGTTCGAGCCTGAGGATGGCGACATCGTGGCGTTGAGATTGATCTCGCTCCGTCGCGAGCTCATAATAGAGTTTCCCCGAACAGATGAGGACGCGTTTGATGTCGTTCGCGGCCCTGACGGCGGATGCGTCGTCGATGACCTCCTGAAAGCCCGTCTCGGTGAAATCCGTCAAAGTGCTCACTGCGGCGGGGAGGCGGAGCAGGCTTTTCGGGGACATGATGACGAGTGGTTTCCGGAAATTTCGCATCACTTGTCGGCGAAGAGCGTGAAAAATTTGCGCCGGGGTCGAGAGGTTCGCGACCGCCATGTTCCCGCGGGCTGCCAGCTGTAGAAAGCGTTCCAGACGCGCGCTGGAATGCTCGGGGCCCTGTCCCTCGTAACCATGCGGGAGGAGGAGAACAAGGCCGCTCATGCGCTGCCATTTCGTCTCGCCAGCGGCCAGAAACTGGTCGATGATGACCTGGGCGCCGTTGGCGAAATCGCCGAATTGGGCCTCCCAGATCGTGAGGGTCTCGGGTGCGACGAGCGTATAGCCATACTCGAAGCCCAGGACCGCCGTTTCACTGAGGAGTGAATTGTGGACATCGTACTTTGCGCCATGCTGGGAAACGGCCTGGAACGGGTAGAAGGTTTGGCCGGTCTCGACATCATGAAGGGCGGACTGGCGATGGGTGAACGTTCCGCGCTCAACGTCCTGGCCGCTGAGCCGAACGGAATGGCCCTCACTCATGAGCGAGGCGTAAGCGAGCGCTTCGCCGGTTCCCCAGTCGATTCCTTTGCCCTCTTTGACGGACTGTAGGCGCGCATCGAAGAAGCGGTTCAGCTTGGGGTGCAGCTTGAAACCGGCGGGGATCGCGTTGATTTTCTCGGCGATCGTCACCAGAGTCTTGGCGTCCAGCTGAGTTCGGGTCGGCGTGAAGAAGTCGCTCACGGCGCCCGGCCGAAGGTCCTTCCAGCTTTCTTCAAGGTCTGAATTTTTTGGCCTGAGCCCGCCGGCCCGAGCGGTGACCTGGGCCGCATCCAGTCGATCGACGATCGTCGTATTGATTTTCTCGGCTTCTTCCGGGGTGATCACCCCGGCTTCGATGAGCTGACGAGCGTAAAGATCTCGCACCGTAGCATGGGCTTTGATCTTTTTATAAAGCAGCGGTTGGGTAAACGCTGGTTCGTCGCCTTCGTTGTGGCCATGCTTTCGGTAGCAAACCTGGTCGATGAAAACGTCTCGTTTAAACTTCTGCCGAAACTCCATGGCAATACGAGCGGCGAAGACCATCGCTTCGACGTCGTCGCCGTTGACGTGAAAGATGGGCGCATCGAGCATCTTTGCCATGTCGGTCGCATAGGGAGTCGATCGGGCGTCTTTTGGGTCAGTCGTGAAGCCGACCTGGTTATTGATCACGATGTGGATCGTGCCGCCCGTTGAGTAGCCCGCGAGTTGGGACATGTTCACGGTTTCGTAACAGACGCCCTGACCGGCAAAGGCCGCGTCCCCATGAATGAGAATCGGGACGATTTGCGTGCCATCGGCATCTTTTAACTGATTTTGCCGCGCGCGCGCCATGCCTTCGACTACGGGGTTCACGAACTCCAGGTGGGACGGATTGGCGGCTAACGTGAGGCGCACTTTCTTTCCGGGGCGAGTCACGACGTCGGTCAGGTAACCTTTGTGGTACTTCACGTCGCCGTCCCCATCCTGGGGGTCAACTTTATAGTTTCCCTCGAATTCGGTGAGGATGAGTTCCGGTTTTTTTCCGAAAATATGAGTGAGCGCGTTCAGGCGTCCGCGGTGGGCCATCCCCATGATGAATTCCTGCACCCCCAGTTCCGCGCCGAGTTCTACGATTCGGTCGATCGTCGGAATGATGGCTTCTCCGCCTTCGCCCGAAAAACGTTTCTGGGCGACATACCGAGTATGGAGAAAGTATTCGAATCGATCGGCTTGCGATACGCGCTCCAGGATGAACCTTCGCGTGGCCGTGTCTAGCGTTTCTTTGCCGCGTTGGCTCTCCATTCTCGTGCGTAGCCACTCGCGCATATCGCGTTGGGTGATGTGGCTGATTTCGACGGCGATCGAGCGACAGTAAGTTTCTCGCAGGAAGGAAAGGATCTGAGAGAGCGTTGCGGCTCCAAGGCCGAGGAGTTTTCCGGTTTGGAAGGTTTTCTGGAGGTCGTCGTTCGTCAGGCCGAAATACGCCAGCTCGAGATTTGGGTGGGAGCTCGGCGCGGGTTCGAGAGGATTGATGGCCGCGAGCCAACCGCCGTGGCAGCGATAAGCTTCAATCAGCTCCGCTACCTTGAGTTCGTTGGCCCAGTCGAGCGAGGGGTTATTGGTGGCGGCGCCGAGCTCGAGCCCTTCGAAAAGATATCTCCACGATTCATCGACCGAACTCGGATCGGAAAGGTAATTTCCGTAGAGGGCGTCGATATAATCAACATTGCCGACCTGCAGATAGCTGAATTTTTGCACAGTGGTGTCTATTCTACGGGAAATTTCCCTGGTTTCTCAACGGCGGAATGAACCCCTCAGCAATAGAATTCCTGTAGCAAGGGCGTCAAGGCGATCTCGTTTCTTTTGGCGGCAGGTTCAGGGTAGGCTGGGCTGCAATGTTCGGCCGAATGATTACGACACTAGGTGTCATTTTTACACTCGTGGCCTGCTCGGAGGAGTCTCCGCTTCAGGCGGTGAGTGGAAGGCCGGTTCGCGGTTTTTTCCCGGTTGAACTCGGCGATTTATCGTCGAGGGCGGCCGTTAAGGTGCAATGCGCTGGGCGTAGGACGACCTGGAAGGGCGATGAATTGCTCGAGGTTTCGTGCCCGGATTTTGCGATTCCTGTTTTTCCGGATCAGAAGGGTGAGTTGTTCGTTCGGTTTTCTCAGGGGAGAGCGTACGAATTGCGTTGGGAGCAGCGAGCATTGACTCCGGATGTGGATCGCGTCATTCGTCTTGATTCACTGTTGCGCGATCATTTTCAAGAGCCGGTTGTCTCTAACTTCGATTCGACAGAAGCTCCTTTGGCTGCGTTGACGCGCGGGGAATGGCATCGACGTTGGTCATTGGGCAACGGGATTTTGTTTTCCTGGTTTGCGCGGGTCGACGCTTACTCGCTGGGTCAAACACGTACTCCCGGGCCGTCCCTCTACGCATGGGTCATCATGGCGCGTCATCATCCTTTCGAATAAGAAATTTCAATTGGCCGGGGCGAAGTCGTTGGGTTAGGGCAGGGGGCATCCAGGGGGACGTTCTGATGATCTTCGTTCTAGTGCCACTTTTTGGGCTTTTCGGTTTCTTCGGTTCGATGGCTTCTGCTGATATCATCGGCGATAGCCATTTTCAGTATCGAGTGGACGAGAAGGAAGTCGCCTCAGCCGAGCGCACGGTCATCGGTCCTTATCTGGATGCGTTCAGCAATCAAGATCGGGTGAAGTATGAGGGGAGTTCTTCGACGACCTATTTCGGCAGTGAGGTGAAGAAGCTGGCCTTCGGATCCTGCAATTTTCAGCGCCTTTCACAAAAATATTTCGCGAACATCGATGCGCTGCGGCCTGATGTCTGGGTTTGGACTGGTGACATTATTTATGCTGACGGTTTGCCGGCATGGCTACGGCAGAACGAGTATAATCATGTGAAAAGCAGCCCAGCTTACGCGGCGTTTCGGAAGAACACTGCGATTGTCGGAGTGTGGGACGATCACGATTATGGCCGTAACGATGTCGGTGAGGAGTTTCGAGACAAGGTAGCCAGTCAGCGCCTTCTTCTGGATTTTCTCGACGAGCCCAAGGATAGCCCTCGTCGGGAGCAGAAGGGGGTCTATTGGACTTATCGCTTCGGTCCGGCGGATCGCCAGATTCGCCTGATCGTGCTCGATCTGCGGTATTTCAGAAAACCTGGAGTCGACGCGGAAGTGTTGGGTGAAGCGCAGTGGAAATGGCTCGAGCATGAGCTTGCCCTCGGGGCGGAGCCGGCCGTGACGGTGATTGCTTCCAGTACGGAGTTTCTTCCTTTTGAGAGCCATGGCGACCGTTGGGAGGAGTTTCCTGTTTCGAAAAGCCGATTGCTTGATCTCGTTCGCCCGCTGCCGGAGAAGGTTATTTTTCTGAGTGGAGATGTTCACTTCGGCGAGATCTCCCGGTGGGATGATGCGGCCTACGGCAAGGTGTTGGATGAGGTCACAGCCAGTGGACTGACCCATGCGGGGATCGGCGTGGCGTTTGCTAAGAATCGATACCGACAGGGTTCGACAGTCACGGAGAACCACTATGGTCTTCTGACTTTCGACTGGAGCGGCCAGGTTCCTCAGGTCTTGTATGAGCTTCGTTCGACCGCCGCGAACAAGGTTCTTCAGTCTTTTCGAACGGATGCGGCTAGACGATCCTGGTAATTTTCGGAGAAACGGGACTGGTACCCATGGGAAAGCGAATCGACGGGATCAAAGAAGTCGCGGAGATGATGAATCTTCTCGATGAAGCCACACGCGAGAGAATCATGGGGGATATCGAGCGTCGGGAGCCGGAGGTGGCCCGGAAGATTCGCGATCGGATGTTCACTTTCGAGGAGCTTTTAAAAATTCCCAGCGAGGAGTTGCAGAAGGTCCTCCGGCTCGTCCCGCAGAGGAAGCTCGCACTGGCGTTACGCGGACTCTCGCGGGAGCTCCTGGCTCTGATCGACGGAGCCCTTTCTGGTCGGGCCGCAGAGGCGCTTCGGGATGAGGTTCGCGGACTGGGACCGCAGCGGCTCACCGCAGTTGAAGATGCGCGTCACGACTTGGCGATGCTGGTCCTGAAACTTGCAGCGGATGGACAGGTCAAGCTTCACTGAGGGTTCGTGCCAGCGCGAGAATTTCAGGGGAGCGGGTGGTTGCGATCTTCGCGGAGGCCTTGAGGAGGGGGATCAGAATTTTTTTTGGGTAGCTTCCGAGAAAGTGGAGAGGGCTGAGGTCTCCTTTTTCGAACTTTCTTCGCAAAACGGTCAGGGCTTCGCGTTGCTCGGGTTTCAGTTGGGCATGAATGAGTGCCGAAACCGGGGAACGAGAGATGTCGAAACCGGGTGCGTTCTTTGAGCTCCGTCCGAGGGCCAAAAGCTTTAAAATAGGATCTGATCGAACGGGCGTTTGGATCTGCATACGGAGATGGCTTTCGATCGGAAAATACCATTGGCCCCGTTTTGAGTAGGGCTCCCCGAAAAAGAGGAGGAGCGGGGCGTCCCCGCCCGTGAGGGCGCACAGGGAGTCGAAGAATGCGAGCTCAAGAATTTTTGATTCAAGATAGTGGATTCCGTGCTGCAGGTTGGTTCGCGCCTTTCGTGAGGAAGCCTGGTACCGGCGAATCGAATCAGAGCTTCCATCGTGGCCGAAGATCGTCTCTGGGATGACGCTGCTGAAGAAGGCCTCCATCCGGGCGATCGCCATGCGGTAGTCGCGCGCGCTGTAGAGAGGGTTATTGAAAATCGGATTTCCTTCAACGATGACCTGCCAGCTCTTGTTGAGAAAAACTCCGAGCGGATCGTACCCCAGGCCGCAGACGTCGGCGTTACCCACGTTGACTGACCGGCGAATGGCAGGCTCGAGTTCGAGTTTTTGGAGCGAGGGGTGAGGATGGTGTTCGATCATTTTAAGGAGTCGGTTTCGAAGGCGTGAACTGGGAAGATCGAGAGTGGAGGATACCGCCCTAAAAGGAATGGTGGCCTCGATACAAAGAGCAATGCCCAAGAGTTGTTCGGGTTTGAGGTAGGGACTGAGGAGGTCACACCAGGCTAGCGCGCTCAGGAGCTCGTTTCCGCCCAGGTGGGGACGAAGAAGGCTCGTTTCCTCCTGCCCAAAAATTTCAAAAATCAGGGGGGAAAGATCGCCTGCCGGTAGGGGGTCCGCTCCAGTCGAGGTTCGGTGAGCTTCGCACTGATCGTTCAGCTTGAATCCTCGGAGAGCCGCTTCGAGCCGCGGGTGGATACGCCGATCGACTTGGGTGTAAACGAGGTCATGACCAAGGGCGGCAAGAATTTCGATTGGATCCCGAAGGGGGGCGCAAACCTCGATGAGGTGGTACGACGTGTGATAGTTGCGCCAGCGGGCTGACATCACATCGTGAATCATGCAGGCCAGGCGCTCAATGTCGGCCGGGCGCGCGGACGATGACAGTTTGCTCAACGAGCGGTCGAGCAATGTCGCGAGCTGGTGCAAGATGGACGAGGCCTTTCCCAATCGTTTCTTCACCTCTTCAGCCTAGCATGTTAGCCTTTGACGCATCCATGGCACGTTTCATTGACGAACTAAAGAGAACGCATACCTGTGGGCAGCTTCGCGAAAGCGACATCGGAAAGGAGACCGTTCTTTTCGGCTGGGTCCAGTCGCGCCGTGACCACGGCGGCTGCATTTTTATCGATCTTCGTGATCGAGATGGGTTGACTCAAGTGGTGCTCGACCCGGGCGTTTCTCAGGAGGCGTTTGCGATCGGGGACGCCGCGCGGGGCGAATGGGTGCTCGGAGTTCGCGGAAAAGTTCGGGATCGTGGCACCATGCGGAACTCAAAGATGGGGACGGGCGCGATCGAGGTGGTCGCGAGCGAAGCGGTCATCTTTAATCGGGCGGAGACCCCTGTGTTTCCAATTGAGGACCAGGTCGACACGAGCGAGGAAAAACGGCTTGAGTATCGTTACCTTGACCTGAGGCGACCGAAGCTCCAGAAAAATTTGATGACTCGATCCAAGCTCTACCATCTGGTGCGCAGCTATTTTCACGAGAATGGGTTTGTCGAAGTCGAAACCC
>CAYIHX010000023.1:1669-57975 GCA_964363305.1 uncultured Bacteriovoracaceae bacterium | reverse complement strand
GGAGTCTGGAACCGTGCTTCAATTTGCTTACGAATTTTTGCGCGATCAACTTGCCCGACCACCAGAATGGTGCCGCGCGAGGGATCACGAAATCGTGCCTGGACGTCCAGCACATCCCGCCGTCCAACTTTGACTAGCTCTGAAGCCGAGAGCAAGCCGCCTCGTCCATAGACCGTCCCGCCCATCTGAACTCGCAGCAAAGTCAACGCGGCAAGAGCCTCCGCGTAGTCCGGAAGGTGATTCCACCGATCCGTCATCTTAGCCCGCTCTCGGACCACTTCCTCGGCTTTCAAGTCGGCGGAGAGAATCACCTCGGCCCAAGTTTGAAAGAGTCCCTCGAAATCCATCGATAAGCCCCGCACGCTCACGGTCATCATGTCTTCACTGACCCGGACGTCGAGGCCTGAGCCCAGTTTTTCCAGCGCATAAGCGATAGTCATTGCGTCTTTACCAGCAGCGCCCCGCGTGAGAAGCGCCCCCAAAAGCTCCGTCGAGCCCGACTTACCCCGCGGATCAGACTTAGAGCCGAGCCGAGCCACATAGACGAGATCAAACAGGGGAAGCCGATCGCTGAGAAACCACACGATCTCCAGGCCGTTCGCAAGTCTCTCCACGACGGGCCTCGGCAACTCCATCGCCCCGACCGAAAACGGAAGCATGAGCATCCCGGACAGAAAACCCAAATGCCATCTCATTTCCGGATCTCCTCAGGCATCAACTCGACAACTGTTCGGTTAGTGGGCTTCAGATACTTCCTTGCGACTCCTCGCACCTGCACAGCCATGACCTTCCCATACTTTGCTAAATCCTGACGAAAGCGCTCCGGCTCGCCCAAAATCGTAGTCACGGTGCCCAGCAGCTGCGCAAGGCCATTCGGGGTTCGAACACTCTCGATCAGATCGACCGTCAGCTGCCGAACCGCAGCGGAGATCTCCTCTGCTGAAACAGTCGTGGCTTGTAAGTCTGCCACCAACTCATCCATGGCTCCAATAGCCTGGGAGGAGGGAACTCCCCCCTTCATCATCCCGGAGTAGATCAGCATGCCAGGAAATGTGGGCGTGTAGGCCGCCCCGCCCACGCTCAACGCAATCGATTTTTCTTCGACCAAGCGACGGTGGGCGCGCGAGCTTTGACCATTGAAAAGAATGTTGCATAGCACGTCAAGCGCATAGGAATCATTCTGATCGGCCGAAGAAACATGATACCCCACCGCAAATCGCTCCGACGCGACTCGGTCGTAAACTTTTATCCTCTTCTCCTCCGTCTGCTGGGGTTCGAGCGCGATTTTCCGAGGTGATATTTTCTTTTCGGGAATGCTCCCGTACGCTTTTTTCAATTTCGGCAGTACTTCCGAAGAACGAATCGCCCCGGTCACAACAATCACGGTGTTCGCTGGCTGATAGTGCTGACCATAAAAAGACCGCAGATCCTCGACCGTCAGCGAACGCAGATCCTCCACATAACCGATGGTCGGCCATTGGTACGGATGCGAGGAGTAGGCCAATTGCCAAAGCGCCTCCTGCATACGGCCCACCGGCGAATTTTCCGTGCGGAGCCGCCGTTCCTCAAAAACCACTTCCCGTTCCGTGGCCAGGAGCGCTTCGGTCAACACTAGCCCCGTCAAGCGATCCGATTCGAGCTCGATCACGTCATCAAGCAGCACTGGCGAGATATTCTCGTAAAAAACCGTGTAATCACGGGTCGTGTAGGCATTGACCTCAGCTCCCTTGGATTCAAGCCGTGAGAAAAAGTCCCTCGGTCCGTGCTTCGAGGTCCCTTTAAACATCAAATGCTCAAATAGATGCGCCAGCCCCGTCTTTCCTGGCTTTTCGTCAACAGATCCGACTTTCACCCAGGTCTGATAACTGATCACAGGGCTGTCCCGGTCTTCCGCGAGGATGATCCTCAAGCCATTCGGCAGTCTCGCTTCCTCGAGGGAAACGTGAATAGCCGATTCCAACGTATCTTCTAAATCGTCGCAGCCAGCCAGCATGGAAATCGACAGCAACGCCGCCACAACCCCCAGCCTAGAGCCAGCCATTTTTGACGTACCAATCGAGAACATGATTCATTCCCTTCTTCATGTCATACTCCGCTTGAAAGCCAAGCAGCAGCTTGGCCTTCACAGGAGAGCACGTCCAGTAGTCTGCCAGAAGCTCGTCCAGCTTGTCCCGATTCAGGTTAAATGTCTTTCCCAGTAATTTTCCGAGCCCGGTCGCCGCGTAGGCCGCCGCCACGAGAGCAACTTTTGGAATGCGAACTCGAATCGGATCCTTCTTCAGTTTAGACGCAATGCATTCTATCATCTCATCATATGAATTCACGTCGTCATGAGCCAGATAGAAAATTTCTCCAGACGGAGCACTACCCGGAGAAACCGTCGCGGCAAGAATCAAGCCCCGAACGAGATCCCGCACATGAATCATGCTGAAATACTTTCCTCCCCCGGGAAGGTCGGAAGGTAAGAGTGGCTGAAAGCCTTTCGCCACAGTGTTAAAAATGACAAATGTCGCCCGATCTTTCGGGCCGTAAACCATCGGGGGTCGAACGATCGAGATAGGAAATCGATCTCGATAGGCCCGCTCGAAGGCCCCCCCGCCGCCAAGCTGGAGACAAACACCAAGCGCTTCAAATCCGGATTTGCCGAAACGATCGCTTCGGCAACCTTCCGAGTTCCTTCTGCATTGTGTTCAAAGTAGGCCTCACGCGTCGGCGCAGCGATCGACCCTGCGAGATGGAACACATAATCGACCCCTTGCACGGCCCTCCGGAGAGATTCCGCATCCGATAAATCGCCGATCACCTTCTCGAACCGAGCGGTCCCGAGGTTTCCGAGCGATGAGCTCGCCCGCATCAAGGCTCGTACTTCAAATCCCAGCGTATTGAGTTCTTCGACCAGCGTGCTACCGATGAAACCACTGGCTCCCGTGACCAACGCGCGTAACGTCATGAGAACTGTTTTCGGCTCCGCGCAGCCCCGTGTCAAGCAAGGGAGGGTTCGTGCCCAAGAACAGGATCACCATTCTCGGCTGCGGAACCTCGACCGGAGTGCCACGGATTTTCTGCCGCTGCCCGGTTTGCCGCTCGAAGAACCCGAAGAACCACCGCCTCCGCGCCAGTGCCTGGATCGAAATGAATGGCATACATCTATTGATCGACACCTCCACCGACCTTCGCCTTCAGGCCATCCGAGCCCGAATTCCCCGCATTGACGCCATCCTCTACACTCATCCCCACGCCGACCACCTTCATGGAATCGATGAGATCCGCAGCTTCAACATCATTCAGAATGAGGTCATCCCAGCCTACGGCAACGCCTGGACCTGCCAGGAGCTTCGCACTCGATTTGGGTACATTCTCGACACTGAAAAGCAGCACCCGGGAGGGGGAGCCCCTCGTGTCGCATTGCATGAAATCACGCCGCATTCCCACCCTTTTCAGGTCAAAAACCTAACGATCCAGGCGATCCCCCTCCGGCACGGCTCACAAGAGACCCTCGCCTACCGCATCGATCACGTTGCCTACGTCACTGATTGCAGCTATGTTCCAAAACAATCGCTCGATCAGCTTCAGGATCTTTCGGTGCTCGTTCTCGATTGCTTGCAACTCGAACCGCACCGGACGCACCTCAATCTCGATCAGGCACTTGAGGTCGTAACTCATGTAAAGCCCCGAAAAACGGTGCTCACCCACATGGGACACGATTTCGACTACTCCGTCTGGCGAAAAAGACTCCCGAAAGGAGTCGAGCTCGCTTACGACGGAATGAAACTCAAACTGGAGTAATCGGTCATGATCGTAGGTGTTCCAAAAGAGATTAAGAATAAAGAAAATCGCGTGGGAATGGTGATTGCCGGGGTTCGCTCCCTGACTCAAGCCGGACACAAGGTCCTCATCCAAATCGAAGCCGGGACTGGCGCGGGAATCTCCGATGAAGACTACCGCAAGGCCGGTGCCACCCTGGTCGAGACCGCGAAAGAAATTTACGACAAAGCTGAGATGATCGTAAAGGTGAAAGAGCCCCTCCCGGACGAGTACCCACTCCTTCGCGAAGGCCAAATTTTGTACACCTATCTCCATCTGGCGGCAGATGAACGACTCACAAAAGCGCTATTGGAACGACGAATCGTCGGGATCGCATATGAAACGATCCAGCCTGCCGATGGATCCCTGCCCCTCCTTGCTCCGATGAGCGCGGTCGCCGGAAGAATGGCGACCCAGATCGGAGCGACCTATCTTCAAAAGGATCACGGCGGAAAAGGCATGCTCCTGGGCGGCGTCACGGGCGTCGACCGTGCCAGTGTCGTCATCCTCGGGGGCGGAGTGGTAGGAATCAACTCCGCGAAGATGGCCGTGGGCCTCGGCGCGAAGGTGACCATATTCGACGTAAACATGAGTCGCCTCGATTATCTGGCTGATATTTTCGGCAACGACGTAACCACCCTCTACTCGAATAACGAGCAAATCGAGCGAGCCGTGAGGCAGGCCGACCTCCTGATCGGCGCGGTCCTCGTTCCGGGCGCGAAGGCCCCAAAGCTGGTGACGCGAGAGATGGTCTCGGAGATGCAGCCGGGCGGGGTCGTCGTCGACGTAGCCGTCGACCAGGGCGGTTCGGTGGAGACCTGCCGTCCCACCTCGCATGAGCACCCGACCTACATGGTCGACGGAGTGATCCACTATGCCGTGCCGAACATGCCAGGAGCAGTTCCACGCACGTCCACCTATGCCCTGACCAACGTCACCATGAAGTATGCCCTCTCGATTGCAAACCTCGGCTGGCGACAAGCGTGCGCTAAAGAGTCGGCCCTCTACAAAGGGATCAACATTCACGGGGGCAAGGTAGCCTATAAACAGGTCGCCGACGATTTGGGCCTTCCGTACGAAGCGGTGAAGCTCTAAGCTCAAAGGGTGAGCGAGGATCAGAAACCTCTAGAAACGAACTCGGCCCCTTCGCGCGGGAAGGGACCCATTATCTTGGCCTTGGTCAACACGCTCGTCGTATTCGCCGCGGCTGGGGTGTTCGTGTACACTCGGTTTATTTTTCATAAGCCGAAAATTACCGAACAGGGAGAACGAACCCGCCTCGTGGGAACAACTCTAGCGCCGCAAGCGACGCATGTTGCCGGACTAGTCGCCTTTGAGCCGATGATCGTGAATATCGCGACTGACTCCGAGCAAGACAAAGAAGAGGACTCGCTTCATTTCGTAAAAATGACCTTTTCGTTCGAGCTTCAAGACATGAGCCTGGAAGCGACCATCTCCTCCCTAAAACCGGTCATCCTCGATCGGCTTCTCTCCCTTTTAGGGAGGAAGACCCCCCAAGAACTCAACACCGTCCAGGGTCGTTACATCCTCAGGACCGACATGCTCGACCTCGCCAACTCCCTCATCGCGAAGGAAACTGGAAAGCGCGAAGCCGTCATCACAAACGTCTACTTTAACGATTTCACCGTCCAATGACTTCTCCATCTCGTATCCTCATCGTCGATGATGACCAAGCGACGCTATCCCTCGCTTCCAAAATCCTTGTCGATGCCGGCCATGCGGTCATCACGGCCGAGTCAGCCGAGTCAGCTCTCGCTCTTTTAAAAAACCATCCAGATATCTCGCTCGCCATGATCGACGCCATGATGCCGCAAATGGACGGGTACGAGCTGGTCCGCACGATTCGCGACGATCCCGCACACGAGAACCTCCCCCTGTTGATGATGACCCGAAAACGCCAAAGGGAAGACGTCAAGAAGGCCCTCCTTGCCGGAGTCTCTGACTACGTCACAAAGCCAATCGACCCCACCCTGTTGGTGGAGAAGATTCAAACATCCCTCATTAAATTCGCCGCTCGCAAAAACTGCCTCGAGCTTTCTCCCAACGAACCTGCCGCGCGCTCAAGCCTCATCTTGCCTCTCTCGGTGATTTCGCTGACTGAATTTGAGATCTTGATCCTCTCTCCGGTATTGCTCTCGGAAAAAGGCCCATTCCGCGTACAGCTCCCCATTTTCGACCTCATTGGCATCGCGGCTCCGGCGCTCCGCCTCATCAACTGCGAACAGGTCGAGCAACATTTTAGCGCGCGATTTGCACTGACGGAGCTATCCGACTCCGATCATAAAAAATTGAGGACCTGGCTAGTCAACGAAGCGAATCATCGAAAAAACCCGTCGACCTACTGAGCAAACCAGCAGGATCGATCCCTTTGGAGCCCTCTGAAAGGGCGGCGGCAACCCATTCACACCAATCAAGAAAACTCTTCGCCGCAACCGCGCGAACGGACCGAGCGATCAACCCATGCATGCCATCATCAATACGACCGCAAATTTCCGTCAAAGAGGGAAGGTCGTAGGTGGCCGCAACACCTGCCGTTTTATGCGCAATAAAAAGGAAGTCGCTCCAAGGTCCTGGACCAACCTCGACCTCCAGAACCCCAAGTCTGCAAATCTCCGCGATGATTCCCGTCACTCTTATTCGCCGCTCCGCCAGCGACTCCAAAAACTCTCTACGGAGCTGCTCAAACTCGGGGTCGATTTTCTCACTCATGATTCCGAGAGTACCTTCTCCACGAACATCAGCAATTCGTTCGGGTTAAACGGCTTTCTCATATAGTGCTTCACCCCGACTCGCGTGGCCACCGCCAAATCTCGTTGAATACTTCGGGCAGAAAGCATGATGACCCGCGGAAACGGATCGATGTTCAGGTCCGCGAGCTTCTGAAGTACCGACCAACCATCGAGAATAGGCATCATGATATCCAGAATCAACAGATCGAAGCGCATACGCTGCGCATGATCGACGGCCTCCTGCCCATTTTTTGCCCAAACGCATTCATAGCCGGCTTTGGAAAGCTTAAAGACCACGAGCTTAGCAATGTGCTCTTCGTCTTCCGCCAGCAAAATTTTCCCAGTCACGAAATAGCCTTTCGAATCGACTCGGTTAAACGAGCTAACCCCTTCGCCTTTGAAAATACGGCGAAGAACCCCTGGCTCAGCAGTTCGGCAACGCGAGCCTCGCTTGGCTCATCGGTGACAACCACGCACACCGATACCGTGCTCTGAACTTTCGCCTCCCCAATCAAATGGAGGAGTTCACCAATCGAAAAATCCTGAAGCTCGGAATCGAGAATAACCAAGTCATAGGGCTCCCGCGCGATCCGAGCGATCGCCTCCTTTCCTAACTCAACGTCGTCAGCCCGAATTCCCTTTTGCTCGAGCCCGCGTCGCAGCAAAAGACGAAGATCGGTATCCGGATCAGCGATCAATACTCGCCCCTGCCTCTGTGACAACGCCTCATAGAGCGCGGAATAAAGGCCTGCGGAACTGATCGGTCGGGCCAGCCAGCCGATCACCCCGAGGCCCAACCATGCGCCGGTGAGCTCCCCATTTCCAATCAAGATCAAGGAGACTGAATTTCCCAACTTGTGAACAAATTCCTGTACGAGCAACTGATCAGGCTCATTCTCTTTGCCCACCCCAAGAATCACGACGGACGGCATCCCCAGCCGATCGCCAACGAGGGGAGTCTCTTGAATCGAAGAGAACACTCGGGTTCGGAGATGCCAACCTTCCAGCGGCCCCCTCGGCTCCACCAAAGCTTCCCTGATGATCTCGAGTGACCGACGGTCCGAATCCACCACCCAAACTGGACGAGAAAGAACTCGGGGCTCGGAAACCTGGGCACCCACCGGATCTCCTTCACCATGACGCGGAGCAAGTGGCAGCGAAACCGTAAATGTTGTCCCCTGCCCAGGGGCACTCTCAACCAGTACCTGGCCTCCGAAGGATTCGACCAAACCACGGACGATCGTAAGGCCGAGTCCGGTGCCAGACTCGGATGAAGAAAGCCCACTTCGAGTCCGATAAAAGCGGTCGAAAATCTGGCGCCTTTCGTCTTCCGTCAACCCGATACCACTATCCTTTAGCCTCACGATCGCGGAGAAGTCAGTCACCTGTACCGAGATTTCGACGCCGCCCGTATCAGTATATTTCACCGCGTTATGCAGGAGGTTCATAAAAATCTGAAACAGCCTCGGTCGTTCAGCCAAAACCTCGATCTCGGCCGGCACCGAAGGAAGGTGAATGGACAGACCCTTTTTCTTCGCAATCACTGCGACCGTTTGAACGCAATCTGCCAACACAGGCCCGAGGGCATTCCGTTCTTTCTTGACCTCAAACCGACCGCTCACCATCTTCTCAGCGTCCAATAAATCATCGATCAGACGGCCCAGGCGATCGACGTTGCGATCCACGATTTCAAGAAACTCGCGCTGAGTATCGTTCACGGATCCCGCGTCCTCGCTCAATACCACTTTGACGTAGCCACCGATCGAAGTCAGCGGCGTGCGAAGCTCGTGCGACACCGTTGAGATAAACTCAGTCTTCAGCTCATCCAGCTGCTGCAGCTCAATCAGCATCCGCTCAATCTTCTCGGCCATCTCATTGAAGCTCTGTTGAAGATAACCGAGTTCGTTTCGGCCAGAAATGGGAACACGCGTAGAGAACTCTCCGGCCCAATAGCGCCGAATACCATGGGCAAGTTCCTCCACAGGTCGCGAAATGGAAAGATAGAGACGATACAAGACGATCGCGAAGAGCAAAAGAGTGAGAATACTCACCAGAATGACAAAAAGAAGAAGCGACTCGGATCGATCCGCTCGGATGGAGCCCCGCCCATGAAGCTGCCATATTAAGATGATCAAACTGAATACGACGATTCCGGCAGCCATCAGTCCGGCGCCGAAAAATTGCCGCGAAAGCGGCTGGTCTCTGAGAAATGCGTCCCTAGTCTTCCTCAGTATCATCCCTAGAATTGTATGCCCAGACCGAGCTGCGCGCCGAAGATCGGTGTGATCTTGTTGACGTTTGCCGTGTTCGAAAAAGCGTAAAAATCGCCCGGCATCCAAAGGCCCATGTCGAACCTGATGTCCAGGTGATCATCCCACCGATAGGTGGCCCCTAGATCTGTCTCAACGCCCAGGAAATTTTTCTGGTCGGCGACGGCCGCTACGAAACGCCTCTCCCAATGGTTAAAAAAGTTTTCACCGCTTCTGGCCACCTGAGGGGCCGCAGCGGCGATAACCCCGGTATGCAGCCTGAATTTACTGATATTCCATCCCGCACCCAGCATGCCGTAGTAGGCATTTGAAATGGGGTTATAGAAGGGCGAGCTCAAAGCGCCCCCGGAAAGATTCGAATTGTTCTGCGTCTGGGGCCCACCGAACGCAGCCAGCTGATAGCTAAACATGATCATCCCGAGTCGGTAGTTTGGATGGAGATAAAATGCCGATAGCGAGGGCAGATTGGTACCAGAATAATTGCCTTGGCCCGGAACGTATCCGCCCTTGGAGAAAAGCTCCCATGCATCCGACACCTGCCACTTCACCTCGCCCGCCACGGCGAAAGTACTATAATTAAAGCCGGAAACATGACCCGTGACGATTGGAACTTCAATACCGAGATGAACGGGACCCAACTTCTTCTTACCGTATAGATCCCAAACATTGATGTTCGAACCGCCCGTCACCTGCGCGGCATCGGCGGTCGTTCCGACGCCAAGATAGCCCGAAAAAGGATCCTGGGCAGAATTGATAATTCGTTTGATATAAGTCACGCCCGCTTCGAAATCCTCGTCGGTGTTGTCATACTTAAACGCGATCGAGAGGTCGTAGACGTCGCCGCTTCCGAGAGTCGGGGAGCAAGTCACTCCGCCTGTCACATAACAGGCGCCACCGATGGTGTTGCCCGCCGAATAATGAACTGCAGTCGGAATGAATGAAAACGCACCGAACCGCGTCACCATGCGGACCAAGTCGCCAGTGGACGGGTAACGATCCCACATCCCATTCCCTGCGCTATAGACGAGCCCCAATCCCCAATCGAGCGGCGCGCGACCGACCTGGACCATCCCGATATCCGTCGAAACTTCGCCCCAAAAGCGCTGCGCAGAAATCGGCGCGCCCCGCGTAAAACTCGAGAGCCACTGCCGTTGCTCACGCGAAGCAGGTGTTCCGTTTCCAAAAATACCGAAAACCGGGTCCCCGATCCACCATTCCGACTTGATCGAAACGTTGTCATTCACAATGACCTTCGGGTTTACCCGCATAAAAAGCGTCTGGAAGTTGGCCGATTGCGAACCGCCGCCCGGGATATAATAGCCTCCCTGCCCCAGCTTGCCCGCGTCAGGCAAGAGGCTCGCAGGGTCCATCTGATAACCAAAAATAAAATGATTCTCTGCGCGGAATTGCCCTGTCCAATCGAGCTCGAGCGCTCGAGCCGGAACTGCAAACAAAACTGTCAACAAAAGAAAAGCAACTGAGAATCGTGAAATCATAGAGGTGTTCATAGGGCGGGTCCTTCCGATGAGACATTGAACAACCGACCAAGTTATGCCACTTTTTTTATTGAGCGCATCCATCGCCGTCAAGGAGATTCCATGTTTGAACGCAAGTGGCTGGTCCGGGGCCTTGCAATCTCGGCTCTGCTCGGACTTGTTTTCGCCATCTACGTCGGCATCGCCTTCCGCCAGCTCACGCGGGAATTTCTCGAGCCTGAGGAGTTCGTCCCGACCCGTATCTACTCCGACGTCACTCGAATCGCCCCCCCTCTGGCACGGTCCAGGATCCAGGAGCGACTTCGCCAGATGCACTATAAATATGCTGCTGAGAATCAGAAGATCAGCTTCAAACTCAGGCCGGTCGAGTACCCGGAGTACCTGATTCCCGAGCAGCACCCCACCACTACTTTCGCCGGTAAAACCATCGAACTCGTCTTCGAAAATGAAGGTCCAAAGGCCGCACTTCAAATGATCCAGGTCGACGGTTACGAGTTTCCCGACCTCTACCTGGAACCGGAGCTCGTGGCCACCCTCTCGCGCTCGACGGCCGGAGGGCCAGCCCAGATCCGCGAGAACCTCAAGTTCAGCGACATTCCCTCACCCATCTGGCAGGCTATCATCGCCGTTGAGGACCAGCATTTCCTCGAACATAGCGGATTCGACCCCCGAGGGCTTGCGCGCGCCGTCTGGGTCAACCTCAAAAGCCTCCGCTTGGCCCAAGGCGGAAGCACGCTCACTCAGCAACTGGTCAAAAACCTCATGGCCAGGCGAACAAAGAACATCTTCAAAAAGGTCACGGAACTCTTTCTCTCCGTTTTGCTCGAAATGCGTTTCGGAAAGGAAGCCATTCTCGAACGCTACCTGAACGAAGTCTATCTCGGCCAAGTGGGAAGCATGGAGATCCACGGCGTCGCGGAGGGAGCCAAGCACTTCTTCGGGAAGCGCATCGACGAACTGAACCTGGGTGAGATCTCTCTGATGGCCGGACTGATCCGCGGCCCTGGCTATTATTCTCCGTACCGATACCTCGAGCGCGCCCTCGAGCGCCAAAGCTGGGTGCTCAAAAAAATGGTCGAAACGGGACAGATCGCCCACGCCGAAGCCGAGGCCGCCCTCAAGCTCCCCATCCGCCTGGCTCCGCCGCTCAGCTCCTCCAACCAGGCTCCCTACTTTACTGACTTTGTGAAAGCCGAGCTCATCCGCCAGCTCAAAGACAAGCTCAGCGAAACCGAAATCACTTCAGCCGGTTTCCGGGTCTTCACGACACTCGATCCCCTTCTGAATGACGCCGCACAAGATGCGGTTTCCAACGGCGTCGACGAGGTTCAGCGACGCTACGGTCTAAAAGAAAACCAACGACTCGAAGGAGCGCTGGCGGCCGTCGATCATTCTACGGGGTACATTCGCGCGCTGGTCGGTGGGCGCAATTACTCCGTTTCAAACTTCAACCGAATCCTCAACATGCGCCGCCAGGTCGGCTCAACTTTTAAACCCTTCGTGTACCTCTCGGCATTGCTCAAGGGCTACGACAATGCCGGCATTCCCTATGGCCCCGGATATCCGGTCGAGGATGCCCCCTGGACGTTGGCCTACGACCGGGGCAAGCAGACCTGGGCACCCAAAAATTATGAAAACGAGAACAAAGGCTGGGTGCCGATGAAGGAAGCATTGGCCCTCTCCATAAACACGGTCGCCGCGAAACTAGGCGTCGAGATCGGCATCCCCTTCATCATTGAAACCACGAAAAAGCTAGGCATCCAATCTTACATACCGGAAGTTCCCTCCGTCACCCTGGGTATTGCGGAGCTTTCGCCCGTTGAGCTTCTGCAAGCCTACGCGACGCTGGCAAATCATGGAGCCAGAGACGAGCTCACCGTCATTCGCGGTATCACCCAGAACGACGGAAAATCCTACGCACGTTTTGTGTATCACCCGCAACAGGTGCTCGACTCCGGTCCCGTCGACCTGCTCACCGAGATGCTCACCGAAGTATTTAAAACAGGCACGGCAAAAATTGCCAAGGACTGGGGTTTCGACAAGCCTGCGGCTGGAAAAACCGGAACAACGAGTCAGTACCGCGACAGCTGGTTCGCCGGCTATACTCCCCAACTCACCGCCGTGGTTTGGGTGGGCTTCGATCAGACCGCGTCGACCGAAGACGCAACCCAACCGGTGAAACTCACCGGCGCCGGGTCTGCCCTCCCGATCTGGGTTCGCTTTATGAAACGGGCCATCGACGGAGAGCCTGAAAACCAGTTCCCTCCAAGTCCTCTGCTAAAAACGATCAAGATCGATCGACATACGGGACAGCTCGCCATGGATGACTGCCCAGAGGAATCCGTGCTCATAGAGAAATACCCCATCGACCATGAACCTTCCCAGGAAACCTGTGAGGTCCTCTACCCTCCGTCGACGCCGGTGACGACCCTCTAGCTAGAATCCCAACCCCCGGAGCAACTTGTTGCGGACCGGCACGCGCTCGAGCAAAGCCTGCAACTTGTCCCGAGCCGGCCCGTACCCATCCGAGATTCGCTCCGCGAGAATCAACTCGTTCTTCATCGAGTGCTCCCAGCCTACCAGTTCGGTGACCGTCACCCGGTAACCCGCCGCCTGCAAAGCCAGCACTCGAATCACGTTCGTCAGGTGACTCCCAAATTCTCGGCGATGCACGGGATAGTTCCATAGAACTTCTAGGCCACCATCGGAATCGAGCACCTCGAGCAGGCGCGCGACTTCCGCCTGGCAGCAAGGCACCAAGGCCATCCCCCAAGCCTTCGCCTTGAGGCCGAGCAAGATCGCATCGTCGGTGGCCGTATCACAGGCGTGTAACGCGCAGATCCATACCGGTCCCTCTCCGGGGTTGAAATCTTCGATCTGCGACCCCACCGACTCAAAGCGCTCAAAGCCGGAAGTCCGAGCGATTTCGCTCACTCTCGCGACTAGCTCCTCCCGAGCCTCCACCGCGACCAGGCACCCATGACCCCGATCGCGGAGAATGAGATCATAGAGAATCAGGCCCAGATATGATTTTCCCGCTCCGAGGTCGCAGACACGGAGATCAGGCGCACGTTCAAGCGCACGAACCAGCACCGGCTCGATGAGCTGAGTGAGATGATAAACCTGCTTGAGCTTGCGACGAGAATCCTGATTCAACTTCCCATCACGAGTCAGGATATGAAGCTCCTTCAGAAGCTCAAGGGAAGTGCCCTTCCAGAGTTCGCTCGGCACGTTTGAGACCGGGTCGACTTTTCGCGTAGCGGTTCTGGATTTCTGCATTGCTCGCTCCTGCGAGGGCCACTACCATATCCCCATGGCCGAAAAGAAAAACACTGGAAACTGGTGGATCCCCATTGGAATTTTGGCCCTTTTGGCTCTCGCGGGAGCCGTCACTCCCTCGGAAACCTCACCCGTGGTCGGCGGTCCCATCGTCCCTGGGGACGTGGCCTGGATGCTCACCGCTTCGGCGCTGGTGCTACTGATGACTCCCGGCCTCTCCCTGTTCTACGGAGGCATGGTCAATCGAAAGAACCTAATCTCCACCATGCTGCAAAGCTACATTTCAATGGGCCTGGTCAGCCTGGTCTGGGTCGCCGTCGGCTTCAGTCTCTCGTTCGGAGAAAGTTTCCACGGCCTGATCGGAAATCCTTTCACGTACTTCATGCTCCGCGGAGTCGGGGGCGCCACCCATCCCGATCTAGCACCCACGATCCCGCTGGCCTTGTTCGCGCTCTTTCAACTCAAGTTCGCGATCATCACGCCCGCACTCATCACGGGCGCCTTCGCCGAACGCGTCCGTTTCTCCGCCTATCTTCTTTTCATCGTGTTGTTCTCGATCTTTATCTATACGCCGCTTGCGCACTGGACTTGGCATCCCCAGGGCTTCCTCCGAGTCTGGGGCGTGCTCGACTTCGCAGGCGGCACGGTGGTGCATATGTCGGCAGGCTTCGCCGCTTTAGCCGGCGCCATGGCCCTGGGACGCAGAAAAGTTCACATCGAGAAAAAGGGGCATTCGCAGCCCAACAATATCCCCTACGTATTGCTGGGGACGGGCATGCTCTGGTTCGGCTGGTTTGGCTTCAACGCCGGCTCCGCCCTAGCCGCTAACGAGACCGCCGTGATGGCATTCCTGACGACGAACACCGCCTCCGCTGCAGCGATGCTGGGTTGGATCCTCTACGATGCCATTCAGGGCCGCAAACCCTCGGCTCTTGGCGCCTCGATCGGAGCGGTCGTCGGCCTCGTCGCCATCACCCCGGCCGCGGGTTTCGTCACCGTCGGTGCGAGCATCTTGATCGGTCTCGTTGCCAGCGTGGTTTCCAACTTCGCCGTACACTGGAAAAATCAGTCCACCCTCGACGATACCCTCGACGTTTTTCCCTGCCACGGGGTCGGGGGCATCGTAGGCATGATCGCTACCGGCATCTTCGCTTCCAAAGTTGGATTAATTTATGGAGAAACCCGAACGTTCTTCATGCACTTGGTCGCTCTGGTCATCGTAGGCGTTTTCTCGTTTACCGGGTCCTACCTCCTGTACCTCCTTGTCGACAAAATCATCCCCCTGCGGGTCACCGGCAGGGACGAAGACATGGGTCTCGACCTGAGCCAACACGAGGAATCGGCTGGCTAAAGACTAGACAGTCACTGTAAAGGTTTCACACCCACGCCCAGGGCACCCCAAATAAATGCCTGTAAATTAAGCATCTTACATCTGGTGCGGATTGAAACCACCTGGTACGCAGCTTGCTCTTTCCCTCGTGATGACTTGGAAGACGAAAATCCATCCATGGGCCCCGGTACTGAGAACGATCCTGGCTACCCTGGTCGGGGCCATCACCCTTACGACTATTTTGATGCAGCTCGAGTTCAACTTGCTCGAGGCAAATCTCTATGACCTCCGCATGTCCAAAGGACCGCAATCCACGGCGACCCCCGAGATTGCCCTCATCTCGATTGATGATGCCTCAGCCAAAGCCCTGAATGAATTTACCCCGCTTCCCCTCGATCAACATGCCCGCATGATGGAAGCCCTAGAGAAGGCCGAACCTAGAGCCATCGGCTACCTGGTCCCGATGAACCAAGTCGTCGAGGCCAATCCCGACCTGCTCGGAGAAAGAGCCGCCACCCGATTTGTCGAGGCCGCCGACCGGCTCGAAGCGCGCGGCGTACCCGTTGTGCTCGGTACCCCATTTGATGTCACCGGCGAAGTCGTCCCTCCCTACCCCCTGAGCGCCCTTCACCACTCGGTCGCCGTCATCCACAAAGACGGAAACGTATTTTCTGAAGACAAAATTACTCGTCGGGCGCTGACCTATCTTTATGAGCGCCCCGTCTTTCATGTCGAGCTCGCCCAGCGCCTCGGTCTTGCGCGCGAAGGATTCAAACCGAAGGGAAATTTCTTCATCCCCGAGGTTGACGGTCAATATTTTTTCTTTCGTTACCATGGCAACCCAGCCCGCAACCTAAAAAATACGGAAGCAGAGCCCTACAAAATTTACTCGTTCATTGACGTCGTCAACGGCGCCATCGCGCCCGAAGCCCTAAAAAATAAGATTCTCCTCGTGGGTACTCTTTCCCGAGAGAACTCGAACGACTTCGCCTTTACTCCGTATTCAAAGCTCCCGTTTTCCACTCCAAAACTCTCCATACATGCCACCATTCTCGACTCAATCATCAGAGACGACGGTATCGTACGCGCTCCCGACTGGATGAACTGGATCGCAACCTTCCTTTTGACCGCCGCCGTTATCGCTTGGGTCCTCAAGCTGACGCCGCTCTATGGCGTTTTCGCCACCGTAGCCTTGGCGCTCGCTTACGGCCTTCTCGCGCAAATCGCATTTTCATGGCAAGGCGTCTGGCTCCCCGAAAGTCAGCCCTTAATCGGAATCTTTCTGAGCTACTATCTCGTCGTTCCCTACCGTCTCATCCGCGAATACAAACAGCGGTGGGATTACCAGAGAAAAAACGAACTCCTCGTTCAAGTCGAAGAACTCAAGACCAACTTTGTATCCCTCGTCACTCATGATTTAAAAACACCAGTCGCCCGAATTCAGGGCCTTGCCGAAGTTCTCGCTCGCAAAGCCAAGGATCGCCTTCTCGATCGTGATCTCGAAACCATTCAACATATCATCGCCTCGACCGACGAACTGAATCGTTTCATTTCAAGCATCCTCGAGCTGAGCAAAGTTGAGTCGAACCGGCTGCATCTGAGAATCGAGTCAAAGGACATCAACCAGCTCATCGAACGAGCGCTCGACAGCTTCAAGCTGGCCCTTCGTGAAAAGAAACTTACTCTGACCGCTCGCCTTGAGCCGCTCTTCCCGATCCGGTTTGACGTTGAACTCATATCCAAGGTGATCAACAACCTGATCGACAACGCAATCAAGTACTCGCCCGCGAATTCGGAGATCGTAATTGAATCCCGCGAGACCATCGAGCAATGGATCGAGATTTCTGTCATCGATCAAGGAATCGGAATGAGCGCCGAGGAACTCAATCAGTTATTTACTCGATTTTACCGAGCAAAAAACGATACAACGGTAAAATCGCCCGGTACTGGATTGGGCCTTTATCTCACCAAGTATTTCGTCGAAGCCCACGGCGGGCGTGTCGAGGTTGATAGCCAGCCAGACCGAGGAAGCACTTTCAGGATTCTGTTGCCTCCTCCGGGCGCCTCGGGCCTAAAAATTCAACTGAATCAAATGATGCATTCAATCACTAAGGAGAAAAAAGATGTTTAAAATACTCGTTGTCGATGATGATGCCGACCTCAGACTCTCAGTTTGTTCGGCGCTTTCAGAAAACCACTTCCTAGTCGACCAGGCCAAGGACGGAGAGGAAGGCGTCAATCGGATCAAGGCCGGGCACTACGACCTGGTTCTGCTCGACGTGAACATGCCTCGCATGACTGGCCTTGAAGCACTGAAGGAAATCAAGGCGCACGACCCTTCGATTATCGCGATCATGCTCACCGCGTTCTCCAATGTCCGAGATGCGGTGGAGGCCACAAAAGAGGGCGCTTACAACTACCTCGAGAAACCCATCAAGGCCGAAAACCTAGTCTACCTAGTCGACAAAGCGATTCGTGCACAGAAAATGGTGCAGAACATCACTTTGTCGGCACCTGTCTTTCGGATGGCGGGCGGTAACGAGTTCATCGGGCAAAGCTCAGAAATGAAGAAGATATTTTCCGTGATCGACAAGCTTTCTCGCGTCGATACGGCCGTCCTGATCCGCGGTGAGAGCGGAACCGGCAAAGAACTCGTGGCGCAGGCACTCCATTACAATAGCCCAAGAAAGGACAACCGCTTCGTCACCATCAACTGCTCGGCCGTGCCGGAGAACCTTATCGAAAGCGAATTCTTTGGGCACGAGAAGGGCGCGTTCACCGGCGCCGACTCGAGAAAGATCGGAAAATTTCAATACGCGGACGGAGGCACGCTCTTCCTGGACGAGATCGGGGACGTCTCGGCCGCCATGCAGGTGAAGCTGCTGCGGGCCCTGCAGGAAAAAAAGTTCACGCCCGTCGGCTCAAACCGCGAGGTCGAGGTCAACGTGCGCATCGTAGCCGCGACGAATCGGCACCTGGAGGAAATGATCAAAAAAGGCGAGTTCCGCGAGGATCTCTTCTATCGACTCAACGTATTGCCTATTCAGCTCCCTCCCCTGCGGGACCGGAAGAACGATATCGAAGTGCTCGCCAAGCACTTCATCGATAAGTTCAACCTTCATCACCGGAAGAACATTACGGGTCTCTCGGCAGCAGCGATGCAGCTCCTGAAAGCCCATAGCTGGCCAGGCAACATCCGAGAACTCGAGAACGTGATTGAGCACGCATTCGTCATCGAAACGACGAATGAACTCACGGTGGAAAGCCTTCCTGACGTCCTCCAACCCATCAAGGGACTCACCAGGATCGATATGCTTGACGAACCCGACATGGATGATCTCCCCGTCGCCGTTGGCGATGTACTCGCTGCAACGGAAGGAGAGCGTCCAAACCTCAGGGGCTTCAAGCTTGACATCAATCGCCTCGACTTCCAGGCGAATAAGGAAGAATTCGAACGCCAGTTCTTGATGAGCGCCCTGAAAGCCTTCAAGGGACGAATCAACCAAACGGCACTTCACGCCAATATCCCGAAGAAGACCCTCCTCAGAAAGCTGGAAAAGTACGGGATCAACGCGAAGGACTTCATCAGCGCTTGATCAAAGGGAGTCAACGGCCTTGTCGTCGATCTGCACCTTCGCCTGCTTGCGAAGCTGTGCGACGTAATTCTTCATCAGCTCGCTGCGAAGATCCGCCTTCACGCGCAGTTCAACCTCGTCGTAGGTCATGGGCTGCCCGATCTTACGCTCCACGACCTTGATCAGATGGTAACCAAAGAGCGACTTCACTGGCCCAACAACCTCACCTGTCTTCGCCAGAAAGGCCGCGTCTTTGAACTCATCAACCAGCGGTGAATCACGCGTGATCCAGCCCAGCTCACCACGATTGTTCTTGGCTGAGGGATCCCGCGAATTCTTCTCCGCGAGCGCCTGAAAATCAGCCTCCTTCGCCGTGGCTTGGGCCAGCATGTTCCTCGCCGCCAACTCATCGCTCACCAGGATGTGCTGCACCTTCACGGAATCCGTACTAAAGCGATCCGTGTGTCGTTCATAGTACTGCTTTGCAGCGGCGTCCGTTACCTTCCCAGAGAGATTCTTATCCAACACCCTCGACGCTAGATACTGCCTACGGAACCCGTCCATCGCTCTCTTAAACTGAGGATCCTTATCGAGCTTTTCCTTCTCCCCTTGCTGAAAAAGAAGCTCCTGCTCGATCAGGTTGAGAAGCACCTGACGACGAGAATTGTGATCCCGCAACAAAGTGGCGCGCTGCCCCTCATTGAAAGAAGACAGGGCGCTGGTCACGTCATCGGCAGTGACCGGTCGCCCGTTCACTTTCGCCAGCTCCTTCGCGTGAGCCGCACCGGCCCAAAAAAACAGAAGTCCTAACCCTGCGCTCATGATTCGTCCTTGCATCATATTCCTCACCTCAGAGGTGCTGGCTAAACAGCCGATCATAGTGCTCCTGCACTTTTTTCAAGTCTACCATGTTTAGAAAACTGGAAAAACTCATCCAAACTGCGATTCCATTTAAATCCCGAAAGAGGGGCGGAAGGTGGTGCGGGGCATCGATCACGCCCTCCTGGTACTTCTGATAAAGGAGCGGCACATCCTCCAGACTCATTTTCCCGGCAAAAAGAAAAGGGATCAGCTCGGGCTTTCCCGAACGGATGGCGGCTCGCATGAAGTTGTAGTTCTCGATAAAGCCCTTACAGTACGAGATATCCTTGGTGAAGGGCCCGCCCCCTTCGACCAGGCCGCCCCGAAAAACCCGCTTGGCCTGATAAAAGCACTCTTCCTCGTCATACCCTTCAGTTCGGTAAAACTCGAAAATATCGAGCAGGCTCGCGCCGTCCTCGGCTTTGTCGATCGCCAAAATTCGATTATTGATCCGTCGCGCCCGCCCAGGATAGGTGCGAAAGGTGAAAATCTCCATGATCACCGCGAGTCCCTCCTGAGTGGAGGCGCAACGCGGCGGACCTTTCGCTAACCACTTCGCCACATGCTGCCGAAGCCCATTCTGAGTAGTGCCCACATGCACCCAGCCCTCATGAACCTCCAGAATATCCACGTCGCGGCGAGAAAACATGGATCCCTCTCGGATCTTCACCACTTCGCTGCCGGCCGCTGCGTCCGCGACGATGCCATCCGAAAGTCGCGCTTCAACGGCGTCATCGAGAAAGTAGGCCTCAAAACGCTCGTTCAGCAGCCCCACGACCTCAGCGGCGCTCAAATCTTTCCTCATGGAATCGGAAGCGGCCAGATGATCGATTTTTCCAAAAATTCCGTAGAGAAGAACGCCCAGATCACTGATCTTGTTGACGTCCCCGAAAAGAGTGTCCTTGGGAGAGCCGTACAGATTGCGACTGATTTTCCAAAAATCTAGCGTCCCGCGCGCGAGGATCATCCGCACCACCTCGATGTACTCGTCCACGATCGTCACGAGCAGCTGCCCGATCGAATCTCCCTTGCCCAACTGAGTCACGACGTCAGACCGGAGGTCCGTCAGCTCCTCTATTTTTTTCTCGGGATCGTAGCCCAAATCGAATTGCGCATAATACTCCGCATCGACCTTCGGCAGGATCTTGAACTTCGATTTGCGGAATTGCGCCTCCGCCTCGACGTCCCACTTGATGGCGTCGAGAATCCGAATCGGCTTTTGCGCATTGACGATGCGCTCGGAAAGCAATTTCACCTTCTCTTTGTATGAGGTCCAAACCATGTCAGTGAGAACATGATAACCGATTCCCAGTCAGTCTAGACCTGCCAAGGTTTTGACAAGGGCCGTACTTCCCCAGCGAAAGATCTTAGGCTACCCTCAAAGGGTGAGAAAACTCTTCTCGTCCCTACTCGCTCCGGCTCTGATCCCCTTGACCTTCGTGGGCTGCGGCCAGTCGTTCCGCGACAAACTGACCAACACCTGGATCCTTCAATCACAGACCTGCAATGGGGTGGCCGACTCGACGATCGCCAACGGCCTGAACGCGGGAGCATCGATCGTCGTCGTCTTCGAAGATGCCACCTACAGAATTACTTCCCAAAGTGCATCGTGCAGCCACGTCCGCCAAGGCGAGTATATTTCGCTGCCAGGCGAGACCGGCGTGGGCCTGACTGAGTCGGGGAGTCTAGGCTGCACGCCCTCCGGCTGCGCGGTCAGTGAACTCGGTCTCTCGGCATCGGGGTGCGGAAGCGCGATCTCGAGTACTGCCTCGCCCGGGGTCTCTTTCCGGGAGAGCGGCGAGGACCTCTACCTGACGCTCAGCTTCAGCGGCACCGACTGTAACGCCGACTCATTAGCCTCCGATATCCGGGTCGAAACCTATAAGCGGCAGACCCCCTAACTCAGCCCAGGAACCCAGTGAATCACAGCCCAACTACTGGGCGCACAATGGAAAAAGGCCGACTCCCATCGGGAATCGGCCCTCTTTGAAAAATTCGGACCCAATTGATTAACGCTTCGAGTACTGGAATCGACGGCGAGCGCCAGCCAGACCGTACTTCTTACGTTCAACTTCGCGAGCGTCACGAGTCAGATGACCGGCCTTCTTCAAAACAGCACGGTACGTGGGATCAACCTCAAGCAGCGCTCGAGAAATACCATGCTTCACAGCCCCAGCCTGGCCCGACAACCCGCCACCAATCACATTCACGTGAATATCGAAACGACCCGTCGTCTCTGTCAATTCAAGAGGCTGCATGATCAACATGCGAGCCGTGGGACGTGGAAAGTACTCTTCAAAAGCGCGCTCGTTAATCCGAATGACTCCGGTTTCACCCACACGCGGGCGAACATAAACTCGAGCTATCGCTTCTTTGCGCTTTCCGACTCGGTGAATCTGCTTATCCATCTTCTGCTTTTTCCTCTTCTCGTATCTTAAACTAAACTGCGCAGCTGAACCGAAATGACTTAGGCCTTCTTGGACGCAAGCACGGTATGGCGACTTGCCGACAGCGGCAACGCCTCCGGAGCTTGAGCAACATGAGGATGCTCAGCCCCTACGTAAATCTTGAGCTTCTTCATCTGATGCCGTCCTAGGTTGGACTTGTTCATCATGCCCCATACCGCTTCACGGAGAATTTCAGTGGGGTGGCGCTGCAACATTTCACGTGCCGTGAAAGTCTTCAAACCTCCGGCGTAATCCGAATGGTAACGGTATAATTTATCGTCCCATTTATTTCGGGTGAATACGACTTTGTCAGCGTTTAAAACGATAACAAAGTCGCCCGTGTCAGCATGCCGACTATAAGTCGGCTTATGCTTTCCGGCCATGACCCGAGCCAGCACTGTCGCGAGACGACCGACCACTTGGTCTTTCGCGTCGACGACGTACCACTTCGGGGCATGAGGGCCCGTTCGCTCAAAAAAATGCGGATTGTCCTGTTTCGCCTGATAAGTTTTTCGCTGCAACATAGATAGGTAGCCGGGATTACCGAAGGGGGGTAGTGAAGTCAAACGCTTTCTACCCGCAGTGGGCCGATCAAATCACTCCGATGGAGAAATAGAGCTGGGGCGACGCTTCGTTCGGCCGCGGAAAAAGATTAAATCCTAAATCGAAATTCACTGGCCCGACCGGACTCAGGTATCGAACGCCCACCCCAGAGCCCCAACGAAGGTCTCCGAAACTAAAGCCATCCACGTGCAGATTACCGGCATCCAAAAAGGGGCCCACCCTAAACGCGCCCAGAAATGGTAAATCTAATTGAAAACGATAGTTTACGTAGGAGAGGGTACCTCGAATAGCGAGATTATCGTAACGGATCGCACGCTCCCTAAACCCTCGAATAGAACCTGCTCCCCCCAAGACGAACTGCTTTGAAAGAGGAATTGCATACTCGGTTGAGGTGCTATCCAAGGGGTTAGGAGGTGGTTCGAGGTTTCGGGCAAATCCGGAGCGAAAGCTCAAATAGAAGGAAGCCGACCTCCCGAGAGGAATGTGACCATCGGCTCGAATCTGAAACCGTGTATATCCAACCGGAAACGGGTCGGTTTGGGAACCCAAAGCGGTCGAAGCCCACTCGAATGACGTCTGAGTAAAAAAACCCTTGGTCGGAACCAAGGGATTATCCCGCAGATCGAGGCGCACCGAAGGCGTCAGGGAGCCGATTCGCAGAGTGCGATTGTCATCCTCAATACTTGCGTTCGATTGGGTGATCCTCTCAATCCGGTAGTCCAGAGCGACCGTCACGTTCGGAACTTTCAACATCCGCCTCTCTAACGTCATCGAAGCGGACTGCGCGAAAGCATCAAAAGAAATATAGCGAATGTTTTCGGCCGCGACCCGAGGCCGCAAAGTCAAACCCTCCACTAAAAGATGGGGCCAGTTGTAGGTCAGGCCAAGCTGATACTCGAGAAAGCAGGGAGCGATTGCGCAGTAAGTTTGATCGACTCGATAGTTCACGCTCCCATTGAGCTGAACGGCGTGATTTCGCTTCCAAAGGTTGCCGTATCCCACTGAACCAAACACTCGAGCCCCGAGATCATTTCGCCCGCCCACTCCAGCACCCCATGCACCGGGCTCCCCCTCGGTCACGTTCACCACAACCACCTTGGAAGTGGGTTTCGCAGAATCCGTAAACGAGCGGATCGAAACATTGGCAAAAATACCCAAGCGCCGCAAATTCGCCTCGGCCTCGGTCAACTTGTCCTCCCCCAAGATGTCCCCTTCCGAGAAAGGAAGCTCCTGTTCAATAATATACGGCAGGGTCAGCTCGTTACCTTCAACCGAAATTCGACTCACCGTAAACTGGGGGCCCTCATCCAACTCAAATCGAAGCTTTGCATGCCGATTTTCGTCCGCGTAGACCACAACTCGATCGGTATTCTCGTTGATCATGGCGAAATCGAGATATCCTCCATTTCGATACCATAGCTTCAGTCCCTCGATCCCCTCGGTCAGGGCGAAAAGATTTAAAGGCTGGCCCTCGCTTACGCCAAGAATATCGAGCGCATCCTCTCTTGGAAGCTTTCCCATACCGACAAACTCGATCGCATCGACGATCGTCCGCTCCCCCTCGTAAAGGTAGACCAGTAAACGAACTCGAGTGCCACTGACATTATATGTTCGATTCACGGTGATCAGTCGGGCACTCAGATAACCCTCCGACTTCATCCACTCAATTAAAAGTTCAGCACCTCGCTCAACGTCTCTCGGAACATAGTACTGCCGCTGAACGAGGTTTGGCGCGCGACTGAAAAACTCCACCCGAAGCTCCGCCGGCAAAAAGACCGAAAAGCCGTCAAAGTCGACTGCCTCGATCTCGACTCTTGGGCCTTCCGTGATCACAAAAGTGATGTGCCGTTCTTTCGAACGAGGATCCTCAAATGTCAGCGTCTCGATCGCCACCCGCGCATAAGCAGCATTACGGTACTCTTCCTCAATCCGCTTCCGAATATCTGCGACATAATCCTCTCCGAACCCCACCAGGCGTTGCTCCTTGACCAAGCTTGCCAACTGCGCCTGAGTGAACCGATTGTTGCCGCGGAACCCAAAGGAAACTCGATCCCCGACGTCAACGATAAATTTCAAACCAATCCACCGGGCGGCCGGAAGATCTGTCATTCCGGGAACACTCAACGTCCGCTCTTTCACCTCGACAATCCTCGCGCCGACATATTCCTCAGAGGCAAGCGCCTCGAGCACCTCACGTTTGGTCTGCAAAATCTTGTCCTGATTGAGAATGTCTCGTTCTTTAAGCCACGATCTCCCCCTGACCTGGTCAAGCACTTTTTCTAAAACCGTGGTCTTTGCAGCCGCATCCTTCATCTCAAACTCGACCGCGCCAATACGCGTAGGCTTTCCCTCAGTCACCTGAATCCGCAAGACCGTCTCGATCGATCCACCGGGGAGCTTTTGTTTTCCTAATTCAGTACGAACTGAGAGCTCCTCGTAACCTCGAGAACGATAGAGAGACTGAAAATTTTGTGCCGTCCGGATAATTTTTCCACGATCGAGTATTTCACCCACTCGAACCTCTAGGGCGCCCTCGATGGTCTCCGAGTCAAAGAGCTCAACCCCAGAAATCTCAATCTGATCAACTTCAACATCGAGCACGCTCGCCCTTTTCGCTGGCCGAGGCGCATACGGGCGGGTCACACCCGCCTTCGCCGGCGCCGCCTGAGCAGGACAAGCGCCCAAGAACAGAAGAACAGCGAGGATACCGCCAATCACTTGAACCGCCCCTTGTACTGGAGATCAAGCCCAAATGACGTTCGCTCCTGAGTCTGCACCCCCTGCAGGGAATCCCAGACGCCGATCACCGAGAAATTCGGTGTTACATGATACTCTGCGTTCAGCTGCCTCTGTGTATTGCTCCCCACACCGAGTGTACTACCGACGGATACATCGACGTTTTTAAGCACCTGACGACGAAGAACGATCTTGGGAGAACTCTCTGACGTCGTAGTACTCTGCGGGCGAAAAGCACTTTGCCCCAGTTTTGAATCGACGACCTGATCCAAGTCCACCTGAAAGCCCGTTTTTTCCTTAAACTCGCGATTGAAATCGAACGACTGAAGCACGAGCGAGAATACGTCGGACACGTTAGCGCCCTCGTTTGCCCGAAACTTCCGAAGATCTTCCGAAGTGAATCCGATGGCGAGGAGCTGCAGGATCTCAGATTCGGGCATCGGCGGATCGGAGGTTAATTCGATCTTAAAATCGTCAATTCGCCCAGTCGCGAAAAGATTCACCTTCTTTCCGCTTACTGAAGTCGCTCCGGTGAGTGTGAAGCGGGGATTGATCACGGCTGGGTTGTCAAATTCGATATTCGCGGCCTGGATTGCAAACTCCCGATCGTTGAAGGTCAGCTTTCCGCCAGGAAGAACGACTGCCGACCCCAAAAGCCTCGGGGCATCGATGGTATTGAGCACCCTAATCTTTCCGGAGACCTCCCCTGAAAAAATGTCGTTGTGGATCTGAATTCCCTTCTCAGCCTCGACATCGATAGCAAGTTTGAATAGGGGAAAATCACCCACGCGATTCGCAGTCGGCGGCGGAGCATAACTCGCCGTCTTCAAACCCTGCGCCTGCTGGCGGCCCAACACTTTTTCGGTCGACAGCGCGCTATCGGTCTCCAGCTCCCCCTTGACCAGATAGGGAATCTCGGTACCGGACACGGAAAATTTCCCGCGCAGCTTGATATACTGGAACGGAAATACCTTCACTTTGGCCTCTACTAGACTGCCCTCAAGCTGAAGAGCCGGAGGACGATCTAGAAAAAGATCGGCGATTCCCGAGGCCGTCACCCTCCCTTGCGCGATGTCCGCCTGGAGGCTCTGCAACGTCAGCTTCCAATCTCGCATAGTGATTACGCCACGAACTCGCTCAAAGGGAGTTTCAATGGCCGCCACCCGGACCAAGCCCTCCTGCAGCTCGGCACGCCCATTGAGCGTGGGCTGCTTGAGTGTCCCTGCAACGGTGAAATCAAGATCTACTGCATTTGAGGCTCGCGCGATGGCCGACGTGAACAGCTCTAAAATTGACAGATCGAGACGCCCCGTCAACGCGCCGTTCAGCTTACCATCCTCCGCTCGAACGTCAAAAATCATCTCCTCGCTTTTACCAATCAGTCTTACTCGAGTCCGAGGAAAGCTGCCCCGAATAAGTTCGAGGAAGACCGGCTCAGGCAACACGAATGCAGTGCCCGTGCGAGCGAGACGATATTCCGTCAGTGAAACCCTGCCGGTAGCATTCTCCGCCTTCCCACTTTCGAACGAAAGATCAACCGAGCCGGAAACGGTTCCAAGCAAGTTGGGATCCTGCGCTGAGCTCGGATTGAGCAAAAGGAGAACAGGCGAATAGTCTAAGGCACGCAGCTCTCCCTTTACTCGACTACTGCCTCCTAGCTTCCAATCATAATCGGCCTGGATATTGGCCTGCCCTTGGAACGCCAGGGCAGTTAAACTCGTGATTCCCTTTGCCGTTCGAATTGAAAGATCACTTGGGGGAAGCGGCATTCCCCGGACCCGCATCTCACTCAAGGAAAACTGGGTGAAAGATTCAACCTGACCAAGTTTTCCCGTCCCAGCGGTATTCACCGACAGCCGTCCGCGAATAGGAACATCCAGAGCTGCCACCCGATCAAAGTCGCCGAGACTTAAACCCGAGCTGCGCAAGTCCCAATCCAGACCAGTCGCCTCGTTCATGCTGACGCGCCCGTCGAGAAAACCAGTATTTTTAAATATCCTCGCTCTTTCGATGCGGTAGGTGCCGCGGTCGAAACCGGCCCGGGCGGTCACTCGGCGAAAACGTTCACCCCAGTAGTCCCAGTTCTTGCCGTTTAGATCTGCAATGATCTGCAACCGATCCAACCGCAACCCACCGGAGATATCAATCAGGCCATGAGTCTCGCCCTTCAAAGTCGACGGGAACCAGGAAATATCCGAGACAAGATCTCTGAATGCTACGATCATGTCCTCGACGCGACCGCCGTCCAAAACGTCGACCCGCATCTTGATCGTGCTATCCCCCTTCATATTAATTACGCCATCAGCCACGTAAAGGGTCCGATCACGAACAGCCTTGAGCTGTTTAAAAATCAAGAGTTCAGGGTCGTCCTCCAATGTCAGCCGGCCCTTGACGTCACCCAGCGCGAGCTTCAGAAAATAGCCATCTTTCACGTTAAAATCAAAATCAGCGATGATCGCCGAGCCGGGGCCGTGAATGTGAGTTTGAAGGCTGCCCCTACCTCGAATCTCCGTCTCGACCAGCTGTCCGATGTCGCTCAGCTCGATCTCGCCAGAGGTCCGGAGATCCAGCGACACCGCATCCGAGAAATCCACTTGCCCTTCCACCGCTATCTGCGAACTCGGAAGCAAGAGCTTCAAGACACCTACCTTCAAGCCCTTCGCATTGAGAGCCAGGTCGCCCTCGAGGCCCACTTTCGCCACCCGAAGGATCTCCGTTCGATTTTTTTTCAGATGAAGTTTCTGATTATCCAGAGAAAGGTCCGTGATCGAGAGCCCCAGTTGAGCCATGACACCCCAATCTCCCTGAGTAGGATTTGTCACAACGGCCTGAATGGTTCCATTCGTTCTGAATTGAAGCGGGAACACCTTTTCAGCTGCCGGTCCCGCCATCCAATGAAAATCAGCATCCTCGAACTTTACCGGAACTTCGAACGCGCCTGGCTCATTCAAGTTAAAGTGCGTCGGACCCGCCTCGATCACTCCGCCGGAGGCTGCCCGAACTCCCGGAGCCCTAGCCACCCTCGGGCTCGAAAAACGAGCCTTCTTGACTTCGATCTCGCCCGTCTCTGATGACCAGTTACCCACCGCCTCGACGCTATCGACTTCCCACTCCTTAAACTTCACCGCCCGCGCCAACAGCTGCCCTTCGGCTCTCACTGTATCGCCCGGCCGCTTCAAATCACCGATCTCGACGCGGCCTTGAAATTCCACCTTGCCTGCTGGGGGCAACTTCCGCAACGAATGCCCAAATCGCGGCACAAGCCGGATGACTTCGTCGATGCTGCCCTTGGCATCAATCTCCGCCCACGACTTACCTGGTTTTTGTGCCAGAACATCGCCCTCGATCTCCCCTTGTCCGGCAATTTCGAGACCTGGGAACTTGTAAGAAAACGACGAAACCTTCAAGCCCGTGGAATTAACGAAAGCCTGTAACTTCAGTTCGCCTAACTTTTCTGGCACGCCCCACTCTTTCGGAAATCTTCCCTTGGTCTCACGAATATCCATGCGACACTGATAACCAAGCCCACTCAGTCCGCTTTTCTGCGCAAATTCCAAGAGATGAATCGAAGCGTCAGCATCGATCCCCGGCGCCTCCACCCAAACATGGAGCTCGACGTCTTCGAGCGAAACCGAACGGGCACGCACCCGCAATAGGTCTTCCCAAGTCGGAGTCCATGAATCCTTTTTTCGCACGGTCGGTTTCGACAAATATTTGAGATATCGCTCCGACAATCGAAGATCGATTTTGCCGTTAAGAAGCAGAATTTTCTCTACCTCAATGTGTCCGGTGAGAAGCTGAAACGGGGTAAATTCAAGGTCGATGCGATCCACTTCGATTGTCGTACCCGTCGGCATTTCTCCGTGGCGTCCTTCCCTAAAAGTGACCCGCGGACTCACGATAGAGACGGCTGGAGGAAAAAGCTTCACCCCGAACTGCGAAAAATCCGCACTGATCCCGAGATCCTTCGGCAAATAGGTCGTGCCGATCGATTTCACTAATTCGGCGAAGGTACGACTTTGCATGAAGCTGATCACGGCAAAAATTAAACCGCTAACCACAAATAGAAAAACAAGGAAGGGATGCTTTCTCATCAGGAATTATTCCTGCGCAGGCGATCTTGGACGTCTCGATGAGTGGCGTCTATCTGGTGAACCTCTCTATACCACCGCTTCGCCTCCTCGTGCTGCCCTTTGCGCTCCAAAACCCGACCCATCCAATAGCCGCACTCCGCACGAAGAACGATCCTGTCAGAGTCTGTCGACCGAGCAAGTAATTCATCCAATATCATCTCCGCATCAGAAAAACGCCCGCTGGAAAAACTGGCTTGCGCTCGAAGCAACGACGCCTCCGGTAGGAGCTGCGGATCCTCAAGACCGGCCTGATGAAAAACTCGCTCCGCGATTCCACAAAGGCCCATCTCCAGATATGCGATTCCGACATCGATCCAAGCGCGGGCATCCGCCCCCCGAAGGCGTCGTAAAATTTCTACCCCGTACTGCGCCTCAGCCTCGGCCCTCGCCAATAACTCAAGTCTGCTGACCGTCTCCAGGCCAAGATCTAGCTCTAACTCCCGCGCGATCAGATCCGAATCAAACTGTCCTGGATCAAACAACGGCGCGACCTCGGCAGACGTCTGCATTCGCGGCACCACCCGCTCGCGACCCTCGAGAATCTGCCTGAGTTCGAGTTCATGAATTTCCGAAAGTTTTTCCCGAGCTAAAAAATGCGTCGAATCGGCGATTAAAATTTTTCGCAAAAGCTGCTTTGCATCTTCCAGAAAGCCCTCGCTCAACAAAATGCGCGCGCTCTCAAAAGCATCCTGCGAGTCCGTCACCTGAACGAGGGCCTTCGAGGACGAGGACGTCCCCTGAGCCGGACGGGAGTCCGGCACCGTCAACACCGCGGTCTTCTCAAGAAGGTCATCACCCAGGTCAACCCGAGTAGCCTCAAGTTCTTGGGACTGATCTCCTACGCCCATCCTTGCGATTTTACTCGTATTTCGGCAGGAACTCTTCCAAAAAATGCGTATCGTAGTCCGCTTCGCTGAACTTCTTACTCGTCATTATTTTTTTGTGGAACGGGATGTTGGTTTTAATGCCCTCAACAACGAACTCGTCAAGCGCTTGTCGCATCTTAGCGATCGCTTCCTCGCGAGTCGGTGCATGCACGATCAACTTCCCAATCATCGAGTCATAAAAAGGGACAACTTTGTACTGATCATAGACGAACGAATCGACTCGGACACCAAAGCCCCCTGGCACATGCCAGGCCGTAATTTTTCCGGGCGATGGAGCGAATGTTTCGGGATCTTCTGCGTTAATGCGACACTCGATAGCGTGCGACTGGATTTTGACGTCCTTCTGAGAAATCGAAAGGACCTGACCCGCGGCCGATTTCAGCTGCTCCTTGATGAGGTCGATTCCCGTAACCATCTCAGTTACTGGGTGCTCGACCTGGATACGGGTGTTCATCTCCATGAAATAAAAGTTCTTGTTCTCATCGACTAAAAATTCGACTGTGCCCACATTCTCGTACTTCACGCGCTCGCAGAGGCGCAAAGCCGCCAGGCCCATCTTCTCCCGCAAATGGGCATCTAAAACAGGACTGGGGCATTCCTCGAGCAGCTTCTGATGCCTCCGTTGAATCGTGCAATCACGCTCCCCGAGGAAAATGCGATTCCCGTGCTTGTCGCAAAGCACCTGAATCTCCACATGACGTGGATGTTCACAGTACTTTTCGATATACATTGCTCCGTTGCCAAACGCCGCAGCCGCTTCAGCTCCGGCCCGCTCGAACGACGATTGCAGCTGCTGGGCGTTATAGACGACATGAATCCCGCGGCCACCGCCCCCATAGGCTGCCTTCATAATCACCGGAAAACCGATGCGCTCCGCCTCAGACAAGGCTTCAGTCATGGTTGGGACGGCTTCAACCGTCCCAGGCAGCAAAGGAACCTTTGCCGCCTTCGCAATCGATCGAGCCTGGGTCTTCTCTCCCATCGCCGTGATATTCTCCGGGCTCGGCCCGATAAACGTCATCCCGCATTCACGAGTCAACCGGGCGAACTCCGCATTCTCGGACATAAAGCCGTAGCCCGGGTGAATAGCATCAGCGCCGGTGATGTCCGCCGCCGAGAGAATATTCGCAATATTGAGATAGCTCAGTTTCGACTGGGCTGGGCCGATGCAAACAGCCTCATCTGCCATCTTCACGTGCAGGGAGTGTTCGTCCGCAGTCGAATAGACCGCGACCGTCGAAATACCCATTTCCCGGCAAGCGCGGACCACGCGGAGAGCAATCTCTCCTCGATTAGCGATCAGGACTTTGCGAAAAATGGGCTCTTGTCCTGCCATGAAGGCCCTTTATACCTCGACCACAAAAAGAGGCTCACCGAATTCAACCGGCTGCCCGTTCTCAATCAAAACCGATACGATCTTTCCGTTCATTTCAGATTCGATCTCATTCATCAGCTTCATGGCCTCGATAATACAAAGGGTGTCTCCCCTTTTTACCGACTTTCCCTCTTTGACGTAAGGTTCAGCAGAGGGTGAAGCCGAGCGGTAGAATGTGCCGACAAAGGGGGAGGTAATTTGCTTTTGATTCGCGGCCAGCCCATTGGAAGCCGACTTCGCCTCCTCCTTCTTGGGCGCCGGAGCGTAAACCACCTGTGGACTCGGCTGCGTTCCAACCTGGGATTTAAGGTGCAACCGAATATTTGCATCCTCCCACTCGAGCTCACCCAAACGATGGCGGCCCATCAGCTCGAGCACGCGCTCAAGCTGCCCTAGATCGAGAGAAGATACTGACCCTACCGAGGGTTTCCCCGGCTTACTTGTTGGCTTTTTCGACATAACTGGATTCGCGGGTATCGACCTTGATGAGATCGCCTTCCTTCAAATGGAATGGCACCTGGACCATTGCTCCCGTTTCAAGCTTTGCCGGTTTCGTCCCGCCAGTCACCGTATCCCCCTTGAAGGCTGGATCGGTTTCGGTGATTTTTAGAATCACGAAAGTCGGAAGCTCAATACCGATAGGGCGCTCATTGAAGTACATCACTTGAACTTCAAGATTTTCCTGCAAAAAGTCTTTAGCCGTCCCCAAAAATTCGGCGCTCAGTGCAACCTGATCGAAGGTCGCCTGATTCATGAAATGGTATCCCTCTGCGTCACGATAGAGATACTGCATCTCAATCTGTTCGAGATTGGCGCGCTCTAACTTATCTCCCGAGGTGATGGTGCGCTCGAGAATGTTTTGATTGAGAAGATTCCGCAACTTCGTGCGCGTAAACGCCCGTCCCTTGCCCGGGCTGACGTGCTGAAAATCTACGATTTCGAAGGGGGTTCCCTCAATCTCAACTTTAATTCCTTTTCGGAATTCGTTCGTGGCATACATGGACATATAGCTCGGGTCGTACCATGGGCACTCTTCATTAAGCAAGGCCGCGAGCGCGGTACCGCTCGACCTTGACCAGAAGAGTCTGCAAAGACTGCACTCTCTTCATCCACTGTTCTTTCTTATGCCGCGGATCGGATCGAATCACATCACTGACGTGCTGCACTGAAATCGCCGCGAATTCTGAGACCTCCGGTACCGGATCGCTCCGCAAAATCAAGGTTCCCTTTTCGTAGGCCTGAGACTCCAATTCCCCCACCAGCTTGGCTGTTTCCAAATCCTGCGGGTGAAAATAGAGCAGCATCTTGTAGGCGCCTAGAGCCTCCGCCAGACGTCCGGTCATCAAACACGACTCAGCCAACAATCGCTGTGCCGCTAGGTTGTCAGGGACATCCTGAATAATGGCGCTCAGCTCAGAAATCACCTCGTCAAACAGATTTTTATCGAACAACGCCCGAGCCAGAGCGACGCGCCCTCCTATGAAATGCGGGTGAATTCGGAGCCCCTCCCTTGCAATCTCGATCGCCTCGTCCACGAGACCCGCTTTTCGATAGGCTTCTGCCAGCGGTGCGAAAATCCGCGAGGTCGGATCCTCCTGGTACCGTCTCAGGTAGTCGTAAAGCAACGAAGAGTGACTCATCGCCCGGTCCACCATCAACCGCTCAGCCCCGCTTCCCGTTCATTGATAATTCGAGGCGTTACGAAAATGAAAAGCTCTGATCGCTCTGTTTTATCGACTTCCGACCCGAAGAACGCTCCAATAATTGGAATCTTTCGAAGGAAAGGAATCCCGGACGATTGCTTTTCCGTACGAGTCGAGTAGATGCCGCCGATCACCAGCGTATTGCCGCTCTCGACCAACACACGGGTATTCATGCTACGATTCGCGATCCCCGTTCCGAATGGCAGATCTCGCTGAATCTGAAGCTCCATCAGCACGCTTCCATCATTCGTCACCGTCGGCCGTACCTGGAGGCTCAAATTAGCCTGAACAACACTTTCAACCGACGTAACGCCCACCCCGGCCACCGTCTGCTGGGTGCGGATCGTAACCGGCGTACCGGCCGTAATCGTCGCCTGCTCTCGATTCAAGACCACGGTCTTCGGCGCGGAGAGCACTTTTAAGTCGCGCTCGTTTTCTCCCAAGCCTAACAGCGCGTTCAAACGTTGTACTCCCGGAAGAAAGGAGAGCTGCGTTGAAAAGCCAAAGTTCGAACCACCGGCCGCGCCGGAGGAGAACGTGCTTCCCGTCACCCCGCCACCGGAGAAGAATCCGACCGTGGGGTCGAGACCATTGAAGGAACCCGCGACCAAAGTCGAGGCCACGCCCGACGCGACATCAGGACCGAACCCCAGGCTCCCGTTAAGCGTCCTGCTGAACTCTTCCGATGCCTCGATGATTTTCGCTTCGATCATCACCTGCGGAGTCTGCGTATCGAGCAGCTCAACCAGTTTTTGAAGCTTATCCACGTTCTCGGGAATGTCCCGCACGATGATCTGGTTAGTGCGCTCGTCCGCCTGAATCACGGCGACTTCGCTCGCACCCGGCCCCGCCGCCTGCTGGGCCCCACCCCGAAATTTTTCAAGCACCGGCTGCAGCTCTGAAATTTTCGCATAGCTAATCGGCAAGACTCGGGTGATCCGCGGCGCGCTCGCCTCGGCGGCGCGCTTGGCATCCAGTTCAGCCTGCTTCTCCTGAACCAAACTCTGAAGAGTCATGACCCGCAGAATATTCCCGTTCCGCTCCGCCCCCAGCTGTTTGGTGTGTAACACCACATCGAGCGCCTGATCCCAGGGAACCTCCACCAGCGAAAGATTAATCTTCCCCTGAACGTTATCGGCCACGATGATATTGAAACCGCTGGCGTCGCCGATCATCCTGAGCACGTCGGCGATCTCCGCCTCGCGCACCTGCAGAGTGATGTTTTTACCCTTGAACTGCTTCGCCGCCTGGCTGTTTACAAACTCCGTGAGCTTTCCGGCACCCGCATCCGAAGAAAGCGGAGAGGCATCCGCAACAGGTACAGCCGGCGGTTCCGAGGTTGCGATAGAGTCGCCTATTGCAGTGCTGCCAGGAGGCGGGTCAATATCACCACCTGCTTCTTTTCCGTTAGCGGCAGGGACCCGAATCAACAATCGGTTTCCATCAGCGGCCGCGCTCACCGCAGCGAAATCCTTCATCTGAATTGCCACCCGCACGGTCCCAGGTTGACCCTCGACCGCATAAGGACTGACTAGCGTCACTCTGCTATTGGCGAACGAAGAGGTGTCCAGCTTCCGATCCACCCCTTTGGCAAAAGACGCATCAGAAATCTCGAATACGACCTGCCCATCACCGGCATTATCTTGCTGCTTAAAACTCAACGGCCCGTCGGCGTTCACCTCAATCACGCTTTCCGATTCCGCGGCCTTGAAATCGACGGAGGAGATCTTCGTCACGGCTCCAGCCTCTTGAGAAAGCACCGCTACAATTAGCGAGACCCAAATCATCATCCTTGATCCACTCATTCCAATCCTCCTCCTGAGTTCGCGACTTTCTTGGCCGGATCCTCGAGCTTCAGCACGGTGTCGACGCTTTCTTCCTGCCCCAAAACATTGACGACCTTCTCCCGCACCCAGATTCCACGACTGGTGATCTTCTTGACCACCCCCTTGCGAATCCCGATCTTCATTTTCTCAGACACTAAGTGCGTCTGGCCACTCGGGTCTTGAACCATCGCACGAAAGCGATCCGGACCGGTGATAACGCCCACCAACTTAAACTTATCCGCCGCCACGAGCTCAAGCGGTGTTCGCGGTCCGTCATTTTCTTCAAGTTTGAAATCGGGCGCCTGGAATGGGTCCCGAATCGAGAACCCCCCGGACCCACTCGCCCCGAGCGCGCCGAGATCGAGGGGAATCTCCACAGTCGGATCAGCAGGAGGCGCCGCGGGCGCAGCCTCCTGTCCGAACGAAACAGGGAGAGAGAGCAACAGCAGCATCCACATCAGCCTGCCCTCCCCAAGCGGTCTTCCTCGGTGCCCAGATAGTAATACGCCTTGATCTGCACGGTTCCCTCAAGTTCTACAAAACGGGCCCGGCTACTTCCCTTGGGATGAATACGAAAATCCTCGATGCGAATAATTTTCTGCGATTGAGAAAGGCGATTCAGGAATACCAAAAGCTGGACGTACACGCCGCGAAACTCTAGGTCAAACGCCTGCTCTCCATAATATTTTTCCTTCTTCGCCGCTACGGGCCGAATCTTGGAGACCGTCAAGCCCACCTTCCGCGCTTCGGTCGTCACCGTATTCATGAACGACGGGACGTCAATCGACTCAGAAAGCGTTGACTTCAAGCCATCGAGTTCAAGAGCGAGGCCCCGAATCTCTTGCTTCTTCGTTTCAAGATTTTTATAAAACTCGTTGATCTCCCGGATGCGTTTTTTCAAACTCTCGTTCGCGGCCTTGATTTCAGAAATCTGGGACAAACGCGCGTTCTTTGGCGATTCGAGGTTATTCTGAAAGTCGTAAAAATAGTCGTAGGCTAGCCACCCGCAATAGAGAATCGCCCCGGCCAACGCGAACCGGTTAATCAACCGAAGAATGCTCATGATCGAGTCTTGCGCGCCCATATTCTACCGCCTCTCCGCGGTCAGTTCGAAATTTTTCACTTCGATTCCGCCTTCAAGCTTGGCCTCTTCTGTTCCGCGTAGCTCCACGTTCTTGAAAAAAATGCTCTCGTTCAGAACCCGCAAAAATTCCGATACTTGACTGAAGCTGGCAGCCGAACCCTGTAACGTTAATTTAGAATTCTGCAGGGTAAACTCCCGAAGCCAGACGTCAGCCGGAATTGATTGCGCCAGAGTCAGAAGAAGTCGAGGCGGCGTCGTCCGATCACTCATCAGTTTTTTGATCGTATCCAGCTTGTTCCTCATGAGCGCTTCATCGGCCTCAAGCTGCTGCTTGACCTGCTCGTAGGTGGTGATCTTATTTGCCTCGGTCTTCAGCTGGTTCTGCTCCGTCTGAAGCTGAGAAACCTGACCATCGAGGGTGTCGAGTTCCTTCTGCTTCTCTCCCTCGATGAAATAGAACATCCCAAACCCGACGACGGCCGCGAGGGCGATATTTCTGAATTCATTCAGCTGAATCGACGGCCCCGAAGCCGCCGCGGCCGCACGCCCCGCCTTTAGAAAACTGAGATCCAGCCCGAAGAGGCCCTTTTTACCTGAGCTTTCCGTCGTAACGACCGCTGATGTCTTCCTCGAAGCCAAGTTGATCTTGATCATTTGGCGCCCGCCCTCAGCGCCAACCCTATCGGTACGGCCGCCATGGACGCGTTTGCCGTGAGTTGATCTGCCGTAAAATGATTCGGATCATAAGAGATCGCGCCGAACGGATTCAGGGTCTGCGTGGGAAGGCCGACTTGATCCTCCACTATTTTCGAAAGCCCCGGAATTTTTGCGCTACCGCCCGTCAGCAACACATAGGCGATCGGCGCACCGGTACTCGAAGCATTATGCAGGTCGATCGTCCGCTTGATCTCCGTCGCCACGTTCTCCGCCATGACATTGATCAGGTCGGCTACTTCCTGAGGCATGCTTTGCGCCTGACCACTCACCTTAAGGGACTCCGCGTCCGCAAATGAGAGATTGAGGTGCTTCTGGATTTCGCTCGTAAGGCCCCGACCGCCGATCGCCGAGTCTTTCGTAAAGACCGGAATCCCCGCATGCACCACGACTACCTTCATTGAAGAAGCGCCCAGATCGACAATCGCCACTGCTTCCGAGGGATTTTGGGGATAATTCGCTTCCAGTACATTCTGCAAAGCAAAGTAATCCAAATCGACAATCCTTGGCTTTAAGCCCGCTTGCTCCACCGAGCTGATGTACCCCTCGACCGCCGTTTTTTTCGCGGCAACCAATAATACGTCCGTCGTTCCCGCCTTCGAACGCGAGAGCACTTGGAAGTCAAGGTAGACCTCGGAGATGTCGAACGGAAGATACTGCTCAGCCTCCCAAAAAACCTGATCCTGCAGCTCCTTAACATTCGGAACCTCGACGCTCATCCGCTTGATGATGACGCCGGTGCCCGTCAAAGAAGTGCAGACCTGATGACTCTTCAGCTTGATCTGCCCCAGCAAGGTTTTGATTCCTTCCACCACGGCGACCGGATTGACGATCTCCCGATTCACGATGGCTTCGTCCGGTAGCTGAACGTAACCGAAATGGAGCAGCTTCCAGCCTTTGCCTGATTTTTTCAGTTCAGCAATTTTGATGGTCGACGTGCCAATACTGAGACCGACGCAACTCGAGCCGCCGCCGAGACCGAACGAGAACATGCTTCCTAGATCCTTGAGAAAACTCACCTTCTCAATGATAGAGGCAGAAAAAGCCCAGCGCCAGCAGTCAGTTGAATGAGACCTCCGCTAACGGACCATCGATCAGTACGATCGCGGCTCGACCCAGCTCGCCGGTCGCCAAGTCCTTGACGGGGGCGATCGCAAAACCGGTCAGTTTCTTTCCGATTCGGGCCGCCTCGCTACCACGGAGAGGATCATAACAGAATTCCCGCAACAGCCCATCCAGGCCGAAACGTGCCCCCTCCGAGGGGGGAATCAAGGCGAGTTCGGTCGCCGATCGCATCAGCTCCCCTCGTCGAACCAATACCCCCTCTGGAGATCCGGGCATGTCGCTACTAAGCGAACCCTCGCAGCTTGCCACTCTTTCCACCTGGTACTCGAGCCCTCCCTGCCCCCCTAAAAATCGAATCAGATAAGGTGTGTGTTCGAGTGCCGCCTCCCGTTTCACGGCCCCGAGTTCGACCGAAAGTCTTCGGGCGGCGGCCAGGCTACGCCATCGAGGCAAACGCTCCATGATGATCGGCACCGACGAAAGGAGAAGAAACAATACGCCAGCGCCTATCAACCAAAGCCGTCTGCGCCCGCGGTTTCGCTCTTCGAGCTTTTCCCAGAGCTCGTAATTTCGCCACTCATCCTGAGTCCAACGCTCTTCATCTACATCTGATCGGTGAATGGGAGCCATACGAGATCTCCTAATAGGTAATAGTACAGACAGCCCACCACGAGGAAAGGGCCAAAGGGAATGGAGGCCTTGAGAAGATCGTTCTTCCCCTGCAGCCGGGCCCAGATCAAGCCAGTCACACTTCCAGTGATCGAACTGACGAGTACCGTCGTGAAAACACCCAGCGGCCCTACAAATGCTCCGATCATCGCAAGCAGCTTGATGTCGCCTCCGCCCAACCCGGACTGACCAGACCTCGCCTGATAAAGCCAAGCCACCGTATAGAAAAAACCGAAGCCGAGTGCGGCCCCCAGGAGAGCCTGAATCAACCCCAACCCCGGAATAAAAAAAGAGGTCGCCAACCCGAAAACGATGCCGGGCAGACTGATGCGATCCGGGATCGTCCGGTGCTCAAGGTCGATGAAGGTAATGGCGACCAAGGCCGCCAAAAAGGGCCAATCCCTGGCCAAGAGAAGCCAATGCCAACCGAACCGCGTCTTTGCTGCGAGAAACAAAAGAGCCGTCAAAAGCTCGATCACCGGATAACGAATGGAAATCCGGGAACGGCAATGCCGGCACTTCCCCCGGAGAATCAAGAAACTCAAAACCGGAAAATTGTCATACCACGCAATCCGCTTCTCGCAGCTGGGACAGCGACTTCTCGCAAACACCATGTCCTTTTTCTTCGGCAAACGAGCGACAAGGACGTTCAGAAAACTTCCCACGATCAAACCAAAAACAATGGTCGCTAGGTTCTGAAACCAGTCCGGAAAATTCATGAACATCAACTCTCCTTGCCTTGTAGGCAGAGCCCGGCGGCCAAAATCAGAATGAAGCACCAGAGCACCGCATAACCGGAGACCCCGAACGCCCAGAGCACCCCGACCGGAAGATCATACGTGACCTTGAAGCCTAGGCTGAAATTTTCCAGATTTGGCAGAAGATAAGTCAGGTTCCGAACAATCCCGCCCTCAAACGCCGAACGAATCTGGGAAATCGAATTTCCGATCAGATAGAGGCTCAAGGTCAAGCCGACCGCCAGGGAGAACGTCGTGAAGGAGGCAAAAAAGAGGGCGAGCGCAGCAATGAGCAACGACTGAAGAAAAATGAAAAAAATCCCCACGAACAGACTGGGTCGCCACAGCTCATGCCATTCATTCACCTGAGTGGAAAGGGACGCTACCAAGATGAGGGTCAGCAAAAGCGCGTTCGCCGCCAGAACCAGGGCAACCCCCGCGAACTTTCCCCAGACGAACTGATAACGCGTGATCGGATGCGCAAGCGCCACCCAGATCGTTCGCCGGTCGAACTCCCGGAGCAGCGCCTGGGCCCCGAGCAAGCTCGCCAGCACCGCGAGCGCGACGCTCATCCCCGAGGTTCCGAAGTTAATGAGAATCCGCTCGGGCCGAATAAAGCTCAGACGAGCGGCAAGAAAAGCGATGCCGATCAGAAGAACCGCGAACGCGAGCGTATTATAGAGAAGTTTATCCCTGAGGATCTCGCGCACCGTAACCCAGGCAATAGAACGAATGACCACTGGCCCCCGGGGGATCATTCAAAAAGCTCCTCAAGTGATTTTCGAACAGGCTGCACGGAGATGATCCGTCCGCGAGCCCTAATGACCGCATTCAAGGCGGAATTTAGATCTCCTCCGCCTTCGATGCGAAAACGGTGCCCCTCCGGAATCACTTCCAGTCGGCCGGCCCCGGACGCCTTCAGCTGTTTCTTGTCCAATCCCGCCACGACCACTTCGACGTCATCCGAGTCCACCTTCAAGAGATCATCCAGCCGACCGGCTCCGAGTAGCTTGCCCTTTTGCAGGAGGGCAACCCGATCGCAGATCGCCTCCACGTCCGAGATGACATGCGAGCTGAAAAAGATGGTTCGACCTTCCTTCGCAAGCGCCACGATCAGCTCGCGAATCTCCTTCCTTCCCACCGGATCCAGCCCGCTCATCGGCTCATCCAGAATCAAAAGCGCGGGCTCGTGCAATATCGCCTGCGCGATTCCGATCCTCTGAAGCATGCCCTTCGAGTATTTTCCCAGCTCTCGATCGCGCGCCGCTCCCATACCCACCTCCGCGAGAGCTTCATCGATGCGCTTCCTCAGGCGAGATCCCTCGAGGCCGGAGAGTTTTCCATAGAACTCCAGAAATCTGCGCCCGGTCAGGTGCTCGTAGAAGTACGGCCGCTCGGGGAGGTAGCCGATCTGCACCTTCGCTTCTCGTTTGACAGCCTCAAAGCCGGAGATCCGAACTCGCCCGGAGGTGGGCCGCCGGAGGCCGACCATCAACTGAATCAGCGTGGTCTTCCCGGCTCCGTTGGCTCCTAGAAAGCCAAATACGGATTGCGAGGGGATCTCAAAGGAAACCCGGTCCAAGACGCGGGTCTTCTTCTGCCAGAATCCCGAACGGAAATCCTGCGTCACCTGCTCGACAAGAACGGGAAGAGGTTTATCAGCCGCCATTCACGTATCCTATCCTTCCCTGCCTCATCACTCTAGCCCCATGACGCTGAGATGCGGGGTCGTGGTCTGAATGGTTCCCTGGGCACCGATGAAGATCCTCCCCCCGAATGGATCCCGGTCATCGAGATGGCTTTCTCGCAGGTACTGCGCAAACCAGATCTTAAGATCGCTCGTTTTAATCTCGATTTTTTGACTGTATCGGGGCTTCCGCCCCAAAAAACCCACGAACTCGCTTCGAAGCGCCGAAAGGTAATCAAGAATATAGAGAGAGTTTCTTCTTTCCTCGAGTTTGCGCTTCGATTGGGGGTCCTTCTCCGACGCCATCATCGCGTTGAGGATTCGAATCCCGACCTCGATGCGTCGAACGGGATCTCGGAGCCTGTCGGCCAGGTTTTTCACATAGGGCGGCGCTTCGGTTGCCTTGGACGCCTCATCGAAGGCCTCGGCTGCTCGGGGCATGTTCTGCTGCTCAAAAAGATAGATGTAGCCGAGGACGAACGGAATCTCGAACCGGCTGGGCCACACATCGCTCTGCCGGTTCGGAGGGATCTCGCTCAGGCGACCCCGCTGCATCGCCATGCCCCGGAGCGAGAGTTCGAGGGAGCCTTCCTTATCGTTGCGAACCACCGCCAGAAAACGCGGCCCTTCGGTATAGATCTCATAGAAAAAGGGATCTAATTCGGACGCGAGCTTGAGGTCATAATACTGCGACGGAAGCTCTCCGGGCCTGACCCAGGCACTGTCCGAGTTGGTCAGCATTCGGAGGAGGAACCAGTCCGTGACAGCCGGGAGATGACCGAACGCCAAGGCGCGAACCACCGCCGGATTCAGGCGCTCCTCGCCTGCGGCGGGGGCCGCGAGACGCGGCGGGGGGTGCCGGTCGAGCCAAGAGCCCAGTAGCGCCGCCAAGACGAGGATAAGGGGGGAAAGCCATCCGATCACAGGGTTCTAGCGTACCGAGACCGCATTAAAAACCCAATGAAAACAGCTCAGGTAGACTGACCCGATCCATATTCTTTTGAATATTCTAATGTGCATTCAGCGTCCTAGATTTTTTATTGGTATATAGCAATTAATGGTATATTCTTAGATTATGGACTGGGAGGTCAAATTCACCAAGAAGGCGGCAAAACAGCTCCGGGAACTACCTGAGTTCGTCCAAAACCAAGTGGATGCCCTTGCAAGACAGATCGAAGTAGAAGGTCCGATGCAACCGCGTTGGAAGAACTTCGGGAAGCTCAAGGGTAGCTATAATTCGTATCACTGCCATGTGAAATCTGGTCGCCCTACCTATATTGTTTGTTGGGCGGTTACAGATAAGCAAGTGCAGATTGTGGAGGTTTACTATGTCGGCACCCATGAAAAAGCTCCGTACTAACGATCAGTCGGAAGTCATCACGTTCGAGTCGGGTGGAAGTTTTCGCTTGCCTCGAGGGAGAGCGAGAGCTGTTCTCAAACTCGTTCGGGAGCTGGCGTCTGACGAGCTGGTTCCGGCTGAAGAAGTATTCAAGGATCTACATAAGAAGTACGGTAGGCCAGGTAGCGTTCTCCGCGGTTTGCGCGCGCGGGAGGGACTAACGCAGGTGGAACTGGCTGAAAAGGTGGGCGTTCCCCAGACGGATATCTCTCAAATTGAGAATGGCAAGCGCCCAATCGGAAAGAAAATGGCCGAGAGGCTCTCGAAGGTATTTGATACTGACTATCGCGTTTTCCTCTAAGAACCATCCAGCCCCTCACACGGCGACACGAACTTCACCGTCCCGCTGTTCGACGGCTATATGAAAAGAGCGGTTCCGGAGTTTTTAGCAACCTGAATTTCAAGCGCAAGGCGCAAAAAAGCCCCCTCTCTTTTGAGAGGGGGCTTTTTTAAATGAAATTAAAAACCAGCCTGGTTATTCCCGAGACTCTTATTTTGATTAATCGACCAAACATCTAACCTCGCCGCATTAGAAATCGAACCTACGGCCGTCGCCGTAAACCCAACTTGGGAAACCGCAGGGACTGCCGGGGTCAAAATTGCCGGCTGGTTTAGAATTGTGGCAGTCGTGCCAGCAGGGATACCCCCCGCAGCCGCTACACTAACCGCAAAATTCGCTGGAAAGTTAGCACCGGAAGCCATCGGCCCCGCCAGAAAATTATTATTCCCGAATAAATCATCGTTTACGGTGGTAACACCACACGGGGTATTCAAGCCCACCCCGCCCACCTGCCAGTCAATGTTGGCGCACGCCAACCCCCCTTGCGGCCCACAGGTTGCACCAACCGCAGCCGAATGAAATCCGGTGAAATAATATCTCATGCCCATCGCATCTGGCAGATATCCCGCTCCCTGCAAACATCCGGTATAGGAATTTTTTTCCGTCTGAAATGCCTGAAGAGACGTGTAGACCCCCGACAGACCCAGCTTCGCTTCTGTCTGCCGAGCTTTCGCCTGATACGTCTGGTAATTCGGAATCGCGATCGCTGCGAGGATACCGATGATCGCCACAACGATCATCAGCTCGACCAGCGTAAAACCTTGCTCCTTCAGAGCGCTCAAGTGCTTCTTCATATGTGTTTTTATCCCCAAAAAATTGTTTCTTACCTAAAAGTCTACGCGTTTTCATGGGCGGCGCAACGCCAGAATTATGACACCGTGTCAGTCATGACCTCACCAGATCCGCTTCACCTGGTATGCGTCGAACGCCCGATCTCCCGAGACCATCGGAATACCCGCCGCCGCGATCGATTCCACGTCCAACGCCAACCCCTCCGCGCACAAATCCGTTTCGAGGGCTGAGAAAAAAGTGCTTTAACCGACTTCGGCCGTCATCTACATAAGGAATCACACGGGCCACCGGTACCCCGCGGTTCATCAAACCAACTTCCTGCCCCGATTGAGCCTGCTCCACGATCTGTGACAGCTTGGTCTTGGCCTCATAGATGTTGTACCGAGATTTTTTAGCACCCGCTGTAACAAAACTAGACCATCTTGACAGGTTGTCAAACCCACTCCTTCAAAAGCTTCCAAGCCGGTATAACCTCGATGCCCTCCGTGGTGACGAACTCCTTCTCGGAATCGGCGGCGACTTGAACCACTCGGCACTTCGGGAACTTCCGTTTGAAAGCCAGCAAGGGCTTGTGCACCGACGTATCCTGCCATTTGCACTCGATCGCCAAAGTCGGCACGCCCCGCTCCGTGATGACGAAATCGATCTCGCTGCCATCCAACCACCGCATGAATTTCAAATCGACTCGCGAGCCCGCGCTATCCTGCCGCCAACGGCACCACTTCAAGAGGTGAACCGCCACGAGATTCTCAAAGCGCGGGCCCGACTCGACAATAGAATTCCAGTCGAAAAGATAGAGCTTCCGCTCCTTTTTCACGGCTTTGATTTTTGGCGACCCAAACGGCAGAACTGGGAACTGCACGTACAACCGCTCAAAGATCTCCAACCAACGCACTACCGACTTATGCGCCACCTGAAGATCTTCGCGAAGCGCATTCACCGAGATCGGTGAACCGACCAAATCAGGCAGGCGATAGGCCAGAAGCTCCAGAAGAGCGACATCCTGTACCTTCTCCAAGGTCTGAATCTCATCGCGAGCCACTCGTGCCAAATACTGACTCGACCACCGATCCGCCGACGCCTTATCCTGCTTCAGGTACGGCTCCGGAAAACCGCCTAAACTCAGGAGGGTATGAAAATCCGACCGATTCTGAATGCCCAGCTCGGCAACGGTCAACGGGTACATCCGAAGAAAATGATACCGCCCCTGAAGCGAGTCACCCCCCTTGCGATAGAGGTCTAGACGAGCGCTCCCCGTCACGAGAATTTTCAGCCCCTGGGGCGCGGAATCGTAGACCCCTTTGAGATAGTTTCGCCAACGAGAGAACTTATGGATCTCATCAAAAACCACGAGATCATTCCTGGCGTACTGTTTCTTCAAAATCGCCGAACGATCTTCATCGACGTCCCAGTTGAGATAGGTTCCTCCCTGGCCGACTAGCTCCCGGGCAATCGTTGTTTTGCCCACCTGCCGCGGCCCCGCAAGAAAGACCATCTTCTCGCCAAGGTCCTTCTTGAGCTGATTCGAGACCTAGCGCTCCATAGGAGTAATTTTACCATGAGGCAAAAATACACCCTAGTAATTTCGCCTCATGGTAAAATTACTCAGAATCGGGTCCACCCTCTTCGCCCACCACGCCCAGCTTCTTGAGCCGGTACCGAATGCTCCGAAACGTGATGCCCAGCAAATCAGCCGCCGTCTTCCGAACCCCCTGGGTATGCGCCAAGGCCGCCTCGAGATAAACCCGCTCCACCTTTCCCAAAATCGTATCGAGGTCGACCGGGCCCTTGGAAAAATCAGGCGCCGGGATCTGCAGAAACCCCGCCCCCGAAGTCACGCCCCCCGTGGAAGAAGTCGCCTTCCCCACCGAAGCCGCCTGCTGCGAAGCTTCGCGAATTGCCAAAGGCAACGACGCGAAACTGACCAGCTGACCAGTCTCCAAAGTCACGGCCCGCTCGACGACATTCTCGAGCTCTCGAACATTGCCGGGCCAACTGTACCGCTTCAGCGCCTCGAGGGCTTCCGGCGCGAAACTCGACACCGGCTTGTTCTGCTTCTCCGCGTACCGCTTCAAAAACGCCGTCGACAAAAGCTCGACATCTCCGGAGCGCTCGCGCAAAGACGGCGTCTTGATCAAAATGACGTTGAGGCGGTAGTAGAGATCTTCACGAAACGTCCCTTTTTTCACGGCTGCCTCGAGGTCCCGATTCGTAGCCGCGATGATGCGAACATCGACCTTGATATCGTCGTTGCCGCCCACTTTACGAATGGTTCGATCCTGAAGTGCCCGCAGCATCTTCACCTGCATGTTCAAAGGGAGCTCGCCAATCTCGTCTAAAAAAAGCGTGCCGCCCGCAGCCGCTTCGAAAAGGCCCATCTTATCGACGACCGCCCCGGTGAAGCTGCCTCGCTTGTGACCAAACATCTCGCTTTCAATAAGCGTCTCCGGGATGGCCCCGCAGTTCACAGGGATAAAGGGCTTGGTCTTCAGAGGCCCGATGTCATGGATCATGCGGGCGACCAGCTCCTTTCCCGTCCCGCTCTCGCCGATCACCAGAATATTGGTCTTCGAGCTAGCCACCTTCTCGATCATCTTCAGCAGGTCTTGGATGGCTTTCGATTCACCTAAGATGATTCGTGATTTCATTCAATCTCCTGCTCCACCGGCTAGTTTGAAAATCGGCAGGTACATCGCAATCAACATTCCGCCGACCGCACCGCCCAGAAACACGAGAATCAGCGGCTCAATCATTTTCGAGATCCCAGAAACCATCACTTCCACCTCGGCCTCGTAATAATCCGCCACCTTTTCCAGCATCTTATCCAGATTACCGGTCGATTCTCCGACCGAGATCATCTGGACCGCCATCTTCGGAAAAACAGGAAGCTTATCGATGACGGCCCCCAGAGTCTTCCCCGTCTCAATTTCGGTGCGAATGCTCTTGACCGAGTCTTCCATCACCACGTTCCCGATCGTGGCGCGGCAGATATCGATCGCATCGACGAGATTCACGCCCGACGCGAGCAGCGTCTGAAGAGTCCGCGAAAATCGGGCGATGCCGCCCTTTTGAACCAGCCCCCCGAAGAAAGGCAGCCGGAAGGCGATGCGATCGATCACTCCTCGGCCCTGCTCGGTTCGAACGAACTGAAGAAAGAGAAACCCGCCGACGGTCAGGCCCCCAACGATCCACCCGATGTTATTCACCAATCCATGTGAGGCATCGATGACGAACTTCGTTGGAGCAGGAAGCGCCTGGCCGCTGCCGGTCAGAAGCTCTTCGAATTTCGGAATCACGAAGATGAGGAGCGCGGCCATCACCCCCACGCCGATCGAGACCACCATCACCGGGTAAAACATCGCCCCCTTGATCATCTTGATGAGTCGATCGGTATCCTCGAGATAGCGAGTCAAACGCTTGAGCATCTGATCGATCGATCCCGACGATTCACCTGCCCGAATGAGCGAAACGTACAGTTTCGGAAAAACCCGAGGAAAAAGACTCAGTGACTCCCAAAAATACGCCCCCGTGGACACCCGATCCCGCAGGGCCGCCGCTACTTTTTTCACCACGGGGATACTGGCCTGCTCGCTCAAAATTCCGAGCGACTGAACCAGCGGAACTCCCGAGCCGATCAGAACCTGAAGCTGCCGAGTAAAGGCCACGAGCTCAATGACCTTGAAACTCATCCCACTCGCTCCGGCTGGGGCTCTCGTCGTTCGGCTCGACTGCTCTCGTGCCTGCGTCTCGCCTCCACCGGCGGAGGAAATGCGGGTCGGACGCACGCCCTGCGAGCGCAAGCTCATGCGCAGCTCGCCCTCGCTCCCGGCATTCAATGCGCCGGAGACCTTCTTTCCACCCCGATCAACGCCCTCGTAACGATACTCCGGCATCAGCGTTTCTCCGGCACGGCGCCCACCATCTTGACGAGCTCATCCGGCACCGGCGAATACTCCATGGCATCCGCTTTCGTGAGCACGCCCTGCCGCACCCAGCCCGCCAGGGACTGATTCATCGTCTGCATCTCGCTCACATCTTGCCCGGTCTGCATCGAAGAATAGATTTGATGAATCTTATCTTCCCGGATCAGATTTCGAATCGCGTTGGTGGGAATCATGATCTCGCAGGCCATCACCCGTCCGGGGCCATTGCTCTTGGGGATCAACATCTGCGAACAGACCCCCTGCAACGTGAAGGAAAGAACCTGCCGAATTTGCGCCTGCTGATGAGGCGGAAAAGAGTTGATGATGCGGTTAATGGACTGGACAGCGCTATTGGTATGAAGCGTGCCGAACACGAGATGACCGGTCTCCGCGAGCGTCAACGCCATCTCGATCGTCTCTGAATCCCGCAGCTCTCCCACGAGAATGAAATCAGGATCCTGCCGCAGCACTCTTTTCAGTGCCGCGCCGAAAGTTTTGGTGTCCGTGCCAACCTCTCGCTGATTCACCACGCAATTCTTGTGGGGATGCACGAACTCGATCGGGTCCTCCAAGGTCATCAGGTGGCCAAACTCTTCCCGGTTCACCACATCCAGGAGGGCGGCGAGCGTCGTCGTCTTCCCGCTGCCGGTCGGCCCGGTCACCAGAATCAGACCATTCGGCCGCTTGATAATTTTCTTCAGAACCGGAGGTAACTTCATCGCGTCGAAATCGGGGATCGCGAGAGGAATTCTCCGAAACACAGCGCCCACGTTGCCCCGCTGATAGAAAAGATTTCCACGAAAACGGGCGAGGTCTTTGATGCCGAAAGAGAAATCGAGTTCTAGCCCCTTCTCGAATTCGCCCTTCTGGGAATCGGTCAGAACGGAGTAGCTCAAATCCTTTGCATCCTGCGGGGCAAGGGGATCCATCTTCACTCGCACCATTCGACCACCGATGCGAAACTCGGGTGGAGCTCCCACTGCGATGTGAAGATCGGAAGCGTCTTGATCCACCATGGTCTTCAAAAGCGCCTGCAACGTGACTTTCAATGCCATCGTCTCAATTCTCCATCGTCATCGAGAGTGCTTCCTCGAGACTGGTTCGGCCTTCGGCGACCTTGGTCAAAGCCGATTGCCTCAAAGTCTTCATGCCTTCCTTCACCGCCTGTTTCCGAATCTCGATCGCGTTGTCTCCGCGCAAAACCATCTCTTTGAGGTTGCTCGAGAAGTCGAGCACCTCGTAGATCGCCACCCGTCCCTTGTAGCCAGAATTGTTGCAGTTCGCGCAGCCGCGCCCCTTCTGCGGACGAGCCTGAGCCGCAAGCTCGGGGGCCATGCCCAGCTCGACCAGACGATTCGGCGCGAGGCCGGCGTCACCTTTGCACTTGGGGCAAACCGTCCGAAGCAAGCGCTGGGCGACGATCGTGTTCAACGACGCCACCACGAGGAACGGCTCAATCCCCATGTTGATCAGCCGAGTGATCGTGCTCGAGGCATCATTCGTATGCAAGGTCGAGAGCACCAGATGCCCCGTCAACGCCGCCTGCACGGCGATCTCAGCCGTCTCGAAATCGCGGATTTCGCCCACGAGAATCGTGTCAGGATCTTGGCGCAGCAAAGAACGAAGAACGCTCGCGAAGGTCAACCCCACTTCCTTGTTCACCTGGACCTGATTGATGCCTTCGAGATTATACTCGACTGGATCTTCCGCCGTGGAAAGATTATCAGTGACGGTATTCAGCTCCGCCAGGGCCGAGTAGAGAGTCGTAGTTTTTCCGCTTCCGGTAGGCCCTGTCACGAGCACCAGGCCGTTGGGCGAGTAGACCCCTTTTTTGAAGATTTCGAGCTGCCGCGCCTCGAAACCCAGCTTGGTCAGATCGAGCTGCAAATTGCCCTTGCTGAGCATTCGGAGTACGACTTTTTCCCCGAAGAGTCCGGGCAGCGTATTGACGCGAAAATCGATTTCAGCACCACTGGCCTTCAGTTTAATTCGTCCGTCCTGAGGCACCCGCGACTCGCCAATATCCATGCGTGACATGATCTTAAAGCGGGCGGTGACGGCGCGCTTCATCTCAATGGGAATCTCGGCGATCTCATGCAAAGTCCCGTCGATGCGCATCCGAACCCGCATCCGCTTCTCATAGGGCTCGACATGGATATCGCTCGCCATCCTGCGCACGCACTCGCTGAGCAGCCCGTTGACTAGGGAGATCACGGGAGCATCGACCTCGGGTGACCCTTGATCGATGTCGTGCATCTCGACCAGCTCGATCCCAATGCCGGTCTTTGCCTCTTCCCGCTTCGCTTCTTTCTGGTAGCTCGCGATCGCCTGCAATGCCACGGCAGCACCACCGTAGTACTTGGTCAACGCCTGATCGATCGCACCGTAGGAAGTCAGAACGACCTCGGCATTCATTTTGACGATGTACTTCACCTCATCGACAAAGCCCATGCCGACCGGATCCGCCGTGGCCAATACCACGGTTCCCTGATTTGCCTGAATCGGGATAATTCGATGTTTCTTGGCCAGCTCGGCTGGGAGCAGCTTGATCACCTCAGGCCTAACTTCAAACTTAGCAAGATTGATGCTCGGCAACCCGAATTTCTGACTGAGAAAGCTCAGTAACTTCAATTCGGCGACATACTTGCGCTCGATCAGATAGCGCAGAAATCCCCGCGGTTGGCCCTTAGTGGCCCCTTCCGCTTCCTGAAATTGTTGCGGCGAAATAATCCGCTCTTTAAGCAAAAGCTCCGCGAGCTGACGCGACATGTAACCCGTCCTTGGGTGAAAAACTTCCTCAATAACCTCTATTGAGTTTCCAGGGAGGTGACAATTATTGTCAAGACGCGCCGCGACTCTTTTGGAGAATATGAGCCGCCGCTTTCACATCGTCACCGATTTGACTCTTCAAAGCCTCGATGCCGGAGAACTTCCGCTCGTCACGGATACGGTCGATGAAGCGGACCTCAAGCGTCCTTCCGTAGAGATCGATAGTCTGACCCAAGAGATGCGTCTCGATCAGCGCCGGCAGCTCACCCAAGCCATGCTCAATTTCAGCAAAAGTGGGTCGCACCCCGACATTCGTCACACTGTCAAAAGTCTGATCCACATCAGTCAAATAGGCTTCCGTGGCGTAAACGCCGTACGGTAACACGAGCTTGCTATCCAGCTTCAGATTAGCAGTCGCAAATCCGATCTTCCGTCCTCGCCCCTCACCCTTGACCACCGTTCCCCGGTAAGAGAACGGTCTTCCCAAAAGGCGAGCCGCCTCGCTCACCTGGCCGACCGCCAGCGCTCGGCGGATCTGGCTACTTGAAACCACCGTATCACCCAATCGAAGCGGTGGCACGACGGTCAGCTGAATTCCGGCATTCTTGCAAAATTCCTCCAAAGACCGGAGACCTCCCTCCCTACCCTTTCCGAACGCGAAGTCATAACCGACCACGATCGCAACGGCGCTCAGGCGGCGAAGAAGCACTTCCCGAAAGAAATCACCCGGTGAAGTCGTGGAGAATTCCCGACTGAACGGCTGCTCGATCACGACATCGAGTCCCCGCTTCTGAAGCAGCTCAAGCTTCTCATCGTAGGTCTGGAGGAGTGAAATATTGGCTTCGGGCCTCAGAGCGATCTGCGGATGCGGCCGAAAGGTGAAGACGACCGAGGTGCCCCCGATGCGCTTGGCCTGAGCCACCGTCTGACGAAAGATCTCCCGGTGCCCTAGATGCACCCCGTCAAAATTTCCAATCGTTACGACCGCTTTCTCCGGAGGCTTCTGAATGGATACATAACCTCGAAACAATTCCATCGCCTGAGGCGAATCCCATAAGTTAAGCAGGTGCGCAATGAAGGCTTCCGCGTTTTTTATCCGCATCGCCATCTGCTGGGGGCTTGCACTGATCCCATTCCCCGAGCAGGAGTCGCAAATTCTGGAGACCCGGCTCCAATGGACCGGATGGAGCGCCCAGGCGTACCCCACCCTCCGAACTCTGCCCTATGTTGCCACCGGGGCCCTTTCCTTCGGGCTGGTGATCTCGACCTCCCTGGCGATTCTTTCTTCTACGATTCTCCTCAGTGCCATCGCCGTGCCGGCCAGCGGGATCTTGATTCTCGTGCTTCTCTATCAGGCCGTGCTGGTGGTCTTTCACTTTCATATCCCGATGATCAACGGAGTGGTCGCCCTGCTCTCGACCTATCTCGTTTTCACCGGCTACCTGCAAGCAGTGCAAGAGAACCGGCAGTGGAGGTCATTGAAAGAAGCCCAATATCTACACGAGCTCGACGAAATGAAATCAAACTTCCTCTCCCTCGTCAGTCACGACCTGAAGACGCCCATCGCAAAGATTCAGGCCGTGGTGGATCGGATGCGACGGGAAACCGCCCCACCAGAGGAACAGCGTAAGGAATTACTCGACTCCATCGAGACGAGCAATCAGGAACTCAAACACTACATCACTAGCATCTTGAATCTTTCGCGTATTGAGTCTCAGAAAGTCATTTTGAACAAAAAATCGAATGATATTAACGGCACTATTCGAGAAACCATTCGTCGCCTCCGCCCCCTGGCCAACCAGGGGCAAGTCCAAGTGGATGAGGATCTCGAACCCCTTTTCTCGATCGAATACGATGAGGGACTCGTCAAACAGGTGCTGGGCAATCTGATCGACAATGCCATCAAGTATAGCCCCGCCGGTGCGAAAGTGATCGTCCGTTCCCGCGAAGAGGAGGGCTTCGTCCAGGTTGATATCCAGGACTTCGGACCGGGGATCCCCCGCGAGCAAATCCCGCATATGTTCACGAAGTTCTATCGCTTTAAACGACCGCTCAACGAAAAGGTGAAGGGGACCGGACTCGGACTTTACCTCTCGAAATACTTTATCGAATTACACGGTGGAACCATTCGACTGAGAAGCGTGGAAAACACCGGTACCACGTTTACTTTTACCCTGCCCCTTCATGGCATAACTTGATTAGCGCAGCGCATAAAGTGTACTTTGCGCTCGATGTCCGTCCGGAAGCAAGTCCTCATCGTCGACGACGAACGCGAACTCAGAGAATCCCTCTCCGTGACATTGCATAGTCTCGGCTACCAACCTGCGCTCGCGGAAACCGGCGAAGACGCGCTTCGGGCTGTTTTCGATCGCGGTCTCGACTCCGCCGAGTCCTTCCGTCTCGTGCTCCTCGACGTGAACCTACCCGGCATCTCGGGACTCGAAGTGCTGAAACGCATCCATGCCTTTGACCCCTCGATCTCGGTTCTGATCATCACGGCCCACGGAAATATCCGCGACGCCGTCGAAGCAATGCGCGAAGGTGCGTTCAACTACATTGAAAAGCCTGTCAGGGAGGAAGACATCCTCGGTGCGGTCCGAAACGTCAACCAGGCCCATGACCTGGTTCATCAGATGGGGCTACATTCACCGCGAATCACGCTCGAGTCCGGTGAACAATTCATCGGCAGCTCTCGACGCATGCGACAGATTTTCGAAGTCATCAATCGACTTGGCCAAGTGAACACGAGCGTCCTGATCCGGGGCGAAAACGGAACCGGAAAAGAGCTCGTCGCAAAAGCGATCCATTTCAACAGCTCCCGAAAAGAGAAGCTCTTCGTAGATGTCAATTGCGGAGCCATCCCCGAGAACCTCATCGAGAGCGCGCTCTTCGGCCACGAGAAGGGCGCTTTCACCGGCGCCGATCAACGGCACATCGGAAAATTTCAATACGCCGAAGGGGGCACTCTCTTTCTCGACGAGATCGGCGACATCAGCGCGAGCATGCAAGTCAAACTGCTGCGCGTCCTACAGGAACGAAAATTCACACCAGTAGGCTCAAATCGAGAGATTCGTTGTGACGTTCGGATCGTCGCGGCCACAAACCAACCGCTTGAGGAGATGATTCGTAAGGGTCAATTCAGGCAAGACCTATTCTACCGCCTCAACGTCATGCCCATCCAGCTTCCACCGCTGCGCGAACGCATCGACGACCTTCCCCTCCTCGTCAACTCTTTCATCGATAAATTCAACCATCTTCACGGCCGAACGGGCGACTCCGAAATTATGGGTATCCGCGAAGATGCCATGGAGGCCCTTCATGCCCATCACTGGCCGGGGAATGTCCGCGAACTCGAGAACGTCATCGAACGTGCCTTCGTCCTCGAAAACTTGAAGCAGCTCTCACTCTCTTCGCTCCCGGAAGAACTCAAGCCGGTTTGGATGCATCCGTTGCCGTCCTCGGTCGCCATTGGGACGGATCCGGAGGATATCGACTTTCAGGACCAAAAGGAACGCTTCGAACGCAAATTTATTCTGCAGGCGCTGAAACTCAACCGCGGAAAGATCAACCAAACCGCTGCCAATGCGGGCATCCCGAAAAATACTTTGCTCAGAAAAATCAGAAAATATGGAATCAACCTCGACGAGCTCGAGACGGAGGAAGCCTGATGTCAGCCCAGGTCATCGCGGTATCAAATCAAAAAGGGGGCGTGGGCAAAACCACGTCCGTCATGAATCTCGGTGTAGCTCTCGCCAAACAAGGGAAGCATGTACTGCTCATCGACAGCGACCCTCAAGCCAACCTCACCAGCTACCTGGGCGTAACACCGGGGGCAGGCGCATTCGAGAATCTGAGAACCTTGGACGAGCTCTACCTGTCTAAGCGTCCGCTGGACGATTCCAATTGGTCACTCTATCGGACGAGAACGACGGCCGGAGTCGATCTCGTCCCCGGAGATGGTGCCCTGATTGGAGTCGAACACTACCTGTTTTCGAAAACCGACAAAGAACAGATTCTGGCTCGAAACATGTCCCTCCTCAGAGCTCAGTATGACGTTATTCTTATCGATACGCCCCCCAGTCTCAATCTTCTTACGTTAAATGCGCTTTGCGCCGCCGACTCAGTGTTGATCCCTGTACAGCCTGAGTTCTTCAGCCTCGAAGGCATCGTCAAGATCCGAGGTGCGATTGAGAACATCAAAACTCGGTGGAATCCGAAGCTTACCATTTTAGGCGTTCTTCCCACCCAGGTCACCCCACGAAGAAAGCTCACGCAGGAGGTGCTCAGCGCCCTGCGCAGCGAACTCGGTTCGGCTATTTTCGACACGGTCATTCATGATAACTCCGCCGTGACTGAAAGCTCGGGTCACGGTCGTTCGGTCCTCGACTATGACCGTACCTCGCGAGGAAGCCTGGATTACCAAGCAGCCGCCCTTGAACTGCTTGCGCGACTTCCACTTCGACCCCCGGGAGAAGCCACATGACGGCTACAACGGCAACCAAGCTCGGAAGAAATCCCTTCGCCCACCCAGACAAACCAACCGCGAACGCCACCCAAACCAAGGCGGACACCCCCACGGGGGTGTCCGCCTCCGCCTCGCGAAATCCACGACATTTCCTGCGTTTGTTTTTCTCTCTCTTGCTCGCGGAGTCCGCGCTGCTGGGCGCCGCTCTTCTCGACAAACTGAGCCAAAAATAAAGGCGCCGAGCGGAATCCGCCCGGCGCCTGCGATCCTTCAATGCGAATTCCGTCTCTAGGAGAGGAAAAGCATCTCTCGGTATTTCGGAAGCGGCCAAATATCATCCGCGATGATCGCTTCCAACTCATCACTGTATTTGCGCGCATCAGCCATGGCCGTTGCGACCCCCAGAGCGAGCATCTTTGACTTTTCTTCCTCGTTCGTCGTCGCCTCGGCTTTGGCATAAGCCTTATCGATCTCAAAACGCTTGGACGAGAGTCCCTGAATCAACTGCGTCATCTTTACTAGCGTATCTTTCTGAGGGGTCTCGACGCCGGCCGCCTTGGCCTTTGCCACACCGTCTGAAAGCTCCGCATGATACCGATAGGCTGCCGGAAGAATAATCGTATCGATCATCGAACGAAGGGTGTCGACCTCGATCATCATGTTCTTCACATAACGTTCCAACCGCACGTGATAACGAGAGGTCACTTCCGCCTCACTGAAGATTCCAAGCCCTGTGAGGAGCTTCTTGGACGACGGCGACACCAGCTGCGCCAGGGCTTCCGGCGTCTTGCGAAGATTCGGCAAACCTCTCCGCTCAGCCTCTACTACCCATTCTTCCGAGTAGTTGTTGCCCTCGAACCGAATAGCCTTAGTCTGCTTAGCGATCTCTTTGACGGTTTCGAGAATCGCTACGTCAGCCTTCGCGCTCAGCATCTTCTCTTTCAGAATCGTCGTCACTTCCTCGAAACCATCCGCCACGACCGCGTTCACCAACGTAACCGGAAAAGCGGTAGAGGCAGATGACCCCACGGCACGAAACTCAAACTTATTACCCGTAAAAGCGAAGGGTGAGGTCCGATTTCGGTCGGCGTTATCCCTCATCAGTTCTGGCAATTTCGAAACCCCCATCTTCAAAACGGCTGCTTCCGGGTTTTCCGTGCTCGTCTTGCCTGACTCTATCTCGTCCATGATTCGGCTGAGGAGGTCACCCAGAAACACCGAAATGATCGCCGGAGGAGCCTCATTCGCGCCCAGGCGATGATCGTTGCCCGCGGATGCGATACCCGCTCTGAGCAGCCCCGCATGCTTATGGACTCCCTTAAGCGTCGCAGCCAAACAAATCAGGAATCGAAGATTCTCCTTGGGAGTCTTACCTGGATCAAGCAGGTTCTCACCATCGAGACCAGGACCGCTCGCACCGATCGCCATCGACCAGTTGTTATGCTTGCCGCTGCCATTCACTCCCGCAAAAGGCTTCTCGTGCAGCAGCATCGCGAAATTATGACGAAGAGCAACCTTGCGCATAATCTCCATGACGATCTGGTTGTGATCAGTCGCCACATTGGCTTCCTCGAAGATTGGCGCCGACTCGAACTGGCTCGGAGCTACCTCGTTGTGGCGAGTCTT
>CAYIHX010000023.1:0-1659 GCA_964363305.1 uncultured Bacteriovoracaceae bacterium | reverse complement strand
AGGAATAGCGCCGAAGTGATGGTCTTCCAACTGCTGGCCCTTCGGGGGCTGTCCACCGACCAACGTACGCCCAGTCATCACGAGATCAGGTCGCAGGGCATAGAACGCGCGGTCAATCAGGAAGTACTCCTGCTCCGCACCCAGAGTCGGAATCACGCGCTTCACACCAGGCTGACCGATGAGATGAAGCAACTCACAGGCCTTCTGCGACAAGATCTCCATCGACTTCAGCAAACCTGTTTTTTCGTCGAGCGCGTCGCCATGATAGCTGACAAAGGCAGACGGGATACAGAGAGTCTTCGTGCTGGCCGACTCCATGATAAACACCGGGCTTGAAGGGTCCCAAGCCGTGTAGCCGCGTGCCTCGAATGTCGTGCGCATTCCCCCCGACGGGAAACTCGAGGCATCCGGCTCGGACTGAATCAGTTGGGAGCCCGAAAACTTCTCGATCGGCAAGCCATTATCATCAAGAGTCAAGAACGCATCATGCTTCTCAGCCGTCGTTCCGGTCTGAGGCTGAAACCAGTGCGTGAAGTGGGTTACTCCCCGAGACAACGCCCATTCCTTGATCGCCGGCGCAACCACGCTCGCAATCTCCGTATCGAGCTTTTTTCCCGTCTGGATGGTTTGGACCAGCTTCGTGTAAATATCCTTCGGAAGTTTTTCCTTCATGTGATGAATGCTGAAGGTATTCATCCCGAAAAACTCAGAGATCTTCAAACGACGTCCACTCTCGTCACGAGGTGGATCAAATTTCCTGGGGGTACGAGCTAATGTTTCGCGAATTGCATCGAATCGATTCATCGATGAGACTCCTTTGGGTAAATGGGTTGACACAATGTCAGTCCCGATAAGAATTCTTATAGTTCAGCTATTGACTAATTTCATCAGTTTTCCGTTGCACAGCCTGAGATAATCTTCCATTGATCATCTTGATATCAGTAACTATCTTATTTAATTGAGCTATTTCAGTTGCATGCCCACCACCTTGTCCCGCTTGGGCAAAACGCACCCTCTCAGTGAACTCCAAAATATCCTCGATTTTCAACCAAGTAGCCTCGTCCACTCCTCGCTCTAGAAGAGCCGCCCTGAGGTCCCTTCGTGCGGACGACCGAGCCCCCAAGGCGAAGTGACGATCAATCAAGTCAAAGATGAGGGTCTCCAGTCGGTCGCAGAAATCGAAGCTCTGTTTCAAATTCGAAATTTTCTGGGCCTCGGCCTTCAATTTCTCAAGGTCAGACGGAAGCGTGCTCCGCGGCCGTTTGGCCAACTTCCTTCTCACCAACGGCCACAAAAACAGACTCCCCACTCCGAGAACCGTTAAGACGGAAGCCAGCCACCCAATCCATTCCAAAATTCCGGCAATGCGGAAGAAAGAAAACGCCCGAGTTCTGACGCCGAAATCATCCGGTCCCAGAAGTCCAACACCTTGCCCCACCGGCGAACCAGCGGTACGCCCTAAACTCCCCTGCTCACTTGCACCTTGGTTCGGCGCAATCGGTGCGCTGCCCGGATCCCCCGGTGCCACATGCACCTCGACCGGTTGCGTATTCTTCACGACATACTGTTTTTTTGCTGAATCAAAAAACGCGTATTTCAATGAAGGAATCGTCATGTTTCCAGAAATTCGAGGAATGAGAAGATATTCAAAAATTTTCT
>CAYIHX010000022.1:0-58884 GCA_964363305.1 uncultured Bacteriovoracaceae bacterium | reverse complement strand
CGGTGACTTTGACCGAGTTTTCGTCAAGCACCAGGCCGCGCGCCGACAAGTTCGGGAGGCCGAGTCCGTCGAACAGCAGCCAGCTCTGCATCGTGAAGCGGCGCGTGATTCCGTAGCCGAAGTACCCCCAGCCGTCGAGGAGCATCTCGTTTTTCTCCAGAGTGAGACCCTCGCCCACGGAAGGGCCGAACCAGGCGAGGTGTTTGTAGCGGGCGGAATAGCTGCGCTCTCCGGTGGTGAGAAAATCCGCGCGTCCGTCAAAGTGGGGAATTTTGGTACGAAAATCGACGATTCGGATGCGATCGCCCGGGACGAGCAGGTTTTTCGTATTGAAGAGCGCCGCTCGCGCTTGGTCTTTTTGGTCGGGATCGAATTCAACCCATGCGACGGGCAGCTCTTCTTCGCGCGCGAAAACAAGCGCTCGCTCGCTCAACGAGCCGAGCTCGTTCGACCAGTTTTTGGGTCGACGAAATTGCACAGTGTCTCGGTCCGAGATTTTCTCGATGATGGCGTCGTCCACGGCGTCTTGGAGGGGCGCATGACCGCAGCCCGAAGTGAGGCCGGCGGTGGCGACGAAGAGCAGCGAAGGGAAAAGAGGGGGGTACGGGTTCTTCTTTCGGCCGAGGAGAATATAGAGGACGTAGAAGACCGAAGAAATCGGCGCCAAAATGACGAGCAGGGCGAGCCAGAGGGATCGATGGGGTAGGTCGCGGTTTCGGGTCGCGTGAGAGAAGGCCCCCGCCGCGACGATGAGAAGCGCAGCGAGCGCGATGAGCAGGTAAATGGCGTACCGGCGCAGGCTCTCCGGCTTCCACGGCAGGAGGTGCTCGACGAGGTCGTGCTCGAACACTCGGTAGCCGGTCGGCACGGTGGCGTCTTTCATGACGGTCCAGGCGATGCTCCAGCTTTCTCCACTCCAGCTGATTCCAGCGATGTTGAATCGGGTCTCGCACTGGGCCGTGAGTTGAAAGGAGGTCTCGCCCATCGGCAGGGTCTTTTCTTGTGCGCAGTGGAGTTCGGGTTTCAGGCTGATGAGCATCCGACCGAGCAGCTCGGCCTCGACTTCGCTTCGGATCGTGATGACCTGATCGAGGGTGACGGCGTCCTGGTGCGCGATGGCGCTCTCGACGGCTCGCAGAAGGGGGCGAAGGTCGGGCGTTTCGGCGCGGGCGGGGCTCAGAAAAAGGAGGAGGAGGGCAAGCACGGTGGGGCTGAGTCTGCCAAGACTTCCGGGCTGGGTAAAGGGGTGTTCGTAAGGGGGGTGTGGTGGCGGCGGTGCTGGGCGTGAATTTCGTTGAACACGAAATTTTGCACCGTCGCCTGGCGGCTCACCCCTCCACAGTGGGCGGATCGAGCGAGCGTCCGTCGGTCATCTCGCGGAGGCTCTTTTGCGCTTCCTCAAGAAGTTTTTCGAGGCGGGCGCGCTGAACGGAGCCGAGCGGATTCTCCGAGGCTTCGAGTTTTTCGACCAGGAGGGAAAAGTCATGGAGGTAAGGGAAGGCCGTGTCGGTCACGAAGTCGAGGCCGCGCTCGGTGAGGCGGAAAACGGTGTCGTGCTTCATGCGGGTCAGGGCTTGGGAGATCTGCTCCTCGCTGAATTGCGCGCGCGCGAGCGCCCGGCGTGAGTTTTCGCGAAAATCTTTGAGCAGGAGGTGCACGGCGCGTAGTTGGGTCGGCTCGGCGAGTTGTGCGACCGGCGTAGTGATGAGGGCATCGATGGCCTCGCGCGCGAGACTGAATGCGGTGAGGACGTCGAGGGTTCCGAGAAAGGTATTGGTGCTGACGGGGGTGTTTTCCGGTTCCGGATACAAATCCCGGAGAATTTGGCGACCGCGCAGAAAGTCGCCCGACTGGGTTTGCGGAGCCAGGGCGAATAGCCGTCGAATGAGGCAGGTGCCCGCGTCTCTTGCGATGTCGAAACGGGTATTCAGCGGGCAGGACGGAAAAATCTGGCCGACGAAGCCCGACGCCTGGGCCGCCGGGATGGGTGAGACCACTCGGTCCGCGAAAGCGAGGAGCTCGAATCCGCTTCGGCCCAGGTACGCTTCACCGAGGTTTTTACGCTGCTTTTCGCTGAGGGGGCCGCGGCTGGACTGCTCCTCGAGGCGCGCGATCAACTCGCCGTAGCGACGTTGATTGAGAAATTGTTCGGACTGCGCTTCGTTGAGGTCCGCTCCGTTGGGAGGGGAGAGCGAGCAGGCGGTGCCGAGGAGAAGCAAGCTCGCGGTGAGAAGTGGTTTCATAGTTTTAGCCCCACCGTTGCGGCTCCGAAGGAGTGGCCGATCAGCTGATAACCATCGCTCATCTCCACGCCCCAGTAGCCGATGCTGCCGAACCCATCTCGGAGCGAAAATTCCAGACCGCCCCCGGGATAGCCGCCAAAGATCCCTCCGGTGACTCGGAGAGAGAAGTGGTGGCGTTCCTGACTGTTGCGAAAGACCAGGCCGAGGCCTGCGAGTTGTCGCCAGTCAGGAAAAGGTTTGAGGTGATGAACGGAATCCCAGACTCGCGGGAGAACATCCACGGGCAAAGGCTGTTGCCCCATGAGGGTGACGAGGCCGATCTCGCTCATTCCCGAGGGGATGGTCTCGATTTTGAAGAGCACTTCAGTCATGGAACGCCAACGAATCGCCCAGGATTGATAGCCGAGCTCGGGGGCGAGTCCCTCGTCGTATGAGCGCACGCCGTAGAGCGTGGGTCGGAGCGCCATGCGCGAGCGCCAGCGGGCGATTCCGAAGACGTCGACGTTGGCGCCGAATTTGAATTCAGGGCCGGTATAGACGAATAGACCGCGGTCGATCGGATCGCTGCCGAGCAGGGCCGTGACCGGGGCATCGATCGATTCGCGGCTTCCCGCTCCGACGCGCAGCCCGACTTCCCAGTCGAGCCCGTATTGATCTTCCGGCAGGCGCGTTCCGAAACCGAACTCTCCGTAGCCCGAGAGAAAAGAATACGCGCGGATTTCGGGGAACACGGGGTTGCGAGCGTCACCACCGATGAGAGCCTCGGCGCCGATCCCCACCCAGAGGTGTGAGACGTTCTCGAAGTAGACTTGGGTTCCGAGTTGGGCGAGGCGCTCGGCGGGTTTTCCGTAGTGGGTTTCAAGGATCGCTTGTGCGCGACTCACGTCGGAGGCGGCTCTGACCTCATCGACGAGAGACCAGAAGTTGCGTGATTGGGCATAGGAGCCGCGAAAATGAAGTTCGATCGTTTCAGGTTCGGAGGAGGTGTCTGCGGCGGCGAGGGTGCTCCAGCTTCCGGTGAGGGAGAGGAGGAGGAGTCCGATTCGAAGAAGTGGAGGAGGATCGGCACGATACAGCACTGACGCGGCATATCATAAATTGTTGACCATTTCGATCTATATTTGAGGGTTGACTTGCCTGCACCGGGCCCTTTATGCCTCCTGATATGCGAATCGTGAAGACAGGGGCGATCCTGGCCATGGGGCTGTTTTGCATACAGAGCCCATCGTTCGGTACCGAGAGCCTCGCCGCGATGGGAGTCACGGGAGCCCCCCGAGAGGAGATTCAGATTCGACGAGCGTGGGCCCTCGAGCGCCTGCTCGCTAATCTGTCCGTCGAGGGAACCGCGCCGGGCGCGGTGGTCGCTTCGCCGTCGAAGCGAGATCCGAACTATTTTTACCATTGGGTGCGAGATTCTGGACTGGTGATGAGCGCCCTGATCGCGGAGATGGATGACGTGCGGTGGTCGGCTTCGCTGCGGACGCGCATCGAGACGGAAGTGCGAGACTGGCTGGCCTTCGAGGCCAGGCTGCAAGAGACCCCCAACCGGAGCGGAGGTTTGGGCGAGCCGAGATTTTTGGTGGATGGTCGCGCTGACCATTCAGACTGGGGGCGTCCTCAAAACGATGGCCCGGCACTGCGGGCGTTGGCTGCAATTCGGTTTGCCTGGCGAGAGATCGCGCTCGGACGGCGCCTCGAGGTTGAGCGGCGTTTGTATCGCGCGGAGTTGCCGGCGCGGACCTTGATCAAAAAAGATTTGGAGTTCGTCGCTCACCATTGGCGGGAGTCTTCGGTCGATCTGTGGGAAGAGGTCACGGGCGATCATTTCTTCACACGCATGGTTCAACGGCGGGCTTTGCTGTTAGGCGCCGAGCTGGCGACCGCGCTCGATGATCCAGAGGCGGCGGTGTCGTACCGACTGGAAGCCTCGAAAATCGCGCGAGCGCTGGAAGATCATCTCGATCCGGCGAGAGGCGTTCTTCTTCCGACGCTTCGCCAGGTTCGGGCGAACCAGCTCGTGCAGAGCAGGGTTGAGAAAACCTCCGGTCTCGATGTGGCCGTCGTACTCGGGGTCTTGCACGGCGAGGTGCCCGCTCAAAGCGGAGGCTTCACCGTTCAGAGTCGCGCGGTTCGCCGCTCCGCGGAGCTGCTCGAGGCTGATTTTCTCCGTCTCTATCCGCTCAATGCCGGGTCGAGTCTCTTGCCGCGCGAAGAAATGCTGGCGCCGGCGATCGGCCGTTATCCGGAAGATGTGTACGACGGGACGGGGTCTTCTCAGGGGCATCCCTGGTTTTTGGCCACGAATGCGTACGCCGAGTGGCATTGTCGCCGTGGCGAGGGTGAGCTTGGAATTCGATACCTCTTGCGGACGATCCATCACCAGGGACTGGCGGGCGAGATGTCGGAGCAGTATCTGCGGACGACGGGCTTTCAGCAGGGCGCCCGCGACCTGACCTGGAGCTACGCAAGCTTCCTGACGGCGACGCGGGCCTGCCTGGAATAGGGCCTTCCTACTCCTCGTCTTCGGCGTGGGGTGAGGTGGGCGCGGCCTCGGCAGCCCCTGCGCGAAGCTCATCATGTCGGATGACTCCGCCGAGATGGGCGACGTAGCCGGTGACGCCCGCCGCGATGCCGTTGAAGATGAGGGCGGCGGCAACGAATACGATTTTGGGCTCCGCGCGTTTTCGAAGTTGAAAGAGAACCACGCCCGCCGCTAACCCCGCTAAGAGCGTACCGGCCAAGGCGAACTTCGCGGCGTCTTCGTGTTGCTCCAGAAGTGTTTCGCTGAACCAGGGCTGATGCTCGACGACCTCTTCCGCGCCCTCTCCGGAGAGGTAGGTCGGAATGACCGACAATCCGGCGAGGACCGAGAGTGTTGCGCCGATGAGGAGTGCCGTCCTGGCTACCGCGTTCCTCTTCCAGAGCGCAAACAAGAGGAAGGGCAGCGAAGTGACTCCGAGCACGACGGGGAAATGATTGAGCAGAACGTGAAATTGGGCGCCGTTGGCGAGCATAGATTTAGATCTCCTATGACGCTGATCTTAACGTTTGTTTTGCTTTCGTGTCTCGTGCCATTTCGTCTCGGTGCCCGAGACATTTAGAAACAAAAGAGCCCGCAGCGACCTCTTCTGGCGTGCGCGAGATCTCCCGATCTGAAGTTCGTGATCGGCACTCCCGTACGATCCGCCTCCTCGATGTGAACCGGCTGATAGTAGTACATCGGAACCTTGCGGAGATAGCAGTACGCCTCTTCTTGATGATTGGCGTAGCCATCATAGGTCTCGACCGTTGGGCAAAGGGGCGCGCCTTCCATGAATTCGTTGGTCCAGGGGTGCATCTTCATGGGGCCGTCGGTGAATGTGCGGTCGAGAGTGGCCTCTTCGTCACCCACGAGGACGTAAGGCGTCACGTGGAACCACCACTTGTAGTTGTATTCTCGGATGTATTTGCGGGTGAAGAAGAGAAACACCTTCATGCTGTGGATCCCGCGGTCGGAGTACATCTGATGCGTCCAGAGCATGGCGCGCTGGTAGCATTGGGATTTGGGCCGCACCCATTCGAGCTGCTCGAAGAGCTCGGTTGCTTCCGCCCAGCTATTGAGACGGGTGGGGGCGTAGGAGGCGTTCAGCCGATCGGCGGTCCAGAGGCTATGAATGCCGTCGACGTCTTCCTCGAGCGCGCTGAGATCTTTTTCGGTGGAGGTGGAGGCTTCGAGGACCTCATCGTTTTCGATCACGAGGGTGAGCGGCGTTCCCGTCTCTTTGGCCCATTCAACTTCACGGACGGACTCGGCGCGAATTGCGTTGAGGTCGTAAACTCGTCCGTCGACGGTGGAAAAAATGCGGTAGGAGGTTTCGCCGCTTTCGGGGGCAATGACGTCGTGGATACGGGTAACGAGAGTCTCGCTGGCCGCCGCGTTAAAGGCGATGAAAAGGGCTAAGGTGGCAAAGGTCGTCTGTTTCAGTTTCATTGAAATCTCTTCTCCTTAGTTTTGTGGGTAAATGCACTGAAAAATGAGAAGATTTTCTCTGATGATTATGATGCGTAGCACTATTTTGTTTTGTTGCTTTGCGTCACACGAAGGAATGCCGTACATCGCTTAAATGACCCGGCGCGTACTGCACGAAACACGATGTTTAAAATGTGAGATCCATCGCAGTCTGTGTTTTTGCGCTTGGGTTATTCCGATGGAGACGAGAACTCGAGTTTTTGTGCTGATGCATGCTCGCGAGCTTTCGCTGACCAGCAATACGGCTCGACTGGCCTCGCGGATGTTGTCGAACTCCGAGGTGAAAGTGTTTGGCACGCGCGAACCTCTTGACCTCTCCGTCTTGCGAGATTCCGCTCGACGGGTCGCGGTACTTTTTCCGACGGAGCAATCGGAAGAGCTTTCGGAGTCCTGGTTACTTCGCGACGCTCGCCCAGTCACGCTCGTCGCTGTTGACGGGAACTGGCGGCAGGGTTCAAAGATGGCTCGAAAGACTCCTGGTCTGGAGGGCTTTGAGCGCGTTCATCTTCCGATTGAGGGGAAGTCGCGTTATCGGCTGCGCCATACGGATCGAGAGGGTGGCCTCAGTACGTTCGAAGCCGTTGCGCGCGCGGTGGGGCTCTGTGAGCGTGACCCGTCGATTCGGGCGCGCATGGAGGCTGTTTTCGAAGTGATGGTGGAGCGCCGTTTGTTTGGAAGAGGGCTGCTGAAGCCGAGCGAACTGAGATACATGGAGGGGTCAGGCTCCAAATCTTAAGACAGTTAAGATTTGGAGCCTGACCCCTCCATTGACATCCCGGAATCCGTATCCACCTTCATCCATTATGGGTGATTTACATTTCATCGATCGAGTACCTGTGCTGCCTGTTCGAAACACGGTCGTCTTCCCCGGGGGGACGATGCCTCTGCGCGTCGGGCGCAAGAAGAGTGTTGCCGCTGTTGAGTATGCGCAGGAGGTGCAGAAGCGAACGTCTTCCAAGGAGGCTTGGCTTCTTCTGGTTTCTCAGACGGAGAGCGTCGGCGCCAGTGGGTCGGACACTGAGGGGGAGGGGCCTTTGATCTCGGACCTTCGTCAGGTCGGGGTGCTTGCTTCGATTGTCCGCGTGAGCGGGAATGCCCGGGAGGGTTTCCAGGTCATGGTTCGTTGCGTGTCGAGGTACCTCGTTGATTCGTATCAGGAGGAGGCCGGCGTCATCCTAGCGCAGGGGGATGTTCTCGAAGACATCGTCGATCGTGACTACAAGACCCTCAATGCGCTGGAGTCATCGGTTCGCGAGTTGGCGAACGAGATTCTCGACCTGCTGCCGGGCAATACTCAGCGGCTGAAGGGATTGCTGGGCGAGGTGAAGGATCTTTCGGTGCTCACCGATCTTTGCGCGGCGAATATCGAAATTACGGATGATCAGAAGGTCGAGTTGCTGATGATGAGGTCTTTGCGGGATCGCGCGCTGAAGGTGCTCGATTACATGCAGAAACAGAAGCAGACTCTCGAGGTGCGAGATGAGATTCGCGAGAAGCTTTCGCACAAGCTTGGGAAGGCGCAGAGGGATGCGCTCTTGCGTGAGCAGATGCGCACCATCCGGGAAGAGCTCGGCGAGGTTGATGAGGAGCGGGACCAGGATGATTTGAGTCGTCGTATCGACGAGGCGAAGATGCCTGAGGTCGTGCAGAAACAGGCGCGGGATGAGTTGAGGCGGTTGGCTTCCCTGGGTCAGAATTCGCCGGAGACGCACGTGATTCGCACCTATTTAGATTGGCTCATCGCGCTTCCGTGGTCGAAGTCCGCGGGAACGGATATTTCCGCGCTTGACTTGATCGAGGCCAGGAGGAGCTTGGATGCGGACCACTTCGGTCTTGATCTGGTGAAGAAGCGCATCATTCAACACCTGGCGGTGATGAAGCTGCGGAAGGATCACTCTCGGGGTTCTATCCTCCTCCTGGTGGGACCGCCCGGCGTGGGCAAGACCTCGCTTGGGCAGAGCATCGCGAAGGTGTTGGGTCGCAAATTCGTGCGTGCATCGCTGGGCGGCGTGCGCGACGAGAGTGAGGTGCGTGGACACCGTCGCACCTACGTCGGCGCGTTGCCGGGTCGAGTGATTCAATCGTTGAAGCGGGCGGGCGAGAATGACCCGGTGATCCTGCTCGATGAAATTGATAAGCTCAGTCGGGGGGGGTGGTCGGGGGATCCTTCTTCGGCATTGCTCGAGGTGCTGGATCCCGAGCAGAACTCAACCTTCGTCGATCACTACCTTGACGTGCCCTTTGATCTTTCACGGGTTTTCTTCGTGGCTACGGCCAATAGCCTCGACGGGATTCCCGCTCCGTTGCTGGACCGCATGGAGGTGATCATGCTCACCGGCTACACGGTGGAGGAGAAGCTGCACATTGCGAAGAATCACCTCGTCCCTAAGCAGCTGGCCGAACATGGGCTGGTGGCGTCTCAGGTCGAGTTTTCGGATGAGATATTAAGGAAGGTGATTCTTTCGTACACCCGGGAGTCGGGAGTTCGTGAGTTCCAGCGCCGCATTGCGGGTCTTTGCCGTGCCGTGGCTGAGAAATGGGTCAGTGCCGAAGGCGTAACGCAAGTTAAGGTCGATGAGGCACTGCTGGACGATTCTTTCGGTCAGGAACGTTACTCGAGCGAGTTGCTGGCCGAGTCGGTTCCGCCGGGTGTCGTGACGGGTTTAGCCTGGACGCCGGTCGGCGGTGAGATTCTTTTTGTCGAGGCGCTGAAGGTACCGGGGAGCGGCAAGGTGACTATTACCGGTCAGCTGGGCGAGGTGATGAAAGAGTCCGCCCAGATCGCGGTGAGTTTGGTTCGTCAAATGCTCGGCCATGAGTTCGAGGATGCGCAAATGATGAAGACGGATTTGCATATTCACGTTCCGTCGGGCGCGATTCCGAAGGACGGGCCGTCCGCAGGAATTACGCTCACGACCGCGATTGCGTCGCTCATGCTGGGGCGGCCGGTCGATCCCAAACTTGCAATGACGGGTGAGATCACATTGCGAGGGGCAGTGACTCCGGTGGGGGGCGTTAAAGAAAAAGTGATCGCAGCGAGACGGGCAGGGGTGGAGAAGATCCTTCTGTCGAGGCGCAACGAGCGGGATCTCAAGGAGCTGCCTGAGGAGGTTCGTTCTTCGATCCAGTTCGTGCTGGTGGACAACATCAAGCAGGTGCTGAAGGAGGCGCTCGGCTACGACGTCGTCGAGGGGCCACCGATGGGACTTGCCCAGGTTTTGAATCGGGGAGCCGCGGCGTCGCCTTCGGTGGCGATGTAGCGCTTCAGCGAAATTGCGCGCTTGTCAGACGAGGAGGACTCGTCTTTAATGGGCGACCATGACGCTTCTACTGAAACAGCTGTTCGGACTGATTAAGCTGCTCAACTCGGACAAGGGGACGAATCAGCTCGCGGCGGGGGTGGTTTGCGGCTTGATTCTTGGGCTCACGCCTTCCCTGTCGCTGCAGAGCTTGCTTGTTTTTATCGCGCTCTTTTTCTTTCGTATCCAGATGGGAGCAGCGTTCGCCTCGGCGGTTTTTTTCGCGATCCCAGCCTACCTGTTCGATCCGGTCTTTCACCGAGTCGGAACCTGGGTTCTCGAGCGGCCGGAATTCCGTCCCCTTTTCACCCAGCTCTATAATCTGCCTATCGTGCCGTTCACGCGGTTCAATAACACGATTGTCATGGGCTCAGGGTTGGTCGCGCTCGCGCTGGCGCCGGTGGTGTTTTTGGGGGCCCGGTTTCTGATTCAGAAGTACCGCGAAAATTTTGTGGCTCGATTCGAGAAGACGAAGCTTTGGCATGCCTTCAAAGGCACAACCCTTTACCAGTGGTACGTGAAATATGACCAACTCTTCGGATAAGCGAAAAAAAGGGCCCATTCGCGTCGAGGCGATCGTTCCTTTTGCCTTGGCCTGCGTGGGCATTTGGGCCTACTTCACTTTTTTCTTCGACGGGCATCTGCGGCGAGGTCTCGAGTACGTGGGCACCTTGGCTAACGGCGCGCAGGTCGACGTGGCGACTTTTCGCACGAGCTTCCTCAAAGGTTCATTGCGGATTCAAGGGATCGAGGTCACCCACCCCGATAAACCGACGCATAACCGAGTGCAGCTCGGCGAGATCCATTTCAAATTTCTTTGGGATGCGCTCCTGCGCGCCAAGTTCGTCGTGAACGACGCCTCGGTGCTATTGATTGAGACCGATCGACCGCGAAAAAAGCCGGGACGAGTCCTCCCTCCCGAGCCACCGACCGAGGGTCCGTCCTGGATGCAGTCGGCGAAGCAGAGAGTCATCGCGCAGTTGAAGGAAGAGATCGGGGGCTCTTCGCTCGGTCGGGCGGCCAAGATGCTCGAGGGGTTTAACCCCGCGAAAGCGATTGGGCAGTTGAAAACTCTGAAGACCGCCGAGAAGATTGACCAGCTGCTTCGTGAGCTGGCGGAGCAGGAGAAGGCTTGGTCGCAGGCGTTGAGTGCCGTGCCGGGCGCCGCTCAGATCGATAACCTTAAAGGTCGGGTGAATGCCATCGATGTGAACATCTCGAACCCGGCCGAAGCTCCGGGGAAGATTGCCCAGCTCACCGGGTTGTTGCAGGAGTCGCAAGGATTGGTGAGTTCAGTCAAGGGGCAGGGCGATGCGCTGACTTCGGGCGTGACTCAATTTGGGGGCGCTGCTGGGGTAGTCGAAGCGTCGCTGAAGGAAGATCGCAAGATGCTGGAGGCCCAGCTGCAGTTGCCGAAGCTCGATGCGAAAGATCTTGCGAAAGAGCTGTTCGGGCAGGATGTGCTCGCGCAGGCCAAGCAGGCGGAAACCTACGTCGCGATGGCGCGCGAGTATATGCCGGCGAAGGGCAAGAAGGATGAGGTTCAGGCGCCGCCGCCGCGTGGCCAGGGTCGGAATTACCGATTCGGGACGCCTCGATCTTATCCGATGTTTTGGCTGCAAAAAGCCGTCGTGAGCTCCAAGATCAGCGATAGCGAATACGCGGGAAATTTTGAGGGAACTTTGGTGGACTTCACTTCCGAGCCTAAGCTCTTGAATCGTCCTGCCGTGGCGCGGGTGAAGGGTGAGTTCACGCAGCGGAAGATTCTGGGGATCGAGCTACTGGGGACGTTTGATCATGCGGGCGATGTGGCTCGCGATGAAGTGCGGGCTTCGGTGGCGTCGTTTCCGATCGCGGCCAAGATGCTGACAAAATCCGAGGCGGTTGATTTTGGCTTCGCCCAGGCGACCGGGCGAGCCGTGATGAGCGCGGTGATGGAAGGCGACCGGCTGGTTCTGAAGGCGGAGAGTACTTTTCGGGAGTTGGAGTATTTAGTGCGGGCTTCGTCGCGCCCCTTTGAGGAGACCCTTCGCGGGGTCGTTGCTGGAATTCAGACGGTCACGGCGGAGGCGCAACTGATGATTGAGAACGGGAAGTACGATCTCGACCTGCGTTCGAATCTAGCAACCGAGCTTGAGCGGGGTTTCAAGCGCCAGCTCGACGCGAAGCTGACCGAGGCCCGTAAGAAGATCGACGAGATCATTCAGAAGCAGATTGGCGAGAAGCGCGCGATGCTGACCAAGCGTTACGACGCGGCGAAGGGCAAGATACTCGGCCAACTCGGCGAGCGCCGTGCTCAAGTCGAAGCTGTCGAAAAGCAGGCGCATGACAAGATCGCGGCGGTTGAGCAGCGGGTACAGCAGATCCGACGGGAGCAAGAGAGTCGGCTGAAGAAGATCAAGCGGCCCTTTTAAGGGATCCGAGCACCTTTTGATGCTTAGTGCGTTATGAAGCTCGGAAAACAGTCAGAGCCAGGCGACTTGCATCGCACTGGCTCTGTTTTTTTACCCAGGAACGAACGGTGAGTTTGAGGATGAGCGTGGGAACGATCGAGACTCAGACTTGGCTCTGAGATTCTGACCAAATTGACGCACCAAGCATCAAAAGGTGCTCGGATCCCTCGTTATTTACTCCAAAAGCCGCGTGCTTCCTGCATGAGCTGCTCTCGCGCAGGTTGGGGGGAGCTATCCAGACCTTCAGGGGCGTCGCGAAGTTGGACTGCGCCGGGTCGGCTCATCATCGATGCAGGACCGCGGTCATCGCGGACCCCGTCTCGCCGAACGATGAGCTGGAGGCCCAGTAGGACGACTGTTAGGGCGACAAAGTAAGGGACGAAGTTAAATTCAATATGGTCGAGCAAGGGAGTGCCGGTGGCCGAGGCCCAGTCGCGTCCCTTTTTTCGCGCCGGTGCGCGTTTCGTTGTTTTGGGTGCTTTCGATGCCTTCCTACGAACTGAAATTTTCTTGCTCATGAAGGCCTATCGGAAGGAATGACTTAATACTTGAGCGTTATATTCAACATAGCGAGCTCATGGGCCACTCTTCGCTAGCCACCGTCTTCATTTTGCAGGAAGTTAGAGGAGATGTTTCAAAACACCTTGCATGTCGGCTAGCTCAAAAGAAGAAATCACCCTTTATGTTTTTCCCCTGCCGGAGGTGGTTTTTTTTCCGACCTCTTCGCTCCCGTTGAATATTTTCGAGCCTCGATATCTTCAGATGGTTGAAGATAGTGAGCGGACGAAAAACCAGATTGCCGTCGCGTTCACGGATCCTTTGGATGAATTCAATCTCGAGGACCTCAATCTGGTTGTGGGTTATGGCGAGCCAAATGTCGCCGTGCGACGGGAAGATGGAAGCCGGGTCATCTTGTTGCAGGGCAGGGGCAAGGCACGGTTGCGTCGAGTGCTTCAGAAGGAGCCTTATCTTATTTGTCTGGCGGACGTAGTCGAAGAGGTGGCCGATGTTACGCCTTCCAACCGCTTCGCCTTGAATCGGTACAAGGGGATGGTTTTCAAATGGCTGGAAAGCAATATTCAGGATGAAAAACAGCGGTCAGTTATCGTGGGAAACTTGCGGTCGACGCAGGCCTTGCTGGAGTGTTTCGCGATGAGTTTGATTCGCGACGCCGATATCCGGCAGACGTTTCTCGAGTTGAATTCAAGCGACGAGCGAGTTTTGTTTTTAAACGGAATTTATTAACTTAGGTACCGTGAACCAATCCGGTTTTCAGTTGGTTCCACAGCAGCGTCCAATCGAGCGGCTTTTCGAGATCGACATCGGGGGTCTTGAGGCCGCTGTAGATCAGGCAGGGTTTGTTTTTCAGGGTGCAGGCTTCCTTGATTTTTTTGCCAGCTTCAATAAAGCCCACGCGGTTGTCAGAGAGCACGTAGTCGATCACCGTATGGTGCATTTCAAGGATGCTGAGAGCCTGCTCGAGGGTCGTCGCGACGAAGACCACGTAGCCGTTGTGGAGCGCGATTTCGCAAAAGAGCTCGCCCTGATCCTGATCGTCTTCGAGCAGGAGGATGGTGGGATAATCTTCAATGGGGGGTGGGTCTGTGACCATCCTACGCTGCACCTCAGAAGGTCTCCATCTCACAAAGTACCAGAATGAATCGGTAAAGAATTCTAAAGAGGGACGGGACGAGATCTCAAATCCTTCGAAGACCTTCGTCCGTGTCTAGGGTAGGAGTGTGGAACGATGTCCCGGTTAAATTTTCAGATCGAAGCAACTGCCGCTGGCTCGCGGGCCCGCGCGGCTCGCTTCAAGACTCTTCATAATGAGGTCGAGACCCCGATCTTCATGCCGGTGGGTACTCAGGCTACGGTCCGGGCGCAGACCTGGGAGACGATTCGTGAGCTAAACCCGCCGATTCTGCTGGCCAATACCTATCACCTCCTGCTTCGGCCCGGTATCGAGGTGTTTCAGAAGCTCAAAGGGATTCACGGCCTGACCGGGTGGCGGCGCTCGTTTTTGACTGACTCCGGAGGTTTTCAAATCTTCTCGCTCCCGCATGCGCGCAAAATGACCGAGGAGGGGGCTTCCTTCAAAAGCTGGATCGACGGGAAGGCGATCCACCTCTCTCCCGAAAAAAGCATCGAGATGCAGAAGGTCATCGGAAGCGACATCATGATGGTGCTCGATCAGTGCATCCCCTCGACCTCAGCAAAGGACGAATCGCGCGCGGCGATGGAACTCACCCATCGGTGGGCCGCGCGGAGTTTGGAGGCGCGGGGCGACTCCCCACAGGCGATGTTCGGAATCGTGCAGGGCGCCTGCCATCCCGAGCTGCGGCGCGAGAGTGCACAGGTGCTCCGGGAGATGCCGTTTGATGGGTTGGCGATTGGCGGCTTGGCCGTAGGGGAGACGAAAGCCGAGCGTGAGGACATGACTGCGCTCGTGACGGACGAGCTGCCGACGGAGTTGCCCCGCTATTTGATGGGCGTGGGCACGCCGATCGATTTGCTGGAGGCGGTTCACCGGGGCGTCGACATGTTCGACTGCGTGATGCCCACGGCCTGGGCGCAGCAGGGGGTGGTATTCACCTCTCGTGGCAAACGCGATTTGCGACGAGGCATTTACCGTTTTGTGGAAGGCTCGCTTGATCCGTTGTGCGAGTGCGGTACCTGCAAGGAGTTCTCGCTGGCTTACCTTCATCATCTGGTGAAGGCGAAGGAGGTGTTGGGCTGGCAGCTGCTCGGTCGCCATAACCTGCATTTTTACCTTAATTTGATGCAAAAAATTCGATCGGCAATCATGGCGGGAACGTTTTTGACGTTTTATGAGCGAGAGCGCGGGCGTCTTGCGTTGATTGACGAGGAGTTTCCGTCGAATCCGCCGAAGCGGAAGGCGAACACGGTTCTTGGTGTTCACGCATGAGGGGGCCGCCATCCGCCTGGAACGAGCGATTGATTCTCGTCTTGCTCTCCTCCATTCAATTCATCACGGTGCTTGATTTCGTCATCATGATGCCGCTGGGGCCGCATTTCATGCGGAGTTTTGGCATCGGACCGAGCGAGTTCGGACTGATGGTTTCGGTCTATACCTGGGCCGGGGCCGTGGTCGGGTTTCTGGGCGCCGCCTTCATGGATCGGTTCGATCGGCGTCGCGCGTTGCTCACCGTGTTTTTGGGTTTTAACCTGGGGACGTTGCTTTGCGCGCTGGCGCCGTCTCATTACCTTTTCATTCTTGCGCGCGCGATCGCAGGAATTTTCGGCGGGCTGATGGGCTCGACGATCTTCTCCATTATTTATTGGCGATGTTTTTCCGGAGCACCGGCGCGGGCAAGCCACCGGAGTCGTGATGTCGGCGTTTTCGCTGGCTTCGGTGCTGGGGCTGCCCATCGGCCTTTGGCTTGCCAATCAGTCGAGCTGGCACACGCCGTTTTTCGTACTGGTCGTGCTCGGAATGATCGTCTGGGGTTTTGCTCTTTACGCGTTACCTCGCCTGCGCGGGCATCTCGAACAGGCTCGTCGGCGATCGTTCGTACAGCAAACGGCGGAGGTGTTCGGTTACGCCACGCACTGGTGGGCGTTTGCTTTGACGGTGGTGACGATCTTTGGGCAATTTTCGGTGATCCCCTACATCACCGTTTATATGACCGCGAATGTGGGGTTTCCTGAGAGTCATCTCCCTCTGGTTTACCTCGTGGGGGGAAGCTTCACGTTTTTCACTTCTCGTTTCATCGGTCGGTGGTCTGATCGCATCGGAAAGCCAGCCGTGTTTGCGCGGATGACGCTGTTGTCAATCGGCCCTCTGCTGTTGCTGACTCACTTGCCCAGGGTCCCGGTCTGGACGGCGATTGTGGTCAGCACTTTGTTCATGATCACGATCTCTGGCCGAATGGTGCCGATGATGGCGCTCGTGACGGGCACCGTTCCGCCGCAGATTCGCGGCAGTTTTATGAGCGTCAATCAGGCCATCCAGCAACTTTCGTCAGGCACGGCGGCCTTTGTCGCCGGGTGGATGATCATGAAGGGCCCCGATGGGCGCATACAGCACTATAATTGGGTTGGGTATATGGCGGTCGCTTTTACGGGGGTCGCATTGCTGGTGCTACGACGATTAGTGGCGGCGCAGGCGGCAGCGGGTCGGGTACGGTAGTCGATGAAAAAATTTAGAAGCTACGTCGGGTTCGTCCTCGGTGTCACTTTGCTGGTGATCGTATGGGGCGCGTTTGTCCGTGCTTCAGGATCGGGCGCGGGATGCGGTGAACACTGGCCGCTCTGCAACGGACAGGTGCTACAGCGTTCGCCGACGTGGAGTACGGTCATCGAGCTCACGCATCGGATGACGAGCGGGTTGAGTTTGCTATTGGTGGTGGGGGTCGTGGTGGCGGCATGCAGGGTCTTCAGGCCCGGGGCCCCGGCCCGGCGTTTTGCGTGGCTCACGTTGTTCTTCATGTTGACGGAGGCCGCAGTCGGAGCGGGTCTAGTGCTTCTGCGTCTCGTCGCCGATGACAGCTCGGCGCTTCGAGCCGTCGTGTTGGGCGTGCATCTGGTGAATACGCTTTTCCTGCTCGGGGCCATGACGGCGACGGCTCTTGCTGCGCGCGCCGGGCCCGGTTTTCTACTTTGGCGTCGCGAGGACCGTGCTCGCGCTTGGGTTTTGTTCTCGTTGCTGTTGGTGGTCGGAGTAGCCGGCGCCATCACGGCCCTGGGCGATACGCTTTTCCCGGCGGGGACTTTGGCGGCAGGGCTCGCGGCCGACGCGGATCCGCTCAGTCACTTCCTGGTGCGACTCCGGGTGATTCACCCCGTGCTGGCGTTGCTCACGCTGGTGTTCGCCTTCTTCACGTGGCTGAGGTTGGAGCCGCGCAATCCCGGGGCGGCGCGGGCGGGGCATGAGTTCGTAGCGCTCTTGGGGATACAGACCCTGATCGGTCTGTTGAACATTTGGCTCCTGGCCCCGGTGGCGATGCAGCTTGTGCATCTGCTGGTGGCTGATCTCATTTGGATCGCGGCCGTGCGCTGGTGGGCGGCGCGGGCGATGGATGGTGGTTCAAGGGCGGTGCGCGCTTAACCGATCGAGTAGTGATGAGGATCGGGTGGTTTTTCGTATTCGTCAGTGTTCTGACGATCGAGACTATTTCGTGTGTGGCGTGGGCCGACGGACGGGGTTGTGCGACGGTGGGCGCGGTTGTCGGCTACTTGAACCATCAAAGGATGCCCTACGAGAGCGCCAATCTGCGGCGGCGAATCGCACAGGTGGGGGCTCGAGTGGCACCCGAGCGATTAGCGGTTCTTGAGAGCTTGCATGAGCAGCTGGCTCGAGTGCGTCGGACCAGGCTGAGTCTGGTGGATAACGAGTTTGATGCGTTGAGTGAATGGATCCGTGGCATCGAGCGCGATATCGAGATCGTGATCAGTCACGAGGCTGCGGGTCGAGTCTCTAATCCTTTGTCCCTTCAACGAATTTCGCAGCTTCTCCTTGAATTGAATGAAACCTCCCCGTTACGGGAGCGAAAGCGCGTTCTGACTCGGCTTCAAGGGGAGGTGTTACAGGTCGTGGCCGCTTTAAGAAAGCCGCCCGAGGTCGGTTCTGCCGAGTCGAGTGGCTCACGGGCTGCTGCGGCGGCGATGCGCCGGCGTTATGGCGTTCGGTCGCTTCGTTTTTTTAGCCGCTCAGGATCCCAGAATAATACAGTGCTCTTGGATACGAATGTAGCCATGCGTGGCGGGGGGGTACGTCGATCGCCGATTTTTAAAAAAATGGGAACGATGGTGAGCGAGTCGGTCGCGGCGGAACTCGCTTTCGGCGCGATCGTGTTGGGGCGGAGCACCGAGCGGGGTTTAACGCGTCAGGTGATGATTTCAGAACGGCAAAGAGCTTCTCCCGCGTTCGAAGGAATTTTATCCGCCTTGGAAGGGGGCGGCGTCGGAGGAAATAAGGGCTTTCTTGATCGGCAAGTAGTAGCGGAGGCTTTGATGATCTCCGAGGGAACCCGCAGCACGACCTTTGTGAGCGGAGATCGCGCGGTCTACTCTCGGCTCGTGGATTTTGCCCTTGATCCAAGGATCAGGAGGCTCTCCCCTGAACAAGTCTTGGAAGAATTTGGTGCGAATCGCCGCTCGACGACTCTCGCTCAGCGCGGATTTTGGATTGAAATCGAGGGTCGCCGTTTGCGAGTGGTGCCTTTCAGTGAAAAATAAACCTACAGCCAATCCTTCTCCGGCTCGGGCTGATTCTGAAAGATGCCTTCGATCTTGAGTATCACTTCTTTCGTGAGCAGCTTGAGATCGCCGAGCGCTTTCAGGTTCTCTTCGACCTGCGATGCGCGTGAGGCGCCGAGGATGACGGTCGAGACGTAGGGGTTTTTCAGGCACCAGGCGATCGCCAGGCGTGCGGGGTGAGTGCCGATCTCCGTGGCGAGCGCGGTGAATCTTCGGGTTTTCTCGATCTTGGTTTGGCCTTCGGGAGATTCCATCTGCTTCCGCAGCCATTCGTAGCCGTCCACGGTCATGCGGGAGCCGGTCGGAATCCCTTCGTTGTACTTGCCGGTCAGGATCCCCGAGGCGAGCGGCGACCAGATCGTCGTGCCGAGCCCGTAATTTTTGTAGAGCGGGAGGTACTCCTTCTCTACTCGGTCACGATGCAGGAGGTTGTACTGCGGCTGCTCCATCGTCGGGGGCGTGATGCGCAGCTCGCGCGCGACTTGAAAGGCCTCGGTGATCTGCTGGGCGTTCCACTCCGACGTTCCCCAGTAGAGAATCTTTCCTTGCGTGACGAGATCGTGCATGGCCCGAACCGTCTCTTCGATCGGCGTTGAGTAATCCGGTCGATGACAGTAATAGAGGTCGAGGTACTCAACCTGCAGGCGTCGCAAGGCGGCATGGCAGGCATCGACGATGTGTTTGCGGCTCAAGCCCGATTGGGTGGCGCGCCCTCCGCCCCAGAAGACCTTGCTCGACACGATGTAAGTGTCGCGGCCCCAGCCCATTTTCTTGAGCACCTGGCCCATGATCTCTTCCGACTTTCCTTCGGCGTAGACCTCGGCATTGTCGAAAAAATTTACCCCGTTGTCGTAGGCGATCTTCATGCAGTCGCGCGCGATCTCTTCACCCATCTGGCTGCCGAAGGTGACCCATGAACCGAACGAGAGCGCGCTGACTTTCAAACCGGACTTGCCGAGCCGGCGGTAGGGCATCTTCGTGCCATTCGGGGTGTCGAATTCGTATTGCTTGATGCTCATGGCCTCGGTGGTAACACGAGCGCCGGGGAAAGCAATCTCGGTCTGCTTGATTTGCAGGCAAGAGTAGCCTAGAATGAAGGCAGGATGCGTAGGCAAAAACTTGCTCAGTACACTGTTCGAAACGTGCCTCGTGAGGTGGATCGTGCCCTGAGAGACCTCGCCAAAAGGCGCCGGAAGAGCTTGAACGACTTGGCCCTCGAAGGGTTGGCGCGAGAGGCGGGGCTTTCCTCGTCTTCGGTGCGGCACCATGATTTGGATTCCCTTGCGGGCAGTTGGGTGGAAGATCCTGAATTCGATCGCGCGATCGAAGCCCAAAGCCGGATCGATCCGGAGATTTGGAAGAAGGCTCGTCGGTGAGATTGGCCCTGGATACGAACGCCTATTCCGAGTTCATGCGGGGCAGCCCCGTGTTGAAGGACTGGATTCAGCTCGCGGAGGAAATCGGAGTGAGCACCGTGGTGATGGGCGAGCTCCGGTCTGGCTTCGAAGCGGGAAAAAAAGCGAAGGCCAACGAGGCCGGGTTGGTTCGGTTTCTCCAATCCTCTCGCGTCGTCGTTCATGGTATTGATGAGCAGACCACGTTCCACTACGCTCGGATTCTGTGCGCGCTCAGGGAAGTAGGGAGGCCGATCCCGACCAACGATATTTGGATCGCGGCGTCCGCGGTGCAGCACGGATACCTGCTCGTGACCCGAGACGCCCATTTTGATGGGCTTCCGGGGTTGGCGAAGTTGAGCGGTTTTTAAGCCGCGTCTTTCTTGCCGGCGATGACTCGGCTAGGGGCCGTCAGCTCGGTACGTAGATCTTCGTAAAATTGAAGGTACTTTTGCATGACCCGGCCCGCGTAGTCCTTTGGCATCACCCGTCGCTCAAGCGCTTTGCGTACGTTGCGTGTGCCCATGTTGTAGGCGCTCAGGTAGAGTCGCCCGTGGTAATCGAACTCGCCGCGCAGGTGCGCGAGGAACGCGGCGCCGATCCGGATGTTCGTGATGGGATCTTCGAGGGACTTCGCGCCCTTCCAAGGAAGCTTGATTTTCTTGGCCGTCCACTTGGCGGTCGAGGGTAGAACCTGCATGAGGCCGATCTCGCCGGAGGTACCGCGGATGAGTGGGTTGAAGCTGCTTTCGTTTTCGATCACGGCTACGAGGAAGGCCGGATCGAAGCCGTGTTTTTTGCTTTCTACGAGCAGCGTGTGATGAATCTTCTTCGCTTGTCTTTTGTAGTGATCGGGCAGGGCAGACTGAATTCGATTGAGGAGAAACTCATGGTACTCTCGCTCGTCTTCTTCGATGCCTGCGATACTCTTTCGGTACGCCCGACCGAGGAGCTCCTTCGCATGGCTCAATCGCGTGGCTAAAATTTCTTTCCATTCGGCATCGTGCGAGGAGTATCCGCGTTTTTTGCTGCTGGCGGTGCTCGTCTTCTTATTCTTTTCGGGCGAAGGATGCCCGGGCAGGCCCGCGTGAGCGGCGCTCGGAAGCGATCCGAGGATCGCGAGGGTCGCGAGCGCGGCGAATCGTATCGCGGGGTGAAGAAGGGGGTGATTCCCGGCTTTCTTTTGTGTTGTTTCCATCCTTTGGAAAAGGCTTCGAGCTTTCATACCCCTAAGTAGAGCAAGAGCGGGGCCAGGTAGGGCTAGCGTGCCAACTGAGTCATTTGAGGGACTTACCTGGGTGTGTCGGCCTCGACCTGGAATGAGGGGTGTGGCGGCTGTCTAAAGGTTCGACAGTTTGGTTTCGGCGATCAGCGCGAGAAATTCCTTTCGCGGGATTTCTCGCGCTCCCAGTCGTTCCATGTGGGGAGTCATGACCTGAATGTCCAGGAAGCGCACGCCTTCCTTCTCCAGTTCTTTGACGGCCTGAAGCAGCGCCAGTTTGCTCGCGTTGTCGCGCAGGTGGAACATGCTTTCGCCGGAGGCGATGCCCTCGATGAATACGCCATAGATTCCGCCGACGAGAGTGGGTCCTTCCCAGACTTCCACGCTCCACGCCTTTCCTTCTCGAAAGAGGCGCGTGTATCCCCTCAGCAGTTCTTCGGTGATCCAGGTGCCGTCCTGCTCGGGTCGGGGCTGTTTCGCGCATTCCCGCATGACGGCTTCGAAGGACTCGTTTCGCGAAAAGCGCCAGGCGCACTTTCGGCGAAAACGCTCGAGTGAGCGAGGCACATGCACTTCGTCGAAGAAGAGCACGGCACGAGGGTCGGGACTGAACCAGGTCAGGGGGGCGGGCCTGGATTTCCCGGTCCGCGGGTCGCGAAACGTGAGCGGCCAGGGAAAGATGCCGTTGCGATAGGCCTCGCACAGTGCGTCAGTTCCGTAATCCCCTCCGATGGCGACGATTCCGTCCTCGTCGGCGGATTCAGGAGAGGGAAATTTGATGTGACGCAGGGCATTCGGCATTGTGTTCCCGAGGAAACTCCCGCTAGTGGATGTCTCATAAGGAGTCTTCTTATGTCGAATTTGATTCGCAATGCTCTGCTGGTCGTCGTTCTTGCGGTTCCTGCTCTTGCTCAGGCTTCGAGTCCCTCAGAGCGGGATGAGGCCTATTTTACCGTGGGCGCGGTCGAGGTCCATGAAGTGGGTGTGGAGGACGGGGAGGATGCTCCGATGACGGGTTTCGCACTCGAAGACGGCAATCCTCTGGATGATCTGAATGATGCCAAGATTGCCATCGATACGATCATCAACATCGGCAAAGAAGTTTGGAAGATCATCGAAGCGAACAAGCCGGTGGTGAATCAGCGGTTCGACGTCGCTCATGCGCTTCCGCAAGGCATTCAGTCCGCGTTTGCGCTTGAGGCGTGGCAATCTCCAAAATCTCGGGTCTTTCGTACCTTCTACAAGAACTTGTACGGGGCAAACGTCGTGGATTTCACATTCCGTGTGCTTTACACCTATGGAGGCTCACTGGCCGGCAAGGGTGCTTATTTGACGAACGTCACGGTGCTTCCGGCTGAGCTCAATGTCGCGTGGGGGTACACCTTCGAGGCCGAAGGCGTCGTTCCGAGCATACTGAACGTAGGGACGTCGGCTGATCCGGTGGCTGGCATGTCGCTCGACCTGAAGTGGAAGGTCGTGACCGTGATGAAGCATCACGAAAGAACCCAGAGCTTCTTCATTCGGGGTGATGGAGCTTTTGAGAACCTGAGCGACGGAAACTGAATGATTTTGAAAAATACCTGAGTTGGCAATTCCGGTGGGATATGCTATCCCGCCGGAATACCTAAAGAGTTCAAGAATCAGGAGTGAGAAAATGACGACTGCTACCACCGCTGCCGAGGCAGCGAAGAAGACCCCGAAAGCGAAACTTTCGCGCCGTACGAAGAAGACTCTGGGTCGCCAGAAGCGTAAGCTGAAGCTGAAGACGAATCCCGAATTCGCCAAGGCTTTTCATGAAGCCAAGACTAAGCGCTCGACTGAAAAGAAGGGTATTTTTCGTAAGAAGAAGAAGGGCAAAAAGTAAGTCCTGACTTCAGGGCTTCAGAAATAGATTTGAAAAGCCCCTCGGGTCTTGCGACCCGGGGGGCTTTCTTTTGCCCGCGCGGTCTTGCGGTCGCCTCCTGGGGTTTCGGCAACGGGTTTCGTCAAATGCGAAATCCGGGAGGAGTCACACCGACTGAGTGGGTGCAGATTTCGCACTGAGCGAAAAAACACATGGAGCAAAAAAACTCCCCACTAAAAACTCACGGAGGGGCGGCCCCCGGCCGAGGAGTAGACGCGTGCGGTGTTTTTCTCGATTCCGTCATTTTTTTAGCGCAGATCTAGCGTTCTTCGCTGGTCTGGTCGTCGGCGCGGGCCTGGCGTTCATGTGCTCTTTTGCGCAGGCGGAGTGCTGGACGCCGATCGAGCGCGAACTCCAAACGGCCATGCGCCGCGCGAACGAGGCGAGCCGGGAGTTCGAGGGGGCGGCGCGGGCCGGGGCGGTCGTGGTTGATCTCTCGATTCGCGCCTGGGACGGTACGGAGGCGAGTGAAAATCTGCGGGCCCTGAACTGCCGAGCGCTTCTGATCAAAGACACTGATCTCACCCGAAGGATGGAAGTGGCTCGCCTCGAGGGGCGGCCGATGGAGGTGCTGCTGGGGCGTCGAGGCTATGTGCGGTTTCGGGTGGCCATGTGCCATGCGCAGCGACTGCAGCGGCGATGGGAGAATCCGTCGTCGCTCCCGGAAATGGTGGGCGCGCTGGAACATGGCTTGGGTTACTACTCCGCGCTGGCAGAGGAGTTGCGGAGTCAGCCGAGTCCATCGCCTCGGGGCGAGCCTTGGGATCGGTATCTCCCGGCGCGTGCGCGGCTCATGACCGCGCTCGATGCGCTTCGCCCGCTGGCGAGGAAGCTTCCGGCGTTTTGTCCGTGCGATTCGCGGGCGACCGATGCGCTTCGCCCGCTGACACGGCCTACTCTCGATTCGCTGATCGAGGTTCGGAATGCGGTGGAAGGCTGGCGTGATCAGCTCGCCCTGGGCGAGGCGCCGCTGAATGCCGTCGAAAACCCAGGAGCGGCGAGCGCGCGGAAGCGGCCGACGGTCCGGCGGTCGCGAGAGGAGATTCGTCGCCGCTTGCGCGAACGCGAGCAACGAGAGCGAGCCGCGCGCGCCGAGGAGGTGCGGCGACGGAGAGAGGCGGCGCGGTCGGCGGTGCTGCGCTCGGAGCGGGAGCTGCGCGCGGAGGCCGCTCGAGCGTTCGAGGCGATGCGCAACGGAGGCTTGGTGCCGCCGGACATCGATTGGGCCATGAACCGCATCGAGCATGATGCGCGCGGGCGGCGCCCTCGGGTGACGCGCGGGCAGCTGGCGGAAATCCGGGCGCGCTGGAGCGCGACGCTGGCCGAACTTCGAAGCATCGTGGCTACGGAGCGGGATCCGGAACTGCGCGTGGCGGTGGCGCGGGAGGTTCTGCGGTCGAGTTACCTGTCGAATTATACGGAAGCGAACGCCACCGTGCTGGACGCTTTTCTCGGGGAGGGCACGGACTGCCAGGGAACGGCGGACCTCTGGCTTGCGGCGGTAAGCCAGGTGCCGGGGCTGGTGCCGCCGAGCTGGGAGGTGGGAGTTCAAAGCTTCGGCCAACCACCGCACGTGCAGCTGGTGCTCGTGCCGAGGGATCCGAATCGGCACGAGGTGTGGGATCTGATGACTCATTCCACCCTGGATCGGCGAAAAGGGCCGGTATTCCGACCTGCGCTAGCGGCGATCAACGGACAGGCATCGGAAGAGAGTTTGAAGCTGCGGGCGATGGATCCGCTCACGCCGGAGGAGCAAGCGATTCTGGCGGCCGCTCGCGGTCACGAGGCGCGCCGAGTTCGCCCCCGGGGCGGACGAAGGTGGGCCTCTTCGAATGAAGGGCTTTTTCGCGATCCTCGGATTCCGAATCCGGCTCACGCCTATGCCGCGCCGCTCGAGATCGGGCCGCCGAGGAGGGGAAGGGCGGCGCCTCCTGTGCCGACCGCGCCTGTAGAAAGGAGAGGGGAAGGAGAGGAATCCGAGGGAGAGGCCTACACGCGTTTGTCTCTGGCCAGTAGCAACGGCGAGAGTCTTCCTGATTTTGCGCTGGAGCTGGCCAACGCACATCCCAACCAGAGCGTCGCTGAGTTTCGTGTTTCGCTGGAGGCCTATCTGGCGGCGAACTCACCGAAGGTGAACGACGCGGCAGCGTGGATCGAGCGCGCGCGTGATATCGACCTGCTCTATGGTGCGTTGCGGGCACCTCTGCCTCGAGCGGGGGGCTACCCAGCCGCGATCCAGCGCAGCCGTCGGCACTTCGATGCGGAGGCGTCGACCCTCGTGGGCGCCGTGCGCTACCTGGAAGGGAGCGTGGATTCTCATACGGCAGTGTTCGACTACCAGAACCAACGTTTTCGGACCGTAAACGGAGAGGTTCCTCTGCTTCAAATCGAAACCGAGCTGGTGGCGGCATTTCAACGGGGAGCGATCGCCCCTCGCAGAAGCGAAGCGGACTTCGCGGCCCTCGATGAGTCCGAGAGCGCGAGCGGGATTCCTCCCGGGGTGCCGCGTCCGCTGATGGCGGGAGTCGACTCTCCGGTGGGCCCGATCGGCAGGGTCAGCGGCGCCGGTCGCCCCGGTCGGACTCGATCGATGGCGGAAGCCGAACTCTCTGCCGAGGTGACGCTCGATGCGGAAATCTACAGGAGAGCCGTTGAGATCGCGTTTAATAGTGGGCTCCGCGATCCTCGGATGATTCTCACCTACCTGAGTTTGCTGCCTCGGAGTGGTATCACTGTTATTATCAATGGCATTTCAGACCCGCTACTCTGCGGTCGTTATTACATCCAACCTGATGATAAGATACGCATGAAGGCCTTCTTTGAGGATGCACAAAAGATCGACTGTCCGCTCCCCGGTTCGAGAAGCGGGAGAACGCCTGAAGACGAGTATCGGGTATTTTACGGGTCGCCGTGATATGCCTTGCAAAGATGACGTAGGCATATCTATGATGTCAATATGAGAACATCGATGAATATCCCACAAGAATTATTGAAGGAAGCGGTCGCTGCTTCCGGCGCGGCCTCTCAGACGATGGCCGTGGTGCTTGGGCTGCAAGAGCTGATTCGGAAGAAATACCTTCGCGAGCTGTCTGAATTGCGTGGCTCGGGGGCGTTGAAGGTCAAGCCCCAGGCGCGAAAAACATCCCGGAGTCGTTGATGGACCGATTGATCGATACTTCCGTTTGGGTCGACTATTTTTCCCCGCGCGGCCAGCGGAACCATCCTGTTTTGGATGCCTTGGAGGGATGGATTCGAGATGACGAAGTCGTCACCGTGCTTCCGGTTTTGGCAGAAATCCAGAGCGGTAAAGTCCGCACGTCTTTGGCGCGGCTTCTTCCTTACCTCCGCCGCGTGGACCCGGATTGGAATCAGCCCGAGGTTTGGAAACAAATTGCGGGATTTGCTCACCCTCACCCGGGCGTCGGGCTCGTCGATCGAATGATTCTCTTTTCCTCGCTGGAGGCGCGTTGCCAGTTGGTGACCTTTGATCAGCGGCTGGCCAGGGCTGCTCATTCGCTGGGAGTGGGGAAGCCATGATTCACCGACTGAAGCCTGAGGTGGTGATTGCGGTCGTTGATTCAGTTCGTGCGGCGATTCCGGCTGAGCGGCTGGAAGGCATTTTTTTGTTTGGCTCGCGCGCGGACGTGAACGCCAAAGGCGGCGACATTGACCTTTGGATTCTCTGTGATCAGGAGGCGCTCATTGATCTGGCTTGGGCGCGTAAGGTTCGGGGGGCGATTCAAGACCAGCTTGGCGAACAGAAGGTCGATATTCTGATCAGCGGGCCTTTGGATCAAGTGACTGAGCTGCGAAAAAAAGCCTTCCTTGAGCGGATCGAATCGAAGAAAGTGGAGTTATGGCGAAGAAATCCCCAACGCTGACTCTCTTGGAAGAGAATCTGAAGCTCGCCCGAGCCTCGCGGACGGTGCTTCAGGAATCGTATGATCGCGCGGGACCGCTCCTGCGGAGTAAGAAAGCCGAGCTCGACATCGGTGAGCGCGAGACTCTGGAGGCGCTGACAGCTCGTTTCGCCCGCTTCGCCGATTTTCTGGTTCAGCGGCTCTTCCGAACCTTGGATGAGCACGAGCTCGTGGCGGAGGGCACGGTGCTGGACTGCTTGAATCGGATGGAGAAGCGCGGGATCATTCCTGATGTGCAGGTTTTTCGTGAGATTCGGCAGCTTCGAAACGAGAGATCAGATGAGGTAGTGAGCCAGGCTCATGAAAAGACTCCCCTCTTGTTCCAGGCGTTGGTTGCGTTTGAAGACTACGTGCGGCTGAAGAAGTATTTTTAGTTATTCAGCGCTTTTCTGGATCATCAGGACTACGATGATGGAAAGTGGAAGGAGTAAATCCATGGGAACGCCACTCAAGCGAATTCGGGAAATGACCAAGTTTGTAATGGCTGGCGTTGAGTCGCGTGGTGCCGGGCCTGCTTACCAGGCTCTTTGTGAGAGACTTCCTCTGGTTGAAATCCGCACGAGACAACAGCATCAAAATGCATTGAAGGTCGTCGGGCATTTGATTGATTTTTTGAATCGGGACCAGCCTGCCGCTCTCGCTGAGGATGTGAATCAGTATCTGACGGTACTGGGCGGTCTGGTCGCGAAATTTGAGCAGGAGAAATTTTCGTCCGAACGTGCAGCGCCCAACGAGATTCTAGCTCAGTTGATGGAGGCGAATCACCTGAAGCAGGCGGACCTCGGCGAGGAGCTGGGGGGACAGTCAGTGGTCAGCCTGATTCTTCGTGGTGAACGAGAATTGAATGTTCGGCAAATTCGCGCGTTAGCTGAGCGGTTCAAGGTATCGCCCGGGATCTTCCTTTAGATGCTACTCGAACCTGAGTTCGTCGGGAAGAACCCGATTGATTTTGGAATCGAGGGTCCAGAGGCTGGTATCGAGGAGGATCATGAGCGTCTACGATTGAGTTCGCGAACCTGAGCGGCTGAAAAACCCTTCTTGAACCTCAGGGGCTTGCGCCTCACCTCAGCGGTGAGGCGTTTCATCTGATGATGGGCGAGCCAGTCTTTGAGCACGATCAGGAGCCTCTCGATCATGAGAGAAAGGATACGAGATGTCATCGTATCCTGCAAATTTTCTGATAAATAACGAAACATGGGAAACCGCACATTCAAGGACTACACGAAGCCCGGGCCGCTGCTCGATGATTCGCGAGATGAAGAGCTTCGGCTCGCGCTCGAGGGTGAGCTGGGCGAGCCCGTGACCTGCGACGCGCTCGCCGGTGATTTTCGCATCTTCCAATTGAAGAACGGTCATCGCTTCTCGACCGACGACGTGCTCACGGCCTGGTATGGCACGCAGTGCGCGCCGAGGGTCGAGCGCGTGCTGGATTTGGGAAGCGGCATCGGCTCGGTGGGGATGACGGCGGCGTGGCGCTTGCCTTTCGCGCGCTTCGAGACGATCGAGGCGCAGGAGAAAAGTGTACGGCTCGCGCGCGCGAGCGCGAGCCGCAACGGCTTAGAGGGGCGTTACGAGATTCGCCAGGGCGATCTGCGCGGTTTCGATGCGCGCCAGGGCTCGAGCCCGGGCGCGTCGCTCTTCGATCTCGTCCTCGGCAGTCCACCTTATTTTCCGCCCGGCTCGGGAGTCCCCGGGGACCATCCCCAGAAAATCGATTGCCGTTTCGAGATGCGCGGCGACGTGCGCGATTACTGCCTGGCGGGCCTTCGGCATCTGGCTCCGGGCGCGGGGCTCGCGCTGGTGTTTCCGACCCTTCAGCGGGCGCGCGCCCGCCAAGCCTGGACGGAAGCGGGAGGCGCCTTGGTACGGCTGCGCCCGGTGATCTTCCGCGAGGGCGAACCGCCTCTCCTGGATCTGCTCTATCTTCAGCGTGTTTCAGATCTCCCTTCGAAATTCGTTGAGACCGGTGGTTTCGAAGAGCCGCCTCTGGTCATTCGCGAAGCTTCAGGGCAAACTTCTTTGGAATACCGAGCGCTCAAGCTCAGTTTTGGTTTTCCACCCAGCGCCTGAGGCGCGGAGGAGTCTTCTCATGGCGACGAGCCTTGCTGAAAAAATACATGCTATCCTGCCGGCCTCGATCCGAGACACGGCTTTCATCCGCATTTTCGGGCTGTTGAAAATCCCGGTCATTTTTTATTGCCGGCCGAGCGTGATCACGTTGGATGAAAAAAAATGCGTGATCAAGATCCCGTTGAATCGCCGAACGAAAAACCATCTCGGTTCGATGTACTTCGGCGTGCTTGCCGTGGGGGCGGATGTGGCCGGTGGGCTGCTGACCATGCGCGAAATTCAGCAGAAGGGCAACCTCGTGAACCTCGTGTTCCAGGATTTTCATGCGGATTTTCTGAAACGCCCGGACGGCGATGTCTACTTTACCTGCGAGGACGGCATCGCCTGCCGCGCGCTGGTTGAGCAGGCGCTCCAAACCGGTGAGCGGGTTTCGACGAAGGTGGTCGTGACGGCGACGGTCCCCTCTAAAACCGGTGCGGAGCCCGTGGCGAAGTTCACCCTGACGATTTCCTTGAAGAAGCGAGCTTCGAAGGCATGATTTTGATTTTTGGGTTCCTGTTTGCGTTGTTTCTCACGCAGGGGATTCCGCTCTGGGATGACGACTTCACCAGCTGGTTCTGGAAGATCAAAGACCATTCGATTCTGCACTATTTCTGGGAATGGCTCTGGCCCGTGTCGACTCAGCCCGAGCACTGGGGTTTCAATGAGCGACCGGCTCAATCCGTGCTCTACAAGCTTGGGTATTTCATCAGCGGCTACGAGTCGTGGTCGTACTTCGTCATCAAGTCGGCCATCTATGCGGTAGTCGGATGGAGAATCGTCCGCCTCGCTGAATTGCTGAGCGGTGGCAAGAAAAAGTCCTGGGCGGCGCGCTCGGCGCTCGTTGCGTGGGTGGGCGTGGGTATCGGGGCGCTGTACTACACGGCACCCGGTCCGGTCGCGGCGCTCATTCTGCATCAGGATCTCGCGCCGCTTGCGGCTCTGACCAACCTCCTCCTGCTGGAATGGATTTTTCGCTCGATCGAGGCGACCCCACCGGACTGGCAGGGGCTTCCGAATTTTCGTCTGCCGGCGCATCGCGCTTGGCTCCGAAAATGGTTGGCCATCAGTTTCTGCGTGTACCTCGGATATAAAACCAAGGCGGACGTGAAGTTGATCGGCCCGACGGTGGGGCTTTATCTCCTGCTGACCCGAGCCCGGCAGTGGGCGTTTTTCGCGTTTCCGCTCACGTTGATGGGGCTTCTGGCCGTGCCCTGGGGGCCGGGAATTTTTTCTAAGCTGCCGCCCTTTGTTCCGGGGTCCGGCGGCAGTTCGATTGGCTGGATGTTTCAAGAAGCTCGTCTATCACGGGTGCTTTCGTATCTTTGGAGTCCAGATGCCTTTGATTGGAAATCATTTTGGCAGGCGGCACCGCTTTCGATCGCCGGGGTGCTCGGACCTTTCGCGCTCGTACCCGCGTTGGCATTTGGCGTCTACCGGGTGCAGGGCGACGATGCGCCGCTCGCGAGCTGGCGAAAATCCGCGACCGGGCGAGCCTGGGTTTTCTTCGGTCTCTGGTGGTGCGTCGTCCTCGCGGCGACGAGCGTACTCAGTGATATCAATTTCACCTTTCGGATTCGCTACGGAATTCTCACCGTCGTCCCCTCCTTGCTGCTGCTCGGTGGGCTTTGGATGGCGCTCGCGGAGCAGGTGCGGACGCACGCGTGGCGGCGCTGGCTTGGCGTGGGGTTACTGACTTGCCTCGCGTTGCAGGTCGGGATGAATACGATCCGTTCGGCGCGGTATCGCCGCGACCTCGGACAGGTGATGGTGGCGATTGACCAGGCTTATGAGCGGATCGCCCGCGAGTACCGGGATCATCGCCTCGCTTTCATGCCGGATTTTCGTCCTTATGATTACCGCCCGGACGCCCCGAAGCTTTTCCAGGAGCGAGTCACGCTGGAATCCGTGGGGGAATTCGCCAAGCGTTATCGCCCAGGGGAGACGGTCACGGCATCGTGGAGCGCATCGCTTTGGCCGGAACTTGATCTCATCGCGTTTCCGAATGGTTGCCGGTCTGGCGTGCTCTTTGATCTTCTTCGTCCCTGCCCGGCCGGCTTCGGCGTGGCGGTGATGAAGTGGGTAGGCCCGTTGCGCCTGTATGAGGAGGGCGAAACGCTCCGTGCGAAGGGGCAGGTGGGCCAGGCGCGCGAGCTGCACGAACGTCTGTTGAAGGAGCATCCTGGAAATTCGGCGACGAAGTTCGTCATCGGGCTCGAGAGCTTCGTGTTGCGCGACCCGCGGCGCGCGCGCGAGGTGTTCGGGGAGCTGGAAGGGCCGTTTTTTCAGAACAACGCGGTGATTTATAACGCCGCCCTGGCGCGCATGGGCGTCGGCGAGTTCGGGCGGGCGGCCGAGCTGCTCGAAACGGTGCTGGAGCGCGAGCCGGGCAATTCTTCGGCGCGGATGAACCTCCAGGAAGTCTATCGTCAGTTTCCTGACGGTAAGAATGCGCGCGCGCTTGGGGTAGACTAAGGGGGTGACCTCGATGGATGCCGCCAGCATGACTCTGCCGCCGGAAGAACTCCGGTTCGATTTTCAGGGGGCGTGTTTTGACCTCACCCAGGAGTGGGATCGAAAATTTCTCGCCTGGGTTTTTGATCAGTTCCTTTACGGGGAAGTGACGGGAATTCAATGCGGCTACTGGCTCTACCGCGCACCTCATCTCAACGCCGCCTCGTTTCTCGCGAAGCAGGCCGGCGAGGAGCTCTCTCATGTGCGCAAAATTCTGCGGATCCTTTCCCATCTCGGAGAAAAACCTGGACGCGCGCATGCCGCGATTCGTTTTCTGACGACGGGCATGATGGGCGGGAGCTGGGGCGAGCACGTGGCGCTGGAGATGGCGTTGGGCGAGGGGCTGGTGCTTTCGGCGTTCTACGCCATGGTCGACACGATCGAGCATCCGGAGATTCGGAGAATTCTCGTCAGCTCGATCGGGGAGGAAGAGCGGCACGTCGCTTTTGGGGAACGTGAGACTCGTCGTTGGTTGAGCGAAAATCCCGGACACCGGCGATTTCTCCTCGCGCAAGCCGTTTTGCAGTGGATGGCTCTGGGCTGGCTCAAGCGTTTTTTGGTTTCGAGGATCAAGGCGAGTGGCCGAACGTCTTCGCCGCATCCGGTGCTCGCGCGGTTCCCGCAGTTCTATGATCATGTCCTCGCTCGCTTCGGCGATCGTGTGCAGCGGCTGGGCCTGAGCGATCGCCCGCTCTCGGAGGTGCCGCTTCTCGAGCGCGTGGTGTGGATCGCCTCGATTCCTTACTGGAAGGTCTGGTGTCGACTGGGGAGGAAGACTCGTCTTCTGACGGATACTTATTTGGATGATCCTTGGGTGACGGCCGAGGGCGCGGAATGAACGGACGAGCGGCGGCACTTTCGCTGACGAGCCTCGCGCTCCTGCTGTCCGTCGCGGCCTGCGGTCCCGGCGTGAAGACCGGTGATTGCTACACCTCGAACTGCCACTGTCTCCCTGGAAGTTTTTGTGTGGTCGACACGAACCTCAGCGCTCTTCCGCAAAAGGGCGGGATCACGCTCAGCATCCGGGCTTATGGACTCGACGCCGGCGGGACGGCTCAACTCGATAACGATATCTGCTCGATCGGCACGGTCAGGCCGCCTGCCGACGGCGCGATGATTGGGGATCCTCCGGTGGCGGCGCCCTGGGTATATGAATGCAGCGTACCGACCCTGAGCTATCCGGGCGCGCACGTTCTTCGCCTTCGCAATCCGAGTGGCGCATTCTCGGGGGAAAGCTCGATCGAAGTGAGTGGCTCCTCATGGGGGACCGGGGCAGATGGTGATCAGGCCCCTTCGGGTACGCTCGATCCCACTGCCGTGACCGCGGTCTCGCATGGAAGAACGCTCACTCAGTTTGCCAAGGTTGTCGCCATTGATTCGGTCAATCCTCATAAAATTTCGGTGGCCAGCGGGATGACGTTGAACTGGGGCCCCGGAGATGAAGTGCTTTGGCATGTCACGGCGGCTTCTTCCGTCTCCGCCTGTGGCGCCGCGGATTTAAAGCTTGGAGATTGGGGCACTTCGTATGTGAGGGGAGTGGTCGGAACGAGCGTTTACCTGGATGAACCCCTCTCCTCGGTTCCGTACGACGTGGTGGCGGCAGCCCTGAGCACCGCGGACTCCGGCGTCGGGTCGGTTTTCTGCAAGGTTCAGCTCGTGCGGGTTGCGAACTTGGCGAGTCTTTCGCTGGGGGCGGGAAATGCTTTTTCGCTCGGCCTGCCGCACGCGTTTAGCTTTTCCAACGGCTACGGCGGTATTTTTCCGCTGCGAGTGTCTGGTCTTCTGAACTCCGGTTCCGCCGGCATGCTCTCGGTCGAGGGCGCGGGCTTTGTGGCTTCGGGAGCTCTGACTCCAGGTGCTTCTTTTCATGGAGTGGCGAGCGCGGCATCGACTTCCGCGAACGAAGGCGGCGGCGGTGGCGCGGCGGGAACCAGCTCGGTGGCCGGTGCCGGTGGCGCGGGCGCGACGTCGTACACCACTCCCGTCGGCGCGGCCGGAGGCGGGGTCACCAACGGACTTTATTTTTCAGAGGGGGGTCGCATCGCTTCCGCCGTCTGTGATCGAGAGAAGTGTTTCACGCTCGGAGGCAGCGGCGGAAACGGCGCGACCGGATATGTGGGCGGAGCGGGCGGAGGAGCGCTGCTGGTGTGGATCGGGCAGCTCACCGTGCCCACCTCCGCGATTTTTCGGGTCACCGGCGGAGTGGGAAGCGGCGGGGCGACGGTCTATTCAGGGGGCGGCGGCGGCAGCGGTTACTTGAGGTTTCGCCTGGGTGAAGAACTCAGCCCCGTGAGCTGGGCATCGGTGGGATTCGAGGCCGTAGGCGGCGGCGGCGGTGCCAGTGGCTATTCCACCGGCGGCGGAGGAGGAGGCTTGATTGACGTGCTTTCCTGTTCAGCCACCGCGCCAGGCGCGGGCGGAGTCGTGAATTCGGGCGGGGCTGCCGCCGGAAGCGGGGCCACCGCGTTGGTCGGAGGCGCCGGAACGTCATCCGTTCGGAGCCTGCCCTCGGACGCCGTCTGCTCGACCCATGAATAAGGGGCTTTCTGGCCCCAGTGCGTCTCAGTCGACCTAGGCCAAGGAGCGGACGTCAGGTCTTATTCCGTTGAAATCACTTCCGTTTTCTTTGGCACGGACGGTGCTCTTCTTCTCTGTGTGAGTTTTTCGGTTCCCGAGCTGGTCGTGCCTGAGTGAGTGATCCCACCTTGTCGACATCCACCCCTGTTCACATCCCACCTCACTGGCCTGCCTCATCTCTCACCCACTTCTCAGGCGAAGGGGGCAGTTCGGAACCGGAAACCTCCTTCCTTGCCTTTCATCCCCAGAGTCCGCTAAACCCGAAGATCATGACTCGCGTATCTGACGAAAAGCTCCTGGCTCGCCAGGCCTGGATTGAAGCTTCCCGTTTTCACGATTTGAGTGAAGGGGCGGTTCTCCGCGAGGTGGCGGAGCGAGTGTCGCAGTACAGTGCCGAGCGTCCGGTCGTATTGCTCGATCTGGATTCCACCCTCTATGAGGTCGGCTCGCGCACGCATCAGATTTTGAAGGAGTGGTCCGCCGTGCATCGGGGCGGCTCGTTCGAGGCGGTTCGAGCGGTCCTGGATCGTATTCAGGGTTCGCAGGTGGGTTACTCTTTGCGGGACACTTTTCTCTCCGCCGGGCTCGAGCTGGCCAGTGCGGAAGTGTTGCGGGCGTGGGAATCCGTGAAGGAGTTTTGGAATCATCGCTTCTTCACGAGTGAGTATCTGAAGTACGATCACGCTTATCCGGGGGCCGCCGAGTTCGCGCACGAGCTCTATCGCTTGGGCGCGGAGATGATTTACCTCACCGGACGTGACGAGCCGAACATGGGTGCGGGCACGCGATCCCGTCTCAAGCAGGATGGCTTTCCCTGGGAAATCGACCGGACGCATTTACTTCTGAAGGCGGCTCCACATTTGGATGACCTTTTTCATAAAAAAGAAGCGGCGACTTTCGTGCGAAAAAAAGGGCGCTTGATCGCTTCATTCGAAAACGAGCCCAAGAATCTTGCCGCCCTGCATGAGCTTTTTCCTGACGCAATGCATGTTTTCGTCGACACCGTGTATAGCGATCACCCGACCGAACCACGCGATGGGCTGTACCGCATCAAGGCGTTTCGTTGACGCTTGAGTGAAGTTTTTGCGGAGCTGGGGCCTTTCCTCAAGAAACGCCTCCGTATGGCCGAAACGCGATCATCTACAGAAAAGGAGATTCAATGATTCGTTACAATCGTTCGTGGATACTTTCCATTTTGGTCGTGTTTGTGGTGATCGCTGGTGCGTCTTTCGGCGCGTGTGGCTCGGCTGCTGTGAGCTCGCTTCCCAGCCAGATCAGCTTAGACGTCCTGACCATCAGCTAACCCTATTTTTAAGAAAGGATCATCGTAATGAAATTCAGCAATAGATATTCTGGAATGGTATTTTTGACCGTGGCTAGCCTAGTGGTTTTCTGGGTCGCCGCGCCTCGAATCGAAAAACATCGGTTGCCTCAACGGGCGATGCATGCTTCTTCCGCGGGCGAACTGAGCCCTGCGGAGGCTTGGGCGTTGGACGCGGGCATCGCTTCAGCCTTCGCCGGCGGCGACGCGTCGTGTGGGCTGATCATGCAGAAGGCCACTGAGCAGTGCGCGGCCCTCTGGACGGATGCGGGCGGCTATCAGCACGGCGCGCTCAAATTCTTCAATGGCACGCTTTGCTCGTTGAATAATCATTTTCCCGCCATGGCGGAGGTCGCGCTTTGTCATTTCAGCAAGTCGATGTCGGTGAATCCGGATAAGGCAGCGCTTCCGGTCACGATCGAGAAGACCTTCGAAACGAAGACGGTGAAGCTCGAAGTGGCGGTGCCGACCGAGGCCTGGGCCACCACCCTCGGCTACGATGCGGTCGCCACGGTGACGATCGACGGCGGCGCCCATATGAAGCTTTACTGGGGAGGCACGGCCACCGAGTCGAAGGGCTTTTTGGTGCAGGCCCCGAACGGCTTCAACGACAAGAAAACCCCGGTCTATGTTCAATGGGATCGCACCGGCGACGATCAGTTCGTGAAGGTGTTCGGCACCATGTTTACCACGAGCTATCTGGGCTCGTTCGCCGATGGCGATCGCGCGATGTACGGCAAGGCGACCTACAACAAGACCTCGAAAGCGGTCGCGACCCAGATCGTCGCGATCGAGCCGAATCGAGGCGGAGCGGTCACGGCCTTCGGGTGTTTTCGGATGTTCTCGACCGGCGTGAAAGACGGCGCTGTGAAGATCGGGAAGACGAGCAGTGGCACGGCTGGTCACGCGGTCGGGGCCACGTTCACCGATGAGACGGGCATGGATATGGCGAGCTTGACGGATTCCATAGCCACCGCGAATGGCACCGGGAATATCACGGACTCCGGTGATACCGAACTCGCGGCGAACGGACTGACCGTGGCCTTCGACAAGACCTGCGCGAGCGTGAACACGGCCGGCAGCAGCGGCGCGTTCTCGACGGCTGACTCGGTGGTGAGCTTCACCCTGTCTCCGACGGACGTCTTCGGGATCTAGAATCGAAGAGTCGCGCCGGCCCCGAGGCCATCCGCCTGCGGGAAGAGGTTGAGAGCCCAGTCCAGACCGGGTTCCTCGTGGGCCGCCGCGCTTTTCGTTTCCTCGCCATTGCTCCAGACTTGGTAGTTGTCCCATTCTCGCTCGTAGTAGCCTTTGAGAAAGAAGCCCGGAATAGAAAGCCCGGTGTAGAAGCCGCCCAGAAACCAGAGTAGGCCGCGGTAGTTGGGGTCGCGCGGAAAAAAGCCACCGACGATTCCTACCAAGCCCATGACCGCGAGCGAGGTGCTGCCGGCGATCCGAGCGGAGCGCTGTCGATCGACTCGGGTACGGAAGAACGACTCGTAGCCGCTCAAGCGCTCCTCGGGGGTTTTTCCGGAGATGCTCGCCACGTTCTCGCGCCAGGTCTCGTACTCCTGCGGTACGGCCAGGAGGAGCGAACCGAACAGGGAGAAGGTCACGGCGAAGAGGCCCGAAGTGGCCCCCCAGGCCAGGGCCCGGTTGCGTCCGTTCGTGTCAGCCGCCGGAATCAAGGCATAGTCGGTCCAATGCGCGACTGAAATCGCAGCCGAGCCGATCCCGCCCGCGAGGAGCGTCCAGCCCCCGGTGATGCGGCCTACCTTGGTAGCGGTCGCAATCGTATCGAAGCCCCAATGGATGCGATCGATCTTTTGCTGGGCGGTCGGCTTGGCCGCCGAGGCGTTCGTCGCCGACAGGAAACAGAGGAGCGTCAGAGTTGCAATGCTTCGGATGAGTGGTTTTCGCATCCAAAAATTGTCAGGCAAGTTGACTTAAAAAGGAAGGGTCAGGCTGAAATCGTCAGAAATTTGTCACGTAGCACGCAACGTTACGAGCGGCCTGCATCCTTGCTGTAAGGCCTCACGATTGCGTAAACTGGGATGAGATGGCAAGTCGTCTCGGAGTCGGAATGATAACAAGCTTGCCGCCGTGGCTTTGGAAAGAAAGGATCAGAATTTATGGGTCATCGTGACGCTCATGGTTCAGTTCGAAGAAAAAAAATAAAAGCAGCGGCCTCTTTTCCTGAAATCCATGTAGATCGGGACAATGACTTTGCAAGCATCCGTTTAGCTGAGGGCACCGAAGCAAAGTCCTACGTCCGTGATGGCTTTGTTTTTCTCGAGGATAAAAAGGGTCGGGTGATTGAAGTTCAGGTTCTCAACCTCAGCGAACTTTCCAAGCTGCGCCGGAACGCCGGTTAGGAAAACGGCGGTGCCCGGTACTGAGATCCATGGATGCGATCGATCTTTGTAAGTAAGGTCAGAGTTGCAATGCTTCGGATGAGTGGTTTTCGCATTGCGTCCGATCGTACTGGATTCAAACGGGAATTTCAAATCCAGGTCAATGTGTCCAATGATTCCATGGCTACCCCATTCCCAGGTGACTATTCTCCTCGCATGAAAGCAACCAAGTTCTGACTTCGAAAGTTTCGGCCCCTTCAGAAACGAAGGGGTCATCGGCGGCGATCCCACGAGCTTCTTCGAGTGACGCCGCCCTGATGATAACCATCCCGCCACGATAGTCCGTGAAAGGCCCGCACAGGACGAGTCGTCCTTCACGGTCGAGTTTCCGGAGGTACTCGACGTGTCGGCGGATCAGCGGCTCCTCAAAGGCGGCACCTGTGCGAGTGAGTAGGATGGCATATCGTAGAAATTCTTCGTTAGACGTTGAAGCTGGCATCTATTTTCCCTTCCGCCTGTGCACGAGCAATTTCTGAGTTTTCGCAATCTCGGCAACCAACGTCTTCTCCTGTGGCAGGGAAGTCCGGTATTGGGCCGCGACCACCTTGTTGGGCAGCCCTTCAAACGAATACTTCGCGACGGCGCTATCCTTTGAAGCGCACAGGATAAGGCCGACTGGCGGATTCTCGTCCGCGTGCATCCAGTGGGCGCGCGCGTAGTTGAGGTACAGGTGCATCTGGCCGGCGTCCGCGTGGGTGAGTTTCCCGAGCTTCAGGTCGAGGAACTCCAGGACGAAGGGGTCCTTGATCTCCTCTTCTGGGCTGGTCCGGTCATTGGGGCAGGGGCGAGTCCCCTTCGTGAGCATTGCCGCCTTGTTGCGCGAGAGCGCCGTACGCTCGTAGAACTGTGAATCGATCTGTCGATCAAGCTGGCGAAAGGACCAACCGCCGCGTAGTGCTTCCGCTTCGTAGAACGCCCGAGCGTGTGGGTTGTCGACCTGGAGAAGTCGGACGTAGTGGGACCATGGGAGCGGGAATTTGGCTTGAAAATCGACTAAAGCTGTCCCCAAAGATTGCGCAGACAGTGTCTGCGCAATCTTTCGTCTGCCTCGTACGCCTGGACCGGGAAGAGATTGCGCAGACACTGGCTGCGCAATCTGCCAGGAAAGATAGAAGCGTCGCATCTGCTCAAGATTGCGTTTCGAGAAGCCTCGTCCGAAGCGATGGGTAAGGTCGGCGGCAAGACGTTTCACGAGTTGTTCACCGTAGTGTTCCGCTCGTTGGCCGCCGCGCTGTTCGAATTCAGTGATATATCGCCCGATTTGCCAATACGTCGCTGTCATTGCGGCGTTGACTGCTCGGACAGAAGTCCGGCGAGCCGTTTCCAGGAGGAGAACGACATCCTTCAATATGCGGCCATAGCCACCGGCATGCTGTTGGATCTTCACTTTTGTGCTCATGGTGAAACTCCTGTTTCATGGGCGAGGACCGGATCGATGCACACGGCCTGCATGGCTTCGAGCACTATCGGTAGCAAAAATTGTCTGGCAGGTTGACTTAAAAAGGAAGGGTGCCGTGGATGACTTTTTTGCTCGGCGGCGAATCCGTGCGCTTCAGACCGGGAAGGCTTTCGCTGCCGTGGAAGTCGGAACCCTTCACTCGGTTCTGCTCGTCGAGGAGCAGCACGATCGGGATGTGGTTGCGTGCTTCTTCTGCTTCGAAATCCGCGAACGCGCAGATGATCACGCGATCGCCCTTCATCACGAGCCGCGCGGCGGCGCCATTGAGGGTGATCTCGCCGGTGTTTCCCGGAATCACATAGGTCGAGAACCGTGCCCCGTTGGTGACATTGTAGATGTCGACCTTTTCAAAGGGGAGGAGTCCGGCCTGTCTGATGAGGGCGCGATCAATGGCGATGGAGCCTTCGTAATGGAGATCAGCTCCGGTGACGGCGGCGCGATGAAGTTTGCATTTGAGGAGGGTGAGGCGCACGGGAGGGGCATACACCGGGCGGGCCTTTCTGCCAAATTTTCACAAACGGCCCCCTTCAAAGGCGAAGCCCGACCAGCGCCCCAAGAGAAGGGCCGTCGATTCGGTTCTCGCCAGCCGAGCCCCAGGCCCAGTTGAACTCCGCTCTCCCGAAAAAACCGAGCACGGTGAGCTGGTATCCGACGCCACCGCCGTAGGTGAGGACGGTTCCCCCAGCGGCGCCGGCCGTCGAGGCGAGGCCGCGGATCGACGCGAACGTAAACGAGGGGGAGAGCCAGATCAGGTGGGAGCGACCCAGGCGGATGCCGGCGAGGAGGGTGACGTCCCCAGCAAGGTAGAAGAGCGTTTCGGTGCCGTTTCCAGGCCCGGCCGTCAGGCCCGGGCTGACCAGCGCGGCGAGCGAAAAATTTCCGAACTCCGCCCGGGATTCGGGCTGGCCGAGAAACTGGTACTTGACCCGGACCTGAAACGGCGCGGTCGGCTGGAGGAGGCGGATGCCTAAGTCCCAGGAGTCACCGAACCCTTTGACGAAGCCCACGAAGAACGCGGCCCAGGTGGGTTGCAGGTAGGGTACTGGCGGATCAGCAGGGAGAGGGTTTCCATCGGCGTCCTTCTGGGCCGGCTGGTCCCGCATCGCGACTTCGGCGGAAAGATTGACGCCCCCCTGGGTGCCGGCGAGTTCGGCGCGACCGAGTTTCTCTGAGCCGGTGGCCTCTGGGCTTTCCAGGCGGAGCTGGGGCAAGTAGGTGGCGCAGCCCGTCTGAAGCCCGAGGCACGAGAGGAAGACGAGCAGGATGGGTCGGCGTGAGAGAGGGCACACACCTTTAGTGTAAACTGCTTAGAGGGGGAAATCCTAAAATGCGATTCCAAACGCTCGCGAGGCTGCTGGCCGGGGCCGGGGTTCTGTTTTGTTGCACCGAGTCTCCTGCGGGAGCGGCAGCTCGGCCGGATGAGCTGACCGTCGAGCTTCATGCGCATCTTTTCATGAAGGAGGGGCTGGGTTGGTTTTTTACCGGCTCGTTCGACGACGAGCTTTGCGCCGAATCCTGGCGGAGCCGCTTCTCCTCCCAGGCGAATCCCCGCGCGTTGCGCGACGCCAAAACGGCGATTACGGTCGTGTCGATCTATGCTCATCCTCTTTTGAAGCCGGATCTTCCGGCTTCAGTTCGCAGGCAGCTTGAGGAGGTGCGACGTTTTGTGGGCGAGAATCCGGATTTCGTTTTGGCGCGGTCGCCTCTTCAAGCGCGCCGAGCCCTGGCGTCGGGAAAGCGGGTGCTGGTGTTGGCGCTCGAGACGGCGTCGGGAATTCTCGACTCGGATGATTTGATCCGGGAGTTCATCGACGAGGGGGGGATTCGGATCGTTACGCTGCTGCATTTGACGGACGATGAGTTGGGCGGCAGCGCGTTTATGCGCGGGATCAACGCATGGGCCAATCCCTGGGCATGGGTGAGGCAATTTTTCGGGGGGCCTCGAGACGCGGAGGGAAATCGGATCAATCGAAACGGGATCACGGAGCGAGGGCGTGCTTTGATGCACAAGCTCATCGAGCGGGGCGTTTGGATCGATCTTTCTCATGCGAGCGATCGGGCTCAAGCGGTGATGGTTCCCGAGCTCGAGAAGGCCGGCCAGCCGTTGCTTTACACGCATACGGCGCTGCGACGGCATTATCACGCGGAGCGCGCGATTTCTGACACGCAACTTGCGCGGGTGGCTACCTCGCGGGGCATGATCGGCTTGATGCCGAGCGAGGACATGGTGAGCGGTACAGTGGTTTCGGAACAGTTTTGCCCGGCATCGTGCGCGGGTAGGTGTACGGGGGGCCTGTTTGCTTTCGCGACTCATTATGCCGACGCGGTCGAGGTTCTGGGCGGGGCGAACGTCGTTCTTGGTAGCGATTTCAACGGGGGCATTCGCCATCTTCCGCCGACGGCCTGCGCGGTCGGCGATGCGGTGTTCGAGAAAGAGGGCTTCTACCTGATGGGCCACACGCCGCACCTCTGGGCAGGGTTGCGGGGCGTGGGGGCACCGGTGCCAGAGAATTTAACGGTCACGGTGGAGGCTTTTCTCTCTGCTTGGAAAAAGGGATCCGATCACTTTTTGATGCACGATGCGTCAAAAGTGAATTCGAGGTAACCTAGCTCTATGGCACTCGAGACCCCCAGCGTGGATGATTCCCGCCAGCATGGATTTCTGGGCCTCCAGCCGCAAGCGCTGATCTCCATGAGTCCGCTGAAGGCGGACATCTACCTGCGGCTTTCGCGGGAGCGCTTTATCAAGATATTGCAGTCTGGCGATGTTTTTGACGAGGCGGACCTGCGTAAGTACCGGGACGATAAGGGGCTCGAGCATCTGTACCTGCGGGAGGGTGATCTCGGGATTCTTATTCAGAAGGCGGAAGAAGGGTTGGATGAGTTGAAGCGACAAGGTGTGCCGCCGACTCCGACTCAAGTCAGTAAGTTCCATCATGTGACTTATTCTTTGCTCAAGGACGTGGGGGATCAGATCGGCATCTCCGCTGACATGCAGCGACTTACCAAGAAGCAGGTCGGTGCCACGGTCGATTCAATCCAGCATAACTGGCGGGTGTCGACTTTCTTGAAAGAACTTTCCAGGGAAGGCGGGTATCTCGCCTGGCACAGTCTCTCGCTTTCTTAGGTGACGAGTTTGATCCTCGGAAAAACGCAGTGGCGGAGCGACCAAAACGCGGTGAAACTCTGCTATGCGGCGCTGATTCATGACATCGCCTTGAAAAATCAGGAGCTCGCTCAGCTCGATACGATGGCGGAGTTCGAGAAGCGCAAGGCGGAATTCACACCCGAGGATCAGAAGGTGATGCTTTATCACACGGTGCGTGCGGCTGAGCGGGTCAGGAGCTTTGATGCGATTCCGCCGGACGTCGATACGATTTGTATTCAGCATCACGAGCGGCCCGATGGCTCGGGGTTCCCGCGTAAGCTCAAGTATCCGCAGATCACGGCGCTATCCGCGGTGTTCATCGTCGCGCACGAGTATGTCTCGTTCAGCCATCGTCGGGGCGGCAATGCCTCGATGGAGGATTTTCTTTCCGAGATGGACGCGTTTCATCTCGGGCATTTCGTGGAAGTGCTCGAGGCGATTCGATTTGAGTGAACGTGCTCAGTTCGAGCACTTGGGGCATCGACGAGACGGGACGCTTCTGGTATTCACGCGAGCTATGAAGCTCTATCTCGTTCATTGCGGGTTTTACGATCAGGCGCTCTGCGAGGGCCTTTACGAAAGTCACGTCAACTTTTTCGTCGCGGCGGAGACCTTTGAAGGCGCGCGGGCTCGAGTGAGGCTGATTCCGGAGTTCAGGGCGAAAAAGATGCACGTCGATGGCCTGCAAGAAATCAGCGCGGTCGAGGGGCACCGAATCAGGCTCGAGCACGCGGCCGAGCTGGGCGGCGCAACGGAGGTGATGAGCAGTCGCCAACGTGACCTCGCGCCGAGGCCGGCTGAAACACCGCAGACGGACCCATCGAGCGTGGCGACGGGGCTCTGATTTTTCAATCTTGGAAACTTGGCAAGAATTGCTGCGCCAGGCAAAGGTCTTCCTCCGGACCCGAGATCTCCCTGTTTTCAAAAAATAACGCAGGTAGCATCAAAAAGGGATCGGATCCCTCTAGGTTTTGTGGGAGGATTTATTGTGATCACACTGAGCGAAGCGATTGGGTCTTCGGTTGGCAAGAAGCTGCTGACCTCTGTCACGGGGATCGGCATGGCCCTCTTCGTAATCTTGCATCTCGTCGGGAACCTTCTCCTTTATCCTGGGGATGGGTCGACCTTCAATGAGTATGCCCATATGATGGCCGGTAAGAAGGCGCTGGTTCTTGTCGCGGATCTGATTTTGCTCGCAGCCTTTGTGATTCACGCGGTGAATTCGATTCTGCTCAAAGTGCAGCATCGCAAGGCGCGCGGTCAGGGCTACAAAGTTTGGAAGTCGAAAGCCGCGGGCCTGAAGACACCGTCGACGCGCTCCTCGCGTGCGATGGCCCTTTCGGGGTTGGTGCTCCTTCTCTTTATTCCGCTGCATGTGAATCAATTCAAATTTGGGCCGGGCATCGATGCCGGTTATGTCACAACGGTCGGTGGTGAGCAGGTTCGGGATCTTCATCGCTGGGTGGTCGAGACCTTTCAGAATCCGGTTTACGTCGCGCTTTACGTCTTCGTGATGGTGATGCTTTGGGGCCACCTGAAGCATGGCTATTGGAGTTTCTTTCAGTCGTTCGGGCTGGTGACGCCGCGTTCTTACGGCACGCTCAAGTGGGGCGGAACGATTCTCGCCACCGTGCTGGCGTTCGGTTTTCTGATGATCCCGCTTTGGATCTATGTTCGGCAACTCGGAGGTTGGGGATGAACTTGGATTCAAAGATTCCCGAGGGTCCGCTGGCCGAGAAGTGGACGAAGCATAAGGAAGACATCAAGCTCATCAATCCGGCCAACAAGCGAAAGTACGAGATCCTCGTGGTGGGCTCCGGGCTGGCCGGCGCTTCCGCGGCGGCCTCGTTGGCTGAGCTGGGTTACAACGTCAAAGTTTTTTGCATCCAGGATTCTCCCCGTCGCGCGCATTCCATCGCGGCTCAGGGTGGGATCAATGCGGCCAAAAATTACCCGAACGACGGCGACAGCGTGCACCGTCTTTTCTACGATACGATCAAAGGCGGCGACTTTCGCGCCCGCGAGGCCAACGTCCATCGCTTGGCTGAAGTCAGCGCGAGCATCATCGATCAATGCGTCGCGCAGGGGGTTCCCTTCGCGCGCGAGTATTCGGGTGAGCTCTCCAATCGCTCGTTCGGTGGCGCGCAAGTTTCGCGCACGTTCTATGCCGCCGGTCAGACCGGGCAGCAGCTGCTGCTCGGGGCCTACGGCCAGATGATGCGCATGGTGGACCAGGGGCGCGTGACGTACTTCGCTCGCCGCGAAATGCTCGACCTGGTGTTGGTCGATGGCAAGGCCCGCGGCATCATTGTGCGGAACCTGCTCACCGGCCAGCTGGAGCGTTACGCCGGAGACGCCGTGCTGCTGGCCACAGGCGGCTATGGCCGCGCGTTTTATCTTTCCACGAACGCGATGAACTCGAACGCCACGGCGATTTGGCGGGCGCATAAGCGGGGCGCGGCGTTTGCCAATCCTTGCTACACGCAGATTCATCCGACCTGTATTCCGGTCAGCGGCGATCATCAGTCGAAACTGACGTTGATGTCGGAGAGTCTTCGAAACGACGGCCGCGTCTGGGTGCCCAAGAGGAAAGAGGATTGTCCGAAAGATCCCTCTTCCATCCCGGATGCCGATCGCGACTACTATCTCGAGCGCAAGTACCCGTCATACGGCAACCTCGCCCCCCGTGATATCGCTTCCCGGGCCGCGAAAGAGGCCTGTGATGATGGGCGCGGAGTGGGTGAAAGCAAGCTCGCCGTTTACCTGGATTTCCGGGATGCCATCAAGCGGGACGGCCAGAAGGCGATCGCCGAGCGCTACGGTAATCTCTTCGACATGTACAAACAGATTACGGGCGAGAACCCCTACGCGGTGCCGATGAGGATCTACCCGGCCGTCCATTACACGATGGGTGGGCTATGGGTGGATTACAACCTGATGAGCACGATTCCGGGCCTTCATGTGCTCGGCGAGGCGAACTTCTCCGATCATGGCGCGAATCGACTCGGAGCCAGCGCTTTGATGCAAGGGTTGGCCGACGGCTACTTCGTGATTCCTTACACGCTCGGTCACTACCTCGCTCAAGGAGGCCTGGCGAAAGTGGGCGTTGATCATCCGGCTTTCAATGAGACCGAGGCTCAGGTCCGAGCCCAGGTGGACCGTTTGATGAAGGTGGGCGCAAAGGGCAAGAAGACCGTGCTGGAGATCTATCGTCAGCTGGGGCTGACGATGTGGGATCATGTCGGGATGGCCCGTAACGATGCGGGCTTGAGGACGGCGATTCAGAAGATCAAGGGCCTGCGGGCCGAGTTCTGGGAAAACGTGAAAATTCCGGGAGTCGCGGACGAGTACAATAAGAACCTGGAGATGGCCGGCCGAGTGGCGGATTTTCTCGAGCTCGGAGAGCTGATGGCTCGGGACGCGCTTCATCGGGCGGAATCCTGCGGAGGCCATTTTCGCGAGGAGTCTCAGACGGATGACGGGGAGGCCCAGCGAGACGACTCGAAGTATTGCTACGTCGGCGCGTGGGAATACAAGGGCGCGGATCAGGAGCCGGTGCTTCACAAAGAACCTTTGACATACGAAAATGTGCACCTTGCCGTGCGCTCGTACAAATAATCGAGGTCGACCATGTCAGCGAACGGAAAGACTTTCAGCGTACAGCTTCAAGTTTGGCGTCAGAAGGGGCCGAATCAGCCCGGTCGTTTCGAGACGATCGAGGCGAAAAACATCTCGGCCGATATGTCGTTCTTGGAGATGCTTGACTTCGTCAACGAGGATCTGATCCGCGCCGGGCGAGACCCGATCGAATTCGATAGCGACTGCCGTGAAGGCATTTGCGGCGCTTGCGGCGTGATGATCAACGGCCAGGCGCACGGGCCCCTTCCGGGCGTGACCTGTTGCCAGCTCCACATGCGAACGTTTGGGCCGGGCGAGACGCTGGTGATCGAGCCGTGGCGCGCGCAGGCCTTTCCGGTCGTACGCGATCTCGTGGTCGACCGAAGCGCGATGGATCGCATGATCGCGGTCGGAGGGCATACGTCCGCCAAGACCGGCAATCACGCCGATGCCAACGCGATGCTGATTCCCAAGCCGGAAGCGGATCTGGCGTTCAGCTACGCCTCTTGCATCGGTTGCGGGGCTTGTGTAGCGGCCTGCCCGAACGCCTCGGCATCGCTCTTCATCGGCGCGAAAATTTCGCAGCTCGCCCTCTTGCCGCAGGGTAAGGTCGAGGCCGGCCGTCGCGTGCGGAAGATGGTGAATCAGATGGACCGCGAGGGATTCGGCAACTGCACCAATATCGGGGAATGCCGCGCGGCCTGTCCGAAGGAAATCTCGATCGATGTGATTGCCCGGTTGAAAAGAGAGTATATCAAGGCGGCGCTGTCGTCGGAGTAAGGGATGTCTCGGTGGTATTGAAGGACACTCATCGCGGAAAACAGATTAGGCCAGAGATGGAGGCATTAGCCCAGCAGGTGGGGTCCTTCATGGAGTACTGGGGCTTTAAAGCGATTCACGGTCGGATCTGGCTATACCTTTTCTTGTCGCCGCAGCCGCTTGATGCCGCGGCTCTGATCTGTCGGGTCAAGGTTTCGAAGGCCCTGATCAGCATGTCGATTTCTGATTTGCTTGAATATGACGTGATTTTAGAAAAGGGCAAAAGCCCGAAGGGCACGCTCCTGTACGCGGCCAATCCCGATGTGACCTCTGTCGTCTTTGGGGTACTGAGGAAGCGTGAGCGCCAGATGTTGGCGAATGCCGCCTCGGCGTTTCAACTCGTCCAACAGGATTTTCGCTCGGGCGATATTCAGGACGGCATCGATGGCGCTCGGTTGCAGACCTTGGGCGAGATGGTTCAAGCCGCCCAGGGCGCGCTCGAGGCCTTTATTTTTCTGGGTGATGGGGCGAGCGACGCGGATGCGGACATCACGGTGCAGATGACGAAGTTGAGCAAGAGCGTTCGCTGATGATATTTTTCCTGGCTTCGCTGACGATCGCATTTGTTGCTATCGCTTCTTTTTTGGCCTTCGGGACGTTCTGGCCGAAGAAGCGCGAGGAGCTGCCGCTTACGGATTTTTCGGAGGCCGTATTGAAAGTGGGGGAGTCTGCCGAGGTCGCACCACTCCTGAAAATCCTGACTTGGAACGTTCAGTTCTTCGCGGGGAAGAAGCGGTGTTTTTTCTTCGACGTGCCCGGAGGCTCCGGGCCCGACACTCGGCCCTCTTCGGAGGAGATTCGGGAGACGATCGAGGGGGCGGCGCGTTTGCTCAGGGAGCGTGACGCCGATGTGGTTTTTCTGCAAGAGGTGGATCAGGGCGCGGTCCGGACGGGCCGAGAGGATCAGCTCGCGCGCCTTTTGGATCTCATCGGCCGGAAGCGCTACCCTTGGGTGGCCCAGACCTTTTATTGGAAGGCGGGTTTCGTGCCCCATCCAAAAATCTGGGGGTCGGTCGGGATGAAGCTCGTCACGCTCTCGAAGCTGCCCCTGGAGCCAACGGCGATTCGCTGGGCGCTGCCGGAGATGCCGCACTCATGGTTGGAGCGCCGCTTTCAGCTGAAGAGAGCGATGCTTGAAAGCATAGTCTCTTGCGGTCCGTGGAAGGGCTTGCGGTTGTTGAATACCCACCTCGATGCTTTTGCCCAGGGGTTCGATACGATGGAGCAGCAGGTAGAAGTGGTCGCGCGTCGACTCGAGACGTTAGATCGCGAGGCCCTCCCGTGGTGCATGGGGGGTGATTTCAACCTCTTGATGCCCGGGGCGCGGGCCACGCTCGTGCCCCCTCATCAGGGCTTGTATCGGCAGCCCAGTGAGATTCAGAGGCTTCTTTCTTCTTTCGTCAGTTTTCCGTCGCAGGCTGAGCTCTCGTCGAGTACGGCGAGCCGTTTTTTTACCTACTTTTCGAATGATCCGGCGATCGGCCGTCCCGATCGAGCCCTCGACTACATCTTTTATTCAAAATTACTTTCGAGGTGTGACGCAGCTGTTTTTCAAGATTCCGCGCAGGGGCTTTCCGATCACTTCCCAGTCGAGTTATGCTTAACGGGTGAAGCCCGCCCCTCCATCCTCTGAATTCACGCTTCGAGACCTTGAGGGCCTAGGGGACCTCGGATTTTGGAGATTTCCTGCCGGCTCGAAGACTCTTGTCTGGAGCGTGGGTGCGTTTCCGATTCACAGGCACGTGCAGCTTGAAGAGGCGATCCTGCGGTGCCGAGCCGAAGGCGCGTCCTTCGATTTGGAAATTGCCCTGAGCTCCGAAAATGGAAATCAGCGGTGGATCCGCGTGACCGGGCGGGCAGGTGAGGACGGAGCCTATGGCGAGTTTCGCGATGTAACCGAATGGAAGAGACTGAGCCTTGCACTGGACGGGGCCCAGATGGCGTGCTGGGAGTTTGATGGTTCGTTGGAGCAGTTTTGTTGGGACCCGCGCATGTTCGCGTTGCACGGGCTGCCTGTTTCCACGGGGGCGATTCCTTTTTCCCGCTGGCGCTCTCTGCTTCATTCCGAGGATGCGGATCGCGTCGAGGCCGAGTATCGACGCTGTTTTGCGGAGAAGCGTGATCTCGACATTCAATATCGAGTTCGTCTTGAAAATGGATCAGTGAAGCATTTATCGACCCGGGCAAAAGGATTTTTGGGTGCAGGAGAGGCTTCCTCCCGGATCTCCGGTGTGAGCTGGGATATCAGCGATGTGAAGACGGTAGCTGATGGCCTAGAGTTGGTTCGGGCAAGCCAGCTCGAGAGCGCGAAATTCGTCGCGCTCGGTGAGATGGCGGCAGGAATCGCGCATGAGATCAATAATCCGCTGACCATTTTATTGGGACGAGTGGAGTTATTGACCAAACGCATTGAGGCCGGGATCGAGATTTCAAAGGAGGAGGTGCTTCGGACGGCGAAAAAGCTTCGGGACACCATTTTTCGGGTTGAAAAAATCGTGAAGGGATTGCGAGCCTTCGCGCGTGTAGGAGATCGGGATTCTTTTTTCACCACGAGGCTTGATGCGATCATTGGCGACGTTTTAGATATTTCTCGGGAACGGTTTAGGAACACCGGAATTGAATTGAAGGTTGAGTGCCCCCATACCGTGTCTATTCTGTGTCGGCCGGTTCAGATCGGCCAGGTGCTACTCAATCTCTTGAGCAATTCGTACGACGCCGTGATCGGAACGGAAAAGCCCTGGGTGTCGATCGAGGTACGGACGGAGGGGGGGCGTGTGTTTATCGCGGTCATGGATTCGGGATCTGGCATTCCACTGGATCATCAAGCTCGATTGATGGCTCCGTTTTTCACGACAAAGCCAATTGGCAAGGGAGTGGGCCTCGGTTTGAGCATCGTCAAGGGGATCGCCGACTCTCACGGTGGAATATTTTTTCTCGATAAGAAGAGCCCGAATACTCGCTTCATACTCGATTTACCGATTGCCGATGCGGCCCGTTTGGGGCATCGGGTGAGTTCTCAGAGCGCGTAGATCGGCGAGTTATTCGGACAGCGCTTCGTCCTTCCAGAGCGGAAGGGGATGCACGTCGGCCTTAAGCGCATTTTCGTAGATGCGCCTGAGCGTGATGCGTGGAATGTTTTTTTGATAGATCAGGATCATCCATCTCGGGATAAAACCGCGTGGGTCGACGTTTGCTTCGGCTTCTACCCGGGTCTTTCCGTGGGGAAGTTCCGTGAAAACAACTTTGGAGGGGTACATCCAGGCTCTCACCCGCGTGCCGGGTTCCGGGGCCAGGCTGTCTTCTGTAGACTCGAAGTCCAAGGTGACTTGATGTTTGGCTTCGTCGGTGGTCATCTTCAGGCGCACCACGGCGTCCCGATCGGAGATGGGCCAAGGTGTGCCGAGCACGATATGTTCGATTTTCTCGGTGGGCGAAATTTCCCGGATGACTTGAGCGATTCGAATCTTCGCCATCCAACGGGCGTGGTAGCTGACGTCGAAACAGAGGCGTGCGAGCTTGCCAATGGAAACGTGGAATTCGCCGACGGCTCGATAGGCCGGAAGGGGCGCGCCTGGGATGTCTTTGCGGTAAAGCGTGACGCCGTTGATCGTCTCGAACGCCTTCCAGCTCTCGGCAAGGGGTGGAGGGGAAGGGGGCTCTGATGGACTGGTTCTCGGTTCGGCGTGGGGATTGATCGATGCGGGAGCGGGCCCGGAGCTGGATGCGGGGCTAAAAATCAGTGGCGCCGTCTGCTGTTTCTGGGGCGGCGCATGAACACACGCACTCAGCACGATGGCGCAAAACGCTAGGATGATCGTCGAGTGAACGGAGGTTTTAGCATGAGGCCCCAGCACCTTTCGAATGATAACCCAGAAGCCAGAGCGATGTCGGTGTCAAAAATTCGACGATTCGGGTTTGCTGTTTCCCCTCAGGTTTTCCCCGTGCTTCGCCGACGAGTGGACGACGGGAGAGTCTTCCTATGGGTGCTCAAGTTCGAAGGATTGACAAGAAACGGGGATTGGGGCCTTGGCTGGTGTATCCGCAGTTCCAGCTTGCGATTGTCGGCGTCAATTTGAGCGTGCTCGCCGCGGGCGTTTTGGGGATGCTTTTCATGGGTACCCGGACCTACCGCCAGCTTCGAGAGATGGGCTCGGCCGCGGGTTTACCCGACTCGCACGTTTACTTTGAGTTTGTCACTCTTCAACAACAATTACTGAATAAAAATCTCATGGTCGGCGGCGGGATCCTGCTCGTGGTCTCGACGGCATTTCTTCTGCTGGTCACCCACCGGATCGCCGGCCCGATCGTGCGGTTACGGGGTTTTCTGATCGACTACGTCGAGAATGGGCGCTCGGCCGTCACCCGTTTGAGTTTTCGGAAGGGAGACTTTCTCTCTGATCTTCCACCGCAGGTGAATCGCGCGCTCGGCCTTGATGAAAAGAAGCGACGAAAGGCCGCTTAATGCGTCGTGGTGTCTCCGCGCGATTCGCGGTTTTTATCTTCGTGTCGATACTCGGGAGCGGCTGCCGCGGCAACGTGGAGCAGTCCCTGAAGGGGACCGGTGGCGATACTGTTCTTCACTTCGCCTCCGTCGCGGAGGAGTCGGCTTGTGCCGATCCCTCTTGCCTGCCCGGCGCTTGGCGGGGGCAATTCACAAACGGCACCAAGGTCAAAACTGGCACGATCTCAGCGCCGTCTGGGGAGTTCGCCCAGGATGACCGCTGCGCTCGGGACGCGATTCCCTTCGGCGCGGGACGTGGCGTGGCGTCGGATCCCTTCCTGATTTGCTCCGCCCCTCAGTTTGAACAGATCAGCCAGGCGCCGAGCGCCTTCTATCGCATCGTGACCGATCTCGATTTCGGCGGTCGCGCGCCGGCGCGAATCGCGCGCTTCACCGGCCATCTTTTTGGAGGCGGGCATCGTCTCTCTCACGTTCGGTGGAGCAGCGTGCCCGTGGACGGCAGCGACACCCTGGGTGGTCTCTTTGATCTTCAGGCGGGCCAGGTGCGCGATCTCGTCCTTGAGAATTTCGCGCTCGTGGGACCGGCACCGCTCCGACCGGTTCGTGTGGCGTTGTTCGCAATCCGCAATCGCGGGATACTTCGAAACCTTAGCGGTACCGACGGAAACCGGATCGAGCTCGGTCGGATCGCGGAGACGCGCGCCCCGGCTTCCGAAAAACCCGGGGAACCAGATTTTCTGCCCCACGAACATCTGCGCATCGGCGGCTTGGTGGCCGAGAACAGCGGTCTGCTGGAGGACATCGATTGGTCGGTCCGGGTGAGCGTGGCCGCGCCAGCCGGAGCAGTCGGCGGGTTGGTCGGGGTGAATCGAGGAAAAATTCACGAGGTCGCGATCAGAAGTTGGGCGCGCGCGCCAGAGGCGGAAGCCCTCGGCGGAATCGCGGGCGAGAATCGCGCTTCGATGAGCGATGTTCGGGTGGCGCTCATGGCATTCGCGGACGGGACGGGTATTCGCCGTTCGACGCCGAGTCATTTCGTCGGTGGCCAGGATGTCGGCGCGCTGGCTGGCGTGAACTCCGCCCGAATCGCCGACGCTGATATTTGGGCGTCGGTGGTGGGGAACGGGAATGTCGGCGGCGCGGCTGGAGTGAATACCGGCCGATTCGCCGAGCTCGTTCGGGTACGCTTTCACGGCATGAGTTCGGGCGGGGAACGCACGGGCGGCATCGTCGGGTTGAATATGGCGGGCGCGAGGGTCGAGGCGGCTTTCGCGGACGTCACGGTCGAGGCGCTCCAAGGCGCCGTGGGCGCCATCGCGGGCGAGAACGCGAGCGGAGAACTGCTTCAGAGCGAGGCGCGCGGCATGGTCTCCGTCAAGCAGGACTCGCCTCGGGGCCGATCGAGCGCCGGTGGCATCGTCGGTCGGAATTCCACCCTGGGCGGAGCCTCGTTCAGCCGTGGGGGTCAGGTCGTCGGCTGCGTCGCCGCGGTACGGGTTTATGCCATCGGCGATCTGGGCGGTGTGGTGGGCCATCATTGTGCCGACTGCCGAATTTCGGATTCTCATGCGAGTTCGCTTCCGGAGGGCGGGCCCGGCTTGCATTGCTATGTCGGAGCGCGAGCGGTCGGTGGCGTCGCCGGATACAGCGAGGGCGAGATCCGCGGAGCCTATGCCCGCACGACCCTTTCGGACATTGCGCGGACGGCGTCTCGGTGCTCGAGCTTTGGGCGCGTGATCGGCGAAGGCGACGCCTCTCGCGTGAAAGACTCCGCCTCGCGCGCGCCTGCTTCTCGCTTCAGGTGACTCGGCAGTAGTGCTTCCAACCCTTCCCCCTCGGGTGGTAGACTGCGCGAGGGAAGGTCGTCCGTGAAGATCGAGGAGACGTCAAGGATATGACAGGATTCAGTCAAGTGAAAGTCGATTGGTCGGTGATTCCGTTGCTGGAGGCAGCTCTGCTCGGCGCGTCCCGTCAATCGGGTTTAACGAGTGAGGTGGTGTCGGGAGCGGCACTTTTGCCTTCGCGTGATCCGGCTCGAGTGCTGGAACATGTGGCAGCCGCGTTGATCGATCGCCTTCCGCTACAGGGGGCCCCGGTCTTTTCAGATTCGACGCAGCAAGCCTTTTTTCGCTTGAGCGCGGTCGAGCGCGCCTTGCTCGTGCTGCTGCATCGCGGCCAATGGGACTACGTCCGCATGGGCGCGCTTCTGTCGGTGGAGCCGTCCGCCGTCGAGGAGCTGGCCTGGAGCACGCGTCTTCGTCTCGCCTTCGCGCACGATGCGCCCACGCGGCTCAAGCATCCGACGGGGTCGCCGCTCACGGGCGCCTCTTGCCCGGAGTACTTTGCCGCGCGCCCCTGGACGCAGCGTTGGTTCGACGGGAGGATTCAGGGCCGGGATCGGGCTTTCCTGCAATCGCATCTCGAGCGCTGCGAGCCCTGCCGCCAGGCGCTGAGCCGCGCACGCGAAATCTACTATGGAGTGGAGAAGATGATTCCGCGCCTCGAAGCGAATGCTTCCCGTGAGAAACAGCTCGAGCGCATTTTTCTGCGGACTCGGTTTTTGCGGAACCCACAGGAGCAGTCGATCTGGAGTGCGACCGCGGACGTGCTGGCCGAGCTTTTGTCGCAGCCGCGCGTGATCGCCGTGATTTTCGGGATCTGCGTGGTCTGCGCGTTGCTGAGCGGCGCGGTTCGGTAGGTCGAGCGTGGTTTTCGCTTTGCTCCTCTTGCTGGTTCTGTTCGGCCTGGGCGCGAGGGGATGGAAAAAAACGCGAACGGGAGTAGTTTTTCTGGCGCTGGGCTTTTTCTTCGTCTTCGCCGTCGGGGGAGGCGTGGTGCCACGCCTTTTGCTCGAGGGCTTGCAAACCCACGACTACCTGGCCGCGCCGGAATGGAAGGCTCGGAATGTCATCGTCGTGCTGGGGGGCGGGATTCGCCAGTGGGGCACGGATGGCCCTTGGTCATCGGGGGTGTTTGCGCAGTCGCGGGTGCGAGAGGGCGCGCGTCTTCATCGCGGCTGTCGTCGGCGACAGCGGGTTTGTCAGGTGCTCGTCTCGGGGGGCGCGGTTTCGAAGGGGAGCGTTTCAGAAGCGGAGGTTCTGGCTCGCGAACTCAGGGAGTTAGGAGTTTCGGATGCGGATCTGGTGCAGGAGGCGAGCAGTCGCAACACTTTTCAAAATGCGGAATTCTCGTCGGTCCTCTTGGCGGCCCTGAAACCGGAGCAGGTTTTGCTGGTGACTTCCGGGCTTCACCTGCGGCGGGCCTTGCAGTACTTCGCGCATTTTCATGTGTTGGCCACGCCCGCACCGGCCGATCGCATGGGCGCGATCGGTTCCTTTTTGCCTCTTGCGTACAACTTCGCGCTCACGGACATGGCCTTGCACGAGTATCTCGGCATCGCGCGCCTTCAGGTCTACAATGGGCTGGGATGGAACCGAGGCGGGGGCGTTCGTTGAATTTTTTGGCTGCTTTCACCGGGCTTTGAGCGTGATCCGTTGGAGGGGAATGTTCCTTTTCAGGAATAAGATTTCGGCTCGCCGGTGAAAGCAGCCTATACGTCTTCATCTCTAAGCAAGCGGTGTGCCAGAGCGGCGCGTGGTTTAAGCTGCGAGGGAGAGATTGGCGTGGTTCCAAAGTTGGTTTGGCCTGGGTGCTCGTACCCAGTTTGGAACCAGCTGCGGCGGCGACGCTTGTGGACGTTTGAAAGGGGAAGGAGATTCCCGGAGCGGCGCAATGAAGGCCTTTCATTGCGCCGCTCCGGGAATCTCCTTCCCCTTTTTGGAATGGGGTTCCAAGAGCGCCGCGACCAACCTGTCCGTGCTCCTGCAATCAAAGCGCGTCGACGACTGTCCGAAGCGTGGGGCAGGAGGCGGGCGGAGGTCCGTCCGGAACGTCGAACCATTCACCGATCGCTTCTATGCTCAGTGAGGAGGCGACTTGGTGAGCGGCGCTGTAAACCGCGCGAGTCGATTCCACCATCCGTTCGTCACGAAAAGGACGAAGCGATGCGGGAGCGTGGGGATCTCTTTCCAGCCGGGCGACGACTTGCTCCAGTCGAGTTCTTTGTTGCTGGAGGACGGACGACAAATGGGCGATGGCCTCCGATGGAGTTCGGGCCGCCTGTACCCCGGAACCGCTCAAGGTGTGGAGCAGCCGTTGGTCGAACTCGGCTAAGCTGATGTCGGCGCGCAGCCAGGAACCGAGACTCTCCGATAGGCGGATCGCGACGGAAGATGGGTCACTTAAGTCAGAAGGTAGCGCTGAACGGCCCTGTTCTTCGCGGATCTCCGCCAACGTTCGGAGATGGGTCGAACGGGCCGCGGATAAGGCTTGAAGCCGGCCTGGGATCGCGACGGAATGCCGGATTCTCCGAGCTGGAGCGTGATCAGAACGAGCTGGCAGGAGGTCTGAGCGTGGCGCTTCAACCGGAATGACAGGCTTCCTCAATCCCAGACGCTCCGCGATTCGTCGTCGCAAGTTTTCGGCGTGGTGGATGGCGGGGGTAGCGTCGAGCGGAAGTCTTCCGTGCTCTCCAAAGGTCAGCTCGGTCCTCGCATGGTAATCTCGCCCGCGAATGATTCCGCTGGCTGAATCAGACACCTGAAATCCCATCCTCCCTCGGGCCCGAATATCCGGCTCACCTTCGAAAAGAGAATGGAGAGCGAGGGTGAAAAACCGTTCGGTCGGGCCGCAGACCATGCAGGAGCGACCGTCCACATCGAGAAACGGCGCGAACTGCCGAAAGATTCGATCGGGGTCGGGCATTCCTTCCTGCGTATTTCCGAAGGTATAGCGGCCTTCCTCGTGAAAGGCGGCTCTGAGGTCTTGCACGGAGACGCCTCTCGACGTGGTCGCTCGATATGCCAATCGAGCCACTCGATCGGCCAACGGAACAAAGCCCGCGTCGCGGAGGTGTTCAGAAAGGGCCTGCAACCGTCCCGCGTGGACCACTCGAAGGGCTTCGGGCAGCTTCACGCGCGTCCCTGAATGCGGGCCAGGTACAAACTGAGCATTGAACTCAAATCGCTGGGTCGCCGCGGGCGCGGCCGCGAGTCGTAGGGAGGCGGCGGAGCCGTCGAGGTTCTCGAGGATCGTGTAGTCGGTCCCCCGGACGAGAGTTCGTCGCCGACCTGCATCGAATTGAATGAGTTCGATTTCGCTCAGGCGGTGCTCATGGGGCGTGGGGAGAGCGATGTTGCGCGAAGAAGGGGAGATCCCTTCGACGGAGGAGACGAAAACCGAGCGCTTCGCCGCGGGCGCGAGCTCCGTGACGGCGCGAACTTTCTCGGCATCGAGGTCTTCGGAGTCGATGAGATCGAGAAAATCCGTTTCACCTCGAACGTAATAAAGAGGGCGATTCGACCCCGCATCAGGAACGTTCGCGGATCGCGCGGCCCGCGAGGCGGGACTGCCAGGGGAAGGATTCGGGCCTCGAAAGCGGGCCGAAACTCGATTCCAGAGGGAAGGGGGACGAGGGTGTGGATCGACATACGCAGATTCGAGGAGGAGGGGCAAGGAGCGGTTTCTGTCGAGGCCACCGGGTTGAACGGCTGCGGTTGTTCCCGCGCTGTTGAATCCAACGCGATCGAGCTCAGCCTGGCGAAATCGGAGAACATTGACTAGATCGGACCTCTCCTCAGGAGCAAAGCCCGATGTCATTCCGTCGCGAATCTTTTCTGGGCTGAGGGTTTCGATGATTACGGTGGAGTGGAGGTTGCTTTCACTGGCGCCGGCTGAGGTCATGGGCGTTCTCACACTCTCTAGCATATTTTTTGAGTACCCCAGCCACTGGTGAATTTCTGAAAAGGTCGGTGTGGTTCGGTGATCTGTGATCCGGCGACCTGGTTGATTCCTCCTCATATCCAAGAAGAATTTTTGCCGTTCTAGCGTGACGAGGGGACGTTCTTCGGTGTGAGAAGAGAGAGTTGGGGTGTAGAGATCCGCGTGAAACGACCCTTGGCGGAGGGCCTCTATCGTTAGGCGCTCATCCTCCCCGACCGCGGGGATATCTAGCGAGAAAAATAGCCAACGACGCCTGGGGTTTCCCTGGTCTTCGGCTGAAAAGGCCTGCGGCAGAGGGAGGAGATAGAGTCCTCTCTCGTTTGAACCGCCGGGAATGAGAGGTGAAAAGGATAAAGACTCCGGAAATCGAGTTTGGATCGACTGAAAGTCGAGGATTTCGGGTTGTGCGCTCGGAAGTTGGAGAAGTTCCTTGGCGGAAAGCAAACTACTCAGAGGTTTGTGATCGAGTTTGCGGTGAATGTGGTTTTCGATCTCGGGGGTCAAGGGAATTGCCATCACCGGAGGTACGGAGTCGGGGAGTGTCCTTGCCAGAATGGGCAGCCCGTCGCGAATCAAACGGGTTCGCTCACTCTGAAGCCTCTCTTGCCATCGGCGCGCCCAGGCCGTCGCTCGGGCACGGGAGGGATGGCCCAAATTTCGGGTGCGTTCGTTTTCAAGTTCAAGTTCGAAACGGTTGAGAAGGTCCGAGTACTCGCGGCGATACTCAGGGCGCTCCGCCGGAGATCGGTCTGGATACCGGCTTTCAAACTCGGTGCGAGCCATCCGCTCCGCCTTCATATGGCGTTCTCGCGGAGAAAGAGGGCGCGGCGTTTGAAACACCCGGCGATAGTCGGCGCGAATTTGCTCCGCTCCCGGCAACGTCAGCCCGGTGAGGGAGCGTATTCTAGCCAGCTCTTCGGAGATGCGGGTATTCCGTTCGTTCCTTCTTGTTTCCGCTAGAACGGCGGCATCCAAAAGGCGCTCTCGAACTTGGGGGTGCGCCAAGAATTCATCCCAGACGGAGTCGCTCCCTCGGTAAGAATCATCACGCGCATAGAAATCGCTCGTAACGATTTGGGGTGGGGTTTCGATCAACGCATCCCAAAGGATGCGCGCTTGAGCGGACAGGGGCGGCGCGGGGGCTTCGGCCCGCGCCATCGGGAGCCAAAAGGCTGACGCGACAATGAGTAAGAAGGCACGGCGCACCACGTCTTTCAGATCGGCGCATGCGCTGGATGGTGTGAGGGAATTTCCTTCCCACTCCGGCGCCCTACTCAGTAGTTCCGCATCGGGTCGAACTCGCGATTGAATCCCGGCCCGACCTGCACGCTGAAGGTCCAGCCCGTGTGCACTTCACCGCGTTCGTCGATCAGCTCTTTCGGTGGGTTGGGCACGCGGCTCACTTGGCGCCAGGCGTTCTCGACGGCTTGGTCGAATTCGAGCACGCCCGAGGGATTGAGCACTCGCACCTCCCGCAGGCGGCCCTCGCTGTCGAACACGACGTCGACCTGCGTGAGATAGTCCCCCTGGACCACTTTGCGCCGATAGGGGACCTGGCGGATGAGTGATTTCCAGAGGGGGCCGATCTGCTCGTACATGCGTGCGTAGAACGAGTAGTACACGGACTCCTGCGTGTTCAGGATGTTCACGTCGCCCTCCGCCAGCTTCGGGTCCAGCAGCGCCTGCTCCGCCCCACCCGAGTTCGCCTCTGTTTGATCGCGCCGATTTTCGCTCTCTGCGCTGACCTTTGGCTTCACGGAAAAACCATTTGGATTCGGATCGAGGGGGAGGGGAAGGGCCAGGTTCTTGAGGCTACTCGACCGACTCTGCTGTTTTTCAGCCTCGCCCGAGCGAGGCGCTCCCGGACGAGGAATCACGTCCGTCACCCGAGCGCGTTGTTCTTTCTCAACCCGAATATTGCGATCCGAATCATAACGCGCATCGGGAGATGCCGTTTCGCTCGCGGCCTGCTGGGGGTGCAAGAGGAGCGAACGCTGCCATTG
>CAYIHX010000021.1:53776-59374 GCA_964363305.1 uncultured Bacteriovoracaceae bacterium | reverse complement strand
ATTTACAGCTCTTGTGCCGAGCGCATCATACCGCGAAGGGCTTGCGTGGCGATTCATCAGCATGAACTTCTCATGCTGCGCACCGAGCGACTGATGAGTTGGACTCCCTCCCAAGGCTTTTCCGACCCGAGGACCGCAACGGAGCATTCAGACAAGAGCAATTTTAAAAAAATAATTCAACTCATGCTCATGCGTGTGCCAAACTGGCACTCAAACATGAACCCTTCCCTCGCTCGGCCAGCTCCGCTCGTCTTGCTGGCTCTTATCGTTTGCGCTGGTCTCGCAACCTCGTCTGCACTGGCCCAAGAGCCCGCGCCCACCCTCCCCTACTCCACCCGCACGCGCGCATACGACGGGACGGCCACGACCCTCCGTGGCGACCTGCGCGCAGTGAGCATGGCCGGGGCCACCGCCGGACTCGCCGACTCCTTCTTCGCCTCCTATGACAACCCCGCCGGACTCGCCATGTCCCTCTCCGATGGCGGCCTGGCCCTCAGTGGAAACACGCTCCGCGACGGCCATCTTCAGAATTTCAACTACGCCATCTCCACCTACGCTCTCGGCGCGTACTCGCCCCAATACCCTTGGGGATGGAGCGTGAGCGTTTCTAACATGCAGAGCGAAGGCATGCGGTACGTTCTGCCAGCCACGGGCGAGACCGCCCTCGCCCAAGTCTTCACGCGAGAGGCGCGCGCCTCGCTCGCCCGGGTGTTTCTCGATGACCGCCTTTCGATCGGCGCCTCCGTGATTTTCGGCCAAGGCGCGCGAGCCCTGAACTTCGAGACAGATCCGACAACCGGCCTCAAGAGCCCTGATATTGCAAGTTACACCTATGGTGTCGGCGCGACGCTAGGGGTTCAGGTTCAACTCCCCAAACGTTGGCTCGTCGGGATCGCCGCGACAACGCCCCTGACCTACCCGGGAGAGCTCAACATCTCCACCGCTTCGCTGCCGGGCTTCTACCAAGAAATTCTCGTTCCTTGGCGCCTCAGCGTCGGTACGGGTTGGATTCCAAACCGCTTCTTCCGAATGGGCGCAGGTCTCTACTTCATCGGGCTCAGTCCCCGGGCCTCTCGCCTTTCGGATGACAGCCAGCCCATCGGTTCCTGGCTCACCGTTCAGCCCAGACTCGGCGCCTATTATCGCGCGGTCGAATTCAAAGAACTCGTTATCGAGGCGATGACCGGGAGCTACCTTGAAACCTCACGTGTCGCAAACCTGGGAATGCGACTGCATTTGACTGCCGGTATAGAAGCCAAGCCGTGGATCATGATCTTCGGAGCGGCCGTCGATGTGGGCGTATTCTACCAAAATTACATGTTTTCGATCGGACTCGACGTCGGAAAGCTCTTTCGCCAACTCGATCTCTTTCCTCCCTTGTGGCATCCACCCTACGCAGGATTTCTTCCTTCACCAGTCCGCCTCCTCGACGATGGCCTCCCTCGGCCGCTCAATCCGAATTGGCGCCCTCATGGCCCCAGTCAAAACGCGCTCGACATCGGCTTGGCCTTGCCCGGCAAAGTGAAGGAAAAATTCGAAGACACGATCGAAGCGATTTCGGGAGAGACGCAGGCGGACGTCGAGGCCCAATCGAAAGTTCAGAAAAAAAAGAAACAACCCCGGAAGAAAGCGAAACCCCGAAGCAATCCTGGTCCATAGCGACGCTTCGGGTGCGGAATCCGCGTCCATTACCCCGGTGGCTTCGGGGGCATCGCGCCCTGCGTTAAATATCCCCTTACTGCGCCATCCGCAATCGGTCGAGGCGCTCATCCAGAGGCGGGTGAGTCGAAAAAAACCGAAAAAACCTGCTCTGACGCGAGGAAATCTTCAGCGCAGCGATGCTTGGCTTCTCGGCTGGATCAACCATTTCAACCGTGCGGCGAAGCGCCTCAAGGGCGGAGACCATGTTCGGTTTGCCCGCTAACCGAGCCCCGCCGGCATCGGCGCGAAACTCCCGATAACGCGAAAACGCGGCGATGATGATCGAACCGCCAATCATGAAAACCACCTCAAGCACCATGACGATCACATGGGTCATCATCGGCGACATTCCACGCTCATCATCGCTTCGGCGAGTCCCCTGAGCGATGGCAAACGCGATCACTCGCGCCAAAAACATCACGAACGCATTGACGACGCCCTGAAGCAGCGTCATCGTCACCATGTCGCCGTTCGCAATGTGCGCGACTTCATGCCCCAGCACTCCTGAAACCTCATTCGAGCGCATACGCCCGAGCAACCCCGACGAGACGGCAACGAGCGAGCGATTCTTCGTCGGGCCAGTGGCAAAGGCATTCACCTCGGGTGAATTATAAACGCCCACCTCAGGCATCACAGAAATCCCGGCCCGCTCGGCGAGCTGGTGAACCGTGGCTACCAGAGCGCGAAGTTCCGGGTCGGAGGTCTGTGGGTCGACGACCTTCACACCCATGCCCCATTTCGCCATAACGCGAGACAGCATCAGCGAGATGAATGAACCGCCCATACCCCAGACCAGACAAAAGACAGCCAAGGCCTGATAATCAACCCCGTACTGGGTAAGGTAAGGGCCCACGCCGAGCAACTGCAAAAGCAGAGACAAGGTCAGAACCACCGCCAAATTGACCGCCATGAAAAGGACCATTCGCTTCATAAACGCCATACAAACCCACTCTCCCAGACACGAAGAATGAGATCCCTTTCGCCTCTCGTCAAGGCACTATCGAAAAACTGGATTTTTATGGCTGACTCGCGTACCGAAAAACCTTGTCTTCATAAGGATGTGATCGGCCTGACTGGCCGGAAAGGAATGGAATCATGTCGACAGCTTCTGTAAAGGGGGCGGGTTACCCCTCCCAGATCAAGTACATTGTGGGCAACGAAGCCTGCGAACGCTTCAGCTACTATGGCATGAGGGCGATTTTGGTCGTCTACATGACCGACTACCTCATGAAAGCCCCCAGCGACGCGAAGGCGACCTACCACTTCTTCGCCCAAGGCGTGTACTTCCTCCCCCTTCTGGGCGCCTTTCTCGCTGACCGCCTTTTCGGGAAATACCGCACCATCATGTGGTTGTCGCTCGTCTATTGCCTCGGTCACCTCACCCTCGCGCTCTTCGATGGCGAAATGGGGCTCTATGCAGGCCTCGCCCTCATCGCGCTCGGGTCGGGCGGCATCAAACCTTGTGTCTCTGCCTTTGTCGGCGATCAGTTCACCACCAAGAACAAACACCTGCTGGACAAGATTTTCAGCATTTTCTACTTCTCCATCAACTTCGGAGCCTTCTTTTCGTCGCTACTCACGCCTTGGCTGCTCACGAAGTATGGCCCGAGCGTGGCTTTTGGCGTTCCGGGCATCCTGATGGCGATCGCCACCCTGATCTACTGGCTCGGCCGCAAGCAGTACGTCGATCTTCCTCCCACGGGCACAAAGACCGAAGGGGGCTTCATGGCGGTGATGCTCGAGGCGCTCCGTAACCGAGGCGCGAAAAAAGGTGAGAGCTTCATCGACAATGCTCGAGGCAAGTACACCACCGAGCAGGTCGACGCCGCGAAGGCCGCCTGGAATATTTTCAAGGTCTTCCTCTCGGTCACGGTCTTCTGGGCACTCTTTGATCAGCAAGGCTCGAGCTGGACGCTCCAGGCCAAGCAGATGGATCGAACCTTCCTGGGCATCGAGTGGGAAGCATCCCAGATCCAGGCGCTGAACCCGATCATCGTCATGGTTCTGATTCCTCTCTTCTCTTGGGGCCTCTATCCCCTGGTTGAGAAACTGGGAGTCAAGGTCACACCTCTTCGCAAAATGTCCGTCGGGATGATCTTCGCCGGGCTCTCATTCGGGATTGTCGGATTCGCGCAGACCTTGATCGACGCCGGCCAGACGGTCTCGGTGGCCTGGCAGCTCGTCGCTTACCTCGCCATCACCGCTTCCGAAGTCATGGTGTCGATCACCGGTCTCGAGTTCGCGTATACGCAGGCTCCGAAATCGATGAAAAGCACGATCATGAGCTTCTGGCTCCTCACCGTGGCTTTCGGCAACATGCTCGTCGGGATCATCGCGAAGATGAACGTCTTCACCGGTGCGGGGGAATTCTATTTCTATGCCGGCCTGATGACGGCGGTCTCGCTGATCTTTGTCTTCTCGGCGACCCGGTATAAGGGCCACGAGTACGTGAACGGGTAATCTCTCCGCGGTGCCTGGCACTGCGGAAATAAATCTTAAATGATTGACGGGCACGCGAGACCGTCGATATTTTCACGTCTGTCGATCTCAATAGCATTTTACTCATCATCAAGGAGCGATCATGAAACTCTGGCATCTTTTTCTATTTACAACTGCACTCTGGGCCACCTCGGCCCAGGCGGCCCCCTATCAGATCATATCGGTCACTGAGCAGATCATCGGTCAGTTCAAGTACACCGAGACCGTCGTTCAAAACGGAAGCGATTCTCGCGACCGTTTCAAGATGCATCGCGTCGTCAAGAATCAGGTGCCTGAATACGCATTGAAAAACCCAATCATCTTGCTGCCTTCGCTAGGAAACAACTTCACGTCTTACACGGTAGGGCTCTCGGCGGCTGGCACGGACTTCAACAACTCACTCGCCGCGAACCTCGCGAGTAAAAACATCGATGTCTGGGGCTACTCTCCCCGCGTCAGCCAATTAGCGCCTGGAAGCTGCGGCACGACAGTTGATTGCTCCATCGCCGCGAACTGGGGCATCGCATCTCGCGCTGACGATGTCGAATTCATCCGCCAGCAGATCCAACTCGTGCACCATCACGACAAACCCGTCGTCGGAGGTCATTCCCTGGGGGGCATGCTCGCGACCGCGATCGTCAATCAAAACCCCAACGGCTACGACGGAGTTCTGCTGGTTGACGCAACTTTGGTAATAAACGACGCGGGCCTGCAGGCGAACTACCAAGTGATGTGCAACGGTATACGAGCCGCGATCACCGCCGGGCAGGCGATCAACGACCAGCTCAATCCTCCTCTGATCGCGCTCATGCAGCTCAGCGTTTCCGATCCCAACGGGGCTACACCGTTTCCAGGCTTTCCGCCCGGAACGACCAATCGCCAGGCGTTTCTTTTTGTCATGACGTCGCCGAGCATGGGTCCTCCTCAATCGCTTTTTCCCAATGGCGCCATCCTTGCCGCCGGGAGCGTTGCGGAGAATCGGTTCTTCTTCGCGTCAGAAAACGTACTCAACAATTCGATCGCGCGGTTTGATTATTACGTGACGAACGCCGAGCTTGCCGACGTCGTCTGCAGCTTTGCGGGCGAAACGACCTTCACGAACAATCTGTCAAATTTCAATGGCGCGGTGCTGGCCTTTGAAGCGACGGCGGGTTTTGGCCCGTTCGTCGAGCAGCAGCTCGCGCTGTTCACGAACGCCGATGACTCGCTCGTGGTTTTCAACGGCTTCGGTCACACGGATCCGGTCATGCTACCTAACCGCAAGAAGCACTTGGATAAGCCGATCATCCGGTGGCTGCGGACTGAAGTCTCAAAGCGAAAATAGCTCACGAAGAGAGCCGGGCGTCGGGGGGGAGGGCCCCCCCCCCCCCGCACAAGACCAAAAAAAAAAAAAAAGTAAACCCGACGCGGTACCCCCAG
>CAYIHX010000021.1:25198-53766 GCA_964363305.1 uncultured Bacteriovoracaceae bacterium | reverse complement strand
CACCCCCCCCCCCCCCCCCCGCCCGCCCGGGCCGCCCCCCCCCCCCCCCCCCCCCCGGCTCCACTTGCCATAAAATTCAAAAAGGGTTCGCCGTCCCGGGTACTCCGGGGCGAAAACACACCGTAACCAGTATGGCGCGCCTCTCCGGACCAACCCCCTCCCCATCACCCAGCCTCCCCGATTTTTCAGGCGAAGCCCTAAGATCAAATGATCACAAAAGTGGCACATCTCACGCCATTAACGATTATCATTTTTTAATTAAATTGCTGTAATTATTAGCTAAAATATACAATAAAATCTCATTCTGATCACAATTGTTGACTCCTTCGGTCTCCTATGTCAGACTTATTCATGAGGCCAATAATGCCTCAAACAAGGAGTACCCCCAATGAGTCCATTCAAACTGAAACAAGCGATCCAAGCAGCGTCAGCCTCTGTCGCAACCGCGATGTTCACCAGTGCCGTCTTGTTTGGATGCGGGACACAAGAAGCGAGCCCGCAAGTGTCGTTGGTGTTTGCGAATTACACCGCCCGAAACATGCTGATGGAGTTGCTCATTCCGAGCGCCTACGCTGCAGTGAGCTCCGGCAAAATGTGCTTCAAGCGAGTACGGTTCAAAACGGCCGGCGAGGCAACAGGTGCCGACCCGAGCGTGGACGAAGACAACATCGACTTCAGCCCGGGAGAAGTTTCGATCGCCACAACAAGTACTGAGCTAGGCGACGTAACGGTTCCAGCGGGAACATACGAGCGGATCGAATTCGATCTAGAGAAAGACTGCCCCGGAGGCGTCAGCGGCAAGAGCATCTCGTTTACGAACGCAAGCGGCTCCTTTTCCTCCCAGGATCGCATCTCGATCAAATTCGAGGGCACCTTTGAGGCCGCGCTCAGCGGCCAGCAGGTTACCCTGGGAATACAGGCGATCGTGGATGCATTAAATAGCGTTACGGCCGACGCGCAGATCAAATCAGCCCTCGAATCTGCAAGCGTAAAGGGCACGCTCGGGGATTAATCCCCCCCCAAAAAAAAAGGAGACCCCCGTGACTTCGCACCAGCAAACACCAACTCTCCGCCCCGAAGTCTACGGTTATCATGATCACGTCGACTTCCTGAAAGACTGGCTTGCCTTCCAAAAGGCAAGCCAGTCAGGGTTTTCCCTGCGGATTTTATCGAAAGAGATAGGACTCTCGGTCGGCCTTCTCCCGATGGTTCTCAATCGAAATAGAAACCTCTCGGGAAAGGCACTCGCTAAACTTTTGCCTCGCTTAGGACTGAATAAGCAAGAACGCTCCTACCTTGAGGCACTCGTTCTGCTTGGCACGTCCGATTCCCAAGCGGTTCGACTCGAGGCGCTCGAAAAGATGAAAACATTTGGGGCTTATAGAAAAAATAATCCCAAAGAACTCGAAGCGCACGAATACCTGACGCGTTGGTATTATGTTGCCATACGCGAACTTGTAGCGACACCAGATTTTTCAAGCGACCCGAGCTGGATTCAAGAAAGATTGGCGCTACCAGTCCCCCTCCTCGAAGTGGAAAGGGCCCTCAAGTTTTTACTCGATCGCGGTTTTCTCGGAAAGTCGACGACGGGAAAATTTCTCATCCCCCAAAAGGAAGTAGAATGTATCGGTGGAGTCTACCGCCTCGCTCTTTCGCAATTCCACCGCGGCCTTCTCGAGTTAGCGGCCAAGTCCATCGAAAACACTCCCTCGGAACGGCGACTCATCCAGGGTCACACCGTCGCTATATCTGAGGAAAACCTACTAAAAGCGAAGGAAATCCTAGACCGCGCGCTCAACGAGTTTCGACTTCTAGGAAAAACCGTGCAGGATTCAAATCAAGTCTACCACATGGAATTGGCGCTATTTCCAATGACTAGACCCAGGAAGGCATAAAATCATGAAAGCACATATCGCTAAAAAAATTATCGCCGCCGTGGTCACTCTCCAAGTCCTGGCTTTTCCATCATGCGGTGGCACAACCACAGGCAACCCCGTAATCATCATCGAGGCCGGAGGCTATTCCCCGACGGCGAGATGGTTTGAGCTGATTTCATCAGCTTACGCCGCAACAACAGGAGTAAGGCTTTGCTTCAAGCGGCTCCGCCTGAAGGTCGAGTCGTCGGCCGGGTCCGGAGGGACCGGCGACATCGAATTCACCCCCGGCGAGGTAACGCTCTCGTCGAGTGGTAGCAGCCTCGGAGAAGTCGCTATACCAGCCGGGATATACCGTAGAGTCGAATTTGATTTCGATCCCGCCTGCCCAGGGAGCCAGACTGGAAAAAGCATCAGCTTAACGAACGATCTGGGCTCTTTTTCGACCGCTGACACCGTGACTATCAAATTCGAAGGGAGCTTCACCGCCTCAAACGACGGTCAGATCCTGCTGCTTGGCTTTCAGAACATTATTTCTGCGCTCAATCAAGTGACTGCCTCTGGAGAGATCAAGACGAGACTGGAAGAGGTCAGCGTGAAGGGAACGTTTTGATGTCCCCCCATGACGGTCCAGATGAAGCGCCCACCCCTTACGCGTTCACCGACTATCGCGAGTATCTAATCGCCTGGATTCGGCATCTGAAGAGAGCCCGGGGAATGAGTTTCAAGCAATTTGCTCTAACGATCGGCCTGACTCCCGCGGCGCTCGTCAAGAACCTCAAACATTGGCACCCGCTCGACGCGGAGTCCTTTAGGCGAGTGATTTCTTGCCTCGAACTTAAGTCTGCCGAGGCTTCTTTTTTGCAAACCCTTTGGAAAATTTCGGATACTGAATCGTCAGCGGAGCGACTGGTCGCGTTTCGACAGCTTCAAGCCTTTTCCCAATTTCGAAGGGCTCATCCGCAGGAGTTCGAAGCCTGGCGTTATCTCTCACGATGGCATTACGTAGCGATCCGCGAGCTGGCAACAGCACCGGGGTTTAGGGCAGATCCTCTTTGGATCCAACGACGGCTCAGAAAAAAAATCTCGCTCGTTGAGGTCAGAAATGCCTTGCGGTTCCTCCAAGTGCGCGGCTTCATCCGCGTTCTTCAGAACGGCGCCGTCGAATCGCTTCAAAAAGAGATTTCTTGTTCAGGCGGTATTTACCGCCTTGCGCTCGCACAGTTTCACCGAGAAATGCTGGCTCAGGCAAATGAGGCGATAGAAAAGGTTCCCTCGAGTGCCCGAGTTCTCATGGGCAGAACACTCAATGTGCCATCGGAGAAATACGAAACTGTTCGAAAGATTCTCGAGGATGCGCTGACCAAGGTCTCCGATCAATGCCACGAGGCGGGAACAGATTCGCTGGTGTACCATATCGAATTTTTCGCCATTCCTCTGACCTCCGCCCCGTCTGATGAGGAATAGCCCGGCTCCCACGCAACCTCGGACCACCCCTCGAACTCAGTGATTCTATTTATTTTTAAGTATATGTTTTCTATCTTATTTTATCTATATTGCGAAATATAAATTATTACGCAATAATAGGCCATGGGCCCCTTGACCAAAGACATCATGCGGAAAGCGCTCGGGCGTCTGGACGAACTCCTTCCGAATTCAGTGACGCTGATCATGGGAGGCGGCGGAGCCATGATTCTCGCGCATGGGTTTCCGCTCGGCACCACGGATATCGACGCCATCCCGAAGGGAATGGACACTGCGGAGCTCGACGTTCTCACCCGGCAGATCGCACAAGAACAAAAGCTCGTTTCGGATTGGTTGAATCCCTATTTTTCGACCTTTGCCTTCACTCTCCCGTCCGACTACGGAGATCGACTCGTCGAAGTCTTCCGAGGTAAACACCTCGCCGTTCAAGCGCTCGGCCGCGAGGAAATGCTCATCATGAAATGCTTTGCCCACCGCCCGAAAGACGTCGGCCACGCGAAAGCTCTGCTGAAAAAGGGAGCCAACGTAACGAAGGTCGAAGCGCACATCGAGACGCTTTTGAAACGGGGAATCCCCGGATCTCAGGCCGCGCTCGACTTTCTGCAAGACGTTGTCGAACAACAAGAGGAATCTCCACGATGAAAGGACTCGCCTCGATTCCTTCGACCCGGGAGCTTCAGCTCGCGTACTCGGCCCTGCAGAGCGACGCCCGCGAGCTATCGCCACTTGAACTGACCCTTTGGTCCCAGTGGGCTCGCCTGGATCCACGACTCGCCGAACTCTGGGTCGATGCCATCAGCAAACGGTGGAAAAAAATCTCTCCTTTTCCGCTAAACGCCGAACTCCAACGTCAGCCGTGGCCGTCAGCCGCTGGTCCGCTGCTAGAAAATATCGGGAAATTCAAGATCGACCGAGACGACCGAAAAATTTTTGGGCACTGGAAAGACTGCGTGATGTCATCGATTCTGCTGGCATCAGGGGAGCTCTATTTCATCGGCATCCACGCCTTCGCCGGCAAGGCTGCCCTCGCTGAGGCGGCACAGGCCACTCGCCTCTACAGGAGATGGGGCTACGCCGGCACGGCCATCCTACTCAACAAGGCCGCCCAAAAGATCCGCCCAGGCACGGCGACTCTCATTTCACGGCAGCAACGCCTCCACGTTCTGCGCGGACTTCTTCAATGCCACGACCGTATCGACGTGAGCCTCTACATCCGTGCCCTTCAAGGACATGTCGCCCGCCGAACAGCCGAGCTCGATCTTGCCGCTTTTCCGGGGCTACGGAAGATCGGCAATACTCGTTCGGCCTGTTACCGCAGGATGGGGACACGAACTCGACGGGGGCCTGAAAGCGCTTAGTTTTTTCAGCGCGCCCCCCTCTTGATTAATATAACGCAATGCGTTATATGCTCAGACCATGAAACCGTTTTTTTGGATAGCCAGCACCGCCCTGGCCATCGCCCTCAGCCCCGAACTCCCCTCGGCGAAAGCCAGTCAACGGCTTCAGTTTTCGTGCTCCTGCGAAGACGGCAATCCCGCGTGCCCAACAGAATTGAACCGACAGTCCTTCACTCTGAGCCTCGACCCCGCCAGCGAGATCGCGTCGGTGCGCTTCGCCGGACGTGATGGAACCTTCAACGGAACACGAGATCCCTACTCTATTATCAGAGACCACAAATTTCGCGGCTACAGCCGCTACGTGGACTGGTCAACGGCTCGCCATGAGTTCTTCCCGAGCAGGCCATTTGCCTCCCTGCTCATCGAAAATATATTGTTTGATGGCGGATACGACTGCTCCCACGGGATGAAATGCGGACAAACCCTCGTCATGACAGGCGTCAACCTAGCGGAATCGTATCTCTACCAATGCGAAGGGTCGGGCCGCTGACATGATCACTTTTTTCATCTTGACTCTACTCTCGCTCGCTCACGCAGACGTACCCGTTACGGATTCGACCTCATTGCTCGAACTTCCGAACGGAGTCGAACTCGATTTCTCGCGACTTCCCGACTGGACGAAACAGCTGAAGCCGAACGGACAAGGCGTTTTTCGTTCACGAATCAATATCGGCCTCTTCGCGAGCCCGCCGAGGGCCTGCCTCCTCTCGCAAGATCCCGGCGGCTCCAAACGCATGCGAACCGTCATTCCGAATCGCCTCGTCGTCTCAGACCGAGGGAAAACGATCAGCGCTCATTCGCTTGATTTCGACCGACCGGACGAGCGGCGCTTTTGCGCCGAAGTTGAGCTTCGGCCTCCCACGATCACCGACGAGCGCTATACGCTGACCTGCTGCGGAGGTCTCCTCGAGGTCGATTTCAGTGTCAGTGATTTTCGCGGAATCTACTCCTGGCTTCCTTACGTGGTTCCGTCCGTGGCGATGACCGCTATTCACCCGAGTCCGGATTCTCCGGCCACGAATGGCGCGGGTAACGGCGGAAAAGCTCCTTCCGAACCTCGGCGTAACCGCGCGCCCAGAAACCGCTGAGATCACTCGTCACCTGCACCGGTCGTTGATTAGGCGCCAAGAGATGCAGAGTTAATTTCTGCTTTCCAGAAGCCACGCACGGGGTGTCCTTCATGCCGAAAAAATCCTGAAGCCGGCTTGCGGTCCAGGGCGCCTTGTCGGACTGGTAATGGATTCTCACTCTTCGGCCCTTGGCAAGCGTCAGCGTCTCGGGTGCTTCTTTTTCGAGCGCCGAGAGAATCCTCGGCTCCATTCGATACTTCAGGTAGCTGAGAAAGTCAGCCCCCTCCAACTCCGCGAGCTTCGACTTCCCTTCAGCGAACTCGACAAGCGCCGCGCGCAACCAATCGTTGGAAGGATCAGGAAATTCGGAAGGCTCTATTCCCCGGGCCCCGAATTTTCGGAGGAGCGCGATTCGACTACAGAGCTGCTCAACGCCCCCCTCCTCGCAGATCGACTTCCAGCCTTTCTTCATCACCTCGTCGACGAGAAGCAAGGCACCTCCTCCGGCCGAAAGCGAACGCTCCTCGAGCAACGTCAACGAGCCATACACCCAACGCAGGACGCGCTCAGCGCGTCCGCGTGCGACGTCGAACTCCTCCTTCGTCTCTTCCCGAAACCAAGGCATCTCAAGCAGCCAATCCTCCTCAATCGCGACAAATGAAGAAACACGCCTCTCCGAGCGAGCTTGACCAAGCGCCTTCTTTTCGAGCACCTCGAGTACGACCAGAGTCTCGGAAGACCAGAGAGCAGGAGTCGATTCCGCCCACGCAGTTCCGCCACCGGCTAAAAAAAGCTCAACTTTCGGGGCATCGGGCTTCGATCCAGGCCGTCGCTTAGCGACACGGTCGGGAAAACCAGCGAGGAGCGCGCGAGCCAGCGCCTCCTCCGCATCAGCCGCTTTTGCCGAGAAGCCGGGCCCGCTCACGTCATGCGCCTGCCCAAGCCAGCGCGCCAGCTGCTCGCGCAGCTTGCGCCCCGCGAAACCCAGCGCAGGCGCCGAGCGCTGGGTGAGCAGCGAGTCGATCGGATCCTGCGGAAGCGCGTCGCCCTCGAGCATCCAGGCACTCAAGGTGAGTGCGGCCTCCTCGACACCTCGGCGCTTCGCCTCGAGCAAAAGACGCGAAATGCGCGGATGCACGGGCGCCTGCGAAAGCGTGCGGCCCAAGGCGGTGACGACACCCGCGCCGTCGACCGCGCCAAGAGCCTGCAGGAGCGCGAAGGCCGACTCGCCGGCACCCTCGCCCGGTTTCGTCAACCAATCGAGACCGCGCGGATCACCGAGATTCGAAGCCAGAAGATCAAGAAACACCGGTGCCAGATCCGAACGCAGGATCTCGGGCACGTCGAAATGTTTGCGAGATTCATATTCTCCGGCTGTGTATAGGCGCAAGCAGAGCCCTGGCCCCTGGCGCGCGGCGCGACCCGCACGTTGGAGGCTCGAGGCTTTTGAAACCGTCTGCGTGACCAGCGTGGGAATTCCCGTCGCGGGATTCATCGCACCCACACGCGCCAGCCCGGAATCGATCACGACCGCCACGCCATCAATCGTGAGCGAGGTCTCAGCGATGTTCGTACTCAATACTATTTTGCGCTTTTTTCCTGGGAGAATCGCGCGATCCTGCTCGTCGCGCGTCAGCTCTCCATGCAACGGAAGAACGACGAGGCCCTGCTCGCGAGCCAAGTCCGCAAGCCGCTCCTCCACGCGCCTGATCTCTCCCATCCCCGGCAGAAAGACGAGCAAGTCACCGGTCGGCCGCTCATCAACGACCTGACGGCATGCTCGCTCGACGGCCGCCTCGAGACCGCGCTCCGGAACGGGCTTGAGCAGGTAGCGAATTTCGAGCGGAAACCGCTGCGCCTCAACATCGACTGCCGTCACGGCCAGACCTTGCGACGCGAGATACTTTTGCAGCGCCTCGGTCTCGAGCGTCGCCGACATGATGAGAAGCTTCAGATCGGGGCGCCTCGTCTGCTGGAGTTTGCGAACCGCCGCCAGCGCCACGTCACCGCTCAGGGAGCGTTCATGGAACTCATCGAGTACGACGATCGAAATGCCCTCTAAGGTCGGGTGGCTGGCGAGCCAGCGGAGAAACATCCCTTCCGTGAGGAAGACGAGCTCGGTGCGATCGGTGAGTTTTTTTTCGAAACGAAATTGGTAACCGACGCGCGAGCCGAGCTCAACGCCCAGCTCTTGCGCCACCCTCATGGCAGCAAACTTGGCCGCCACGCGCCGGGGCTCGAGCACGAGAATCCTCCCCGGATACCCCCCTCGCTTCAGCAGCGCGGCCGGAACCCGAGTGGTCTTCCCCGCTCCGGGCGTCGCGCGGAGCAAGACCACGGGTTCATCCTGCACCGCTCGAACCAACTGAGGAAGGTAGGGATCAATGGGCAGCACACGCTCGTCCTCCGCAGTGCCTGACTCTACACCAGGGCAGGCACTGCCCGGTACTCGCCACTCTAAGCACAATGCTCCACCCGTACCAAGACTAAATGTTAACGACCTTAACTATTGGAGCCTGACCCCTCAGATTTAACGCATTGCATTATATTCTCTCCTCGGCTATTTCCCGCCTGTGCAATTCCCCGCATTTCTCATTGCCCTACTCACCGGCCTCAGTGCCGTGCCGCAGGCCCTGGCCGAGGCTCCGCAGGAACAAACCCGTGAAAGAATCCTTCCATTCAGCTTTACGCAAGACACACCCTGCTTCGATAACGGCGGCGAGTCTCCCCAGGATTCCGAATCCTTTGCGACTCCCGGGAGCGTCCTGGGGTTCGTCGCCGCCACGGGTGGAGCGTGCCATGGCCTGAGCCGCTGGGTGGCCATCAGCCGACAGAACCTACGCTACGAGTGTCGTGGCGAACTTCCAGCGCCCTCCACGGCTTCCTACGGGCGCACCCTTCGACGAGCGGCTCACCTTTGGGAGCTGGGGTGCCAAAATCGCCTCCCCCTTCGCGGCTACTGCCACCTTCGCGATGCCTGCCGTCGGGCCCCCCACGCCTTCCGAAACCTCGTCGTCGATCTCAACGCTACCGGCACGATCGAGCGAGGCCTCAAGAGTCTGCTTCAAACCCTGACCGGTCTTCAAACGGACCCCCACATCTCCGCTCGCAATACTTTCGACGTGACGCTCGAAATCCTCCATGAAATCGACGCGGGCCGATATCCGATCCTCTACCGCTTCACCCGAGGTGATTCGACCTTTGGCCACATCCTCGTAGCGTATGGATACAAGTTCGAGACGTTCAACTCGATTCCAGGGTTTCCAGCCATCTGGCAAGCCACCCTGCATCTCTACGATCCAAACCACCGGAATAGTTCCATCCAACAGACCGTCCACCTGGAGCCAAGCCAGAGGACGGGGGTCAGTCGCGAAGGCGGTGAACTCCTCTCAGACCTGCTCCTCCCTTGGAAGCGCGAAGGCGGGACGTTCCCTCCGGCCGAATGTGACCGACTGGTTCGGCAGTGGGAAAGAGAAGATCGCGACGCATCGACCTGGGCTCCGTTCTAACTCCAATCCATCTCCGCCCGTGGCGGCCTGACCCCTCAAAAAAAAGCCGGCACGGGAATCCCGCACTGGCTTTGTAAATTGTTAAGCGTCTTAACAAACGGTGCCAGGCACCGCAGGTTTAGGCGTGCGCTGGCTTGTTGCTCGCGCTCTTTGCAGCGGCCGCTTCTTCCTTCACCGTCTTCTTGGAGATGCGCATTCCGTAGAATGAGCGCCATACGAAGAAGAGGCCCACGAAGAGAAGAACCACACCGATGTAGATCGCAGTGTCCTTCGCCGCAGCAGCGAGCTCAACTGCGAGCAAACCAAACAACGTCGTGAACTTGATGATGGGATTCAGAGCCACCGAAGAGGTGTCCTTGAACGGATCGCCGACCGTATCGCCGACAACGGTCGCCGCATGCAAGGCTGTTCCCTTTTCGCGAAGATCCACTTCAACCACTTTCTTCGCATTGTCCCAAGCGCCACCGGCGTTGGCCATGAACATGGCCTGGTACAAACCGAAAACTGCGATCGAGATCAAATAGCTCGCGAAGAATGTCGCATCGAAGCAAGCGAACGCCAAGGTGAACGAGAAGACCACACCGAAGATGTTCAACATGCCTGCCTGCGCATATTGGGTGCAGATCTGTACGACCTTGCGGGAGTCCTTCACTGACGCCTTTTCCGAGCTATCCAAGCGAATATTCGCTTTGATGAATTCCACCGCGCGGTAAGCGCCGGTGGTCACCGCCTGAGCAGAAGCCCCGGTGAACCAGTAGATCACCGCACCACCGGTGATCAAACCGAGCAGCACGCGAGGATCGAGGAGATCCAGCTTGAGGTTCATCAAAAGGATGATCGAGAAGATCATGGTCGTCGCACCGATGACGGCCGTACCGATCAGCACCGGCTTCGCCGTTGCCTTGAAGGTATTGCCGGCCGAGTCGTTCTCTTCCAAGTACAACTTGCCCTGCACGAAATCCGGCTTGAAGCCGAACTTCTTTTGGATCTCGCCGTCGATGCCCTGGATCGACTCGATCTGAGAGAGTTCGAACACCGACTGCGCGTTGTCCGTCACCGGACCATAGCTGTCGACCGCGATCGTCACCGGGCCCATGCCCAACATGCCGAATGCCACGAGGCCGAAAGCGAACACGGTCGGGTAGACCATGAAGTGCTCAAGCCCTTGCATCGACGTGAGGTAAGCGACCAACATCAAGGCCACCATGGCAAAGCCGGTCCAGAACGCCGCAAAATTCCCGGCCACAAAACCGGAAAGAACGTTCAGAGAAGCGCCGCCTTCGCGCGAAGCCGCAACCACTTCGGCGACATGCTTCGACTTCGAAGAAGTGAAGATCTTGGTCATTTCCGGAATCAAAGCCGCCGCGATCGTGCCGCAGCTGATGATCGTCGAAAGCTTCCACCACATGCCGTTATCGTCGAGATCTCCGATCAGCAAAGCCGACACGGCGTAGGTCACGGCGATCGAAACGAGAGAAGAGATCCATACGAGCGTGGTCAGAGGCGCCTCAAAATCAAAGTGCTTCTTGTTTCCATACAAGGCGCGCGACATCGCGCCATTCACCCAGTACGAAACGATCGACGTGATGATCATCAGAACGCGCATCGCGAAGATCCAGACGATCAACCTCGCCTGAAGCTCGGCGCCGCCCGGCAAGAGCGCCAGACGGCCGTCCATGCCGGTTCCCATGCCCACCGCCAAGACGATGAAGCTGATCAACGCAACGCCCGTCACCCCATAGGTTTCGAAGCCGTCAGCCGTCGGACCCACCGAATCGCCGGCGTTGTCGCCGACGCAGTCCGCGATCACGCCTGGATTACGAGCATCATCTTCCTTGATGTTGAAAACGATCTTCATCAAGTCAGAGCCGATATCAGCGATCTTCGTAAAAATCCCACCTGCCACGCGAAGAGCGGAAGCTCCGAGCGATTCACCGATCGCGAAGCCAATGAAACAGGCTCCGGCACTCTCAGAAGGCACGAAGAGCAGAATGAAAAGCATCATCACCAATTCGACGCAGATCAGCAGCACGCCGATCGACATCCCGGAACGAAGAGGGATATCCATCACCGCGTAGGGCTTCCCAGCCAAGGACGCGAAAGCCGTGCGCGAGTTAGCGAAAGTATTGATTCGAACACCGAACCAAGCCACCGCGAACGAGCCCAAAATGCCCAGCGCGGACCAGAGTAGGATGACAGCCACTTTACCGATGCTCATGTGCTCAAGCACGCCAAAGTAAACGACGATACACGAGCCGATGATGAGTTCAAGAACCACCAGGAGTTTACCCTGCTGGATCAGATACTCTTTGCAGGTCTCATAAATAAGAGCGGAAACTTCGAGGAGCGATTCATGTGCCGGAAGCTTCTTGATTCGAAGGTATTCGACCAAGCCGAAAATCATGCCCGCAAGCGCGACAAACATGCCCGCGGTCAGCAATGTCGTGCCCGACAGACTCATACCGAAAACATTGAAAGGGACACTGAGATTCGGGATCAAAAGATCAGCTTCACTCGCGTGAGCAAAACGTCCGGTAGAAAGCGCAACAACTGTTGCGCCCAGAAATGCGCGGCCGAATATCTCAGCCGACTTCGTCAGAAAGTTCATAGGATAGTTGACCTCATTTGGTTAGTGCTCTTGGAAGTAAACGAGCCCCCGAACGATGTCAAAGCGGATTTAGCGGTGATGCACAGCATTATCCCGAAGAGCGCGACCGTCAAACTTTCAACCTGATCTCACTTCGGGTTGCTCGTGATAGACTTCGGGGTGCATGAGGAGCGCGCTCACCGCCATTTTTGTTTTCTTTTTTTGGGGCGCACCCTGCATCGGCGGCGAATTCAGACGCGAGCTTCGACACGAGGGCGGGCCCTATGCTCGTATTCTCCCCGCTCCACTGGTCTTCCCCGCTTTTCACGAAGCGGTCCGCGACAATCCGGCTCCTCTTCGACTGGATCAAGCGCTCTCATTCCAATCGCTCGTGAATCCATCCTTTGGTGGAAACCCACATGGCATCGACGTCGGCGCCGCTTACGCCAACGGAACGTTTGGAGCCGGTCTTTTGACGGAAACCTTGATAGGGAACGTAAGCCCCATCAAAGACATCACCTTAGGCTTCTCAGTCGGAACAGGCCTCTTTTCGACAGGCCTTTCCATCAGTATGAACGATTTCACCGCGTTCACGCCTCGATTTACGCTCGGACTCCTGCTCGGCAACGGCCTGGGCTCTCATTTCGGCGTCGCCCTCTACGAACTCAGCGAAACGATGACCGGCGCCTTTCTCCGAATGGGTTACGGGTACCTCAACGAAGGGAACTTCAATATTGAACTATTCGTGGAGACGCCCCCTACCGCGACGTTTTCAGGAGGAATTTTTCGGGTGGGCGCGGCGAATGCGGTGTTCATCGATCAGTGGTCCATCGGATTCCTCACCACCTACGGAATCACCCCTGCCGGTGGCTTCACCCCAGGTGGATCAGCTGGCTCCAGCGGGCTCGAATTTCAAATCGGCATCTCCAAGTGGCTGAGCGAGCTTGCCAACCTGCAACTCAGACTGAGCGCCGACCTCTCCGCCACGATCGGGCTCACGTTCGCCTGGGCATCGCCGTAGCTCATGCGCTAAGCTCAGGACATGGGCCGTTTTCGTTTTGAGGATTCCGACCGTTATCTCCGGGTGGTCTGCCCCATGGAATCGCAACCACGCGACCACGAAGAATTCAACATGTACCTCAAAAAATGGGCCACGCCCCCCAAACCCGTGGTCATCTTCGACGGTAATCAATGCCCTAACGTGCCGACTTGGCTCATTCGCGACCTCACTCAGCTCCAACAGCGATTTAAGAAAGCGAAGAGCGCCATCTATCTCATCAATTTCAGCAACGAGGGACAAAGGCAAATTGAACAGGCCGGAGTAAACGAACTCCTCGGCCTGCGGAACACGCTCGATGAGCTGCTGATTGAACTCGGTTACAAAACCTCAGCCGCTCCACCGCTCTCCGCTCCGGTTGACTCGTTTTGGAATACCGCTCTCGACCGAGCCATTCATCAGGCATTCGGAAGCATGCTCCCGATCGAAACTCAGTTCGGCATTATCCAGAACGAAACCCAAAACGATTTATTTGCGGCCGACGTTCATGCTCAGATGCACTTCTATACTCCGAGGATCCAGGGCACATTGCTGATCGCCTTCTCTCAAGCCATCCTGCTCCGGCTTCGCAGCATCTTCATCGACGAGCCCTGTACCGAGCTCGACGCCGAAACCGTCCTGGCTTCCGGCGAATTGGTTGACCTCGTCTTCCAGCAACTCCAAGCCTACTGTGCCGAGGCCACCGCACCCTCCCCGCAACGAAAGGCCCGCTCGAGCGTCCACAAGGGCACCTATGAACGCATCAACGAAATTCGCTCCTCGGGTATCTGGACCGAGATTCGAATCCCGGAAGGCTCATTCCGCCTCGTACTCAGAACCCATCACTAGGTCAGCGTCTCCACCAGAATCAGAATAATACCGATGATCGAACCACCGGCCACCGCGCCGGCCGCGAGGGTCTCCCGGTTCTCGACAAATGCGCCATGCGCGAGCGACCCCTTCTTGGGCTTCATCATCGCTACGCCGGCAAAAAAGAACGCCCCGAGCGCCATCGACAACGAATCCGTGAATCGCAGAACGAAGGCGAGTCCCAATCCCATCGCAGAGAAGGGAAAACGGCCCTGGGTGCGCTGATTGAGCCACTCAATGAGGATCCCGACCACACCACCGACCAATATTCCCCACCGCGCCGATGGATGAAGGAAGCTCAGGCCCTGCGTCAGCACCTCCGCAACGCTCTTCCAGATCTGCGCGCCGGGCATCGGGAGCGTTTCCGAGGTCAGCATCGCCAGGTCTCCATGAAACATGGCATAGTACACCGGCACCACGACCGCCGAGCCGGCAAATACGCCCAGCACATGGCCCACCGCCTGCTGGCGAGGCTTCGCGCCCAACATGTAGCCGGGCTTGATATCCATGAGCAAATTACTCGCATTCAGCGTGACTTCGGTGGCAATGCCGGCCGTCATCACGTTAGTGCCAATATTTCCTGGCGCGAGCACGCTAAAAGTAAGCTGAGTGAGCTTGGAAAGCGCGGAGCCCGGCGTGATGGCAGTCAGGCCCGTCGAACTTACCGCGATGAGCGTGAGCACAAAAACGAAAGGAATCGCAAGCAGTCCGAGCCAGTAATTCACCCCAAACAAAACGTGCCCGAGCACCACTACGAGCGCTCCCACAATGGGGATGCCGACGACGAACACCGACATCGGAAGCTCGATGTCCTTGAGAATATCCACCTTCTTCTCGCGCCGCTTGCCGAACTGAAACGCCCTCAGGATGACTTCCGGCTTCGAAAAAAAACTGTAGAGCGCGGAGGTCGTCATCATGGTCGCGCCAATCCAAAGCGACCACATCGAGATGTTCTTGAACCCCGGCCCCTGGATGATGCCTTGATCGATCAAAAACGGCGCTAAAATCCAGTAGTTTAAAAACGCGCCCGTCAGCATCGATCGTGCGACCTTGGTGCTCATCAGACCTCCGGTCGCGAAGAGCACGAGCGAGCTATCCCACTGAATGGTGAGATCCTTGAGGGGCGTGCCCCACAGGCGAGGCACAAACCATCGATACACGAAGTCATCCCAATAATCCGGCAACTTTAGAAAAGGTGCCCGCAATAGGGTCATCGTCTTTTCGCTGCGCAAAAGCTCCACCAGCGAAGCGACGGACGCCCCAGCGAGCAACACCTTCGCCTTAAACAGCCCCTCTTTTCCTCCGGACGAATGCAAATTATGCATCACGATCCCCGCGGCATACCCCTCCGGAAACGGAAGCTGATCATCATTGATGTAGCGCTTCTTCAGCGGGAACGCGAACAGCACGCCCAGCAGGGAAAGCGCGACGATCCAAGCCCAGGTGTGCCAAGCGGGAACGACCTGGTTCGTCACCAACATGTAGGCAGGCATCGACGAAATCAGCGGCGCCGTCATGTAGCCCGCGCTCGTCGCGATCGACTGCATTGCGTTGTTCTCGAGGATCGTCATTTCCTTCCCGATTTTGAGTCGAGAAAGAAATTTAAAAATCGCAAAGGACAACGTGACGGAAGTAATGCCCACCCCTAGCGTCCAACCCGTTCGAATACCGACATAGAGATTGGTCAAACTCAGAACGCCCCCGAGGATCATCCCCGTTAAAGCCGCCCGAAGCGTCAACTGGGGCATGTCCCCCCGATAGACGTTGTCCAACCACCAACGATCCTTCTTTTCAAGGGACCATTCGCGAACCTGTTCATCCGTCAGCTGAGGGAGGGCATGCATCCTCCCCGAATGTAACGATCAGAACGAGAATGCAAGCCCGATTCCGAGCTCTGGAATTTGAGCCGCGACCTCTGAAATCAGCACAACGTCCTCCCCCTCGCAGGAGGAATCGCCGCAGCGGTTCGAAACTCGACAGGAACGTTCCCTATCCCAGATGAAATCAGTTTCTCCGCTCACCAAGATCCCTTCGATCAGCCCCGTCCGGGCATTGAAAACGGAACTTCCGGAATTTCCGCCATAGGTATCCAGATTAGCGACAAAAAGGTTTTCTCCGACAGTGCGCACACTCGCCCCCGCCGCCACTTTCGTCGGCAGACCAGCCGGATGACCGATGACCACGATTTCCGTGCCCGTCTCAACCGGCGGGGATCGATTGATGGGGAGGGGCGCGTGGCCTACCACTTTCCGATCCAGACGGACGAGCGCGTAATCAACGCCCGAATTCGTCTCTTCCCGCGCCACCACCTCTTGGCAGCGATAAACATTCTGGGTAATCAGCGTCGAAGGCGAAAGCTGCCCCCGCTCCTGGTTCGCGAAACCGAAAACCAAGCTGACGTCAGCGCACCGCTCCGCACTCAAGCAATGCCCTGCGGTGAGAACAAGATCCGGCCCGACGAGAGATCCGGAACAAAACGCCGCAGTCGATTGCTCGAAAAAAGGCTCCTCCGCGCACAGTTTGTATTCTGCGGAGTAGCTTTTCAGCTGAATTTCAGTAAACGGCCCGCGCGCGGTAAGCTTGCCGCTGTCCATGATCGCGACGGTGGAGTCCGCGAGGGCTACCCACCTCGAGTCCGCGACATCATAGAGATCGAGCCGATTGTCGTCTCCGTAAATGACCTGTAAATCAACATTCGGCGCGCCTGCCCCGAAGGCGTGAAACGGAAATAGCAACAGCCCACCCATCGCTCTCAAATTCCAGCTCATCAAGCTCATCCGTAGCCATCCCCCGCCCGAGGTGTCCACCGTGCCAGACTTCTCGCGCAGGTCAAGCACCTTGGTAAATGGTCGTGGCCTCGGCCGACTCCCAGCTCGAACCCCGCTGCACGAGGGGCAAGATGCGCCCGTGGATCTGATGGATTCGACCTGTCCGAGGGTCTAGCTCAATCAAAACTTTGCGGACGAATAACTGGTAGATCCCGCTCGCCGGCCTCATCTCGTGAACGATCTCGTCGCGGCGCTCGATCTCAAACTCAATACTTTCGCTTCGCTCGAGGACGGGAAGGAGGAATCTAATTTTCTTGTTTTTTTTGAGCTCCTCGGCGTGAGTCCGAAGGAACTCACCGATCTGCGGGCCCGCAACATAAGGAAGATCGAGGGAGGCAGTCACACGACGCGTCGCCGTGTGACCGTTTTGCGACTTTGTGTAAACCACTTCGTTCCCCGTCACGCTCATCGAACCCACAAGTCCCGTCTGGTTTTGACGAATACTGTAACTCTTCAATTTTCCCTGACGCGACTGAATCTTCTCTTCGATCACCAGATCCCGTTTCTCAGCACCCAGATATCGATAGACCAAATTTTCAACCGCCTCTCGGGCGACGCTAATCCGATCCAGTTCGACACGAAAGAGGAGGGTGTCGCCCTGTTGGATCAATCCGTTTCTTCGGTCGTTTCTCACCAAGTCACCTGCCGCCTCGACTCCACTGGAAACCCACCCGGTAAAAAAAAGGATAACGACACAACGACGCCCGGCCTGCTGCAGAACAACGAAGAAGCTACCCATGCCTCAGATCAAGCAAGAACTGAGCCACCGCTTATCCCTCGTCAACCCAGGACACTCGAGGAAACTGTCAACACTTTGAGCACGTGGCTTGTCATCGCTCGCCTTTATTGTGTGAACTGGTAGAATTCCGCCATGACACTTCGGGGCAAAAAAATCGCGGTGACGGGCGCTTCCGGCTTTTTGGGCCGATACATTGTAAAGGCCCTCCTCGCCCGCGACGCGCAAGTCATCGCAGTAGTGAGAAATCCGGACAAAGTGCCCCTTCTGAGAGACGACCCTCGCATCGAAGTTCGGTCGGCGGACCTCGCGGATCGCTCTGCCCTGACCCACGCGTTCCGCGGTGCGGATGGTTTGATCAGCAATGCCGCCCTGTTTAGCGTCGGAAACACGAACTGGAAACAGCACTTCGAGACGAATATCGAGGGAACGGAAAATGTCCTGCGCGCCGCAGCGGCCGCGGAGCTCGGCCGAGTCGTCCATGTTTCTTCGGTGGCGGTATACCGGAAGATGTGGGGCCGTTCCATGGACGAACACTCGCCCCAGCACGAATTTCAGCAAAATCCTTCCCGCGTGAAGGTCTACCCGATGTCCAAAGCCGTCTCCGAACAGCGCGCCTGGTTACTGGCGAAAGAGCTCCATCTCAAACTGACCTGCATTCGACCCAGCATGATCTTCGGGGCGTTCGACCCCAATATGATGCCTATTTTTAAAAAACTCTGGGGCCGCCGCATCGGGATTCTGCCACGTGGTCTCACGCTCCCGCTCGTGTACGCCGGCGACGTTGCTCTGGCCATCACGGCCAGCCTCGAAAATGAACGTTCAATCGGCGAGAGCTACAATACCGCCGGAGGAAACGGTTCCTTCGCCGATTTTTTCAAAGCCTGGAAGGCGGCCGGAGAACCGTCGGCACCAATCATCGTGCCCTTTCCGGTTCCGCTGCGCTTCGGATTCAATTCGGAAAAAGCGGCGAAGGATCTCGGTTTCAGAAATCGTTCATTCTTCGGGGCGCTCCAGGAGACCTTTCAGCTCGAAAGGGATCCGAGCACTCTTTGATGCTCAGTGCGTTATAACGCACTGAGCATCAAAGAGTGCTCGGATCCCTTTTCTAGCGGCATTCCCCGCGTCCCCGGCACGCGGGCACGCAAGCCCCCGGCTCGGGCGTAATCTGCGTTGCGTCGGCAAAATCAGGCGCGACCCAACGCGCGCCGCGCTTCTCCAGCTCTTCCAGTACCGTCATGATGTTGTCGAACATGAAACGAGTCGAATGCACGATGAGGTACTCGGCCTGCCCCGGTTCGCGGCTCGCCCGCATTCTGCGTTCCCGAATCCGACGAGCCTGAGTGTCCAGATGGGAAAGCGCCTCACGAACCACGCTCCCTCGCTCGGACTCACCCTGCGCGAAGTGGTAGCGCTCCGCGTAGCGATAATCTTGCAGATCAGCCGTGACCGGGAGAATCCGAACCCCGAAGGCGCGCTTCAACTCACGACAGGACTCTTCCGGCGACTGGCCCCACTCCGAATTTGGAAATCGATAGTAATGAGTAGCCGCGCGCCAACCCGGCGCCGCAGCATCGAGCGACGCGACGCCCGCCAGGGTATCGGCCCAAAACACATCCCAGCTCACCTCTGAAAGCGGCTTGTGATGAGCGCCATGATTTCCAAGAAAATGCCCCCACTCACGAAGCTCTTCCATGAAAGCCCATTCATCCCCCGGACGAGCCGACTCATCCAGCCCCGCTCCGTTTATGAAAAACACGCCACGGATCATTCGCGCGGAAAGCTCGTCACGATAGCGGGCATAAGCCCGCAGCCGCTCGGCCGGGTCCGTGACAAACCACATCGGCAGGTCATCCATCGTAAAGACGTAGGGAATATAACCGTGCTCGTGGATCGCGCTTCGGATCTCCGCCGCCCGAGAACGCACCTCGAAACCGTCTGCATTCTCGTCATCTCCCCGCCAAGACCAAAACAACACGTAATCCGCGCCCCCGCGACGCATCGATCCGAAATCATCCGAAATTCCACCGGCCCGAGCCGGCAATTCACCCCAGCCTCCTGGCAGATCGCCGAAAACTTCTCGCATCGGCAGGTCTAAACCGAACGGAGCCGGACGAGTCTCGAGATTCGGGTAATAATGCGTCTGCCCCAAACTCGTGCGAACCACCCCGCGAAAAAAATCCCTGGCATCGAAGGGGTTGCGATGCCCCACGGTGGCCAACACGCCTTGCGCCTGGATCGCATCGACCGCGTCGCGCAAGAAAATCTGCAGATCGACCAGGTGCTCAGGTGTCACGACTGCCGTGGCATTTTCCGGCTCGTTCATCACGTCCCACGCCAGAAGCGCCGGCTCATTCCGGTAGCGAGCGGCCAGCTCACCGATCAAACGAACCATCGCGGTCCGCGCCGTCGGATCAGTCATAAGATGAGGCGCCTCGCCCCCCCAGAACGGGTGCCGAGCATCCACCGGATTGGCCTTGCCGTCCGCCATCAGGAAATCGAAAATCGTGGGCAGGAGCACCACTTGCTCCTCGCGAGCCAGGGCAAACAATCGATCCAACGACGCCAGGGCCACCGGCGTGAAACGCCGCGGAATGCCCTGCTCGTCCATCTCAATACCGCTATGCAGATCAGCGAAGAGAAAAATCCGAACGATCGCCTGCTGCCCGAACGTCTGGCGAATCGACTGAAAATCGCTTCGCAGCGACGCCGCAACGTCATCATTGCGGGCCAGATCCCAATACCGGCCATACCAGGGTTCAACCGCCTCGAGAAAAGAGCCGTAGAGCTGAAGGAGCTGCCCATCGGGAGAACGAGTCGAGGGCCAGGCCAGGTTCACGCCGTAGATGCTACGACCCCGTCCCGGCTCAGCCCCGAACAGCTCGCGCCACCGCACACGGACCTTTTCCGCTCGTTCCTTCTCGGTGGAAATCACCGCGGGGTCGACTGGAAGACGGCGAACCTGTTCGGTTCCCACCTCCTCCACCTGGAGCCGCCGCATCTCCACCCAGTCGCGCAGGCTCTCCCCCGGACGTCCGCCCGCCTCGAAATTCACCCCGACCGATCGCACCCGATCGGCGCGAAAACCCTCATCGGTAAAGCCCAAAGGGATCGGCATCCCCGTCGCCGGACGACCACTGAGCAAAATCCAACCCCGGGTCGCTTCCGGTCGCGTCCCCACATACTGGTTCGGAAGATACTGTCTTTTTCCGGCCTCATCGACGAGGAACAAGCGCGCGCGATGAGAACGAAAAGTATTGACCAGCCCCGCACCGATTCGAATTTCGAGCGAGACCCGGTAGCGCGTATTCCAATCGGTCGCTCGAAGCGTCAGATCCGAAGGAAGAAGCCAGAGCGCCTCACCCATCCAGTCGGCGCCCCGTGAAGTGCGACCTCGACCCAGCTGGACATCCAGCTTCAGTCCCGGCTCGCCATCGAGATCCGGCGCGGCCACCGCTTTTTTTACGGACTGCGTGAGTTGCGGCGCTCCCCAATTCCAAAAGGGGAGCATCTCAGCCTGAGCCGAGCCCCCCCACAACCAGATCGCCCCCATCATCGCGCATCGAGAGATGAACACGAACTGACCTTTGCACAGAACGGAACTTTGACAAAGGGGGGCCCCTCACTTACATCGCTCTCATGGCTCACCTCTCCACTCAGGCAGTATCTAGATCTAGCGCGATGCGTTCCTCCGATTCCGGTACCCAGATGGCCTTCGGAGTCGTCACGGCGCTGTTCTTCATGTGGGGTTTCCTCACCTGCATGAACGATATTCTCATTCCGCATCTGAAAGGCGTCTTCGATCTCAGCTATGCGCAGGCCATGATGGTGCAATTCTGCTTTTTCTCAGCCTACTTTCTCGTGTCGCTGCCCGCCGGAAAAATCGTAGAAAAATTGGGCTACAAGCGAGGAATGATCGCGGGCCTGCTCGTCGCCGCCTTCGGCACCCTCCTTTTCCAGCCGGCCGCGATCTTTCTCTCTTTTCCGATCTTCCTGACCGGCTTCTTCATTCTCGCTGCGGGAATCACCGTCCTTCAGGTCGCCGCAAACCCCTATGTCGCCGTGCTAGGACCGGCACGCACCGCATCGAGCCGCCTCAATCTTTCGCAAGCCTTCAACTCACTGGGAACCACGATCGCTCCACTCTTCGGCTCCTTTCTGATTCTCGGCGCCACCACCGGCGCCATGACCGCGCTGGAGAAGGCACAATCGATCCGCCTCCCTTATTTTCTGCTGTCGTTCGCGCTGATCGCGCTCGCGGGCGCGATCGCCCTCTTCAAGCTGCCGGCGATTCAGGAGGCGGAAACCGCGTTGGGAAGCACGGCCGCGGATAAAAAAAGCGCGTGGGCGTTTCCACAGCTCACCTGGGGCGCGCTCGGAATCTTCACCTACGTCGGCGGCGAGGTCGCCATCGGGAGCTTCCTGGTGAACTACCTCGGTGAATCCTCCATCGCGGGGCTCGATCATGCCAGCGCGGGCAACTACGTCGCCTTCTACTGGGGCGGCGCCATGGTCGGCCGCTTCATCGGCTCGTGGGTCATGACGCGCGTCGCGCCCGCGAAGGTCCTCGCATTCAACGCCACGGCCGCGGTGGCTCTGCTCGTCCTCACCATGGCCTCGGGCGGAGCCGTGGCCATGTGGGCCGTACTGGCCATTGGCCTCTTCAATTCGGTGATGTTCCCCACGATCTTCACCCTCGCCATCGAGGGCCTCGGAACCCACACGGCGCAAGGCTCGGGAATCCTCTGCGCGGCGATCGTCGGGGGCGCGGTGGTGCCGCTCCTCCAGGGCCTGCTCACCGACTCCGTCGGTCTGCAGCAAGGCTTCCTCGTTCCGCTCGTCTGCTACCTCTACATCATCGGGTACGGCGTCTGGATGACGAAGCGGCTCGTTCGCTCATCGCGACACTGAACATCAGCAGGGCCGGCCCGAGCAGGTAGCGCGCGTCGATAGCGAACGGCGCCGTCGTGCAAAGGACGTAAAAAGTACTCAGCAGCGCGTACCGAACAGCCGACCCCTGAAGGATTTTTTTGTCGCGAAGTAAAGTGAACAGCACAAAGCCCCAGATCAAAACAAAGAGCCCATCGATCGCCATTCGCATCGGCCAGCTGACGGGGTCATAGGGAAACACCTGTCCCCAGTCGACAAACAGGTTCCAGGTCTTGACCGCAGCATTCTTCAGCGCCGAGCCGGGGGCCGCCTCGATGCAGTCCACGACCTGCACCCAACCCCGTTGATCGATCTGCATCATTTTTTCCTGCGTAAAGCAGTGACTGCCCAGCATCTCTGAAAAAACCGGATGGGACGAAATCCAGTTGTAGTCCTCCTGATCCCACCAGGAAAAATTCGTGCGGCAAAAGCCGACATAACTCTGAAAAGCCGCGGTGCCGCCTTGCGAGAATAACGGCTTCCCGAATTGGATAAAATTCCGCCCGATCCAAACCGAGGGGGCCAGCAATGAACCCAGCACCACCCAGGCCAGAAAACGTCCTTTCATTTGTGGAAGCGCCCTCGGAATGAAAAGAAAAAACGGAAGAAGCAGATAGTACGAACGAGTGAGGGACAGGAGCCCGAAAAAAAAGCCCGCCCGCAGCCCTTTTTGCATAAACAGCAACGCGGCCGATTCGAAGAAGAGCCAAACGCCGAGACTCTCCGCGAGGGGGTAACGCCCGTAAAAGATCAGCAGCGGACACAGCGCGATCAGCCAAAGCAGATACTGAGGACGGGCCATGCCCGTGGCGCGGCCCAAGCGGCGGGCGGCTCGGATCGCCAAAAGGTCGAAGATCAGGTTCAATAGCCAAGGCACCCCCAGCACATGGCGGAGCCCAACCCACTGGACGAGGCCAAGCAACAGGGGAAAAAGTGGTGGGCGATCCGAGGTGAGAGGGAAAGGACTCGTGAGACAGCGAGAAAAACCGTTTCCATTGGCCAGATTGTCCGCGATAGCCTGAAAGTCGTAGGCATCACCGTGGGATACTCCCAAGGGAAGAGCGAGAAAAAATAAACGCAGGCAAACGGCCCAGAATTCTGGACTGCTTGCCCACTGCCGGAGAAACTTCAAATTGGCTTTCGATCCCATCTCAGCTCCCTGTCCGATCTGCGAGTCGCGCGAAACCCGCAGGATCGCGCCTTTCGCTCAACGGCAAAACGTCGCCCTGCAGCTGCGGGAATGCACTTCCTGCCGGGTACGATTCCTCGCGCCCCAACCTCCGGATGATTGGCTCTCGAGAGAGTATCTCAACTATTACGGAAAGCGAAAATCCCCTTCTGCTCGTCCGAAGAAGGAATTCTTCGGACGCCTGCTGAGCGAGCACGCCGGATCTCTGGCCGAACAGAGCATTCTTGAGCTCGGAGCCGGCGAAGGGGACTGCGCGGCCGCGGTCCAGGAGCGCTGGCCCTCGGCCCGGATGACGGCCGTGGAGTCGAACCCTGAAAGCCTCGCGCACTATGCGGACCTGAAGTGTGAAGTCATCCGAGAAAGCGTCGAAACCTGGATCGCGGCCCAGCACCCCAGAAAGTTCAACGCCCTCCTGCTGTTCGACCTGCTGGAGCACCTTCGAAATCCGGTCGCGACCCTTTCGCAACTCAGCGCGAATCACCTCGAGCCCGGAGCGATCGTGATCGCCACCTTTCCGAACGTCGAATCGTGGTCGCGTCGGCTCCTGGGGCGTCTGTGGTTCCAGTACAAGGTCGAGCATCTTTTCTATTTCTCTCGCAGCTCAGTATGCGAACTCGGTCGCCGCGCGGGCCTTCAGACCGTGACGCTCCGACCGCTCCGAAAAAAATTCCCGATCAGCTACTTCCTGGCCGTCGGCAGCCACTTCGGCCCCAGGCCCTTTCAACGGATCGCCCGCCTCGTGCGCCTCCTCACGCCCCAGGCGGTGGCACGCCTCTCGATTCCGCTCTCCCTCGGAGAGTGGCTCTGGGTAGCGCGGAAAACAAGCTAACCTTCTGGAAACTATGAATAAATAAAATATAATGCATTGCGTTATATTTGGCTTGCGCCACTTCTCGTTATTCTATATACAATCGCTCAACTATTAACGGTCTCGCGTCGACGGAGGGGGGTTTCTCTCTCCGAACGCGAAACATCTCCCCGGAAGGTTTTATGAGTCTCAAACAAATTTTTTCAACGTCATTCGTCAGAACTGCCTTGCTTGCCTCCCTCGCCATGCCACAAGCCTTCGCGCAAGACGCCAGCCGTGTCCTCGTTCATCTCAATCTTCGTTTTGCTGCAGACCTCGTTCAGCAGCAGTCGCAATTCTTTCTCGAACTTGAAAACATTGAATCCATCGATCGACAAACGATTTGCCGCCAGCTCGGCAACATTGAAACTCCCTACAACGTCCTCGTCGACACGTTTTCAGGTTTAGGCCATACCATTCAAAACCAATCGCTTCGGGCCGCCCTCCACGAGGTAGCTTTCCTTCCCGCAGTTTGGTCCCTGGGAGTCTCTTTCGAAGGCATGATCAATAACAACTGTCGCGGACTCGCAAATGAGCACCCCATGGTACCGATGTCCAACACCGAAATTCGGGCGGTGATCGAGCAACTGCTCAATCTGACAGACGCTCTCATCGAGACCCTCCCCGCTCGTTAAATCCGCAATGGAATTATTTATTTACAGTTTACAATTTGTAAACTGTAAATAGAGTCAACACGGAGTACGCTGAAAACGCCCCGTCTTTCCCGATAGGAGGGTGGCGCCGGGCGGGACGAATTCGCAACATCCGTCACCTGTGATGCGTTTTGATTCTCAGGTTCGTTAGCTCTACCCCGTTCAGATGCTACAAAAATACTCGGTAATCCAAGTTAAAAATTTTTCCCAACCGTTTAGCCAACGACTTCCCAACGGGTCGTTTTCCATTCTCGATTTGGGAGATATTCCCCTGCGGCATCTGAAGCTTTTCAGCCAGCTTCACCTGGGTTATCCCCAGTCTTTCACGGGCTACTCGCACCATGTGGGCAGCCTCCCCGCCTGAACCTTTGATACGCTCCCCAGCGACTTCACGCCATGGCACAGACTCCGTTTCATAGCCCTTAAGTAGAATCAACAGGGGCTTCACCTTAGCCGCAGGAACGCCGGTGAAACGCATAGTTCGTCCCTCTGACTTCACCTCGACCTCAATACGGCGCTTTTTCATGGGTGCCGACATAATAAACCTCCAGTAGTTTGATTTCTTTATCCAGAACCTCCCAACACACAACATAGGTCGGACGGCCCGATTTGATGTGACAATGGTAGAGCAGCGCGTTCCCTGAACCTTTTAGTCTTCCGAAGTGAGTCCAATTTACTCTCATCGGACCCGCCGTCTCCAGCTCCTTCGAAAGGAGGTCAAACCGCTCTCGGATAACCACAGGAAGCCTATCAAGCTGCTTCAGCGCTTTTCGTGCTACTCTTACGGTCCACACCTCGGTGAAGATACATCATTTTTTGATATACTTCAAACACTGAAAAGACCGCGATATAAAGCGAATCGCCCCGGTTACTCTATGACCCCATCCTTCCCGCATTTAGACTAAGCCGCCCTACGCGGCGCGCGGCTCGTCTCCTGCAAAAGTGACGTGCAAGCCATGTACACTTGGCCCACGCTCAGGCGCTTCATGCACTGATTGTCCGTGCATCGGGTGTGCTTCTCGGTGGCGACCGTGCAACAGGGGCTGCATGGCAGCGCCGCCCAGAGCACCTTCGAGCGCTTGGTCAGCGGTGCGTAAAGCATCGGCGTCTCGGGACCGAACAACCCCACGACCGGCGCACCCGCCCAGGCCGCGAGATGCATGACCCCGCTATCGACGCTGACCACCAGTGAGGCTTCTTGCAACATCCGCAACAGCTGCTCGATCGACGATCGACCGGCGGCGTTTCTTACGCGGCTCGAGGCGGCGGCCTGCCCCAGCTTCTCGATGATGGCGGCATTCCTTTTCTGTTCGGTGCTCACGCCCGGAAAAACGAGATCGACGCTTTCATCCTGCAGGAGCTGCGAGCAAAGTTTTACCCACGAATCCTCCGGCCACTGACGAAGGGTCGCGCCCAAATCGCTCGTGTTCGCATTGATCACAATCAGCTTGCGGTTCGTGATCGAATCAACACGGGAAAGTTGCAGCGGCGGAAGCTGAATGGGCTCCCGGAAACTCAGCCCCATGCTGCGCGCCATCAGCGCCATGTTATGACTCATGTGGCGATCGCCGGCCAAAGAAACCTGGTGTGTAAAAAGCCGCTCACGAACGGCCTTGCCCGAAAGAAACCCCACGCGAACTCGCGCCCCAGAGAGACGCGCCAGAATAGCCGAAGCATTCGAGGTCTGCTCGAGATCGAGAAACGCGTCGGGCTTGAAACGAATCGCCTGCAGCAACGTTGACAGCAGCGTGACCGGAAAACCCCAAACCGTCGACTTGACCTTCAGCACGCGGGTGACACTCCCGCTGATTTCAAGAATCGTCGCGTTACCTGCGAAAGTCCAAAAGAGGACCTCGACGCCCGCCTCCTTCAAGGCCGCCAGCAGCGGCAGCGAAAGCGCCACACTGCCCAGACCGACAAATTTCGCACAGATCACGCGCCGAGGCGGCTGCACGAGCGCGACGCCCCCGAGAAAGCCCCCCCGCGGCTTCGCCGAAAAAAGACCGAGCAGGCGCGCCAATGGTACGCCCAACCAACGGTCGATCTGCTGCATGAAACCGAGAGTCATCCCCTCTCTTTCGACATGCGGAGATATTTTCTGAAGGCCGTTTTTGAGAGGCCTCACCGGATTTCTGAGCTAACCGGATTTCGCCAAAAACGAAATCCCCGGGCAGTCACTCCGACCGAGACCCCGCTGATTTCGCATTTAGCGAAACCCCGAACACGGAGAGGCTGTCCAGCGCCCGACCCTCCCCCGAATCCTGAGCGGCAAAACCAGTGCCCCAGCACCGCCCATTCACCGCCTGGGCCTGCATAAACGAATAAAAAAACACCGCATCGGGGTCGTTCTTCAACCTTGCGAGTTCGTCCTTCATCCCCTCGACGAGGGCAGGTGTCACTTTACCTGCCTCGAGTAAGCCCGGAGCGCCGCTCAGCAATAGCTTCGCCCAATATTCGATAAAACGAGCACGCTGCTCAGGCTTTCGACTGTCGAAATGAAAGGTCCGAGGCGTAGTGACGATGTCGGAATAGCCGGCCGCAAGCAGGTAATTGCCCAGCTTTGCACCGACAAAGGGGTCGCCCTGCAGCTCCCATTGATGATCGTTAAACGCGAACCAGTACTGAAGCGTATGCGGACTATACGGATGCACAAAAAAAGTCGCGTTCATCACCTCGGAGCACGTGATCAAGGCGCCAGGTAACAGCACCCGCCGCGTTTCTTTCAGGATCTCGATCGGGTCACGCACATGCTCGAGCAACCAGCAAACAAAAGCCGAATCGAAGCGGGGCTCGGAAAACGGGAGATGCAACGCATCCCCCACCAGAAGCTCGAGACGGCCCGAGTCGAGCGCAGGCGAATGCCGCTCTCGGGCACGTTCAATTTGAATGGGCGAAGCGTCGATCCCGGTAATTTTTAATTCCGGAAAACGCCGCAAAAGGACGTCGGTCTGAGCTCCGACGCCGCAACCGATTTCAAGGAGGTCATGGCGATCAGAATAATCCAGCTGGGCATAGACAAAAGGCTCGAGAAAACGAGCTTGCTCAAAGAGGCGATCCTGCTCCTCCGGAGTAAAGCCATGCAGATACCCTTGCGTCACCCCCGTATTCTTATCGCCCATGAGGGGTTTTGTAGCATAGGTTAAACCCATGACGACTCTTCGATTCGGTACGGACGGCTGGCGCGGCATCATGGGCCAAGATTTTACCCCTGAAAACGTCGAACGCATGACCCGAGCCATGAGCAATGCGCTACTGAGCCATCCCCGCGCCGATAATGGGATCGCGATCGGCTACGACACACGCAGAGATTCCGGGCGCTTCGCCTATCAAGCCGCGACCCTCCTCGAACAACTCGGCTGGACGGTGTACCTCTCGACCGAATGCTGCCCCACGCCCGCCGTCTCGCTCGCGGTCGTCCAAAGAGCGCTCGCCGCAGGCATCGTCATCACGGCTTCGCACAATCCTCCCGAATTCAACGGATTCAAAGTCAAAGGAGACTTCGGCGGCCCGGCGCCCGCCGCGCTCTTGAAGAAAATCGAGGCTGAGCTCGATTTACCC
>CAYIHX010000021.1:5412-25188 GCA_964363305.1 uncultured Bacteriovoracaceae bacterium | reverse complement strand
TTTACCCGCCTCCTCCCGCCCGTCGTCCGGCGCCGTCATCGACGTCGATCTCATCACCCCGTACCTCCGCCACGTGGCCTCGTTCATCGATCTCCAGGCCATCGCCTCCTCCCCACTTCGCCTCGCGTACAATGCCATGCACGGCGCGGGGCTCGGGCTGCTGCACAGAATTCTTCCCGAAAGCCCGACCTTCGAGTTCCATCCCGAGCGGGACTCGACGTTTCGTGGGATCGCGCCCGAACCCACGGCGAAAAACACCGAGGAATTCAGGCAGCTCGTTCGCGAGAAAACCTTCGACCTCGGCCTGATCACCGACGGAGACGCCGACCGGATCGGCCTCTGTGGACCCGATGGTCAATTTATCGATGCCCAGTTCATTTTTTCGATCGCGCTCGAATATCTCGTCGAATCACGTCAGATGAACGGCAAAGTCTGCAAGACCTACGCAGTGAGCGAGAGAGTGGATCGCATCGCGAAAAAATTCGAACTTCCCCTCGAAATCCTGCCCATCGGCTTCAAGCACGTCGCCGAGCGCATGCAGACCGGAAAAGTGCTCATGGGCGGAGAAGAAGCCGGCGGTCTGGGCATCAGCGCCTACCTGCCCGAGCGCGACGGCCTCATGATGGGTTTGCTGATCGCGGAGTGCATGGCCAAACGCAAATCAAACCTTGCAGCCCTCATCGCCCAGCTCCAAAATGACTACGGCGAGCTGCACTACGAACGCTGGGACCTGAAAGTCGCGCCCGAAGAGCGCGACGCCTTCGTCGCCCGGTGGGCGGCCCCCGGGCCCTCCCACATCGCGGGCCTGGCCGTGACTCGTTTCGAAACCCTCGACGGCATCAAATTTTTCTTCGGAAACGGCGGCTGGCTCCTCGTGCGCGTCTCGGGCACCGAGCCCGTCGTACGCCTCTACTGCGAGATGCCAACCCTGGCCCAGACCCGTGAAGTGCTTGAGTGGACGAAGCAGTATCAAGGCCCAAGCCAGCAATAGCTGCCACGGAAAAAACCGCAACGCCAAACCACTCCTCCCCCTCTGGAGAGGGTATGAGCTGCTGACCTAGGAAACGAACTACATTCGGCCTTCAAACATCAGAAGAGAGAAACCAAGGCCGGTGGCGGAATCGAGTACCAACACCTGCTGGACCTGACGACCTCCCTCTTCAAAGCCTTCGTCATCACTCACGAGGTAAGAGGTATGCATCGTGATCACGGACGAGGTAGCGGGCTGCATCCCCAGCCGAGCCATCAGTGCACGTACGCGTCGCACTTCCGGAGCCAGCCAGTCGTCGCCCCCTTCGGGATCGAAGTCGTTCACCGCGCCATAAAAACGAAGGGCCCGCGCGAGCGCGGCCGGGGTCGCTTTGACCACCTTAAATTTCAGCTTCAAAGACGACGGCAAGGACCCTTCCGTGGACGCCGCAAACCGGGAACGAAAGAACGTTTCTCCGGCGGCCATCAGGGTTTCTCGGTTCTGGAAGAAAACGGGAGCAGCGAAGATCGCCGTCCCTTCCAGATACCCGGTGGTGATCACCGAGTCTCTCATCGGAGTCAGGATCGCCCGAACGATCCGAGAGTTCTGATGGTCGCGCGGCAGCACCCGCAGGGTGCCCGTGGCCTGGGCCACGGAAGTCTGAAGCAAGAAGGCACAGGTCAAAATCGTATAGATCGATCGCATGAGATTCTCCTTAGTTCGACGCCCGTAACACGCTACATCATCGAACGGAATCCCCTCTCACCTAAGGAGAAACACCCATTGAACCTAGGCCCCAAGTATGGAAAGGCCCATGGCCCGGCCGGCAACCGAGAGCTGACGGTCATGGGTCATGAAAACGAAAGGTCCAGGATTCTCTCTCGCCCACGCGACCGCGCTCACTAGGTGAACGGCATCCAGCGTGCCAACCGGAACCGAGATCGAATCTCCGGCTCGCTCCAGCAGCGCTGACGAAAGATCAATGTGCCGCGTCCGGCTTTCTACTCGATCAAAGTTATCCAAAAGAAGCAAAAAGTCCGAGTCACTCAGCCGGTGAATCAATCGAACGCGATCTAAAGTCCGTCGAATTTCCACTCGCGCCAATGCCGAAGTCAGCAGTTCTTCCGACTGCATGAATTCGCCAAGGCGATCCGGCTGACTCAGAATGTGCCGAAGCGCAACCGAACTATCATAATAAGCTCTCACCTGCGATCGCGTTCCTCTCGCAAAAGCGCCACGACATCGATCGCCCCCAGGCCCGGAATGCCGTGCAAACGAACGCCCTTCATCCCCCCTGGTTCATTCGGCCCCCGCGCCACGGCGGCTCTTGCAACATCCTGACGGTCGTCGCGGCAAGCATTCAATTCGGCCACGGGATGGCCCCTCTCCTCCAAGATCACGCGATCCCCCGCCTTCACCATACGAAGGTACTTCGAGAGCTTCGCTTTGAACTCAGACAATCCAATTTTTCGAACAGACCTCATACTGACCTATTGTAGACCTGTAACGGTCGATTGGCAAGGGTGGCCATCTATGCAGCCCCGCAGGCATCAAGAAACACCCCCACCCGCTCGATCACCGCCATCGGGATCTCATGACCACCGCGAAACTCGAGCCACTCGCCTTGCAAGCCTGCGGAAGTGAGCAGCTCGTGCAAACGGCGGGCCCCGGTTATTCCGAGCACCGCATCCTGAGTCCCATGGCTCTGAAAAAAGCACAGCCCGGCGCGCTGAGGGACCCAGACCCGCAAACGGGCCTCATCGATCAGGTTCCCCGAGAGAATCACGAGCCCCGCCGGAGCCTCGGAGAGCGTCAAAGCGAGCGCGGTCGCGAGCATGCTGCCCTGGCTAAACCCGCCCAAGATCACCTGATCGATCGGCACTCCGAGCGCCCGCAAGAACTCGTGTCCCTGATCGAGCGCCTGCTCAAAGCCCCGGGGCGCGGGCCCGGAAAGATCGCGATGCTCGCCACGCCCCATCGCCTGCTGAATCGCTTCCATGTCGATCTCCGACCAGGCTCGGCCAGACAGACGAGGTCCGATCGGCACCTCGAGCGGACCGTTCGGAAAAACCCAGCTCACCGGGGCCTTCACTCGGATCGCGGGCGCGAGCCCCGCCAAGTCTTGGGCGTCGGCACCGTAGCCATGAAAAAAGACGACCGTTTTACCAGCCGTATCGCCGACGCGAATCACTTCCCAAGGCCCGATTTTTTTCATGGCATTATCCCTCGTCGATCAAGAGCTGCGCGAGGGGCGATTCCCAAAAGCGCGTGTCGATTCGCTCGATGTCTTTGTAATTCAAGATGACCGCAAACACGTAGAGGCGCCCGGTAACCGCTTGAACGATCCCCACCAGGGATCCCACGCCGTCCAACGTACCGGTCTTTGCCCGCAGACTGCCGATCGGATTGAAGCCGAAGATTCGATCCTTCAAGGTACCGTCCCGGCCCGCAAGCGGAAGCGATGAAAGAAATTCAGGAAGAACGGATGAATCGGTGGCCAAATCCCGGATCAAACCCACGAAGGAGGCCGCGCTCATCCGCGTAGCTCGATCCAGCCCCGAGGGTGAAACAATGCGCGTCTGTTCCTGCCAAAGCCCCAGGTTGCGCATGGAGGTCTCGAGCACGGAGAGCCCCTCGGCTCGGGAACCCGCATTGCCCACGGCCTGGTGCCCAAGCTCGTTGACGAGCGCCTCGGAAATGAAATTATTGGAGAACTTATCCATCAGCACAACAATCTCCCGCAAGGGAAAGCTGTCGACCGAGGCCAGCGGAACCGCTCCTTGCGGCGTCACGCCCACGCAGGAAGACAGACTCTTCACGCGAATGCCCTCTTTCTCGAGCATCTTTCCGAGAGTGGAGAGCAGGTACGGGCCCGGCCGCGAAACATTGAAATACCGGATCTTCTCGGACCCGTCACGCGGGGCGCTTCCCGATACGACGATCTGATCGTTTTTCGGGCCAATCTTGCGCGTGAAAACCAGCTGCCATTTCGGGCCGCTGACGAGTTTCACTCCCGAGGTCACGACCTGCACGAACTGCCCCGGCGGCTCCACGCGCGCGCGAAGCTTACCCTTCTCCGGCGAGAAATGAACTCGCACCGAGTTGTAATTCAGATTCAAAGCCCCGATGGGCGCGTTAAAAGCGCGATCCGTTTCTTCCGGCTTGCGCGCCTCTTGCAACAGAGGCGGCGGGGCGCGGGATTCATCCGCGCACAGCCGAGAAATTTTTTGAATCCCCGAGGCCCGGATGTCGCTCGCCAAAAGATAAAGACGCTCGGTCACGAGGGAGGGATCTCCTCCCCCGCGGATCCACACCTCCGCTCCGTTCTTCAGCGCTTCCGTTCGGAAGACGAACTCCGGCCCGAGCTTCTTCAGGGCCGTGGCCGCCGTGACGAGCTTCACGCTCGATGCCGGAATCAAAGGCTGTTTCGGGTTTTTTTCGAACAGCACACTCCCGCTGCCGAGCGCCACGACCTGGGCGCTGACGGTGAACCCCTCGAATCGGGGATCCTGGAAAAGGGCCGCGATCTTCGTCGGCAGCTCTCTTGAGATTCCTGCCGCCGGAACATGCCTGAGGAAAAAAAAGGAACAAAGGAGTACGACTCCGATGATGACCGCGCCGCGGGAAGATCTCATCCTTCACCGAGCTGGCGCGCCAAATCCAGCGCGGCGTAGGTGAAAATCATTCCCGCCCCGGCTCTTCTTACCGCGACATGACTCTCCATCATCGCGGCGTTCAGATCGAGCCACCCCGCCTGAGCCGCAGCATGCATCATCGAATACTCTCCGCTGACAAAATAGGCCGCAATCGGCACGGGAAACTCACGAGCGAAATCACTCACCACGTCGAGATAACTCAAGGCCGGCTTCACCATCAAAGCATCCGCTCCCTCGTCCAGATCGAGCTGCGCTTCCCTCATCGCTTCGCGACGATTATGCGGATCCATCTGATAAGTTTTCTTATCTCCCGCGCGGGGAGCGGAATCGAGCGCATCCCGAAATGGCCCGTAGAACGCTGAAGCATACTTGGCGCAGTAAGAGAGGATGCCCGTCTCCACGAAGCCCGCTTCATCCAGCGCCCTCCGAATAGAACCGACTCGCCCGTCCATCATGTCGGAGGGGGCTATCCAATCCGCCCCCGCCCGGGCTTGAGCAATCGCCATCTCCGCCAAAATCGGAAGCGTCTCATCATTCAAAATTTTGCCATCGCGCACCAGACCGTCGTGGCCGTCCGTTGAATACGGATCCAGTGCGACATCGGTAAACAAACTCAGCTCCGGAACCGAATTCTTCAGCTCTCGAATGGTGCGAAGCAGCAAGTTATCCGGGTTCTTCGATTCCGAGGCCACCGAGTCCTTTCTCGCTTCCTCAATACGCGGAAAAAGAGCCAGCCCCTGAATTCCGAGCGCACTCGCCTCGCGGGCCGCGGCGACCACCCGATCGATCGAAAGACGAGCGCAACCCGGCATCGAAGAAATCGGGTCCCGAACCCCTTTCCCCTCAACTACAAAAAGGGGCAGCACCAGATTCCGAGGCAAAAGATCAACCTCTTGCGTCAAAGAGCGGATGGCGAGCGTTCTTCGGTTTCTTCGGGGGCGAATGAGCATCATCTCTTGGAGCTAATGCGTTCCGCGCCACGACGTCAACCCTTCGTGCTACACTCAAGCCGGATGGCTCAACGAACTTCCAAACTGGCGATCGTCAGTACCCTTCTTCTGGGAGCCGCCGCCCTCTGGCCGGCGGTTCGGGCTCACCTCGGCCCCCCCTCGGGCCAAGTCGCCCGCGAACCCGCTCAGTCATTGGAGCGCCCCTGGCCCTTTGGCCCCAGTGCTTTCCGCATCGCCGTTCTTCCTGATACCCAACATTACTCCCGAAACTGGCCGCAGCATTTTCGAAATCAAACGAGGTGGGCCCTTCGGGAGTCTCGCCGTCAAAGCAACCCGATCATCGGCGCCCTCAACCTGGGCGATATCACGGACAACAACTCGACCGTGCAGTGGCAAACCGCGATGTCAGCCCTGTCCCTCTGGTTTGGACGTCTTCCCTTCGCGTTGACCATCGGAAATCACGACCTGAGCGAAGGGGGCACTGCAGTCGATCGAAAGACCCAGTTTGATACCTTCCTTCCGCCCAGCCGTTTCTCGAATCTTTTGGAAACCTTCGAAGCGGGAAAGGCGGAGAACTCTTTACATCGCTTTCTGACCCCCACAGGTCAACCTGTCCTCATCTTGATGTTGGAATTTGGCCCTCGCGACGCCGTGCTCACCTGGGCCGCCGATGCCCTTTCTCGTTACGAATCGGCCCCCACCTTGGTTGCGACGCACGCATACCTTTTCATGGATAATACTCGGTTACATCCCGGACATGAGCATCATCCTCGAAGCTACGGGGTCGGACAGCCTCCGAACCCGTACGCCAACGACGGCGAAGAAATCTGGTCGAAGCTAATCTCGACGACCGACTCCATCTTCCTCGTCATGAATGGCCACCAACTCGGGACGGGTCTCGGCCATCTGGTCAGCCCCAACCGGCAGGGACACTCCGTTTACCAGCTACTCTCCAATTACCAGATGCGCGGGGAAGGCGGGGATGGCTACCTCCGCGTGCTCGAGTTCCAACCCAATCCCCGAAAAATTCTCGTCACCACCTACTCCCCGTCCTTGAAACAGGAGCTGCGCGAGCCGGAGCAGAGCCTCGAAATCGATTGGAACTCCGGCGCGCTAAGAGTTCACTGAGCCGGAGGCCGGTGCAAGGGAATCCAGACCTCGAAAACGGTCGGGTGGCTCGACACCATCTCGATCCGGCCGCGGTGCTTGTCCATAATGGAGCGCGAGACGCTCAATCCTAAGCCAGTGCCCCTTCCTTCCTCCTTGGTGGTAAAAAAAGGGCGAAACAGTTTACTTCGCAGATCATCCGGCACCCCCATACCACTGTCCTGAATCCTCACCGCCCATCCGTCATCCCGAAGAGCGGCGCTGAGTTCGATCCGTGGCGGCAAGACGTCCTTGTTTTCTAACGCCGCATCCCTGGCATTGTTGAGAATATTCAGCAAAACTTGAACGAGCTGAACAGATCGGCACGGCACGGAAGCCTCGGCGGGAATCTCACCCAAAACGAGATCGATCCCCTGAGTTCTAATCCTCTCAGCGCAAAGCGCCAGCGTATCATCCACGATCATCTTCAACGAGACGCTCTCGAACTCGGCCTTTATCCCCTGCCGCGCCAGCGAGAGCAAGCCGCTGAGTATCCTCTTCATCCGATCTGCCGTACCGCCGATGTTCGCGAGGATCTGCACGACCTTCTCATTCAACCAGCCGTTCTCCGCGAGCAGGCTCTCCAACTGCTGGACCCTGCCCTGCACGATGGCCAGGGGATTATTCAGTTCATGAGCGATACCACCGGCCATCTCACCCAACGCCGTCAGGCGCGAGGTATGTTCCGCGATCGCACGAGAGTGCTCGACCTCGAACTGCATCTCGCGTTGAAGCGTGACATCGAAAAACGAGACCAGCACGCCCTCCAACTGTCCCTGTTCCCCGAAAATCGGCGCGGCATTCACCTGGAGCCAAATCTCCCGTCCTCCGACTGAGTGATTGAGCCCAACAACCCTCCCGGTGATCTCTCGACGTTCAATCAGAGCCTCCATCGCAGGGTACTCCGCGAGAGGGATCGGTCTTCGTTCGATATCGAAAAGCGCCCAGCTCTGGTCGATGGGGGATCCCAACGCCACACGTCGATCTGGACCGAGAATTTCCGACACCCTCTTACTGAAAGACACGACCTTGCCCTCGGTGGAATACCGAACGATCCCCACCGGCATCTGCCGCACCGTGGCCTCGAACTCTCGCCGGCCCTCGATGTCATCTGCCTCGATGCGCAACCTGACCGCCAGAATATAGGCAGCCGAAACCAGAAGCGCGATCCACCCCAACAAGACGAACTCCGGAATCGCCTCGACCCGATGCGCGATCTTCAGGACTGCCCAGGAAGAGAGGGCCCCGAAAATCAAAAGATGCAAAAAGCTCGACTGGGAAAACAGCAGCGGGATCACAAACACCCCGAAACTGAGCGTATGCTCGATCGAATAGGAGTTTCTCTGAAGAAGAGAGAGACCATGAATCATGATCAGTACGAGAATCGCTAAATTGATCTCGCGATACCGCCCGCGCAGAGCGCCAACCCGCGCATAAGCCGCCCAGACGACGAAACACACGAGCGAGAGCAGCAGACGCTCCCCAAGAGAATCAGATGCGCCCGGGGCGAACGCCACAAAGACAAGGTGCCAGAGGCTGTAGAGCAGGCCGATAAAAAACAGAAGTAAGCGCTGCCCGTCGAACCAGGCCCGATTGATCTCAGAGCGAACCCACCCCTTCACCGGCATCAAGGGCCGAGCAAGCTCACGAATACTCTCTTTGGTGGACCCCATGAGCCCTTATGATAACAGCTGAGTGTCGAACTTGAACTGGGCTCATTTTACCTATCGAGGTGTCGAGCCAGGTAGGGCATTCTTAATTGATTAGTGATGTTGAACAGAGCTCGTCCCACAGCAGCCACAGCGTTACCGCTGCTCGCCCTCCTTTGGGGTTGCGAGCTGCGGGCGAACACGCCCACCGCGGACGAAATCAGCACAGTCGACCAGCTCGAAAGCTCCCGAGCCTCGCCGGGCGACGTCGAGCCGGTTCTCATCAGCAGCCCAAAAGAACCGCTGCGGGCTTTTCGGCTCTTTCCCGCCCCCTTTTATACGCCGGAAACCAGTATAGGCGCGGCGATGGTCACCGCCTTTTATTTCCGATTCGCCGATCACCCGGATGCTCGCACCTCCTCGAATACATCCCTCCTTGGCGCGACGCTCAACAAGCAGTTCTCGCTCACCGACCGCGGCGACTTCTTTTTCGGCGATAACGCCTATTATCTTTTCTACCTGGCGCAGGCTCGACTCTGGCCCGATTCCTACTATGGAATCGGCAACGACACCCTGAAGGAGCACCGGGAGCGGTTCGAAAACCAATCCATCTATCTGACCGCTCGCTTCCAGAAACAGTTCCTGACGTCTTGGTATTTTGGTCCCTACCTGGAAACACGCTATTATCACCCGACGGCACTCGAAAAAAACGGCCAACTCGTCACCGGAACCATCCCGGGCGCGGAGACCAACCTGCTGGGCGCGGTGGGACTCGCCCTCAGCTGGGACACTAGGTCCTCCAGCACGTTCCCGCTCAGTGGGATTTTTCATGAATTCTGGACCGGCTGGAATCAGGACCTCCGAGGTGGCCCCTATAACGCCATGCGCGCCGACCTCGATCTCAAAAAGTATGCCTCCCTCTCAGATGATCACGTCTTCGCCTTCCGGCTACGCGCGGCCACGACCTTCGGCCCGCCGGGCAATCAACCCTTCACGGCGATGAGCCCTCTCGGAGGCGAAAAGCGCCTGCGCGGAATCGTCGAGCCGCGCTACCGAGACCGCTCCTCGATCTTCTCCATCGCGGAGTACCGCCTTCAAGTCTCGCGCCGTTGGGGAGCCGCCGCTTTCGCCGGACTCGGCCAAGCCGCGTCGGATCTCCTGAGCTTGCGCATCGGCGGCTTTCATCCCACCGCCGGAGCCGGCATCCGGTACGCGATCATTCCCGAAGAGCGCGTGAATCTGCGCCTCGATGTCGCCACTTCCGACTCAGGTCAGATCGAAACTTATATATCCGCGGGGGAGGCCTTCTGATGGCAACGCATGCTCCACGGACCCCGGCGGCACTACCTGCCACTTCCTCCGGGACTAGCCGGCCCGCAAATTACTCCTGACGATAGAAAGAACCGACCGTTTCCAGGTTCCAAACCACGCCGTTCGAATTTGAGGCCTCGATCTTTGAATGCTGCCTTTCGATCGGCCTGGCCTTGAACATCATATCCCCCAAATGGAACCGAGCCCGTTCACCCCCGGCAAGGGAGAGATCCAGGATCGCCTGCTGGGGCGGGACGCACAGATCCAGGACGACATATCGAAGACTGCGCTGGGAGACGGGCTCTCGCCACATGCCCCCCTTAAAGGGCATCCCATTCACGCGGATCTCCTCTCCCGCCTCTGCTGGCCAGTGAAGCTCCACACGTTTATACCGCGTATCGATCGTCTTGCTGATTACCAAAGCGCCACGCGTCTGGGCGCCAATGATGACTCGCGGCCGACGGCCCTCTCGGACCTCAATGCCATTCGGAACGTCCACGCCCGCCGACAGCCGTGGGAATTGCCGCTCAAAAAACCGAAAATAATCGAGAGCCGGAAGAGCCAGCCGGTCGGCCAACGTCTCGAAGCGCGCCCACAACGAGGGCAGCGTCAATCCTTCCGAATGAAGCTCCGGGCCGAAATCAACGAGATCCTCGATCTCGGCGGTGGCTTGCAAGCGCTCGAGCACCGCGAGCCGGAGCTGACACACCAGCTCCGCATCCTCTGCCGACCGAAACGACTCCTGCGCCCGGTCCTCAACCAAAAACAAGGGTTCCTTGTATTTGTAGAACGAAGGCGCGCTATGGCGATCGTCGGCGATCTTCGTTCCCTTGAAAAAATCCGCAAACTCCGCGGGACTTGGAGCCCCGGCGCGCGTCATCCGGGTCCGCATCACGCGCCATCGCCTCATCGACTCGCGAGTCGGCTCCTCGTGCTCATCCATTCGGATCGCGTTCCCGCCCGGGCCAGTGTCGATCCCCATGAACGGGAAATGAATCTCCGGGTGATTATGCTGAAAGCCCGCGTACTGCAGAAGCAAGATCGGATCCAGGTACCAAGGATTCGTATCGCGAGTGAAACCACCCATGTTCACGTGGCAACCGCCTTCGGTTCCCCCGCGCACTCCGTACCACCAGTTTCGATAAGGGACGACCCCCGCCAACTCGGCCGCTTCAAAAAGCGGCTTCATCATCGCCGCCACCTGATCCACTCGCACGGGTTCGGTCTTCACCTCGATGCTGCCCGGATCCATCGTCACGACAAACGACGGCGAACCGTCTTTGAAAAAAGTCTCGTATTGGAGGTGCTGATAGATATCTTGGCTCTCGCGATACTCTCCGCCCTGCACCTTCACCAGCGCCTGCGCAAGCGCGAGCATTTTGGCCCGCTTCAGCGGCGTGTCCGAAGTCGCGACAAATCCCGGCTCCGTCCACCACTCGGGCGTCGTGAAGGTCTGCTCAAATCCGAAGCTCAGAGCTTCGCGCAGATTCAGGGCCGGGCGTTTCATCGACCAAACACCTCGAGCAGACCCAGCGCGGTTTCAGGCAGGGGATAAATCAACGGCAGAGCAGATTCCTCCGCACGGATCCTGGAAATTTCCTGGGTCAACTCCGGTGGTGCTTCCCACCGCAAATCGACCTCCTGATCCTCGATCACGCGCTCATATTGCGCCGTGACCGAATGAGTTCCCGAACGATCCAAGGTCTCATCGCAGCCGAACTCTGGGTTGACCGTCTGATCCTTCGACGCTGAAAACTTCAAGGTCAGCTCAACGGTCTCTTTTGCCCAGGCCTTCACGTCTGGATCCGGGAGACTCTCTCGCTCCCAAGGCGCAGCCATATAGGAGACCCCGGTGCTGGTCTTCAATTCCTTCGTGTAAAGGTTGGCTAATGAGACCACCCCTGGCTTCAACGTCACCTCAAAATTGGCGCTCAAAGAATATCTGCACGCCCGGCCCTCCCCGCGAATGAGGGAAATCAGAGGAGAGGTCCAATCTTCCCAAGCCATCGCCGGCAGGAGCGTGAGTTCCTGAGTAGGGCTCGAATCAAAGGTGAAAATACCGATTTTTCCTGGAACGTTTCCGTCGGAACTTTCGATCGCAAGCTGGAAATTATCGTCGGGGGTCGGCCCAAAGACATTCTGAATGACTCGGATGGATTCAGGCACGCGCACGTCGTAAGGCCAGTCCCTCTTGCCCGCATACCGGGGATTCTCATCCGCCATCTTGAGCTCATAAGTACCAGCAAAGGAAGGATATTTTCCGCCTCCCTCACAGGCACTCAAAGTGACCGCCGAAAGAATTCCGGTCAAGAACAGCAGCCTCGATCGATCTCTGGGGACCTTTATCATGCCGCCATGCGTAACATTCCATACTAAATAAGTCAACCTATCGGCTGGCGCCCTGCGGCTCGGTTTTTTCTGCCTCTCGAGCCCAACGGACCTCCCTCCGATCCGTTCTCCAGGAGGACCCCTCATGGAAGAAACCCAAACGTTTTCAATCTCAGGAATCTCAGGAAAGAGTCTCGTCGTCGGCGCCTTCGTCGCCGCAAGCATCTGCGCCTGGCCCAACCAGGCGCAGTCGGCACCGAGACGAAACGCGACCTATTGCTCACACGGTGGAGAGATTCACCAACCCTCAGTCGCGTCGATGCAAGCGGTTGAGATCACGGCACCGATGCTGTTCCCGGCCGCAGGCTTTCCCGAACTTCAGGTGAAGGTCTTGGAAACGTCCAACTACTCGGCGAAACAGCAGGTGCGGCTCGACCACATCGTTCAACTGATGAAACAGGCCCTCAACAGCGAAGCGCTGCGAGACTATGTCTACAACCACGTCTATCGAGGCAAGAGACAGTTCTCGGACAACCTCGGCCTCACGAATGAACAGATTTACGATCGCATGCGCGAAGCGACCGAAAAACTGTTCGAGAACGAGAAGTATGTGGCTGAGTTCCGAAGCGAACTCTACTACACTCGCAGAAATACCGTCGGTTACACGACCGCGGGATGGCCATCCTGGATCATGACGAACACCAAGTTCTTCACGCCATGGCCGGACACCGACGTGGCCGGACACATCGTGCATGAGTGGACGCACCTGATTGGCTTCTCGCATTACCAGTCGTTCACGGGCTCCGTGCCCTACGACGTGGGCGACGAAGCGGCGAGAATCGCTCGAGCCTTGCTGAATTAACCTCTTATCCGCTAGCCTGGGTTCATCGTGAAACCGCGACGGACCCAGGCTTTTTTATTTGATTTCGACGGCACCCTGATTGACTCGCTCCGAGTCACGATCGACGCGTTCAAACAGGGTGTTGATTCAGTCGGCTACGGTCCGGCCACTGATGAGCAGGTGCGCAAGCATTTCGGCGCAGGTGAACTTCAAATTTTTCGGAAGATCGTTGGCCCGGACCTCGCCGACGCGGCCTATTCCGCCTATCGAGAGTATGCGCTCGGCCGAGCGGCACACATGCCGCTGCACCGGGGGGTTCGCGAAGTGCTGTTCGACCTACGAGAGCAAGGCCTGACGTTGGGAATCGTTACCGGCAGAGGAAGAGACTCCACGCAAGCGCTTCTCGCACATCACGATCTTCGAGCCCTTTTCGACATCGTCGTCACGGACGACGATGTCTCAAGCCCCAAGCCCGACCCCGCCGGTCTGCGACTCGCGCTTTCGCAGCTCAATCAAGAGCCCTCGCAGGCCCTCTACATCGGCGACACCTGGGCCGACATCCGCGCCGCCCATCAAGCAGGAATTCGCGCGATCGGTGCACGCTGGGACCTGCTCGCGGACTTTCGGCCCCTCGGTGCCGAAGAGCAGCCCGAACGCTGGCTCAATCATCCACGAGAAATTCTCTGCCTGACGTGAAGGCTCGACTCAGAGAAGCGCCTTCTTCTCCAGAAGCTGCGGAATGCATTCGTTCAAGAACGCTTCGACGGTTTCCTTCTTGAGTCGTTGATTGAAGGAGTGAAGAAACTCGGATTCAGAAAAGCCTCGCTCGAATGAGCGGGATTCTTCCTTCATCGCGAGCACCGGCGAAGCCGGATCCACCCGCTTCGTGGTGAACTCCAAATTCGCCTGATAATCCCCATTTTTTTTGAAAAGCGTCAGATCAAGCTGCTCAACGTTTGAGAACGTCTTGCCTTCCGGGGGCAGAAGCTTCACCTGAACCGTGCCCTTCTTGCCGGAGGTGATCCCCTTCAGCGAAAAATGAAAAACAGCCCGCATCAACTCGACGAAATCCAGAAACTCCTGCCGGGGAACGACATTCAACGGAAGATGCCCGAACTGCGCATGCTCCGCCCCACGACCATACAGCACGTAAAGACCGCCCGTCTTATCCGTCACGCGCGCGTTCTCATCGAGCGTGAATTCCCAAGGCGCCGCCTCGGATTCACCGCCCGGAGGAATAATCCCGCGCCCCATCAACGGATTCAACGACACGAGCTCCGCAAAAGCTCCGTCCGCCTTCGCCTTCACCTTCTTGTCTTTTCCCTCAGTGAGAACCACGCGCAAGTCAGCCAATGCCACCTCGGCCGCGCCATGATTTTTCACCTGAATAGTGCCCACAATCTTGCCCCCCTGGGGCCAAGACTCTCCATCGATAAAAAGCCGATATTCAAGTGATTCGCGAAAAAAAGTGCCCTTCATGATGCCTTGCCTTTCCTGGTCTGAGCATAGAGCCAAATCAGGAGAGTGGGAAGCCCGATCCACAGCAACTCGCTCTGGACCACCTCCTGCCCTGTTGGCCCAAAGAACTTGAAAATTCCGATGGGAGAAACCTCGATAGGGCGCCAAGGGAAGAAAAATCGCTCGTTTGTGAACGGCCAAAAGAGCGCGACGCCCCTCCCTCCGTTGGTCAGTGCATCGAGCGACGGGTGGCTAAGAGCCACGGAAAAAAAGAAAATCACTTCTTTCCAAGAGCGAGCTCCCTTTTGACGAATCAGCCGCTCGAGAAAAAAACCCAGCATCAATGAAAATAAAATGGAATGGGTGAAACCCCGATGCCCCCAAGGACTATCATAAGGTACGCCTGCCCAGTGGCCGATCGCATCGAGATCGGGCGAGGCGGCGGCGAAAACGGCAGCCCCCAGTCGCCTTCGGTTTTTTCGATACCCCGTCAGATCGTGCGCGACTCCTGCCACCCAAGCATGTGCGAAGAACGAGGCCACTAGCGCTCTTCCGACGACTCAGGAATGAAGTCGAGCGAGGCGGAATTGATGCAATAACGTTTGTGAGTCGGAACCGGACCGTCGTCAAACACATGCCCGAGATGCGAACCACACCGCGCGCAGCGGACCTCCGTGCGAACCATGCCGAGCGTAACGTCTTGCTCAAGAACAACGGCTTTTGGATCAAGCGCGTCGAAAAAACTCGGCCAGCCCGTACCCGAATCGAATTTCGCGCCGCTCTTGAAGAGCGGTGCCCCGCAGGCGCCGCACGAGTAGGTGCCTTTCTCGTGATGGTCATAATATTGACCAGTAAACGGACGCTCCGTACCGGCCTGGCGAAGAATCTTGTAACGCTCCGGAGAAAGAATTTTCCGCCAATGAGCGTCGTCCTTGTAACCGCGAGTACCCAACGCTTGAGTCTTGGCCGGGTCGTCCGCCGAGCACGACGCACCTTCCGTCGACCTAGTCGAATTTTTTGCCATGACCTGCCCTCCCGCGACAACCGAAAGAAGCAAGACCGAGCCGATTTTCAAAAGCCAGTACGAGTGCTTCACTTGCTAGAGTTTAGCGGCTCCCGTGAATCACGTCGAGGATGTTAAAGCGTACCTGGCAGAAAGGATCCCGCTCGCTGCCATTCTGCGTCAACGTAGTCGTGCAGCTCAGCTCCAGTTTGCCATCCTCTGTGGCATAAAAGCGGAATCTCTTAGTCCAGCAAGTCGGAGTACCCGAGCAGCTCGGACCCGGCGGATGAGATTCCAGTCGGGCCCAAGTTTCTTGAAGCTGCGCGGAAGCTTGCGGCGAAATTCGATAGTTCTTCGTCTCTTCATCATGCTCCTGGCGATAGCTGGCATTCACACCGGAGTAGACCACAACACAAACCTGACGCCCGTCACGGGGCTCGCACAAAACCGTGAGCGAGTTCTCGTCGTCGATCCCTGTCATGAGCTCTCCCTTAAGGAGGTCTGAAAGAATGGCCGCATCGCCGGGATTCTCAATCAAAATTCCGATTGCGGCATCCTGATCATCGATTCGATTCACGGCGACTCTATTAGTCAGCTCATCAGCAAACGCGAAAGAAGACAAAAACAGACCCAGGCCAGCCAACCCTCTGAGAACTTTCATACTTCCGCGACTATTCAGAAACGGTGCAAAGGTCAAACAGCCAGCCTGAAAGACTCACTCGGCGCAATGTGATATCTCAACTATGAAATGACCCTTCTCACCGATCTTCCTTTTGACAACCGCTTCCTCCGCGAGCTCCCGACCGATCCGACCGAAAGACCGGGCTCCAGGCTCACGCCCGGCGTGCTTGCTGCGCGCGTCCTCCCCACCCCCGTTCGGGCACCGCGGCTTCTGGCCTGGTCGGAGTCGCTGGCCGCGGATCTCGGAATCCATTCTCCCAGGCCCGAAAACACCCCCCACTATGCTGAAATTTTCTCGGGCAACCGCCTGCTTCCGGGCATGCAGCCCTATGCCACTCGCTATGGCGGCCATCAGTTCGGCAACTGGGCGGGCCAGCTCGGTGACGGGCGCGCCATCAGCTTGGGGGAATGCCTCGATCCGCAGGGTCGCCACTGGGAGATCCAACTCAAGGGAGCCGGGCCCACTCCGTACTCTCGCAGAGGGGACGGACGCGCCGTCTTACGTTCCTCCGTGCGCGAATTTCTTTGCAGCGAAGCGATGCATGCGCTCGGAGTTCCCACCACCCGCGCGCTGAGCCTGGTCTCAACGGGCGAAAACGTCACCCGCGACATGTTCTACGACGGCAATCCCCGGGCCGAGCCCGGCGCGATCGTCACGCGTGTCGCGCCGACCTTTCTGCGCCTCGGACATTTCGAGATTCTCGCCGAGCAGGAAGAAATCCCGCTCCTCCAACAGCTCGTCGATCACACTCTGGGTGCATACTTTCCCGCCCTCCCTAGGGAGGGCGGCGTCGTCGCCCTATTTGAGGAGATTTGCCTTAAGACAGCCGTGCTGATGGTGCATTGGCTGCGCGTTGGCTTTGTTCACGGCGTGATGAATACCGACAATCTTTCGATTCTGGGTCTCACGATCGACTACGGCCCCTACGGCTGGCTCGACGCTTACGAGCCTGAATGGACCCCGAACACTACCGATGCCGGCCGTGGGCGCTACCGCTACAGCCACCAACCCTCGATCGGGCTCTGGAACCTCACGCGCTTCGCGGAAGCGCTGGCGCCCTTGCTTGCCGAGCCCTCGGCGCTCCATTGCGGCCTCGAACTCTACCGGGATACTTTTCAGGCCGAGCTTAAAAAAATGATGGCGGCCAAGCTGGGCTGGGAGGCGATTCGTGATGCCGCCGATGAAAAAATCCTGACTGATCTCGAAACGATGCTCACCTCCACCGAGATCGACTTCACGATGTTCTACCGCAAGCTCGCTGATTTGCATCTCAGGATGCCGAACAACCGCGAGCAGCTCCTCCGCCACTTCGCGGACGTCTTCTACTCTGCCGACCGCCCCTCTTCCGTCGATGACGCCTTCGCCGAATGGATCGAGCGTTACGTCGCGCGAGCGGCCACGGAAACGACCACGCCCCAGGCGCGGCTCGCACTCATGAATGCGACGACTCCTTATTTTATCTTACGCAACTACCTGGCCCAACAGGCCATCGAGAAGCTCGAAAAAGGTGATCGCTCCGAATTCGACGCGCTCGCCCGGGCCCTACGAACTCCTTACGAAGAAAACGACGCTACCCGCCCCTATTTTTCGAAACGTCCGGAGTGGGCGCGCAACAAACCGGGCGCCTCCGCGCTTTCGTGCAGCTCTTAGTTTCGAGCCGAGCCGACGGACGGGCCATCAGAGCTTCCGGCTTCACCCGCTGGCGAATCGCATTCACGGAGAAATCCTTGGAGCAACCGCTTGGCTGGTTCAAAGCGAAAGGCGCAGCTCATGAACGGCATGTGCTCGATCCGACCGCTTTCGTTCAAAGTATCCAAATAGGCTCGAGCGGCATATTCCTTACCCCAAGGAGAATCAAAAGACTGCCGAAGAGAAATCTCGACCATGTAATCTTCCGTGTTCGGGGTTTGGATCATGCGCATCGTGCAGCTCGGAGCATCGAACTCGAGTTGCATCGTGTCGGCGCCGACGCTGCGAACAGACGATCCGACGAAATAATTACGGACCCTGAACCGAGACGTGGGCTGCCCAGTACCGAGCGGAGAATCTAACGCTGAAAATTCCAAACTCCAGCCCCGGTGCGGAAAGCGGCCATGGGAAGCTCTCGTGTTTGACCGACAATGGATCGCAGTCGTCGCAGGATTCTGAAGGTAACTCAGCTGCCGCTCTTGGGCCGAAGCATGGAATGGAGCCACGGCTCCGAGTCCAATCAATCCGGTCATTACGGCGATCATGGGCATTTTCATACCTGGGGAGTTGCAGCTACCGGGCCAGCGCGGCTGCAACTAAGCATTCAAAATGATTAGTTTTTTTAATTAATTTAAATGATAACTGCATAAAAAATGAGCGACTGACTAGGCATTCAACGAAAAAAGGGGGCTCGCGCCATCGTTGCTGATCACGTAACCGCTCACCCCGCAATCCCCTTCGCTCGGTGATGCGGGTTGCACAAAACCTGTAAATTCTCCGGCGTGCTCGAGCCCCCGAAAATGAGCGATACCTGGTGATCGATTTCGAGAGCCTTCGTCGACTCGCATCGACGCCCGGTTCGCGAGTCGCGATACTCGCAACGATACGCGCTTCGCCGGAGAATAAGGCGACGCGTCGCCGCTGGGAGATGAGGCCGGTAGGGCGTGGGTTTTTGTTCGAGCGCGGGCTGATTAGGGTCAGGTAAGGACTCCGGCTGCGCAGCTTTGGGCTGCGGGGCGAGGCTCGGTCGTGATTGCCGCGCTGGTGCCTCTGAGTGATTTGACTCGGATGACGGTGCTTGAACGGGCGCGACCGGAGCCGCCTCAGTCACTCGGCGCGCAGCCGCCGTTGATTCCCGCACCCGCGCCCGCTCGTCGAGCTGAATCGGGTCGTGCCGATTCAACGTCTCATCCACGGCCCACGTGAGAAGCTCTTCGAGCGAAGCGCCCGGCCTCTTCTTGAAGTACAGCTCCTTGAGACGGTAGATTTTTTCCTCAAACTCCTTCGATGCCTCGAAACGAACTTCCACTCTCGTCGGAGAAGTCGCGCGAATCAGGTCGTGCGGCGCGGTCACGCCTCGGAGCGAGATCCCTTCTTTTTCAGCGCGAACAAGAATGAGCTGTTCGGCGCCGCGTTTGGATTGGCCTTGCATCTCAGTGAAGAGCGCGCGCTTCTCTTCCGAGCTGACCGCTCGGTTTTTTTCCATCGACTTGATCAATCCCTGTACGGCTGCGACGTTCGTCAGCGTCAGTGATCCTTGGGCCAAATGATTTTTCAGCTCCGGAACCGCGCGCAGGGCGCGAAGCGCTTGCAGCCTTCGATAAGCCGAACCCTCTTCGTAGCCCAGGCCCTTCACCAGGAAAGTGAAAAGGCTCTCAAAACCGCGGGCCAAGTGCAGCTTTCTGCGCTCGATCTCCTGGAGAAAGGCGAGCAGCTCGGTCAACGCCACGCGTTCCCGCGCGCGAGCGTCGTAGGTTTTTTCCCAGAGAACTTCGTTCGAAAGCGTCATTGACATAAGCGGATGCATAACATGAGTTTTTTCGTGGCTCCTTTTCCGGAGAGTGGATCGGGAAATCAAACCACGTTCAGACTCTCAAAATGGGCCCTAAAAACGCACACACTTTACTCGAGAGAGATTTTTCATTCCGACGGCACGAAAAGTTTCGTAGACGAGCGCGCAGAGGCCGCAAAAAGTCGTCAAGGAATAAAATTTTCATGCGCACGAATGCGCACCGCAGCGTGCGCCTTCGCTGGAGAAGTGCGCCTTCGCTGGAGAAGTGCGCCTTCGCTGGAGAAGTGCGCCTTCGCTGGAG
>CAYIHX010000021.1:0-5312 GCA_964363305.1 uncultured Bacteriovoracaceae bacterium | reverse complement strand
AAGTGCGCTGCGCCACGACAGCTGCGATGACCTCGCATTCACTTTCGGCCAATCCAGGCTCGCCACCATACTGCGTGCCACGATGCAAATTAATATTTCTTAAATATGAAATATAGCAGCCTAGTTCCAGATATAAACGAAATATTTTGTAATTTAGAAAATCCGGACCTATGTTTTTTTCATGCACGAACCCACCGCATCCGAAAACCTGGCAAAAACAACTCAAAAAGTCGACGTCCTCTGGAACGCATTCGAATGGACCGTTTCCACCCGAAGAGCGGTTCGACTTTTCACCCCAGAGGCGGTGCCCGAAAAAGTGATTCAGCAAAGCCTGGATGCCGCCCTTTTGGCTCCGAGCGCGTCCAATCTTCAGTCGTGGGATTTTTATTGGGTTCGATCGGAAGACAAGAGGCAAATGCTCAGGCGCTATTGCATGGACCAACCGTCTTCGAATACGGCGCCAGAATTCATCGTCTGCGTCGCACGATATGGCGTTTGGAAAAGACGCCGCGATTGGTTCCTGAAATTTTATGCCGATGCGGGCATCACGCTGCCCAAGCCCTTTGACATCTATTATCAGAAGCTCGTTCCGCTCATGTACGTCATCGGGCCCTTCGGACTGGCCGGCCTCTTGAAGAGGATGCTGTTCGGCGTCGTGAGACTATTCCGCCCATTCTCGACAACTCCCTATAACAAAAGCGACCTGATCCTCTCGGCGGTGAAGAACACGGCCCTCGCCTGTCAAAATTTAATGTTGGCGATCCGGGCCCAAGGATACGATAGCTGCCCACTCGACGGATTTGATCCAGGCAGAACCTCCAGGCTCCTCAAACTTCCCTCCGATTCAAAAATCGTCATGGTACTCGCCATCGGTAAACGAGCCCCAGAAGACGTCACCTTCGGTCCACAGGTTCGATGCGATCGATCAGAAATGGTCCACGAAATCTAGATTCTAGAATGATGATGCGATGAAAAAAATGACAACAGCTGCGATTCTTCTGGCGACAGACTTGTTCTTGACGTCCTTCCGTTGAACCCGCGTCTCATGCCCTCATTCCAAACGCGCCGACCATCAGTTGAACCGATCAGCCCATCCAAACGATCGATTTCAAAACTACCGATTTTCGCCGTAAGACCATCATCATGCGAAAACAGCAAAATATGGCGGACCGATTACGAGCCTTCCGAAGGAGAAAAGGCCTAACGTTAAGGGAGGTCGCGCTCGCCATTGGAGTTCCTGCTTCCACTTACCGCGAGTGGGAGTATGGTCGATTGATCCAGGGCGAACCCTATTCGAAATTAGCCGAAACGCTCGGAGTCAGCCTTCCTGAGCTATTGACCGGAACACCTCCCCTTCGGTCGCGAGTATGGTCGGAGCTGGAGGAGGTGAAAACCCACCTCGCACGACTCGAGCGCGAGCTGGGGCTACTCAGCTAAGGGGTAGGCTCTGAGGTCATACCGATCGGTTTTTAAAGTCGAGGAGCCGCTTTTGACTGGTCGTATCATTCTATCCAAAATAGAGGGTTTGCCATGAAAAACAAAAAACAGTTTCTGAATTGGATCGCGATTTCGATGCTCGTCTCGGTGGCTGCGATGGCCGACGAACGTCCCCGGCTGTTCACCTCGTTCGATTACCAACGGCTCATCGCCGAGACCGGAGTCACCGTCCAAATCCTGAGTCCCGAAGCGGCCAATACCCTACGAGACCTCGGCGGCGAATGTGACGAAGCCATCCTCGCTTCCGTGGTCACTTCAATTTTCGATCAAGCGATGAGGGATGGAGTCGATCTGCCCGAGCAGAGCGACGTCCGCGGCGCCACCTCCTTCGCCGAACACCAGAGTGTAGGCATCAGCACCGACAGCCATACTTACTCGGTCACCCTGGGGGCGAAGGGACGCGTCTGCGTCGCCGGCGCGGCCGACCTCCCGTCCATCAAGGCGATCGAACGCGTCATCCGCCACACGGAGGTCATGGAGACCGTATTCACGCTCAGCCAGGAGTCATGTGGCGAACTTCGCGACGACGATTTCCGACTCGTCGTGGGCCCCGAGCAAATCGGCGGCCCTGGAGAAGCCGTCGCGGACGTGGAAATTCGGTATGTCGGACACGCATCGAGTTGCGTCGATCCACGGGCCCGAATCTACATCCTGCGCACTACCCAGCTGGTGGCCAGCATCCTTTACCGTTTCTTGAATCCGAACGTTCGTAGGTTGAAATAGCCATTCCAGCCTCCTGAGCATCCTGTTCGGGAGGCCGGGGCGCGGGCCCCACGCAATTCAGGACAAGCGCCGACGACGTTTTTCCAAAACCCGAGGATTGATTCCCGTGACGAACCAGCTCTTGAATTCGGGCTTCGACCGAGCGGACATACACAGGATCAAAAAACTGCAAACAAAGCATGCGCTCACCCCCATGACCCCACGGCTTCACGGTCAACGCATCCAAACGGGCTCCACGAATTTCATCATTCGCCAAATCCAAAATCATGCTTTTGCCCATCTCTCGGGTGAAAAAAACGGCTGTATTATTTTTTCAGCGACATCGATCACCGAAATCTGAAGCGTTTCATCCAATGCCCTCATAATCCCCCCTCGATCCGGCGAATGACATAACCCCGCGCCAAAAATCCGATCACCAGAGCGATCAGCGAAAAGAGCGCGATGAGAACGCCCTGGTTCAGGCTCCGCGAATCAGAGCCGGGCCCGGAGCAAGGCGCCTCGGCCGCTTTCGAGCGCGCGCGGAGCCACTCCTTCGCCTTCTCGCCAACCTGAGGGGTGTCCATAGGTCGGACGAGTTTTTGAAGTTTAGAAATATTGCGGGCGGAATCCGTGATGACGACGGAAGCCGTCGTGACATCGGGAATCACCCGACCGTTCACCGGCATGAAGGATCGAAGATTTCGAGCGATAAACTCCGGCGGAGCGTGCTCGATCGCCATCATATACGTGACGAGCAAATCGCTATCCGGAAGCAGTGCCGCGTCGGTAATGATCGGGATCTCCTGGTCGCGCGCATCTCGCAGACGCAAAACCCGGTAAAAGTCAGTCGCCGTATCGTGAATCCAGGTGTAACCGCCGAGGTAAAGGGCGGTCAGCACGAGCGCCTTCGCACGTTCGGGGGAGATCGGGCCCGTATCCGGCACGAAAACGGTCTCAAGCGGGCGAATATCCACCCCAGAAACGTCAATCTGAAGGTCGAGCTCTTCTGAAGCCATCTCCAGGAAACTTACCAAGCCGACCTCTCCTGGCCTTAAACGAATTTTTGTCTCTAAATCCGCTGAAAAACCCAAGTAGGGTAAAACGAAGAAGAGAAAACCACTGATCCATGATGTTTTTGAAATTCTCATTTTTTCACTCCTTCTTTGCCGCTGCTTCCGCTGTCCTGAATCTCCAGTTTCTCGACGATGAGTTTCTCGATTCGCTGCTCCCCGCAAGCGCGAGGTTCACCCGGCTGGGCCCCCACGCCAGCTTCGCGCTGCCTGGCGGCCCCCTCTCGAGTGTCCATTCGCGCGATGATTTTGCTGATTTTTCGAATATTAGAAGCCGAGTCCGTGACAAAAAGCTTCCCGTCTGTCGCGGGAATAATGCGGCTGTTGGGCGGCATAAACGAACGCATCATTCGCGCCACGCCATCCCCATCCGCATACTTGAGGTCATAGTAGGCGGTGACTAGTCGAGCGGAATCAGGGACGTCAGCCGCCGGATAGACTGGAAGTGCCGCATCACGAGCATCCCTCATCCGTTCGATGATCCAACCATTCCCAGCAGGGGCATCGACCACGGCATAGCCGTTGTCGGCGAGGACACGATAGAAAAGCTCAGTGAGTTGATCTGATTGAAGCGGGCGACGCAAAAAAAGCGTCACAGAACCCTTGAGCTGTTGCTCCCAACTGCCCCCGACCGTGATCACCGTCGACGTGACCCGCGCGTATTCACGCACGAACTCCGGAAGCGGAACCTCCACGGCCTTAAAGGCGCGCACCCGTCCCTGCGAATCCTTTTCCATCTTAAAATGACCGGCGGCCCGGGCAAAGCCAGGATCCATACAGATAACCAGAGCAATCACTACGGAAAAAATGACGGCACTAAATTCCGCCACTGGTTTTTTTGTGAGCATCTTCAACCTCTCTTTCGTAAGCTTGCCGTTCAGCAAGCAGTTGTGCATCGTATTGAGCGGGTCCATCGTTATACTTTGGCAGAACCGGAAAATCCGCAGAGCTCAAGTTGGCAGTGGTGTCCCTCTGGCCGCCGATATTCAAAGCCAAAAAGGCCAACACCCATGTCGCCAATGCTGCCGCGGAGGCGGGCCCGTCGGGATGAACCGCGCAAAACTCAAACAGACGTGCTGCCAACCTCTGACACTCCGAAAGCCAGCGCTTTTTCGCCTGCTCCGTCTGCCTTTCGGCGATCGCGCGAGCGCTCAAGCGCCCTCGCCGTTCTGCTAGCAAAGCCTCGGCCCGAGTAAAGAGCGCGACCTCGCATTCGACCGACATCTGAGGGTACTGATCCAACGCCTGCGTTAGTTGGCTTTCGAACTCGTATTTTTTCATTCGCAGAGCCTCTTTCTCAGCGCAGCACGGGAACGGAAAAGACTCTGCTTGATGGAGTTTTCGCTGCACCCACAGACGCGAGAGATTTCAAGCAAACTCATCTCCTCCTGCTCCCTCAAAAGAAAAATCATCCTCTGGGCTGGTGTCAGTTCCAAAATCGCCCTGGCGAAAGCCTGAGAAGCCTGGAATCGCTCCAGCTCTTCCAGTGGTCCCGGCCGATCGTCTTCCTGGTTCATTCCGAGGTCACCCCCCACGGTCGAATCCAACTCGATTCGCTTCTCACGCCTCAAGACATCAATGGCCAGGTGCGTAGCAATGCGAAACACCCAGGCCCGCAGACCACCATCGATCCCTGTCCGGAAAAACCCAATCTTCCGAATCACCGTCAAAAAAGTCTCCTGGGTGAGCTCCTCGGCCATTTCACGCCTCCCCATCACGCGAGCCAGATATGCGAATACCGGACGCCCCTGCGCCTCATACAGCGCCCGAAATGCATCAGGAGAGCCACCCTTTAGCCCCTGCGTAATCTCTTCGTCGGTCATCCCGTCTTCGCCTCACATCACCAGATACTCACACCCTTGGAACGAATGGCAGGCGCAAAGGTTACGGGGGAGCCAATTTTATTATCGATGACTGGCAACGGGCCAGTGGGGCGTTGCACGAACTCGGGCACTTCTCTGGGCCTGGCGCTTTCTTCAGGCGAAGGCGGTTCTCCGGCGAAGGTGGTTCTCCGGCGAAGGTGGTTCTCCGGCGAAGGTGGTT
>CAYIHX010000020.1:62125-64617 GCA_964363305.1 uncultured Bacteriovoracaceae bacterium | reverse complement strand
CGGCCGACTGATCGAATCGCAACCTGGCTTGAAAAGCTCGAACGCACGCACCGAAACGCTCACAGCCGCGCGGCGGAGAGAGCGAAGAATTACCTATGTCTTATCGAAGCTGCGTTTCATCAAAGACGATGGAATCGAGGAAGAAACGACTCGGACCACCACTCACTTCTCGGTGATCCTCGTTCGGCCACCTTCAATACGGCACTCTTAAGCCGCCTCATCCCCAGCATCCAAAACCAGCTGGGTTGGCGTGTTTGCTTCGCCTAGCAATACGCTGAATTTACCCTGGATTTTTACCCCGAGTTTTTCAGCCATGAGCGCGCGAACAGCGACTTCATTAATGGGGTCGAGCCTCTTTTTATCGGCGCGCTCCCATTTCAAAATGGCTGGAGCCGAAATCCCAAGCTCAGCCCCGATCCGGCCCAGCGAAAAGCCCAAGGCTCTCCTGAGAAACTTAAACTCGACACCTCGAATGGGTACCTTGAACCGAAGAAGGCTTCTCGCGACGAATTTTTCGATCAGCGCGGTGTCGAGATCAACCACATCCCCGTGTTTTGTCTTGCGAAGAGGGATACCCGTCACTGTTACATAGCCCAGGCCATAGTATTTTTTGATTGTCAGGGTTTTCATCTTCGTCTCCTCAAAATAAAGTCACGACCAGAGTCTCGCCATCATAAACACAAACGACCGTCAGCTCGTCTCCTTCGGTATCCGTGCCCGTAATTTTGAACCGGCCATTGGCTTGAACCTCCCAGTCCATGCACGTTTGCCCAACCGACCGAATATCCGCACGGATTACGTGTCTTTGAGACATTCGCAAGTAGGCGTGATCCGTGATGCTGAAGCGATTCAGCTTTAAATCCTCTAAAATGTTTTGGACCGACATCGAATACCTCAAAAAGATATCGTTAACTAAGTTAACATGGATAAGTGGATAAGTGGATTTTTAAATTAAAATATCCTACTCAAGCGCCTGGCCAAACCGAAGAGCATCCGAACGTCCCGTGTCCCTCCCGACACAGTACAGGCCCCCAGACCCACGGCCGATAAGCGACCATGGAGCCTATGCGTTTTAACGCAATGAGCTATTTAGCGATCATCGCCTGCCTTTTCCCCGCCATCAGCGTGGCCGAGCCGTCGTGCCCGACGCTTCAGAAAGTCGCCCTTGAGTTGCATCAACGTTTCCCCAGCCTCTCCGCCTCAACTCCCGTGAATATCGTCTTTCGAAGCGAGCTTCGAGCGGGCAGAAAACCTTCCCCCCGGCCGGCTGATCGAATCGCCGCCTGGCTTGAAAAGCTCGAACTCACGCACCGCAACGCTCACGGCCGCGAGTCGAGTCTGCATCGCCTGCGCAAGCACTATTACCGGCAGCACGTCATTCAAGAGTCAGAGATTCCGGAAGCGTACTTTCAGACCCAGCGCCGCATCGCCCGAGAGCTGGGTCACGGTGACATTCGGCTCACCCCGGAATGGCGGCACGAGCGAGCCCGCGTGCTGATCGAAGATCAGAAGCGATCACTCGATGCCTGGATCAACTACTTCCTCTCTCCGGATACGGACCACTACCCCTTTTGGGCCAAGTTCTGGGCTTTTTCGGACGTGAGCCGCATGGCCTCCTTCGACCCGACAACCGGCGCTTTTCCGCGCCGCGGCCGGGGAACCGCACTGCCCTTCCCCGAGCTGAACCGAGAGGCCTTGGGCAATGTCATCGATGCGCGAGTCAGTGGCGCCCGCAGCGAGCCCTTTCTGCGCCGATACGGCGCAGAGGTGCAACGGCTTCGTGCGCTGGCGCTCCAGGCACCGGAAGATCTCACTGCGACCCAAGGTACGTGGGTGCGCTACCCTCAGGGATCCGATCCCACCGTCTTGGTCAATGCGATCAACCAACACAACACAGGCTGGTGTACCGCCAACTTAGGAACCGCCCGATCCCACCTCCAAGGAGGGGACTTTCACGTGTTCTACAGCCACGACTCGCGCGGGAAACCCACGGTACCGCGCATCGCGATCCGCATGGAAGGCACCCGCATCGGTGAGGTGCGGGGCGTGGCTGCGAACCAGAACCTCGATCCGCACATCGTTTCGAGCAAAGTCCTCACCACGAAACTCTCCACCTTCGGTTCCGAGGCCGATCTCTACCGACGCCGCACGGCCCACATGGCACGCGTCACCGAAATCGAACGGAGCGCACGCGCCGGGGAACCGCTTTCCACCGATCACCTCCGCTTCCTTTACGAGGTCGATGAGAAGGTCCAGGGCTTTGGTTACGAGCGCGATCCGCGAATCGACGAACTCTTGTCCTCCCGAAATATTCGCCAAGACCTGGCACATATCTTCAACGTTGAACCGAGCCGAATCGCCTTAACTTCGCGGGAAGCAATCTCTGGAAACATTGCTTACTACCGCGGATCCCTGGCCCTGAATTACCTGCATAGCGCGCAAGGAGTCACTTTGCCGCAAAGAATGACCGGGGATCTGTTCCTCCAGGGGCT
>CAYIHX010000020.1:0-62025 GCA_964363305.1 uncultured Bacteriovoracaceae bacterium | reverse complement strand
GACTTCCGCTCAGGGGCTCATCCTCCCCCGTTCAATGAACGGGCACCTTGACCTCAGCGGCCTGACTTCCGCAGAGGGGCTTACCCTCCCCCCATCAATGAATGGCAGTCTTTCCCTCCACGGCCTGACTTCCGCACAGGGACTCGTCCTCCCTCACTCAATGAACGGGAGGCTTGACCTCGATGGCCTGACTTCCGCTCAGGGGCTCATCCTCCCCCGTTCAATGAACGGGCACCTTGACCTCGATCACCTGACTTCCGCAGAGGGGCTTACCCTCCCCCACTCAATGAACGGGAATCTTTACCTAGATGGCCTGACTTCCGCGCGGGGGCTTACCCTCCCCCGCTCAATGAACGGAACGCTTTCCCTCGACGGCCTGACTTCTGTTCGGGGGCTCGTATGGCCGACTCACTTTTCAGGGCAAATCTGTCTCTCTCCTATTATCCCCCTCACGGACGTTCCCGCCGCGCTCCGCAGTCAGGTTGCCTATCCCTAGTTTCTCCATTAAAAGGAGATCATGAAAAAACTCGCGCTTGTCACCGGTGGAAACCGTGGAATCGGCAAAGAAGTCTGTCGGCAGCTGGCCGCCCAGGGCTGGGAGGTATGGCTCGGCAGCCGCGATCTTCGCGCCGGTAAAGCGGCCGCTCGCGAACTCGGTCCCTCCGTTCACGCCGTGAAACTCGAAACCACCAGCGATGAGGATATCCGTACCATCGTCGCCCTGCTACAAAAAGAACGCGCCGGAAAGCTCGACGCATTGATCAATAACGCTGGTGTATTTCTCGATGCCGGCTGGAACGACCGAGACGCGGCCGCCGTCGATGTTGAACCCGTCGCGCCGAAAGAGCTGCTGCAAACGTATGAGGCGCAGTCCGCCTTCCGGGCCGCTCCAAAAACACTGGAGGAATCTTTTCGGATCAACACGGTCACCGCCTTCCGCATGATCCAGGCTTTCGCCCCCCTCATGGCCCAAAACGGAGGCGGCCGGATCGTGAACGTCTCCAGCGGAATGGGTGCGCTCACCGACATGGAAGGCGGGACGCCGGGTTATCGCCTTTCCAAAACAGCACTGAACGCTCTCACCCGCATTTTTTCGGAAGAACTCAAAGAACAAGGCGTGCAGGTGAATTCCGCCTGCCCCGGCTGGGTGAAAACCGATATGGGCGGAAAAGGAGCCGAACGCGACGTTGCGCACGGCGCGGAAACCATCGTCTGGCTCGCCTCATCACCCGAAGCTGCGCGCTTCACGGGCGGCTTCTTCCGAGACAAAGAGAAAATCGACTGGTGAGTGCCCGTCAGCGGCCTGGCGTCCCCGTACGGCATACGCCGTTCTGCACGACCTCCATCGACTCATGGCCTTCGAGCGCGGCCTTGAACTCGTCCGAGGCGAGGCCGAAATCCGCGAAGGACATGTACTCGATACAGAGATAGGTGCGGTCTTTGTCGCCCGACCGAACGAGAGTGACAACACGATCCTGTGCGACGTGCTCACCAGCCAAGCGCAGAGCAGCGCGAGCGCCGGCTTCGTCAAAGCGTCCGCGAGCGTCGGCGTGTCCTTGAATCACCACCGCGCGAGGCGCGCGCGGAACTCCTCCGCCTTCCTTGCCTCCCTCGCGAAAGTCGGCAAAAGCGGACGAGGCAGAAAGAGCGATGAGCAATCCTAAACAGAGTTTCGTTTTCATGAGAGGTCTCCTAGTTTTTAATCAGTGAGCGGGAACAATGAGATAGCCAGATGAGCGACCTGGTCCCGTTTGGGCCGACCATCTTTGAGAAATTCACACATTTCTCGTCTGAATTTTTTGATGCGCTCGCGCGCTTCAGGAAGTTTGGAGGAGTCGATGGCCATCGTCATCGACGAATGATCCCGCCGCTGAATGGGCACTTCCTCTAACGCCCGCAGACTCTGCTCGAGTACCTGTCTTTGAAGTTTCCGCTGAGCTGCGCTCGTAAATGCGCCTTTGTAAACGCTGACCGCTCCGGAGCGATCGATCCACTTGCCCTCGTCCGTCACGTCCAGAAACCCGACGCGCACCAGGCGATCGACCGTCGCCGATACCTCGGGCACGGAGATCTTCAGCGCGCCCGCGATCCATTTCGCGCTCGGTTTAAATTTCTGCAACTGAGTCAGTTCGAGAATCGCAAAGTGCTGCCAATCCGAAATGGCCTCAAATTCGTCGACCGAGAGATCCCGGTATTCTTCCGCGCCACCCGGCGGGCGCTTGCGACGCAACCTCGCGGGAACCTGGAAACGCGCCACTTCGTCCGGCGGCAGCCCCAGACGGTTGGCGAATTGCTGAAATTTCTGGGCCGAGATCTGCCGCTTGCCGGCCAACATCTTGGAAAGAGCCGAAGGCTCCACCCCCAGAGTGCGACTGAATGCACGGAGCGAGTACCGAGAATTGGCGCGGCAACGCCGTTCGAGCTCTTTGCTGAGAAAATCTGCAAACGGAGATTGTGGAGCATCACTGTTCTTCACTGCCTCGGCAATTAGTGTCCTCACCGCGAAGAGTCAAACAATTCGACACAAAGCGTGTCGCGCTCCGAAAGAGACACAGCGGCGCACTTCTCCGAGAACCTCGTCACAAAGCGACCTCGCTCAAAATACCTGCTCGAACTGAAGCGTCGTCGAAGACCCCAATCCCGGAGCGCCGACCGGAAAGCCCACATCCGCGCGAAAAACGGCGCGATTGATCTGCGGGATCATCACCCGCAGGCCCCCGCCGGTCGAGCCATTCAAGCCCAGATCCTGTCGGTCTGAAAACGCATCCCCGAAATCCACAAAGGTCGCGAAACCCACCAGGAGATACGGCGTAAAGCGCCACGGCCTGGTCCGAAACTCAAGGTTGGCGCCCCAGTAACTGGAAGACTTGAAATACCCGGAGGGAAACCCGCGGAGAAAAGTATCTCCGCCGACCGTGCTGATCTTGTGGCTCAGATCCTCCAGTCTCAACATCAGCCGACCTCCGAGCACAAATCGCCCGAAATTGAACATCGTCGGAAAAAGCTGGCGCGCCTCCGCGAAATGAATGCGATTCACCCAGGCGCCCTGGGAAAGCTGCGGCTGAAACTGACGGCGGATCGACGACTCGACTTTCACGGTACTCAAAGCATCGCCGCCCCAAACCTCGTTCCAAGCCAACGAAACCTTCGGCTCGAAAAAAGTCGCGTTCATCAAGAACGCGGGTGTCGCGGCCGCCACCTCAACCGTAGCCTGTGGCCCGAGCCTGAAATCCTCGATCAGCCCCATGGTGTTGATGTTCATCAATTGCGCGAAGCGAGCTTCGAAGGCGTTGTACTGGACGAACAGCTGCCCAAATCGATCCGCGTAAGGCAAATAGGTTCGACCAAAGTCGTCGAGCGCGGCGTTCGAGTAGGCCTCCCCGGCCACCGGGACGAATCGAATCACCGGCGCATTCAACCGCCAACCGAGCCCAAAATTGTGCTTAAACGCATAGCCGAACGACCGAGTCAGACCGGCGCTGATCTTGAGCGACGAATCTTGATACTGCAGGGGGAGCAGCTCTTCCGCCGGCCCCATGTCCACCCGGGCAATCTTACCCTGCGAAAAAATGCGCTTCACAAACGAAACAGCGTTCACCTCCGCGTTCCAGCCCCACTGCGACGAAAGGCTGAACAAAGGCCGCTCCAGGGCGAGCCGAAGCCGCCCCCCCTCCAGGGCCCGCGTCTGGTAATTATAGATCGGACCCCCCACTTCCTGGAGACCGATCCGCGACCAACCGATGCGCCGATTGTAATACCGCTGAGCGACCATGATCGTGGCCTGATCAACCTCGATGATGATCGGACTGATCACCTCGGCCTCGCCCTTCAGATTGTATTCAAGAAGGCCGATCCACAGGTACTCGAGCCGCCCGTCCGTCACCATCAGCTCGTAATTTGTGCGCAAGCTCCAGAGATCGCGCGACACGAGCAGCACGTGCAGGGAATCAGGCTTCGTCCCCTTGCAAGCCACCACCTGCGCCACCGTGACCGGCAGGTTGCTGCGGAGATTTCGACCGGTCTCCCAGGCAAAACGCGCGTCGAAGCGATCCCCCTCCTTGAAAAGCAGTTCCTCTCGAATCGTCTGCTCTTTGGTCAGAAAATGCAGGGCATTCACCCAGCTAACGACGCTCTCTTCCGGCAAAAAAACAGGGTTCGTCACGATCGTGATCTTTTCGATCGTCTTACCCTCCGGCTCCGGGTCTCGCTCCAGGCCGTACTTGGCGAGCGCGCGTTGCACGAGCATCTCCACGAGATCCGTGCTCGGGGCGTCAGCCCCGGCGGTTCCACTCATCAAAGCAAAAGCAAAAATAGCGAGTCCGCTATACCGTCGAGGAAGTGTTTTCAGGCGCCGTGCTCCTCGCGTTTTCTTCGAACTCAAACACCGGCTCGTCGTCCTTCAAGGACACCCGCACCACCCCACCGTGCTCCAGCTTTCCAAACAACAGCTCTTCGGCCAAAGGCTTCTTCAGTCGATCCTGAATCAAGCGACTCAACGGCCGCGCGCCCAGCATCGGGTCGTAGCCCTTCCTCGCCAGCCACTCACGCACGTCGGAGTCGATCGAGATCTCCACCTGGCGCGCCAGCAGCAGGGATTCCAGTTCGAGCAACTGCTTACCCACCACCTCGCCGATCGTCACCGGATCCAACGAGTTGAAATACACGATCGCATCCAAGCGATTCCTAAACTCGGGACTGAAGGTCCGTTCCACGGCCTTGTGAGCCCTTCCGGCTGCCGGCTGCTGATCGGCGCCGAACCCCAGTGCGCGCCGCTCCATCTCCCGCGAACCAACATTGGATGTCATCAGCAGGATGATGTTCCTGAAATCCGCCTTCTTCCCGTTATTGTCGGTCAGAAAGCCGTGATCCATCACCTGCAGTAGAATATTCCAGACATCTGGATGAGCCTTCTCCACCTCATCCAGCAGAACGACCGAGTGCGGATGCTTGGTTGCCGCTTCGGTCAAAAGGCCGGCCTGCTCGAATCCGACGTAACCGGGAGGAGCCCCGATCAGCCGCGAAACCGTGTGCTTCTCGCCGTATTCGCTCATATCGAAGCGCTGAAACGGAATACCGAGCGCATGCGCAAGCTGCTTGGAGAGCTCGGTTTTTCCCACGCCGGTGGGGCCGCACAACAAGAATGAACCCACGGGACGCTCTCCCGAACGAAGGCCCGATCGGGCCAATCGAATCGCGGTCACCAGCGCGGCGATCGCGTGATCTTGGCCGAAAATCGTCATCTTGAGATCCGCGTCCAGCGTGCGGAGACGATCCTGCTGAGATCGACTGACCGACCTCGGCGGCACCCGCGCAATGAGCGCGATCGCCTCTTCGATCTGATCGACATCGATGACCAGCGTCGATTCGTCGCCCTCCTTCCGCCGCAAGCGCGCGCGCGCGCCCACCTCATCGATCACGTCGATCGCCTTGTCGGGCAGGAATCGATCGGTAATATGCTTCGACGCAAGCTCTACCGCCGCGCGGAGCGCCTCATCCGAATACGTCACCCCATGATGTTTCTCGAAGCTCGCCTTCAAACCCCGCAGAATCTGAATCGTCTCCTCCTGCGAGGGCTCGTTCACGTCGATCTTCTGAAAGCGCCGAGCCAGGGCATGATCTTTCTCAAAATGACTGCGATACTCCTGAAACGTCGTCGAGCCGATGCAGCGGATGTCACCGCGCGCCAGATACGGTTTCAGGATATTCGAAGCATCAAGCGTGCCCCCGCTCACGGCGCCCGCGCCGACAATAGTATGGATCTCGTCGATGAAAAGAATCGGCTCGCGGCCGCGTTCCTTCTTCTTCGCGAGCGAAGTCAACACGCGCTTCAAGCGCTGCTCGAAATCCCCTCGAAATTTCGCGCCTGCCAGCAGAGACCCCAGATCCAGGGCATAAACCTCTGAATCTTTGAGAATCGAAGGCACCTGCCCCTGCACGATGCGAAGCGCCAGCCCCTCCGCCAACGCCGTCTTGCCGACCCCGGCCTCCCCTACCAGAAGCGGATTGTTCTTTCGGCGGCGGCAAAGCGTTTGGATCATCCGATCCAATTCAAGCTGGCGGCCCACGAGGGGATCAATCCGTCCCTCCCTGGCCAGCCGATTGAGATTCTGTCCGTAAGTATCGAGCGGATCCTGCGAAGCCTCTGAGGAAGAACTGGCGCCGTCAGCACCCACCCCCTCCGCCGAACCCTCGGGATTCTCCGCCTCCGGGCCATGGCTCACGATCTCGAGCAGCTTCAAACGTTCCACTCCACGCTTTTCAAGTACGTACAGAGCCTGTGAATCTTTGCTCTGGAAGAGCGCGATCAAAAGGTCGATCGGCATGATCTCATCCTTGCCTGCAGACTGAATGTGAAAGAGCGCCCGCTGAATCAGGCGCTGAATACTGAGCGTCGCGATCGGGTGCTCCGGCTTCACATCCGGCCCAGGCGGTACGGCCTTCGGCACATCCCGATCGATGATCTCGCTGAGCTCCTTCTTGAGCTCCGGCACGTCGACGCCACAGGCGACCAGCACGCGCGCCACAGCGCGATCCTCAAGAAGACTGAGGAGCACGTGCTCCAGAGTGAAGTACTCCTGCCCGCGATCCACGGCACTCTGAATAGCTCGATTAAGGACGGCCTCCGCCTGCTTCCCGATCATTCTTGTACTCTAACCGAGAGCGCCTCAAAAAAGCTACGCCGGCTCGGCCGTACACTTCAACGGATGCCCCCGAGAGCGAGCCAACTCGGTCACCTGATTGACTTTGGTTTCGGCGATCTCGCGCGAATACAAACCTGCCACTCCGCGCCCCTCGTGGTGGACCGCAAGAGTGACCTGCATGGCCTCGTCGGACGTCTTCTGAAAAAAACGTGTCAGAACCTCGATCACGAACTCCATCGTGCTGTAATCGTCGTTGTGAAGAATCACGGCGTACTTGCGCGGTTCGCGGACCCCGGTCTGATCCGCCAGCGCAACGTCACTCTCCTCTTGGGTCGTAGGCCTCGATTTCGACACAAGGAGAGCCTAACACAGAATTAAATCGCTGATATCGCGCTCGTTCTTGCCGCACGAGATATCCTTCTCACGCGGGACGAGTAAGATGACGCGCGGCAATATTTGCTGATAGCGCGCTTTCTACGTGAGGGGGCTCACGCGGGGGGAACGAACATGGGCAACACACTGCTTCGCACAACGGGGATCACTCTGGCTTGGGGGATGCTGCTTTCGGGCACGGCATTCCCCAGCCCGACCCATGAACGGATCATCGGGTCGCCCTCAAGCGGCCGAATGCAAAATGCCGCACCATTGGAACCGGAAGGACCGGGCTGGATCAAGCTGTTTCAGGTCCGAGAACGGATCTATGGTTCCTCCCCTCTCCTTGATCTCATCCGCACAGCCTCTGAGAAAATGCAGCAACTCTTCCCCGGGCGCGAACGCCTCCAAATCGGCGATCTCTCCGCCCGAGACGGAGGCGCCATCACTCGCCATCACAGCCATCAGAACGGGCTCGACGCCGACATCGCCTACCTTCATCGCGACGAAATCGAGCAAGACCCACAGGCCGATGGCTTTGAATTCGACATGCTCACTCCCGAGGGAAAAGTTTCCCCCCATTTCGACCCCGAGAGAAACTACCGGCTTCTGGCCTCGCTTGCTCGAGACCCCCGAACCCAGCGAATCTTCATCGATCGAAACCTGATTCATTCACTCTGCCGCCATGCCAAGAGAGTCACCAGCCCGCAAGACCGTGATCCCGTCTTCGCAAAACTCGGTCACCTCACCAACCATACCGACCATTTTCACCTGCGCGTTCGCTGCGCGCCGGGCCAGGCTCAGTGCATCAACGGGCAAGAGCTTCGAAATCCTATCGGTTGCCGATAAACCCAAGTAGAGTCATCTCCATGAGCCCTGCCCATTCACTCCTTCGGCAACTCGAGAAAGCGCGCCTCGAACGGGCGCTCGCCATTGTCGACAGCCTCTGCGAACACAAGGCGCTCCTCACCACGGGCGAGCTCGCGCGAGTCAACCAGGTGATCACCGGGAAAAATGAAGACCCCTGGCGACAAGAAACCACCACGATCCAGCACTCCAACGGCCGGACGTTCTCGTTTTCACTCCTGGCCGATCCACGCATTCTCGCGCGCGATAAACTCCATCAAGCGACCGAGCGTTGCCTCAGCGAGAAGGCCGACGAGGTCATCGAGGCCGCCATCGACCTGTACTGCGCTCTCGTGCTCTCGCATGTATTCGTCGACGGCAACCGCCGCACGGCGGCCGCGGCGTCTCACTATTTTCTCAACCGCCACGGCATCCGTCTCAGCGGCACGGCCATCCATGAGATCGGGATGGGTGACCTCCGCGATCCGCACGAAACCAAAGCATTATACGACACCATCCGGCAGATGGCATCGTTTACGAAGAGGCGCTAGCGGGGCGTAACACCTCGAGCGCCCGCGCGAGGTCCCACTGCGTCTGATGCAGTCGTCCGGCTAAAGTTAAACACGGTTTTCCGTAATTAACTTTGCAAGCGTAAAGTTAATTATAAACTGTTCCCTTTCCATGGACGGAAAACTCAAGGGGCACCGAGAATCAATGGACCAGCTTCTTGAACTTAATCCGATGCGGCTCGACCGCCTCGGCTCCGAGCCGCTTCTTCTTGTCTTACTCGAACTAACTGAAGTTACCCTCGAACATCGTGACCTTCGAATCGCCTTCGAATGACATGATGTGCGTCGCGATGCGATCCAGAAACCAGCGATCATGGGAGATCACGACCGCGCACCCAGTGAAATTCAACAAGGCCTCTTCCAAGGCGCGCAAAGTGTTCACGTCGAGATCGTTGGTCGGCTCGTCGAGCAGCAGCACGTTGGCTCCGCTCTTGAGCATCTTGGCCAAGTGCAGCCGATTACGCTCTCCGCCAGATAGCGCGCCCACCTTCTTCTGCTGGTCGCCCCCCGTAAAATTGAAGCGCGCCGCATACGCGCGTGAACTCACTTCCTTGTTGCCGAGCAACAGGGTTTCATTTTTTCCATCTGCAAGCTCTTCCCAAACCGAGTTCTCGGAATTGAGCGAATCACGAGACTGATCGACGTAAGCCAGCTTGACCGTTTCCCCCACCCGCAGCACGCCGCGATCGACTTTCTCTTGGCCCGTGAAAAGCCGAAAGAGCGTCGTCTTTCCGGCGCCGTTCGGGCCGATCACGCCGACAATCGAGCCCGGCGGAATATTGAACGTCAGATCTTCGAAGAGCACTTTGTCGCCAAACGCCTTTGAAATCCCATTGGCCTCGAACACCAACCCGCCCAGGCGTGGCCCCGAGGGGATGTAGATCTCCAGCTCGTCCATCTTGTCCGGACGGTCCTCCGCCACGCGAAGCTCGTAGGCCTGCACGCGGGCCTTGCTCTTCGCCTGCCGAGCGCGCGGGCTCGAACGCACCCACTCCAACTCGCGCTCGAGGCTCTTCTGTCGCTTCGTCTCCGATTTTTCTTCCTGTTTGAGGCGCTCCTGCTTCTGCGCAAGCCAGCTCGAATAGTTGCCCTCCCACGGAATTCCGTGGCCCCGATCGAGCTCGAGGATCCAACCCGCGATGTTGTCCAGGAAGTAGCGATCGTGAGTCACGGCCACCACCGAGCCCGGATACTCCTTCAGAAACCGCTCGAGCCAGAGCACGCTCTCGGCATCGAGATGATTGGTCGGTTCATCCAGCAGCAGGAGGTCGGGCTTCTGCAGCAGCAGCCGGCAAAGCGCCACTCTGCGCTTCTCTCCGCCGGAAAGGTTCTTCACCGAGGCGTCGGCGGGAGGGAGTCTCAGCGCATCCATCGCGATCTCCATCGTCCGATCGATATCCCAGCCGTTGGCATGCTCGATTTTCTCCTGCAGATCCGCCTGCTCCGAAAGGAGCTTCTCCATCTTGTCCGGGTCGAGCGCCGGATCGGCGAACTCCTGCGAAATTTCTTCGAAGCGCTTCAGCCATTGAATGATCGGGCCCATGCCCGACATGGCGTTTTCCTTCACGGTCTTCGTTTCATCCAGAACGGGTTCCTGCGGCAAATAGCCTACGGAGATCCCCTCGCCCGGATAGGCCTCGCCATTGAAATTTTTCTCGATGCCCGCCATCACCTTGAGAAGCGTCGACTTCCCCGCGCCATTCAAGCCGAGCACGCCGATTTTCGCGCCGTAATAAAACGAGAGGTAAATATCCCGAAGAACCTGTTTATTCGGCGGATAGGTCTTGCTCACGCCGATCATCTGGAATGCGAACTTGGGTTTAGAGCTCATGATGGCAGGGTTATAACGAATCCCGCACCCTGAGTCCATGCGGTCGTTGAGCTATCTTCATCACCCTTCGAGCAGGCCACGCAACTCCGGGAATCCACCGCGCCACACCCGCGGTCCGACCGTGAGCAACGGCCGCCCGGGGTCCAAGAGATAAACCGGGATTCCCAGCTGTGACGCGGGGAGATCCATCTCTTTCTCATTTCCCACCATCAGGCAATCCTCGGCCCGGAGGTTTTCGTGCGCGAGAATCTGCTCGAAATAACTGAGATGAGGTTTGCACGCAGTCATGTTCACGGCGGTCGTCACGAAACCGAAACACCCCGGATCAAGCCCCGCCCACCGCACCCTGAGATCGACAATGTCGCGCGTCCAGATCGGGTTCGTCGCAAGTACGAGGGGGTACCGACTCTGCGCCCAGACCACGAAGTCGCGCGCGCCCGGAATGGGGAAGAACGCGGTTTCGAGTGCCGGAAAAATCTGCGCGAAGGTGTCGACCAGGCGGTCATGCGCCACCTTCGGAGGCAGCCCCGTCGCCAGAGCGAACGCCGACGCCGCACGGTCTAAATTCATGCGACCGCCATTCGGGATCGCCAGCGCCTGCTGCACGGACCGCATCGCTCGCAATACCGTCCAGGCTGGCAATTCATGCCGCCAGGCCCGCAGAAAATCATACACGAAAGACACGTAGGCTCGAGAGGTACGCATCCCCACCAGCGTACCGTCCAAATCAAGAAGCAGCGTCTTCGGCGCGAGAGGAGCCATCTTCTCTTTCTAAAAGAAATCCGCGAGGCCCGCACCCAGTATCGCTCCTTACCGGTTAAGAACCCGGCACCTTCTGCCGATCCCTTAGTACCGCTTGAGCCAGGGTTGGCTGAGAGCTTGTCGACGACGGCCGGAATGGATCCGCAGCGTCAGTTCGATGACACTTGAACCAAGGACCCAGCCCACGATGAACCGCATCGCCCTCGTTCTCATCACTCTGTTTGCCGCTACGATCGCCTCCGTCACCTACGGAAATCCCGCCGTCAACCCGGACAAAGATTACGATCGTCTGGACGGCAAGGGCCCCTCCGGAAAAAAAGTCGACGTCATCGAGTGGGAGGGTAACCTGGAGATTCATACCTATCCCAAAGGGAGCCTGATCGGCCTCGGCCTCAAGCTCGACGAATCCGCCAAAGGCAAGAAGGTGATGGTCATCTCCTACCGGTTTAATAACGCCCCCAACGCCCCCCTGATTCGGCGTGCTCTGGTCAGCATTCCGTTCGGAGCGATCTTCAAGGCATACAAAGACCCGAGCGCCGACGACTACGACAAAGTCATCGTCTCCAACAACGGCCTCTCAGGCCAAGTGATCGCGTTTCAGCTCGACCCCGAGCCCAAGCAGCTCTATCCGGACGGACACCCCGCTCTCGCGAAAAAGGAGGAGGCAAAATCGCCTCGTGAGCCCGCCTCCAAACCTGTGGAAAACGCCGCCCCCGCGGAAGAGGATGGCGGCATTCGCCATTTCGAGTGGTAATCTAAACCTCATGTCATCCAGCATCCGAATCCTGAAAACCGTCGACCTACCCGCTGAGAACTTCAAAAAGGACCAACTCATCTTCAAAGAAGGTGACGTAGGCGAAACGTTTTTCATCGTCCGAAGGGGAGCAGTCGCCATCGTCAAAGACTTCGGAAAGCCCAACGCCGTGAAAATCGCCACGGTTAAAGCCGGACAGGTGCTGGGAGAACTTTCAATCTTCGATCACCAATTTCGCTCAGCAACCGCGGTCGCGCTCTCCGACGTGGACGTCACGCGCGTGCCCGGGCGCTCGCTCACCTTTCAGCTCGAGCAGTGCCCCGGCTGGTTCCGTGCCGTCATCCTCGATCTCGTCGAACGCCTCCGACTTGCCAATACGCAGCTCGTCCAGCTGGGCCGCACCAACCCCCAGGCGCACTCCTCACTCAAAGAGACCGCGACGAGCGAAACGGATTCAGATCCAAAAGAGTGAGTTCAGGATGCGCCGTATCGTCAGTACGGACCGTCCCCAGAATCACGGCGCTCCCTGAATGAAGTGGAATCGGCGTGAGGGTGCGAGGGTCGAAATCCACGGAACTCGCCAGGCCATCCACCACCCAGGCCATCTCAGCCCCCTGATACGATACGGCGACGAAAAACCGCCCGGCCTCTCCGGGAACACGCGCATAGGGTTTGAGGTCTTTCAGTCGCACAAACCGCTTGCCCACCCGAATTTTTCCCATGAGCCAATCGGACGGACGAACCCGGCCCACGCCGATCACGTGCGAGGCGGGCACCATCGCCAGTCGACTCGCGAGCCAGAATACCAGGCCCTTCTCTCGAGGCTCCCGAGCAGGAACAGCCTCGAGAAATCGATAGCGCAATGAGTCATCAACAAAGCGGGAAAGCTCTGGGCCCAGATATTTGAGAGAGTCGGAAACATCGCGCATGGCACTGACCTCACCTCAGAGATCGGACAACCCGTTCTTCTTCTCGAGAGGCAAAAATTGCCATTCAAGTGATTCAAATGAACATTTGAATTATTTGAAAAAACGAATTATCCATAAAAAATGGAATCACACCGGGGCGACACCCGAAAGGCACTCCTCGAAGCCGCCAAGAAGGTCTTCGCGCGCCGTGGTTTTGATGGCGCGACCGTCAAGGAACTGGCGGAAGAAGCGGGCGTGAATGTCAGCCTCATCAGTTACCACTTTCATGGAAAAGAAGGGCTTCACCGAGCCGTCCTCGAGGACTTCGCCAACGTCGGGCTCTCCATCACCGAACGCCTTCTCAGCGTCGAACCCTCGTCTCCCGAGGATTTCAATGTCCGCATTCGGCTGTTCGCGGAGGAATTTTTCGCCATCCATCTGGAGCATCGCGAAACCTGCCTCATCATCCATCGCGAAAACGACATGCTCCTGCCCCATACCAAAGAAATCTTCTTCAATATCTTCCTCCGCGTCTTCGAGCGCCTGGTCGGTTTCATTGAGGCCGGACAAAAACGAGGCTTCGTTCGCGACCACCTCCACCCCCGCCTGACGGCCGGCTACCTGATCGGCGCGATGAAGCACATCATTTTCTCTGACCCGATTCGCATCACCCTCGGCGAACCTTCGATCGAGGATCCTGCTCAGCGTGCGCTTTTGATCAACCAAACTCTCGACATCTTCTTCCGAGGAGTATCGGCATGACCCCCTACGAACGAAAAAAAGATTTTCTCCCTTTCTCTTTTGCCCTGGTCCTCGGCATGAGTTTCGCGCTGGCCCCGGCCGCCTCCGCCGCACCACTCTCTCTGGATGCTTACCTGGGACAAGTCATCGAAGGAAACCAAGGCTTGCGCGCCGCCAACCTGAGTTCGACGGCGGCGGACGAGAAGGCGGGCGAGGCCTCGCTCGCCTTTTCTCCCCGCTTGGAAGGCTCGGCCACCTATCGCTACGATGAGCAGACTCCGTTTCCGCTCGGATATGAAAGCATGCAAAACTGGTCCTACCAGTTTGGCCTCGCCTACCAAACCCCGATCGGATTGAAATCCAGGGCCTACTATAAGCTCACGACCTACGAAGCGCGCGGCTTCACGGCATTCATCAATCCAAGTGGGATCGAGCCCTTCAAGTACTACGAAGGCTCGATGAACTTCGAGCTCGCGCTCTCGCTCTGGAATAATCTGTTCGGCCGCGGAGCCCGAGCGCAGAGAAACGCGGCCGAAGCGGGCACGCTGGCCACGAAGTACGGCGAGAGCTACAAAGCCAAGAGCCTGCTGCTCGCCAGCGAAGCCGGGTACTGGAAACTCGCCCTCGCTCGGGAAAGCCTCAAGACTGCGAAAGATGCGGTTGAAACTGCCCTGAAAATGCTCAATTGGGCCAAGAGGCGCTCGGGCCTTCAACTCGGTGATCGATCCGACGTGTACCAGATGGAAGCCGCGTACCAGCTTCGGCTCCTGCAACTCGAGCAATCCACCAATGAAGAGCGAAGCGCTGCCCTCGCTTTCAACTCGACACGGGGATCGAACGCCGAGGAGGTGAAGGAGGAGCTGGTCGAGCTTGCCCCCGACACGCTGGTCACGCTTCAACTGCCGGAACGCGCTCAGTTCCGCGACGACGTAAAATCCGCGGAATACGCGCGCGATGCCGCCGACGCCAACGCCATCTTAGGCCTCGAACGCAACTCGCCGACCCTCGAACTCACCGGTACGCTCTCCTTCTGGGCTCGGCGCCGACTCGATGAGGGAGGCTCCCTCTCTGGCTCTCTGGCGGCTTCCCTCACGAACGAAAACCCCAGCGGCTCCGTCGGCCTCCGATTTGAAGCACCCTTTGACGTATTTACGGTGCTCAATACCCGCTCCGGCCTGAACAAAGACCGAGAAGCCGCCGACCTCTCCTATCAACGCAAAGTGATGGATCAGGAAAAGGAATGGGTCGACCTCGCCAAAAAATTTGACGAGGCGAAGCGCCGCTACAAACTCATTCTCGCGATCGAACACATCCAAAAAGAAAAATCGGAATATGAGCGTGACCGCCTCAATCGAGGACGAACGACTTCCATCCAAGTCTTGACGTTCGAACAGGATTTCCGCACCTCACAACTCAACCGCATCCAGTCTCAGGCTGAAATTCTGAACCTGGTGGCCCAAATGAAAACCTTCGGAGGCAGCCGCCTATGAGTCTCGCAGAACTATCCATCAAAAGGCCTACGCTCATCACCTGCATCATCTTCCTCATGCTCGCGGTCGGCTTCCTCAGTTTCAAAAAACTCGGGGTCGATCTCTTCCCTAACGTTACCTTTCCGGTGGTGGTGATCAACATCCCCTATCCCGGCGCTGGCCCGGCCGAGATTGAAACCCTCGTCACGAAGCCCCTGGAAGACGAAATAGCCACCCTCGGCGGAATCAAGCGCCTCACCTCGAACAGCCAAGAGGGCCTCGCGCAGGTCATCGCCGAATTCGCGCTCGAGACCGACGTGAAGTACGCCGAGCAGCAGATCCGAGACCGGGTCAGCGGCGCGAAACGAAAACTTCCAGCCGATATCCGGGAGCCGGTCATTCGGCGAATCGACCCTGCCGATCAACCCATCGTCATTCTCTCGGTGGCCGCTGATTTAAACCAGAGCAAGCTCTTCGACCTTGCCAGTGAAGTCGTGAAAACAAAACTCGAGCAGATCAACCAAGTCGGCCTGGTCGAGGTCCTCGGCGGGCGAAAACGCGAGGTCCGCGTCAGTTTGGATCGTGAAAAACTCAAACGGCACGAGCTTTCCGCAAGCATGGTCGCCAATCGCATTCAGGCGGCCGGTGAAAATATTCCCGCCGGAAAAGTCAACAGAGGCGCCCTCGAGACCACCTTCCGAACCTTGGGCGAGTTCACTTCCATCAAGGACATCGGCGAAACCGTCGTGAACTTTTTCGCGAGCGAAGTCCCCGTCACGGTGAAAGACATTGCCACGATAGAAGATGGACTGGTCGACGAGACATCGAGAACCTATGTCAACGGAAAGTCCTCTCTCTTTCTGAACGTCTATCGGCAATCCGGCGCGAACACGATCGCCGTGGTCGACGCCGTGAAAAAGCGGATGACCCAGATGAACACGGAACTCGGGGCTCTTCCGGGCAAAGCCAAGCTCGAGTTTGTCCGCGATGGCAGCGTCTGGATTCGCGCCAACGTCGATGACGTGAAGGAGTCTATCCTCATCGGAATCGTCCTCGCCGTCATAGTCGTCTACTTCTTTCTGGCGAGCGGCCGCTCGACGATCATCACCGGACTCGCTCTGCCGAATTCCCTGATCGGCGCCTTCATTCTGATGGCCCTCGCGGGCTTCAGCATCAACATCATGACTTTGCTTGCGCTCTCCTTGTCGGTCGGCCTCCTGGTCGACGATGCCATCGTCGTTCGCGAAAATATCTTCCGGCATATCGAAATGGGCAAGACCCCGATCCGCGCCGCGATCGAAGGCACGGCGGAGGTACGTCTCGCGGTATTTGCCGTGACCTTGACCGTTCTGGCCGTGTTTGGTCCGGTCGCCTTCCTCAAAGGCGTCGTCGGGCAATTCTTTCGCGAGTTCGGCGGCACGATCTGCTTCGCGATGGTCATCTCGCTCTTCGACGCGCTCACCATCGCGCCCATGCTTTCGGCGTATTTCGCCGGAAAACACGAGGGCATTCCCTCAAAAGGCCTTTGGGGCAAAACCATGGGGGCCGCCCTACGGGCTTTCGAGCGCTTCCAAGTCATGCTCGAACGACGCTATGAAAAGGTCCTCCACTTCTCCATCCGCCGTCCTGGCATGATGCTACTCTCTTCGCTCCTCATATTCATCGGCAGCTGCGCGACGGTCGGAATGGTGCCCAAGACCTTCCTGCCGGCCCAGGATCAGGGTGAGTTCAGCGTCGGCCTCGACTTGCCGCCCGGCACCTCGCTCTCCAAAATGGATGAGTTCGCGCTGAAAGTTGAAGCCGTGATTCGAAAGCACCCAGAGGTCGAGCTCACGGGACTGACCACCGGTGGCGGGGGGGACGGCGCAGCCAACGCCGCCAACATTTACGTGAAGATGACGCCCGGAAAAATGCGCAAAATCAACACGATCCAATTCAAAGACCTGCTGCGTACCGAATTGAAGGCATTCTCCGAGGGACTCCCGAAGGTGAAAGACTTCGATGCGGTCGCCGGGGGCCAGCGTCCATTCAATATCAACATCGTGGGCACGGACCAAAAAGTCCTTGAGGCCTACGTGATGGAGAAACTGATTCCCGCGATGAAAAAAATCGACGGCCTGAAGGACGTCGACACCACCTATCGCCCCGGAAAACCTGAATTCCAGGTCGTTCCCGACAAACGAAAGGCGGAATCCCTGGGCGTCTCAATCGCCCAGATCGGCCTGGAGCTTCGAACGATGGTCGAAGGCGTCACCCCAGCGAAGTTCCGCGAGGGCGGCATCGAGTACGATGTCCGCGTCCGCCTTCAGGATGATCAAAGAGATCTGAAAAGCTCTTTTGACAAGGCCTACGTGCCGAACATCAATATGAATATGGTTCGACTCTCCGATGTGGCCATCGGCAGGGAGGCCACCGGCCCGGCGAAGATCACTCGCCAGGACCGCGGGCGCTACATCGGCATCGGAGCAGACCTCGGCGGCAAGAAGGGCCTGGGCGACATCATGGCCGAGCTCCGTTCCGGGATGGCCAAAGGTGGGGAGATCGAGCTTCCCGAAGGGTTGCGATACGCCTTCGTCGGTCAAGCCGAAAACTTCGGCGAGCTCGCCGAGAGCATGGTGACCGCGATGGGCTTGGGCGTGCTCTTCATCTTCCTCGTCCTCTCCTCGCTGTACGAGTCTTTCGTCACGCCGTTCACCATCATGCTGGCCCTTCCCCTCGCCATCTGCGGATCGATCGTCGCGCTAGCCGTAACCGGCAAATCGCTCGACCTCTTCTCGATGATCGGGATGATCATGCTATTGGGAGTGTCCGTGAAGAACTCGATTCTGCTGGTGGACTATGCGCAGCGGCTCGTGCACGAGGGCGTAGATCGGGGCGAGGCGATGCTTCGCGCGGGAAAAGCGCGACTCCGCCCCATTCTCATGACGACGATGGCACTCATTGCCGGAACAGTTCCGATTGCTCTCGGGCTAAACGAGGCGTCACGACAGAGAACATCGATGGGCGCTGCGATCATCGGCGGTCTCATCAGCTCGACGCTTCTGACCCTCGTGGTGGTGCCAGCGGCCTACTCCTTCATCGACCGCTTCCGCGTCTGGAGCCATTCGAAATTGAGTAAGATCTTCGGCGTCCATAAAGCGAGCGCGGATGAGCTTGCCCTGCTCGACGAACCTCCGCAGAGCGCCCATGCCGAAAAAACAAAAGGCAATGGTCATCGAGGGGCTCAGTCCCCGGTGGTAAACTAATCAACGAGGACGCGATGGCAAACGGAGGCTATTTCTGCATCCTCGTCCTTCTCTTCTCGTTGAGCGGAGAAAGGACTGCGCTCGCTCAGCGACCGAAGGCTTACTTCGAACGCCTTGATCCTGTGTCCGGAAAGGTGCTCGAAACGGTGGAGACGCCGGAGCTGCCCCGGAAAAAAAAGCCACGTCGGCTGGCACGCAAGCTGCCCACCTCCCTGAAAAGTCACGCCAAAGAGATCTCTGTGACACCCGAGAAACCTCAGGAGCCGGAACAGACTCAGCCGCCGCTGGAGATCGACACCACTCCACCGACCGCTCCCGCGCCGCTGGAAATGGCTACCGAAAAGGTCGCTCAGGCTGCCCCGATATCGCACCCAAAAAAAACCACGCCGTCGACCTGGGTCGCTCGAATCGGCGGCGAACTCGCCCCTGTTTCGCTCTACACGAATGCATCGCTCACGTCTGTCATCGGCAATGGCCTCTTCTTTCCGGGCGGACGCCTGACCGCGGGCGCAAACCTCGCCGTGCTCTTTCCCTTCGGGTGGGACAACTTCCTTTTAGGGCCAAAGGTGCGAGTCCTCCATGACGTCGCCCCCATCTCCGGGGGAAGCGCCTCGCTGACCTTGCTCGAGGCCCATGCCTCCGCTCAATGGTTTGTCCTCAACGAATCAGCCTTTGACGGGTTCTATATCGGCCTCGACGCCGGCGGCGGGCTCAATTTACTGAATGTTTCGCCCAATGACGGAACGATCAATCTCGCGCCGCGAACGGAAATCACCGGCGGAGGCGGCCCAACACTGGGATACGTCTGGCGCTTCTTCGGAAACCTCGGAGCCTTCGCTGAACTCGGGGCGATGAGCCGAATCGGAATCACCGCGATCGGTTTCTCCGAGCACGTAAGCGTTACCCTAGGCATCCTCTACTAAGCTCACTCGCTCCGCCTAGCCCCGTCGTTCTGTCAGCGGGGTCACGTTAACGCAACGAGCATCAAAAAGTGCTCGGATCCCTAGATCGCGACGACTTCTGCGATCTCCGGCACAGCTTCCTTGAGGCGGGTCTCAATCCCCACCTTGAGCGTCGCCGTTGAACTGGGGCATCCACTGCATGACCCCTGCATCGCCAAATAAACCACCCCATCCTCGTAACGATCGAAAGTGATGTCACCCCCGTCCATCGCCACCGCCGGACGAATTTCCGCGTCGAGAATGTCCCGAATCTTCTGCTCGATGTCGGTATCGCCACCGCCGTGCGCCTTCACCTCGAGGGCCTCGGCGTTCACGACAAGCAAATTCTTCGATAAGTGGTCCTCGATCAGGTCGGAGGTACTCTTGTGAACGACGTCCCAGTCTCCCTCTTCCGTCTTAGTCACCGTGACGAAGTCTTTTCCAATCATCACGCCTGCGATTCCGGGTATCCCGAAAAGCTTTTCAGCCAAGGGCGATTTCGTCCTCGCATCCTCCAGCTTCACAACGTTCACGGCGCCCTTTTCGAGCAACTGGCGGTTGACCGAATACTTCAAGGTATTCGGGTTCGGAGTAAATTCAAGTGATACATAGACGGGATTTTCATTCGGGGTCGACATAAAAGATCTCCAGGCTCCAGGGTATAGACTTCAGCGGATCAGCTCATATACGATCTAACTACTCGTACTTCAAAGTTGGCCAGAACTCAAGCCACCGCATTTGACCGATCAACGAAATAGGCCCAGACTTTTGCTCAGGAGAATTCCCAAATGTCTCGAATTGTTATCCTCAGTTTGATCGGTGGCCTCTGCAGCCTTTGGCTCGCCTCACTCTCCTTCGCCACTCCTACGGCCGGGCTCCTCGGAGACCCGAACATCGAGGGGTCCATGCTCCACTTCAAGCTAACCGAGGGATCAAAGCTCCCGCCGACCCTCAATACTCAGCTCTTTGATCTGAAATACCTCGGAGAACTCCCTCCCGCCGAAGGGACACCGCTCCCCTACGTGATGATGATCGGCAAGCCCTGCCAACGGTGTGAGAACCAACAGGGCGTCTTTATGATGAGAGCCGACGGAGCAAAATCCGCTCAGTTTGTCCACCCGGGAAAAGTTCTCGACCCTAAAACGCGCGCCCTGCTTTACGAATCCCGCGCTTTCTTCGGCCAATGCCTGCCCGGGGGCGAAAGCGGCTACATCGCCTTTCAAAAAGAACGGGTGGATCGCCGCCGCGGCCTTCCCAACAGTGTTTTCATCGCGAAACCAGGGCCCCAATTCATTGAAGAAAAACTACTGGAACGCCGGCTCCCTTCTCTGAATTCAGTCATTAAACAGGTCAAACAGAAGCGCTGCTTCGAAATCGCCGGCTCCAACCGGCTGATGATGAAGAAAAAAATCGATATAATACCTAAAAGAGGCGCGGATCCCTCTTTGGGAGACGCTGCTGAGGAGGATGACTCTATAAAAGAGAACCAGACCGACCAGGAACTTAAAGCGCCCAATACGGATTCTTGAAGAATCGGTGCCTGATGCGGCAAAGATGTGTTACGGCCTTGCGTCATGGCTATTTCCCATCCGATCACCCATAAGGCCCCCAGGCGGACCTTAAAGAATTCAGGCACCCTTTCGAACCTTCGTCCGGACGGCGATCGCATGATCCAAGAAGCCAAACTCATGCGCTTCAAAAACCGGGTCAGCGTCCGCAAATACATCGTGGGGTTCTCGTGCCCTGAATTTACCTGCGTTTGCCCAGCCAGCGGCTTTCCAGACTTTGCTACCATCCAAATTCACTACGTCCCGCGCGAATGGTGCGTCGAACTCAAAAGCCTGAAGCTCTATTTTAACCAGTATCGCAGCCGGGGCATCTTTCACGAAGACGTCGTCAACGTCATTCTCGACGACCTCATCCAACTGCTCGATCCGTGGGAAGCGGAAGTCATCGGCGACTTCAATGTCCGCGGCAATATCAAGACGATCGTCCGGGCCCAGCACCGCCGCGCCGATTTAGAGACTCCCCTTCTGAAAACTTTGTAGACACGGCCCTGAACCCCTGTAGGATGCGCAAGTGATTCAAAACCTTCGTAACGTCTGTATTATCGCCCACGTCGACCATGGCAAAACCACGCTGGTCGATTTTCTCCTCAAACAAGCCGGCACCTTCGCAAGCCATCAGCGCATCGACGAGCGCGTCATGGACTCGATGGATCTCGAGCGAGAACGCGGCATTACGATCTTGGCCAAAAACACCTCGGTGCGCGTCGGCGACACCAAGATCAACATCGTCGATACCCCTGGCCATGCGGACTTCGGCGGCGAAGTCGAGCGCATCATGGGAATGGTGGATGGCGCCCTCCTCCTGGTCGACGCGGCGGAAGGCCCCCTGCCTCAAACTCGTTTCGTGCTTCAGAAGGCGCTCAAACAAGGCCTGCGAGTGATCCTCGTCATCAACAAGGTCGACCGGCCGGACGCGCGAATCGACGAGGTCGTTAATTCCGCTTTCGATCTCTTCGTCGACCTGGGCGCCTCGGAGGCACAGGCCGACTTCCCCATCGTCTATGCCTGCGCTCGCCAAGGCTGGTGCACGCTCGACCGCAGCGAAGTTCCGGCTCTGCTTTCGGGCGAAAAGAAAACAACACTCAAACCGTTGTTCGACGTCATTCTGGAAACCGTGCCCAAGCCCCTCGTGGTCGATGCAGGCGGGTTCCAGATGCTCATCTCCAACCTCGCTTACTCTGACTACGTCGGCCGGCTCTCGATCGGCCGCATCGTCAGCGGCAAGGTCAAAAAGGGTCAAAGAGTCATTCGGCGCGGAGTCAATGCGGAGGGACAACCCTCCCAAGAGGGTTTTAACATCACTCGAGTCGCGGTCTTCGAAGGTCTTCGCCAAGAAGAAGTACTCGAAGTCGAAGAAGGTGACATCTGCGTCGTGGCTGGGACAGAGCTCTCCGAAATCGGAGACACGCTTGTGTCGTCTGAGGCCGTCGCGGCGCTTCCGCGCATCACGGTCGAAAAACCAACGATCGCCATGATCTTCAGCGTGAATACCTCCCCCCTCGCGGGCAAAGAAGGCGAAGCCATTCAGTCTCGAAAACTCCGCGAGCGGCTGCTGAGAGAAGTGCGCAACAACGTTGCGTTGCGTTTTGAAGAGACGCCCCTCCCTGATCAGTTTCGAGTGCTCGGACGCGGAGAGCTCCAGTTCGCGATCTTGATCGAACAGATGCGCCGCGAAGGCTTTGAATTCATGATCGGAAAACCAATCGTCTTGATGAAGACGAGCGCGACCGGAGAAAAACTCGAGCCGATGGAGCGCGCCGTGCTCGACCTGCCGGAACAGTACGCAGGCGACGTGACCCGAATGTTCCAGGCCCGCAAGGGACTTCTCACCAAGTACGACGGCGGCTCCGGCATGGGCTCGAACCGCGTGCGATTGGAATTCGAGATCCCCACCCGCGGACTGCTCGGAACCCGATCGAAATACCTCACCTCCACTCGTGGTGAAGGCCTGTTCTCGAGCGAGTTGATTGAATTCGGTCCCCACAAGGGAGATCTTCCTCATCGTTTGAGCGGCGCCCTCATCAGCGATCGCGCCGGCCAGACGATCGAGTACGCGCTCCTCACCATCGAGGAGCGAGGCGTTTTGTTCTTCGGTCCCGGCGTACCGGTTTACGAAGGCATGATCATCGGTGAGCACGCGAAAGACAACGATCTCGACGTCAATCCCTGCCGAGAAAAGAAGATGACGAACATCCGTTCAGCACATACGGACGTGCTAGTCACCCTCTCTGGCATCAGAAATCTGTCACTCGAGCAATGCATCGAATGGATCGACGAGGACGAATGGATCGAAGTCACTCCCCAATCCGTTCGCATCCGTAAAAAGGTCCTCCAGGGGAATCTTCGCGACGTCCGGAGAAGCATCCGCCTCGGTCAGTAATCATAGCGGGGTCAAAAATCGAGCTGAATGGGTACGCTCCAGGTCGTGCCCTGCTCTTCCTGAACCCGATACGAGACACCGTAGTCTCCCTGCGGGCTGCCACCGTTTTTGACGATGAATTGCAGGAATGCCAGCGAAGTGAGGAGCTGCAAAAGAGCCAGCAGAGCCAGCATCCGTTGGCCGCGACGTTCGCCGAGGCCACGCAAGGCCTCACGCGCAAACCAAATGCACTCGAATGGAAACGTGATCAGCAGATAGTGACGCCGAACTCGCGCAAGCGAGAGCGGCAAAATCGCTCCGAACACACCACCGACGCTCCAAAGCGCCCGCTGAGTGTCTGAGTCATAATCAGGCCGGTCCCGGTGCCACTTTTTCTTCAAGATCGCCACGAGGGAAGAACCATAAACCACTAGACTAGCGACGAGCGAAACCAGAATAAACAGCGTCACGCCGTAGGTCGGCGACCCGGCGATCATCGGGTACTTGAAAAACTCTCCGTTCTGCACCAGCGCCCCATGTCCCCGATGCAGCCCCAGGAAATAGCCCAACGTCAGACCCGTGGGATCTGAAAACCAAAAAGACCAAAAACGGAGTCCGGACATTTCGCGCAGCAGAGACCAGAGAGAAAAGACGCCGCCACCTTCGGCCGTTCGCATGTATATAAGCCAAGGAATCAGAGGAAGCGAACCCAGCACCGACCCCACGAACCAAGTAGACCAGCGAGTCGCGCGCCGATCCTCACGGTGAAAAAAACCCACAAGCACAAAAGCGAACGCGAAGAAAAAACCGCTCATATGGATCTGCCCTAGGCAGGCCCCCAGCAGACCCCAGAAAAATGCGCCCAGCCAATTGCGCCGCTCCCAAAACGTCCAGAGGAAGAGCACCATCAGAAATGGAAGTGCGGATACCGTCCAGATTTTACGCTGATACAGTACGAGAAACGGGTTCACCGTGACCAGCGCCAGGCCCCACCACCAGGCCAGCTGTGCCTGAGGCGGAATTTTTTTCACGATAAACAGTCCAAGCAGGCCGAGCGCGGCCGTATTCAACCATACGACCGCTCGACACAGCTGAAGCGGGGTCTCCACCCGAAAAAATAAACCCAACACATCGAAGAGCCAGATGCTCATTCCGGGATTCCGGATTGCCGCCCCGGAATGCATACCCAGAACAGGCCATACTCCCCCATCGAGGGCCTTGCGCACGGCAAGATACATATACTTTTCGTCGTATTTGAACTCCATCTCTTCGAGAAAAAGATGGCGAAGAAGGCCCCCTATAATAATGGAAACAGCAACGGCCAGCCAACGCCAAGGGATCCGCTCACTTTTTGATGCTAACTGCGTCATTTGTCGGGCCTTTGGGCGATTCGGAGGTACCGGGCGCTGCTGTTGCGCCCTTGTTCATAATCTTTTCAAACCATAGCCATAAAAAGTGACCGGATCCCTCAGTTCGCTCGCTGAACGTTCTTTGCGACAAGGCCCTTCGGGCTTTCGTAGAGATCAAATTCGACCTCCTGCCCCTGAGAAAGGGTCTTATGACCCTCGCCGCTGATCGCGGTGTAATGAACAAAAATTTCCTTGATCCCCGCACTCTCCGGTCTCTCAATCACACCGAAGCCACGGGCATCGTTGAACCACTTCACTCTGCCATGCGCCATCCGAGACTACCTCCAGGCTCTTCATGAGCCCTGTCTCCACAGTGTGCGAAAGCGGTCGAGCACTGTCAAATTCTGTCGTGTTTTTGGCGGCGCCACCTGTTCAGGCTCAAACTCGAAGACCAGCTCGTCCGCGGCAACGTAACCCAAGATCCGACGGATCTCTTTTTTCTGGGTATCGGGGTCTTTCTCGATTCGGGAGATCTCAGTTTGAAGATGCTGAAGATCAGCCTCAAGGGCATTCAGCTCCGTCCGCTTCAAATCATAAAGCTGATTTAATTTTTTCCACTGCACCAACCCCGGCGTACCCACGAAATCGGCAAACACCCCGGTCAGGATAGTCGTCCACATTCCGAAAACGCCTAACCAAAGGAGCTGAAGGGCCCCCGGCCCCGTAAATTTTTTAAACCATCCTGGTCGCATAAAAAAGAGAGCCTCTTGCTCTCGGGTTCTGTTCAACAAAATAAGTGTAACCGACTCCGGGATCGAGACGCAAACACCACTCGGAGGTAGCAGCTTTTAATTGTTAAACTTCTTAACTTTCGGTGCCAGGCACCGCATTCCTCCGAATACCGCTCGACTTCCCAGTGCTTCCTCGATGCGCAGGAGCTGGTTGTACTTCGCGATGCGATCTGTCCGCGATGCCGACCCCGTTTTGATCTGACCGCAATCCGTGCCCACGGCCAGCTCTGCAATGAAGGTATCCTCGGTCTCACCACTCCGGTGTGAGACAATCGTCGCGTACTGATTCTGCGCCGCCAGCCGCATCGTCTCGAGCGTTTCCGTCACCGTACCGATCTGATTGACCTTGATAAGAATGGCGTTCGCGCATTTTTCATCGACGCCCTTCTGAAGATAGGCCGCATTCGTCACGAAAAGATCGTCGCCGACGAGTTGAATTCGATCTCCGAGCGCGTGAGTGAGAGCCGCCCAGCCCTCCCAGTCATGCTCAGAAAGACCGTCCTCGATCGAGATGATGGGATAGGTTCTCGACCACTCATCGTACAGCGCCACCATTTCGCGAGAAGTCAGGCTCTTCCCTTCGAAGTCATACTTCACCCCACGATCATTTTTTTTGGAGAACTCGCTCGCCGCGCAATCCAGCGCGAGAAAAATCTGGCTCCCCGCTTTGTAGCCCGCATCCGCGATAGCCCTCATGATCGCACCGATGGCCTGCTCGTGAGGCTTTTCACCTTCGAAGACCGGTGCAAACCCCCCCTCATCTCCCACGCCGGTCGACAGGCCCTTGGAATGCAGGATCTTCTTGAGATGATGGAACACCTCGACTCCAGCCCGGAGCGCATCTGAAAATTTCGCAAACCCCACCGGTACGATCATAAACTCCTGAATCGCCAAACCATTGTCCGCGTGTTTGCCGCCGTTCAAGATATTCATCAGCGGCACCGGAAGAGTCACGCCCTGCGAGCCGATCAGCTGCGCAATCGAGGCCGACGTCGTCACGCCGTCAGCCAAAGATTTGGCCCGCGCGAAGGCCATGCTCACGGCCAAAATCGCGTTCGCCCCCAGCTTGCCCTTATTTTCCGTACCGTCGAGCTCTCGAAGCGCATCATCAAACAAAGTCTGTGACGAAAAATCACGCCCCACCACCGCAGGACCGATCTTCGTCGTGACATTCGCGACCGCCGTGCGCACGCCCTTACCCATGAAGCGGGAGGAATCTCCATCCCGAAGCTCAAGAGCCTCGCCTTCGCCGGTCGATGCCCCAGAGGGGACGATCGCGCGCCCCATCAGCTGCTCACCGGGGTGCCGGGGATCCTCCACCCAGAGTTCAGCCTCCACCGTTGGGAACCCTCGGGAATCGAGCACCTCACGAGCCACCACGCGTTTGATCTTGATCATGCGAGAACGGTAACATAAAAATTAAATTGACTATATGCGTTATATCAGCTAACTGTCTGATCCTTATGAAAATCCTGCCCACCCCCCGACTCTGGATCCTGACGATCACTGTCCTCTCCTCTCTCATGAGCGCGGGTTGCCCGGGCCCCGGAGGCTCTCCGGATGATCCGCTCCTCCCCGACCCGAAGTATGCCTACGGCCCGGACGGTGAGGTTCCCGACGACGCCGAAATAATTTCCGAGTCTGAGTTCTCTCGTCGCTGGCAGAACGGCGAAATCGCCCTGGCAGGCCCGGAAGCCGACGCCGAGGTTGAAACTCGCGAACAAGCTCAAGACGCCGAAGACCAGCAAACCATTTCCGACTATCAGCAGGCCAACCCCGATGCGCCCGAAATGCTCCCGACCTTGGTCGACGACACCAGCGGAAATGTGACACCGGCCGGCAACGGCAATTTGAACTTACAGGTTGTTCTGGCGAACAGCGGTCAGCCCATGCAGGTCCAAACTCTTGGCCAACGATTCCGGCTCCGCACTTTGGCAAAGTCGATCCGCCAATTCGCGACCCATGACAACCAGCTCGAAACGTATCGCCAACTCTATGAAGGCTTGAGTGACTCCTGGAGGAGCCAACTCCATTTGAAAACTCCCAACGAAGTGTCAGACAAATCAGCCGGGGAACTCCTGGGCCTCAATAATGAAATCGCCCGAAATTGGACCGTGATCGTTCGCGACCTAGTACCCGCCCCTTTCAGCCCAGTTCTTCCGCCCTCCTGTGACGGCGACGAAGGCGTCGGCACAGGCGCCGGCGTTCGTGCCGACCGGAACGGAAATCGCTCAACCTGCGGATACAGCGATCTCGGCCTCATGATGAATTACAACTGGTCCGGAAAAGAGCACATCTCCTGCGTGAAAGACCAAGCGAGGCGGGGCACTTGCCCGGCCTTCTCGTCAATATCGACGATGGAGTATAACATTCACAAAAAATTCGGTCGACGAGTGAACCTCTCCGAACAAGCCCTTTACGCGCGCATGAAACTCATTTGGGGTGGCGGCCAAACCTACGGCGATGGCTATTGGCCAAACCATGGCTTCAACTCGAGCTTTGCCGAAGGCTACCTGGTTCCGTTCGAAACGCAATGGACCTACAACCCCTCCACTGCCCGTATCACCGATTTCGGGCCCGGACCGGATATGATGCTCGGCACGAACGATGACCCGGTCATCGCTTACCGAAATTCTTGCAACGGCATCTGGTTCAATTGTTCGAATTCCACCCACCAAGCCAACCTGGTCTGCACCGAAGTTCCCTTCATCGGGGCCACCTACTGCGGCTTCGTCTTTCCGGACATCAACCCGGACAATTTGGGTTTCCGCACTGCGAGCGGAACCACGAACTACTGGGATCCGGCCCATCGGGATCTCTCCCTCGCGAAGCTCATCCTCGCGGTGGGCCTCTTCCGCGCGCAGGCGACCTGGGGCTTCGACGTCCAAGCGTCAAGCTGGACTCCCGACGCTTCCGGCTTCGTGAATTTCGCCAGCGCCACTGAAAACGCGAACATCGGCGGGCACGCCGTTCACATCGTCGGATTGATCACGAACGCGCAACTGGCGGAAGTCCTTCCGAACGCGCCCCTGGGTTCGGGTGGCGGTTACTTCATCATGAAAAATTCATGGAGCAACTGCTGGGGGGACGGCGGTTTCGTCTATGTTCCGTTTGACTCAGTCAAAGCGTACTCGCTCGAGCTGGTCTCAGCTCCGACTGTTCAGTAGCCGAAGGCTACCCTTGCGGCCTCTGACAATGAACTTGCTGTAGAAGAGCACCGCCCCAGGCTGGCGCAGCGTCTGTAGGAAATCCGCCTGGAACGCACGAGCCTCGTTCTCCGAGCCCAGCAAAGCTGCCATCGTCGGGAGGGTCTGAGAAAAGCGTTCCTCGATGAGCTTCGCTTCCACGTCGAGAGAGTCATCGCGAATCTCCATCGTGTCGATGCGCCAGCTGACGTTTTCAAAGCCCGCTTCCACCATCCAAGAAGGAAGCTTTCTCCCGATCTGTAAATCGAGATCTGGAAACCCTTGCAGCCTGTCTAAGAAGCCCTGCACCCTTTCAGTTCTCGGGTACAGATTGTGAAAAATTCCATCGATGTCGATCGCCACGAGCTCGCCGCCGGGCCGGAGGCAGCGCAAAATCTCTCGGAGAGCCGTCCGCGCCAAGTCCTTCGACATATGCTCGAGCACGAAGCGACAGACCGCTCCATCGAAGGTGTTCGAGGCTTCTGGAAGCGCGGTGATGCTCCCAGCCCTATGGTGGAGGTTCTCGAGACCGACACCCTCTTTTTGCGCGCGCTTGACCCGAAGTTCCGACTGCTCGACCCCAACGACCTCAGCCTTCGGATAGCGGCGCGCAAGCAAACGACTCACGATTCCCGAGCCGCTTCCCGCGTCAAGAAGCCGCCGAGCCTCCGAGAAATCGACTCCCTCCAATTCGCGTTCCGGATCATACAACCGAGTTTTCGACTGCCGCTCCAGGCGTTCAAACTCTTTTTCATCTTCCAGGACGTAGCTCATAAACAGCTATCGTCAAAAATCGACGGAATCATGAGGCCCCGCCCAAGGAGTGCCGCCCAAGGAGCCCAAGGAGGAAGTCTAGACCGTCCGTGTGACGCCCAGGATCTGATTGACCGCGTGGAACGCGGCCGTCTTGTAGGCTTCCGCGAGAGTTGGGTAGTTGAACACCGACCGAATGAAGTACCGCGCGTCTCCCCCGAAATCCATCACCGCCTGGCCGATGTGGATCAGGTCCGCCGCATTGTCGCCGATGATATGGACACCCAGGAGCTTCAGCGTCTTCCGATCTACGAGAAGTTTTAGCAAGCCCCAGCGATCACCGACAATCTGCCCTCGGGCCAGCTCACGGTACTTCGCACGCCCCACGACAAAATCCGCGCCCGCCTTCCGAAGCTCTTCCTCAGTCGGACCCACCATCGAAATTTCTGGAATCGTATAGATGCCATAGGGGTAAAGCCGCGGCATCGACTGCTCGCCCATGGTCGCCGGGTCCCCGATCTCAAACGCATGACAGCAAGCGATGCGCCCCTGCTCCATGCTCGTCGACGCCAACGCGGGCGGGCCTACCACATCGCCAACCGCATAAATCGACGACACCGCCGTTTGAAAATGCTCGTCCACTTCCACCAAGCCGCGCTCGCTGACCTTGACTCCAACCTCAGCCAGACCCAATCCCTCGACGTTGCCCTGCCGCCCGAGCGCCACCAACACCGCCTCGGCCGTCAGAGTCTGCCCGTTCGCAAGCTTGATTTTCGCCTGCCCAGGCGTCTTGCCGCGCGGAAGCCGCACCTTCACCTCTACAGCCTCGGTGCACAAGATGATGTCCATGTGATAGTCCGAAAACATCTGGACCAGGTGCCGCACGATCTCCCGATCCACCGAGGCAAGCATCTGATCGCGCTTGTCGACGAGAACCACCTTCGTGCCCGCGATCGCGAACATGCTCGCGTACTCGCAACCGATGATGCCCGCCCCCAACACGACCATGCTCTTCGGGGTCTGCTTCAGGGACAGCACGCTCGAGCTATCCAACACGACTTTGCCGTCGACCCGAATCGAGGCAGGCGGCACCGGTCGAGCACCCACTGCCACGAAAATGAACTTCGCCGAGAAACGCTGCTTGCCCTTCGACCCCCGAACCTCGACTTCGTCCGCGCTCACCACCCGCGCCTTGCCCTGCAGAATCGTAATCGCATTCCTCTTGAGCTGGTCGGAAATCACCTGGGCTTCGCCACTCACCACCCGATCACGTCGGCGCAGCAACTTATCCATCTCGGGAAGCGCTTTCGACCTTTTGCCGCCCACCATCGCGCTCGCGCTTTCATTTTCTTGTCCAAGCGTGCCACGGGAGCCTAGCGAGTAACGGTACACGGATTCCCTGAATGACTTCGAAGGAAGTGTCCCATCGTGAACGCACCCCCCCCCAACTGCGGGCATCTGCTCGATCACCAGCACCTTTTTTCCGGCCTTCGCGCCTTGTAAAGCCGCTCGCTGACCGGCCGGGCCGGAACCGATGACAATCAGATCAAAGTTTTTGGAGCTCACGAAGTAAGATCCTAAAAGAGGTCGGCGTCGAAGTCACGCCGCATCGGCATTCTTCCTGAGCCATTGAAGGTACCACTCTGGCGGAGTGAATTTTTCTCTCGTGAAGGGGAGGCGATTGACCTCGATCTCGTGCATGAAACTCGGAATTTCTCCTGTCGCAACATGCTCACCCACCACCTTGCCCTCTGCCGATTTGCCCCGCTGAACGAACTGGAAGATGTCGTGGATCCGATACTTTCCGTGTTCATCGACCTCAGGAAAAACCTCAGAGATGTTCGTCACCTTACGCGAGCCGTCGTCCAGACGCTTAATCTGCACGACGAGATGAATGGCGGCGGCAATTTGACGGCGGATGGCCCCGACCGGCACCTGCGTATCTCCCATCATGGCCAACGTCTCGAGGCGAACCAGCGCATCGTATGGAGTATTGGCGTGGGTCGTCCCCATCGAACCCCCATGGCCCGTATTCATGGCGGTGATCAGATCCAGCGACTCCGGACCTCGAACCTCCCCGACCACGATCCGGTCCGGCCGCAGACGGAGCGCTGAACGAATGAGGTCTCGAATCGATACCGCGCCCTTCCCCATGGCATCCGCATGTTTGGTCTCGAAAAATACCGCGTGATCCGTTTTAATTTTGAGCTCGGAAGAGTCTTCGATGATCAATAACCGTTGCGTACCCGGGATACGTGAGCCCAGCACGTTCAGCAGGGTCGTCTTCCCCGAGCCAGTGCCGCCCGAGATGATGATATTCTTGCCCAGGTGGATGCACACATCCAGAAAACGGGCCGCGTCCTTCGAGATCGTGCCCCGGTTGATCAGATCGACAAAGCTCGGACTGCCCTTCTGGAATTTACGAATGGAAAGCGTGGTGCCCTTTCGCGAACAAGGAGGGAGCACCGCGGCCACTCGGGAACCATCTGGAAGGCGCGCATCCAGGATCGGGTTATCCGCGTCGATCGTCCGTCCCACGAACTGCGCTATGTTCCGAACCGCGGCCTGCAAAGCCTGCTCGTCCTTGAACTGCGCGGGCACGCGCTCGAGAACGCCACGCCGCTCGACAAACACTTCCGATGGCCCGTTGACGAGCACCTCCGAAACGCTGTCATCATCCAGATACTGCTTGATGACGCCGAGAAACGTCGCGACTGAATCTTCAAAGACTCCCACGCCGCGCTATCCTCCCTCGACCGACGCGAGCTCGCGCACAATCAAGTTCCCTTCCATGCCGTTCACCGGGCAGTAAAAGCGATACTTGCCCGGTACGTTAGGCGTGAAGCTGATCTCCTCGATCTTCTGCGATCGAATCTGCTTACGAACCTGGAAACCATCCATCATCATGCAAAGGGTATTTTTGGAAGCACCGGTCACGTAAAGGCGGACCGGGATGTCACGGGTCACAAAAAGCGTACGCGGAAAAAATCCCGAGTCCCCAGCGATGATGGCGATCTCCTGCACACCCTTGCGGCTCATGGCCTGCGCTTCCATCCCGGCGGGCGGATTCAGCGCGTTCGGCCTTTGCACGCGGACCGTGCCCGGTCCTTGCACGACTGACTCGTCCGAGAGGCTCGCCGGCTTTCTGACGGTCTGCTCGGAGGGATCGGGAATCTGGCGACCCGCGACGGCCACGGGATCCGGCGCTGGCCACTCGTTCACCTCTTCCCGCGCTGACAGCGGATCAGCCACCATCGGAAAACGCCGACGCTCCGGCGGCTTGCCGAACTCGGAGGCCGGATAGACTTCGGAATTTTCCGCGGATTTTATCGTCGCCGGTGCCTGCAACATCACTGTCCCGGCATTCCCTACTCCCGGTCGCCCCAGCAGCAGGACCCCGAAAACAGCGAGAATCCAGACCTCCCAACGACTGGCTCGATGCACTAAACTACTCCATGCGCTTTCCATAGCAGCACTCCTTCTCCCCAGCTTGTCGTCATGTGTCGGGCATGACTTGAGCGTCAAAGAATGCTCATCGAGAGCACCCATTTTTTGGGCTAATCTGTAGTTCTATGAGAAATTTCCCATTCGTTGTTGTTGGGTTGATTGGAATCGTGATCTCAGGAAACGCCTTCGCGCGCGGCGGCAGGATGATGATGACGGGCGAGAGGCCCCACATGCTGACTGTGGGCGGCGGCATTTCAGATCCCAGCGTCGTGTCAGGCTTGGGAGAGAACCCGGCTGGGTTGATTTACAACTCCAACCTCAAAGCGATTGTTCACGGCTCTCTTCCCCAGACCACTGGCTTTAATCCAACGACGATCGGGGGCGGAATCTTCGCCGGCAGCGGAGTCGTCGGCGGAGGCCTGCAGGTTCTTGGCTCGACCTCCTCGGGCTCCGGAGTGACACTTGACGGGGGGATCGGCTTTCATATTCCGCAAATCAAAACTGCCTTCGGGGTCAGCTATGGCTTCGACATTGCCGGGGGCGCCGCACGCGGCCAAAATCTGACCTCTGGGACAGGTGATATCGGAATACTGGTTCTGCCTCACGAGGTGGTCACCTTCGGCGGTACGATCTACTCAGTCATCGGAGGCGTGGACGGCGTTGGCTTCGGCTTGGCGGTAAAACCGGCCCAGTTCGTCTCGATCGTCGGCGACGCAAGCTACGGCCTCACTACCTCGGGATTCTCGATCAAACCCGGTGTAAAAGTCCACATCAGCTTTTTTCAGGCAATGATCGGTTATGGCCTGGATCTCAACGGAGGGGGCGTACGGATTCCCCGCGGAATTTCGGCAGGCTTGGGCTTCAACATCGGAAGCAGAATCGCCATTCAGACCTACTACAATCAGCTATCGAGTGTGTACGCCGGGTTGATGTTCATTCTCTAGCGCTCCAACGCGCTAGCCAATTGACTTGGTCTTCCTGAGCGGTACTCTCAAGGCAGATGCGTAAAGCCTTCATACTCGATACCAATGTTCTTCTCTTCGATCCCCAAGCGTTTTTGAAGTTCGGGAACAACGACATCGTCGTGCCGATTGTCGTGATCGAAGAGATCGATCGTTTCAAACGTGAGATGAGTGAAAACGGGAGACATGCGCGATTGTTCTCCCGTCTCATCGACGGGCTCCGCTCTGGCGGCGAGCTCTCGAAAGGGGTTAAGTTACCGGACGGCGGTTTACTCACAGTTGAGCTGGGCGGCGAAGCTCCGCTTCCGCTCGAACTCCAGATGGACAAGGCGGACAATCGAATTCTCGCCCTGGCGATCTCACTCCGCAAGGACCAGCCAAAAAGGCCGGTGGTTTTCGTCACCAAGGACGTCAACCTTCGAATCAAGGCTGATGCCCTTGGAATCGCAGCGGTCGACTACGAACCGGAAAGCGTCGAGCCAGATGAGCTTTACGGCGGCGTCGCGACTCTGAACGTCGATGGTCACCTCGTCGATGAGTTTTACGCCAACAAGAGGCTGACGTTGAAGGAGCAGTCCTCCTTGAAGGCGAATCAATATGTCATTGTGCGCGATGCAACCAATCCCACCCATACGGCGATGGGACGCTTTTCAAAGGACCTCGGCTGCCTGGTCCCGGTCTTCAAGCCAGCCGAAGGCCTTTGGGGTATCTTTCCGAAAAATGCGGAACAGGCCTTTGCCATCGATGCGCTGATGAATGATGAGATCAAACTTGTCACTCTTGTCGGAAAGGCCGGAACCGGGAAAACGCTACTGGCCATTGCGGCAGGTCTTGCGAAGACCGTTGACGAGGGAATCTACCAGCGGCTGCTGATGTCCCGTCCTGTTTTTCCGCTCGGGAAGGACATCGGATTTCTGCCGGGAGATATCGAGGAAAAGCTGAATCCCTGGATGCAACCGTTCTACGATAATATCGATTTCCTCTTCGGCGCTACCGGCGGAAAAGGGCGGCGCGGAGCTGGCAAAGGAACGCAGGAACTGATGAACCAAGGCCTTCTGCAGATCGAACCTCTGACCTATATCCGAGGCCGCTCGATTCCCAGCCAGTACCTGATCGTCGATGAGGCGCAAAACCTGACTCCGCACGAAATCAAGACCATCATCACCCGCGCGGGGGATGACTCAAAGATCGTGCTGACGGGTGATAGCTACCAGATCGACAATCCCTACGTTGACGCCGCAAACAACGGACTCGTGTACCTCGTTGATCGTTTCAAGGAAGAAACGATCTCCGCGCACGTGACCCTCACCAAAGGGGAACGGTCCAAGCTATCCGAACTGGCTAGCAATCTGCTGTGATCCCTATTCGACTCGACAACGGCTTTCACTCAGTCATCTTGCCCGCGGAGACGACCGAACGAGATCGAGTCATTCTGGGCTTTCGTACCGGAACCCGCTTCGAGACAACAGCCACCGCCGGCTTCAGCCGGTGGTGGCTCGAATCCGCGCGCGCGGGCACGCTCCTCTTTCCGAATTCCACACAGCTCCATGTTTTCTTCGAAGCACAAGGGGGCGGACTCAAGATCTTCCAGGACGCCGAAGCGAGCGGCTTTCAGGCTGATTTTTCGGCAAGCGCACGCGTGCGTGCGCTTGAAACCCTCAGCACTCTAGCACGAACCCCGCTGCACCGGGACCCCATGGGCGCCCGAAAAAAAGCAGCCCAGGCACGAGCACTGCCCTTGACTCAGGCGCTTCTCCCCCATCTGTTCGGCGATCATCCACTCGCAAAGACAGGAAAAGACGAAACCCTGGCCCTTTCCTCTGCAAGATCGGCAGATCTGCTCTTCTTCGAACGGGAGATGATCCAGCCGGAAAACTGCGTCCTCATCTGGCAGACAACCGCCGACGAGGAGCAGACACGCGATATCCTTGAAACCCACTTCGGCGCGTGGCGCAACTCCCCGCGCGACGAGCGCCCCGTGCTCCACGTCGGCGAGGAAGAGACCGGGATCAGCGCCTTCGGGGAGACCCACCCCATCAGGCCACCGAGTTCCCCGGATGCCCCCTTTCTCTTTCCCAGCCGCCGCAAGGGCCCTCTCAGCCTGCTCCTGCCCGCTGACGAAGCCCTGCTCGAATTCCAGATCAGTTTTCTCGGTGACGGTCGCGGCTCTCAGCAGTTCTTCGCACAACGCCTCCTCTGGGAGGGTTTGACAGGAGGCCCAACAGCTCGCCTTCAACAACGGTTAGCGACGCTTCCGGAGGACATCCAAGGCCTTCAGGCCCAGATCGAACCGTATACCGACGTCTCGCTCTTCTCCATGGGGGGACAATGCGCTCCCGCTTCCGCTCACCTTCTGCTTGAGGCGCTGTTTCACGAGATTTTCAAAGTGAAACGAAATCCTCTCACTCCCGAGGAGATCGAGCGGGCCCGTCGGCAGCTTACGCTGAAAGAGAATGAAACCCTCGAAGGCTCAGAGGCCCGTGGCCACTCGGCACTTAGGCAGTCTCTCTGCGGCTGGGTCGTAAACGAAATAGCACAAGAAGCAGATATCGAAAGGGCGGCGCGCCAGATGCTGCTGGAAGACCGGATGGCCATTGCCTTGAGAGGACGGCTCGCGAAAGTCGATCAACGGGCACTCAGCGGCTTTTAAGCTTTTCTTCCAGCTCATACTCCAAATGCCGACGGTAGGACCGAGTCAAAAGGCCCAGCTCCCGAGTCTCCGCGCTCTCCTCGAGCGCTTTGAAAAGGTGACGGCCGCGGACCATCATCGAAACCGAAAGCTCTCCGACTTGGGAGCGTTCCTCCTGAAACCGAATCATCTCCTCAAGAAGCTCGAACTTGTCCATCGAATCGATCTTCGCCCGATATTCCGGCTCGCCCGACTGAATATTTTTCTTTTTAAGAGCCGCTCCCAGAGAAATAACCTTTGCCATAATACCTTTCAAGTCGCGCTCCTAGTGAGCGCGCGCTCCAACACAGAGCAAGAGGAGTGCCAACTCCCATCCTACCTAAACGCCCTTATAAGAGAGCTGAGGACCCGGTGCCTTTTGCACCCTGAAATATTTCAACCCTCTGTCAAAGCGCTGATCACGAAAAAGGGTCGCCGCAGCCATCGGTGCTGAGCAGAGGGGTGCAACAAGGGTCCCAGCCCTGGAACGGGTGAGCAGCTCGCCCGGACGGGGGCGCGCGGCACGCGTTCCAAGCGCTGAGCCGGAAAACTCGGTGCGAACCACACTGCGTCACGCGGCGTCGCAGGTGGAGCGCGGCTCAACCGAACTCCCAGCGCCCCTCGGCAGCGTTATGAATGCGACAGGTGAGGACGAGGTTTTCCGCCGTGTGCGGGCCCCCGCGCGCGAACGGCGTGAGGTGATGAACCTCGAGCGCGTGCCGGGATTCGCACCGCGCGCCGGGCCGGCCGAACTCGCACTGCCCCCGGGCCCGCGCATAGACCAGGCGCCGAAGCGGCGCGGGGATGTAGCGCGTTTTTGGGGCCGGTGGGGTGTTCGAGGTCAACGGGGCGCTCGGTTTTGAAGAAAGCTCCGAGCGGGGCGCGGAAGTCGTCGCCGAACTCGGTGCCGGAGAACTCAGCGCGGGCCGCACTGCGCCACGCGGTGCCGCGGGTGGAATTCCCGGATGGGTGCCGCGAAGCGAAACTCCCTCGTCCAGTCCCTTCTTTTTCTTCAGCTGGCCCACCCAAACCGCGAGTGCCTTCTTGAGAATCGGGGCCAGGCTCGGATTCAGATCCGCGCTGTGCGCGACGAGACTCTTCGCTTCTTGAATCAGTGCGAGCAGCTCATCGTCCGCCGTGAAGCGTACTTCCGAGAGCGTCGGCGCGACGGCACGGATGCGTTCTTCGGTTCTTCTTCGTTCGGCCAGGGCCGGAGATCTTTCCAGAAGAACCCGCTCGGTCTCGCGGGTCGATCGCCCGACCAACGACGTGAGGAGGTCGCGCGCTTCTTCGTGTGAAACGGCTCGTCCGGTTTCTTTCTTCCCCGCCCGCACGAAGGTGCGCACCTGGGCGAGCTGCGAGAGCTTGATCTCGCCCGTGGCTACCTGTGCCTCGAGCTCGGGGACGTCGCGAAGTTGGCGCATGGCCGAAATTCTGCGATGTGCTTGATCTTCCGAGAAGCGAAGCTCTTTCACGCAGAAATCAAAGAGCGAGGAATGCGTGCGCGCGAACAAGGCGCGCGCCTCGACCTCGCGCAGCAGGTGGAGAATCTGAATCGTGATTCGTCGTTCTTCGGTGCAGCGCTGCCGCGTCTCGGTCAGCAAGTCGGAATCAGAAAGGTGTTTCAAGGGTTTTTGTATATTCATGAGCGCATGCATACACCCTGTTTTTCGGGGCACCTGGCGGGCCGATTAGCGAATCCAAAAAGGGCCGGCCTTCAAAAAAGTCTCCGCGCCAGCTCAGAGGCCGTAAAACGGCAGTGTGAGCGTCTGGGGACAGCTGCGCGGCGCGATGTCGGATTCTGGCCCTCGTCCGGCTTGTAAACCGTCAATAAAAAAATGATCCGTTAAGAAAAATTTTCGGCCGTGGAGAAATGCTCAGCGCGATCTGCGTCACCGCGCGCCCCCACGGACCGCGCTGAGCATTTCGGCTCCGTCCGCGCCACATCGATTCCCGCCTGGTCACAACTCCCGCCGCGCACCGCCAACCGCGCCCCCACCCGCGCCGCCGCGTGGCGCACTGCGGCCCGCGTTCGGTACGTTTCGCCGCGCGCGAATCGCGAGCCGCTCCCCATTCCAGAGCTACGAGCCTTGCTCCCTCTGCAACGAGGGTTCCCGAGACCCCAAAAAATCAAATCGTGTAAGAAAGTAGTCAGCCGACTGAAGCCTCACCACTCACGACTCCGAAGGCACTCCCCAGTGAGGTTTTATCGCGGATTCACCCCGGCACAGGCATTGCTTAGTGCCGGAGCAGGAGACGACCTGAATATGAAACCATCGAATTTTTACCTCACCCTTTCTGCAACCCTCGGCGCCGCGTTCGCGATCAGCGCGGGAGTTTTTGCTAATGTTTTGGTTGATGTCACCCTCCAGGGTGAAACATTCACTGTTTGCTCACCCTCCGCTGCGGAGGCGCTCAGAAATTGGGACTCCCATATCAGCGCGGACGAAAAAAAGAATCGCGTCCTCCAGAAAGAAGTCGACTTTCTCACAGACGAAGCAAACAAAATCCTTGCAAACAAAATCCTTGATGGTGCGACCATTGAAACACTGGACATTCTTGCTGATCGAATTGACTCAGCGAGGCTTCCGCTCAGTCATTTTTTCGCCCAGACGAACAAACGTGACGAAGCTATGTCGAGTGAAATAATCACGCGCGCCCGAAGAGGGATTTACTCTTCTGAGTGTGAAGAATCAGAGATGGAAGCTCTAGGCAACCTTTCGGAGCGCACTACTTCCCTCATGATTGCAGCAAACTCCGCCAGCTCACGGCTGCTCTCTTCCAACTCATACCTCAACGTACTCAGACTAAAAGCCGGACTACGAGAAACAGGAGGGCGTTGATTTCCCCGACCCCCGCCTGGTCACTCCCTCTTGAAGACCCCCTAGGCAACAAGTGCCGACTGTCCAGAAAAGCAGCTTGCCCTACTATAGAGTGGTGAGGATCTTCTTTCTTCTCATTATCGGCGTCGCTTGCGCCACCCCATCGCGCAGCTGGGCGCAAAGCCTGGATGCCCTTATTCCTGATTCCACCTTAAGCCCGCTGCTGAAGACCTTCTCCATTCTGACCGCCCATCGACCCTACCAGGGAGCCGCATCACTCAAAGCGGGAGGAGGTGCGGGTTTCGAATTTGGCCTGGAAGCCCTGCTTTTACACATGCCCGCCGACCTGACTGCCGCCGTCGGGGGCTCGGGCGGCCTGTCCGTCCTGCCCTCGGCTCGCGTGCATCTGGGATACGCGATCTCCCCCTTCATCGACGTCGGAATTTCAGGACTTTGGTATCTGGGGACGTACTTCGCGGGCGGGTCGCTGAAGCTCCTGCTCTGGGCGCCGGAAGAAGGCCCCACGCTCGCCGTCCGCACCAGCTACAACTATACGTACTTTGATTACGCCGGCATCGGCTTGCCTCTGCCGGATCCGGGCCTTCAAGGCGCTGACTCGTCCGGCACGACGATCATACTGGCGACCCACACGTTAAGCCCGCAGGTCGTGCTCTCCAAGCGTCTCAACTGGGCCGAGCCCTATCTCTTTTCAGGCTTTGATATCTCGACCGGAATCGTCACATACAAAGGCAGCGTCAGTTTCGCAGGCCAAACCGTAATCACGACTTCCAGCTCGCCGAGAAAAGTCTTCTGGGGATTCATCGCCGGATCAGGCTTCATTATCCGCGTACCTCTCATCGGCCTCAAGATCGCCTTAGAGGGGGCCTATAGCAGTCTCGGCATGCCAACCCTCGGCGCCCAGATCGGCTTGAGCTTTTAACGGGGACCTGCTAGGCCCCAAAAAAACAAAAACCTCACGAGGGATCTCATGAAAATTTCTTTATTCGCTTTAAGTGTAGTTATTCTAGGAAGCAACGTGGCCATGGCTAACACCAAGTGCCTGGACGAAGCTAAACTGCATGCAAGGCTTTTTTCGGCCAAAGAAAATCAGGTTTCGGTAACCTCCATTCAGGTCGCGGATTCGTTTTTCCATAGCGAAACGAACCACGTTCTCTATTACGGCATTCTCTTAGACAACGGGGAGCAGCTGAACGTCGGCCTCAAAAGCACCGATTGTAGCCTTTCTGAAATGAACTACGTCGCCAACGCTGACTAGGTACTAGGGGCCATCGTCGTATTGCCTGAGGTTAGGCAATTGAGGTTAGGCAATTGTTGACTATAATAGTTCGATATGCTACTCCCCTCCCCTGAGGTGAGCCCCGTGAATTCCAAATCCCTACTTCCCCTTCTTTTTCTCCTACTCAGCGCTCCTGCACTCGCGCAGGAGGCTGAAACCGCCCTCGGCGCCGCCCGAAAAGATTGCGCCATCGGATTTCGCGCCTGCATGAGCCTGACCCAGATTTCTGCTGACGCGGCCCGGTGCTCCCAAGAATATACGCAATGCCTCAACGAGGCAGAAACACCCTCTCGATCATCCGTTCAGTCTGAGCGTGACTGTTACTCAGAAAGCTATGCCCTCACCCACGACGGCGAGGAATCCACCGCCCATCAATTGCAGATGCTCGTTACTCAGTGCCATGCCCTCGGATTCGACAGAGCCGTTGAACAGGCAAGACGAGCGGCAGCTGCCGATCTTCGACGCGAACAGCAAGCAGCGTCACGGACAACCGCCCGGGCCTGCCGACAAATTCAGACTATCTGCAACAACAGCGCGCTAACGCTGGGCGGCGCACTCGGCCCCTTCAGTACCGGGGCGGGACTCTCCTGTCTCGTAGCCCGCATCATGTGCGACCGCTAAACAGGGAATCAGGGGTGCCACCCACCCTCATTCAGTGCTATCTCCCGACTCATGAGCGACCCCATCGTCGACTGGGTTCTTTCTTCAGTCTCGAAGATCTGGCCCCTCAGCTATCTCGCTGCGCTCGCGCTCACCGCCGTTGCGGTCTTGCTATCGGCCCACGTCGCGATGAACAAAAAAGACTCACGAGCGGCGGCCGGCTGGATCGGGCTCATCTGGCTCTCCCCCGTTATCGGATCGCTGCTCTATCTTCTGATCGGGATCAACCGCATCTACCGACAGCGCGTCCGCCTTCGCCGCTTCAAGGTGCGGCGCCTCGCGGCAACTCATCCCCATATGCCCCCCCACCCAGAGACGGTACCGGACAAACTCGCTGCCGAACTGACTCCCCTCATCCGAGCGGGCGATCGCATTACCGGATCCCCGCTCTCGCTCGGTAACGCGGTTTCCCCTCTTTTCTGCGGTGATGAAGCCTATCCACAGATGATCCATGCCATCCGGGGAGCCACTCGATCGGTCGGTCTGATGACCTATATTTTTCAACTCGACGAAACCGGCCGCGAGTTCATCGAAGCCCTCGACTCCGCCGTTAAACGCGGTGTCGAGGTTCGAGTCTTGATCGATGGAGTCGGAGCTGACCTGGGATTCTTCACCGTCCGTCGTGCCCTACGAAAATTGGGAATTCCGACGGCCGTTTTTCTCCCCGCTCGCCTCCTCTCCGGCGCCCGGGGCGTCAATCTGCGCAACCACCGAAAGCTTCTCACCATCGATGGTGAGACCGCCTTCACCGGTGGCATGAATATCACCGAGAACTCGCGCCTCTTACGAAACGCGAAACACCCGGTTGCCGACGTGCATTTTCGCATCAAGGGCCCGTTGGTGGCCGACCTCCAGGCGGTTTTCGCCGACGACTGGTACTTTGCAACCCGCGAAGTTCTCGACCAGTTCGTTTGGTTTCCCCCAGTCAAAGAACAGGGCGACGTAGCCGGGCGGGCCTATATCGATGGCCCGGACCGAGAACGAACTCGCCTCCCCTGGCTCCTGCTTTCCGCCATTTCACAGGCCCGCCACCGAATCCATATCGTCACTCCGTACTTCCTTGCTGACCGCTCCATCCTCGCTGCACTCGGGGCGGCCGCGCTGCGCGGAATCGATGTGCAGATCTACGTCCCCCTGAAAACCGACGCCCCGGTAGTCGATTGGGCGAGCCGCCGGATTCTAAAATCCGTTACCCATTCAGGGGTCCGCGTGTTCCTCATTGCTCCCCCTTTCGAACACACCAAGATCACCCTCATCGACGATGATTGGCTCTGCTTGGGCTCAAGCAACTGGGACGCCCGCAGCTTCCGTCTGAACTTCGAACTCAACGTGGAGCTCTACGATCGGGTCACCTCCGCGGCCCTGAGCACCTACCTCAAAACCATGAAAAAACGCGGTGCAGAATTTACTGTAACGCTCTACAAGAAAAGCCCTTTTCTCAGCAGACTCCGCGACAGCCTGGCCTGGCTTCTCTCCCCTTACCTCTAGCAAACGACCTTGCCCCCCTTTTAAAAGGTTTACCTAGCTCTAGTGTTCGGTTTAGGCTTCAACCACTAGGGATAGGGGGTGTCAGGATGTGGATTCGAACTTTCTCTCGTCTGTCGGTGTTCTTCGTAGCATTCGCCTTCTCGATTTCGGCGTGGTCGATCGACGGCCCGACACTGAAACTCCGACGTGAATGCCGAAAAGAGCAATTCCAAAAATTCTCCTCCCTCGCTGGGGAAGTCTCTAAAATCGTCGATGGCGATACGATTGGCTTTTTGTACCGCGGAGGCGACTATCGCATCCGGATGGTGGGCATCGACACGGCGGAGACCCACTTCCAGGGAAAATCCCAGGGCTACTGGGGTGACGTCGCTCACGATCGGCTCAGCCAAGTTCTCCCACTCGGAGCCTCGGTGAAAATTTTACTCTCGGGCGAAAAATGCGACCATTTCGGCCGCATTCTCGGCGAAGTGATCTATGAAAAAGAAAATTTGAACAATCGAATGCTCGCCGAAGGCCTGGCAGTCAACTACTGCATCTGGCCCGACGATGGCTGCCTTGAAAAATCTGATCTGGTCCGCCCCAACACGGAAAATCGACGCGGCATCTTCAGCGGAGCCCCGGCTGTCGAGCTCCCCTACATCTGGCGTGATCAAATGCGCGGTACCGCTCCTCATCGCTACCTGGGCAGTCTGCGCTCGCACGAAGTCTACCCTCCGGGCTCCTTCGATAAAGTCCCGGCCGCCGACCGTGTTTTCTTCAATTTGAAGAAAGATGTGGCCCCGCCCTATTTCTTCGTCGAGTGATCCGCGACAAGAAGATACGGGCGAAGTATGTGGCCCAGCAACTGGCCGCGCTTTATCCCGCGCCGGCCATTCCGCTCGACCACCACGACCCCTACACACTCTTGATCGCCGTGCTGCTTTCCGCCCAAACGACCGACAAACGGGTCAATCTCGTTACCCCGGCTCTGTTTGCCAAAGCCAACTCCCCTGAGAAGATGGCACAGCTCAAAGTCGAGGACATCCGCGAGCTGATCAAGACCTGTGGACTTGCGCCCCAGAAGGCCAAGGCGATTCACAGACTCTCCGAGATGCTAGTGGACCAACACGGGGGCCGGGTACCCCGTACGTTCGAAGAACTCGAAGCGCTTCCCGGCGTCGGCCACAAGACCGCATCGGTAGTGATGTCGCAGGCGTTTCAAGTTCCAGCCTTTCCAGTCGATACGCACATCCACCGCCTAGCCAAACGCTGGGGTCTCTCCGATGGAAAAAACGTCGTGAAGACGGAACGGGACCTGAAAGCGCTCTTTCCGCAGAAGGAATGGAACCCGCTCCACCTACGAATCATCTACTACGGCCGGGAACACTGCAGCGCGCGCGGCTGCGATGGAACTCGGTGCGAGATCTGTCGTCATCTCCGAGGACTCAAAACCTAACGGACCGCGCCCTCCATATCCTTCATGGCGAAAGTGCTCCAAGATCGAATGGGAACGCCCGTGCTATCCGCCCGTTCGACATCGGCCGGATTGTACGTATACATCGGAACGATGCGCACCCAGCAATGCTCACGACGATACAGTCGGCGCTTGTACACGTCACGATCTCGAATCCACTCATCTTCGTCAGCCTGACGAATCGAGTAATTGCCGATGACCGGACAAGCTTTGTGCGTGTCGACGAACACATCCGTCCAATCCTTCATGAGAAGCGGGGAGCGAATCACCGAAAAACCTGGATCAAGGACGAACTCCGTAGGGGACGGCTCGCCCTCTTCTTGCACGTAAACGACCGGGGCCACATGAAACCACCAGCGATGATCAGGCGCTCCATCTCGGGCAGGGGAGATGCCCAAATGGCGATAATCATCGGGCTCATCCGGGTCGAGAGCACGATAGGCATTCGAGAAGAAGAGAAACACCTTCATCGCCTTGACTCCCTGGTTGAGGTACATGTTGAAGGTCCAATAATTGGCGCGCTGAAAGCATTGAGAGTGGTTAGCCGTGCGTCGATTCATGCTTTGAAACAGCTCATCGACCTTCGCCCGCGAAGCCAAGATCGTCGGCTGATACCAGTCTGGAATGGGAAAAAGAAGCTTCTCCACTTCGGCCATCTGCGCCTCGAGCAGCTCATCGCTGTATTGAGCCAACTCGGCCGACGGAACTTCCGTCACCTCTTGCACCCTCACTTCTTCCGCCAGATGAAGATCCACCACGATCTGTTCTGAAACCGCCTTGCGAAGACTCTCCACCAGAGCGGTATCCGAAGAAGCGACATCGTAGACCCGACCATCTTGGGTCGCGAGCACCTGTAACGGAGCCTGCTCGTTCACCCCTGGCTGGACCGCGTGAATTCGCGTCCGAAGAACTTCAGATGCCTGTGAAGAGGCTGCCATCGCGAAAGCCACGACCGCCCAACTTCCCATTTTCCCCAGACTCACGCCCATCAAAAACCTCTCTCATTCGACTTCAGAGGCGCCGCATAACGCGTTGCAGCACATCGGGTCAAGCGAAATTTCTCAGCCGAATTGCTCCTCGACCGAGCCCTCCCACAACGCTTAGACTCAAGTTTATGATTTTCCGAATCATCCTCACCGCCTATGACTTTCCACCTCGGTTGGGGGGAATTGCCACCTGCGCCCATGAGGTCAGCCAGGCGCTCGCTCGGAGAAAAAACGAGGTGGAACTCGTCGTCCTCGCCCGATACACCCGCGGGTCAGAGACATTCGACCGCTCCTGTGGTCTGAATATCCACCGCTTCAGGCCCTTAGGCACCGGAAGCCTTGCCTCGATTCCGCCCCTCGCACGCGCGATCCGATCTGAGCTCGGCAAAAGACCCGTCGATGTCATTCTCAACCTCAACTGGATGCCCGAGGCCGCCGCAACCCGTGGAGCCCTCTGGGGAATCCGAGCGCGCCCGGCCTGGTTCTGCTGGGCTCATGCCATGGAGATCATCGAGAGCGACAAAACACTCAAAAAGAAAATTCGAGGGCATGCCTCGTTCGTCAAAAAATGGCTATTCCGGGAGCTGACCGGTGTTTTTGCCGTCAGCCGCTTCACCAAACGCCTCGTTCTGCAACGCACGGGCATACAAGAGGAGAATGTTTCCGTCGTTTGGAACGGCGTCGACACCGCGAAATATGTCCCCAACCCCAGAACCCAGACCGACATCCTCGAACTGATTTCGGTCTGCCGCCTTGAACCTTTTAAAGGGGTCGACCAGGTGCTTGAGAGTCTGGGACGCCTCGATCAACAACACCCGGAGTTAGCCTGGCACTACCGCATCGTCGGCGAGGGACCTGATCGAGCGAGACTTGAGCAGCTCACGCGCTCTTCAGGCCTCGCCAAGCGCGTAACTTTTTTAGGTGCGATCTCTGAAGCCGATAAAATTTCCGCGTATCAAAATTCAGACATCCATCTGCTCTGCTCTCGGGAAGACTGGGATGCGCCGAATATCGAGGGTTTCGGAGTCGTCTTTCTGGAAGCCGCGGCCTGCGGTCTCCCCTCGATCGGAGGGAACTCCGGAGGGATTCCCGATGCCATCGAGGATCAAAAGACCGGCTTGCTCGTTCCTCCCGAAGATCCGAAGGCTATTATGGAGGCTCTCCTTTTCCTCGCAAGAAATCCGAAAATCCGGCTCGAGATGGGAAAAAACGCCCGTGAACGCTGCGAAAATTCGTTTCGATGGGATGATGTCGCCGAGAGAATCCTGCACCGGATGAAACAGAGCCGCAAAGGGTCCGCATGAGGAAGCCCCGAATTCTTCATATCGGAAAATTCTATCCTCCGGTGCGCGGAGGGATCGAGACCGCACTCGCGGATCTTGCCGACGCCGGCGTGGCACTCGGTTACGAGGTTCGGGTCGAGGTCGCTGCTCAGGTCCGCCAGTCTCCAACCGTTGAGACCCGGGGAGGAATAACAGTCACCCGCCATCGAACCTGGACGACCCTCCTTTCGACACCGATCACGCCGACGCTCGTACTGGACTCGCCACGCCCTGAAGACGTCCTGCACCTCCACCTTCCCCAACCGCTCGCGGAAGCCGCCACCCTGCTGCGCCTGGCCTTCTCTCCAGCCTTATCCAGAAAATTCGCCCCTTACCTCCATGCGGTGCCAGTCAGTCAGGGATGGCTGGGTCGGCTTTGGTTTCGAAGGGTCACCCTCCCACTTCTGCGTCGAGCAAAACTGATTCTCGTCTCGAACCCTTCCTTCACCTCTTTCACCTCTTTGTTTTCCGACCTAAAACCCCTCGAGCCCAAGTTGAGAATCCTGCCCTTCCAAGCCCCAGCCGCTCCAACGAAGGCGCTAGGGGCCCGAGAAAGAAAAGCGTTCATTCTGGCCGTAGGACGGCTGGTTCCCTACAAGGGCTTCGACGTTCTGCTCCAGGCCATCGCAAAAATCCGAGCGACCACCCCCGCGCTCTCCGCTTTCCGCGTTCTCATTGGCGGCCAAGGACCGGAATACCACCGACTCGGGGAGCTCTGCCGACACCTCGGCCTCTTTGAAGGGGTCGAATTCATCGGCGATATCTCAGATGAGACGAAGCTCGAGCTGATGAGAACCTGCTCGGTCTTTGCCGCCCCCTCCACCACGACGGCAGAAACTTTCGGAATCTCGATTCTCGAGGCCATGAGCCAAGGGGCCCCGGTCGCCACGACCCGCCTACCCACCGGCGTTGCTTGGCTTGCGCGCGGCGGAGACTGCGGAGCAGTAGCGACCCCCGGATCCGCTACCGAGTTCGCAACGGCATTGACCGACTTGTTGCTGAACGAACCCAGGCGTGATGAGGCTTCGAATGGGAACCTCAACTTCGTCAGGCAAGAGTTTTCTCAAGACGCACTTCATCGTCGGTATGAAAAAATACTCCGGGAACTCGACGAGGGCACCGAATGAAAGAACTCCTGCGCTCGAAGATCGCGACCCAGACTACCGGAGTATTCAGTGCTCAACTTCTCGTGGCCTTCCTGGGCTTCGTTATCAACGTTCTCTTCATCCGAACTCTCGAAGCGACCGATTTCGCCACTTTCGCTGTTTTCGCCTCCGCGCAAATGCTCTCCAGCGGAATTCTCAATCTGGGCTGGACTGAAACCTTCGTCCGCTATCAGAGCGCAGCCCAGACCGATGCCCTGCGAACCGCCTTGGCCTCCTTCTTCCTCAAACGGATCTTGGTTTCCGCGACTCTCTTCGCCATTCTTTTAACGCTGCTCACTCCTCTAGCTCCGGGATTACTCAGCCAGCCCAGGTCTGTTATCGCCTACCTCGACGCGGCAATTGCCGGCTCCTGGGCCGCTACTTTGTTTCATTTCGTTTTGGCAAAGCACCGCGCCGACGGTCACTTTAAACTTTTTTCTCTCGGACAGATCCTTCCGGCAGCGGTACGCATCGCCCTCTGCGGCGTGCTTCTCATCGGGTGGCATCTTTCAATCTCGGCCATTGTCGCCATCTACGTGATCGCTCCCGTTCTGGCCTGGGCTCTCTTGTTTTTTTCCTTCGGAAAAAAATTCGCGCTCCCGCCTCTGCGAGGCCTACAGCCAGAACCCGCCTTAAGGCGCTCAATCCACGATTCCCACCGCTGGTGGGCTGCCTCGAGCCTGACTACCCAACTTTCCGGCAACCTCGACACGCAAATTCTTGCCTGGGGTTCCGGTTCAGGTGAAGTCGCTCGCTATGCCGTCGTCGGTCGACTCGCGGCGCCAGTCTCGTTGCTGCTCAACTCGTTCTCAACGACGTTCCTCCCAAAGCTCAGTCAAAACGCAAAAAATCAGTCCCGCCTTTTGAAGCACTATTTTTCTTTCGTGCTCCTCTCCGTAGGAGGCGTTTTAGTGGCCTGGTTTGTGGCTCCGCCCGTGCTCTCACACCTTGCGGGCGCCCGTTATCTCGGCCTCGAAAACCTGGTTCGCGCCCAATGCATCAACATGGGAATTGTTCTTCTCGCCAACCCGCTCGGGGTCCTCCTCTTGGCGCAAGGAAGAACGCGCGCCATCGCGCTACTCAACGGTGCTCAATTGCTCTTGGCGCTCACGATCTACCCACCGCTCACTACGAGCTGGGGCGCCCTGGGAGCGAACCTCGCCACGATCGCCGTGAACGGCCTGGGCCTGATCGTCACGATGAGTCTCGCCTTCCGGAAGCGGTGATTTCAATTTCATGCCCTGCTCTTTTTGGCCAGAACGCCACCCTTCTAAAACGGAGCGCCATACGTCCATGAATTCCTGCCAGGTAAAAGTCCACCGGGCCAGGCGGATCGCCGGAACGCTCATCAAGTAAACGAAAACAGGCATACGATTCCAACCGCTCATGTGCCTGGATAGAACCCGGGCCTGATTGAAAGCCTCGTTGCATGCCCTTTCCCGATTTCGGATTCCCCGTTCAAACCCATCGAGAAAAGTGGGAGAAAGATGATGCATGACCTCGTGGGCCGGATCGAAGACGATGCGATAGCCCAAACGACGGACATGCAGGCAGAGGTCGAGCTCATAAAAACAGGCGTTGCCATGAAGGCCCGGGTCACAGGTTGAAAGCAGCGAACGCCGAAAAGCCATGTTGCATCCTTTCAATGAATCGACGTCCCGACGACCTGCGGACACCCGGTGATGGTAACCAGAAAGGCGACCGAAAAAATTAAGCCGCCCCACCTGTTTTGCCTTCTGATTGCTCTCCTCGATCATCGCCGGATGGACGAAGCGATCTCTTCCTCCAAACGCACCCATCCCCGGATCCCGCGCAAATTGCTCGCGGATCGACGAGATCCAAGAGGGAGTCGCTTCCGCGTCGTCATCGATGAATGCGACGATCTCGGTCGTAATCGTCGGAAGAGCCTCGTTGTTCGCAGCCAAAACACCGGGCCGGGACACCACGACCACGCGGATCAGCCCAGGATACTTCCTCAGCCAACGGTCGACTACCTGGCGGCTAGCGACATCTGCGGTTCGCAACACCACGACGATTTCATCTGGGTCCGAGGTCTGCTGAGTCAGCGAACTAAGGCAACGATCGAGGTCAATCGGGCGCCGATAGGTCGCCAAAAGCACTGCAACGGAAGGCCGGGGCCGAGCACGCCCGAAAACGAAATTCTTCACACCATTCGTCGCACCCGAATAGGCGAGCTCGAGCTGGCGGATCATCTGTCCGCCGTTATGTCGCGCCCGCACGAAACGACCGCCGCCCTCCTGAATACCCGCACATATACCCGGATTCTCGGCGGCAAAACGCATGCGTTCAGCGAGACTCTCAACGCTCCGAGGAATGTAATTCAGGCCCGTGACACCGTCAATCAGGGTATCAAGCACTCCGCCCTCCATCGGGCCGATCGCCAGACGATTCCTTGCCATTCCTTCCAGTAAAGTAAGGCCCAGGCCTTCCGGGCTACGGGAAGAACAGACCACGGCGTCCACTCCCTCATAAAACGACGTCGGGTCATCCTGTTCGTCCGCAAACCGAACCGGTGCATTGAGTTGGCTGGCCAACTCCCGAAGGGTATTGTGATGGTGCATATATCGGGCTCCACCCCCTCCCCACACTAGACCCTGTACCGGTACCGTACTCTCGGCCGAAGCCCTCACCAAAGCTTCGAGAAAAATTTCAATTCCCTTTTGAGGAGCCGAACGGCCAAGCACTCCAAAAACAACAGCGTTGTCGGACAGACCATAGGACAGTCGCACCGATGATCTCGACGGGCGCGTCTCTCCCGCCCAGGCCTCCTCCGGAATTCCAAGCGAAACTGAAATCAAAGGAACCCGATCTCCACTCAACCTCCGCTGTAGGACCGAAGTCACACGGGAGTTCACAAATATTCCCGCCGCCGGCAAGCGGGAGACCCATCGATCCATGCCACCACCGACTGGCCCGTGCTGAAACCAAAAGTGGGGAACCCCGGCCCGACGGGCAGCCAAAAATCCGATCCAGGCGACGTAGCTCAACGTCGAGTGCACGCATGAAAACCGTCCGTCCCGGATCATCTCCTCCACCTCCCGAACCGCTCGAATCCAACTTTTCGGATTCCGCAGTCGGACCTCACCTCGAGAAATTCGGACCTCGCGGCCTTCGGAAACAAGTGCGTTCGCCAGAGGACCGGACCGAAAAAGAAGATAACTGGGCTGCCATTCACGGTGAGCCTGAGCGGTCAAACGCAGAAAGGTCTCTGCCCCGCCCCTTCCCGTCGCCGCCGTAAGATAGAGCACTTTTTTACTCAAGCGCGCATCTCCTCAGAGATGAAAGCCATGACCCGGTCCGCGTGGTGCTCAACAGAAAAGGATCGAGCCGCCTCGCGGGCCTGTTGAGTGCGACGGAGGGTCTCGACCGGGTTCTCTATCAGTTGAAGAATCGTTCGTACGAGCGATTCCGCGTCGCCTGGGTTATAAAGCAGGGCTGTCTCGCCATCACGAACCACCTCAAGCACGCCCCCGGCGCGTGCCGCTACCACGGGAATTCCCGCGGTCATCGCCTCGACGAGAACTCGACCGAAAGGCTCAGGGCGAAGCGACGTGTGAACCAGAACCTGAAAGGACGAGTAGAGGAGACGCAAGTCAGTCTCGAACGGCCGAAGCTCTACGGGGCAGAAGGGACCGAGGTCTCGGATCTTTTTCTCCAGAGCTCGCTTGTAACCGCCGTCGCCCAGGGTATCGTAGATCTCTGATCCAATGATGAGCCCCTTGAAACTCAAGGTTGGCCGCAACTCTCTCAACCTACGCATCGCCTCGATAAAAAGGGTCTGACCTTTCCAGGCGGCCAATACGCCGACGCACCCAAAGATCCATGCATCCGAGGGACCCGTGTCGAATGCCTGACCTTTCACGGCTTGAACACCGTTTGGAATCACCCGAATGGCGAAATCCAGCCCGAACGAGCGCGCCGTCGACACCGAATTCGCCATCATTCGAACGCGCGTAATGCGGGAAAGGCCACGGAAAACCGTTCGAACTGGGCCGGGTTCAAAATGGTCGCGGAGATGCCAAACGACCGGCTTGCGGTGAACCAGCCGGAAACAGGCGGCCCACAGGTGCATCTTTAGGCCCGTGGTGTGGAGGACATCCGGAGAGAGACGAGCGATCAGACGGAGCATTCGGAGGCTGGTGGCCAACAAAGCGGGAAGGGACGACAGAAAAAGCAGGGCAGACCTAAAAAACGAGCACCGGGAAATCGAAAGCGCGTTCGTCGGCCAAGGCAACACATGAACTGATATGCTCCTCGCGCGAAGTTCCTCGGTCAAACGGCCCGAAGTCTTCGGCAGTAGGACCTCGATGAAGGCATGGCCCCGCATATTCATCCCCGCGATCAGATCCAGCAGACTACGTTCCGCTCCTCCAAGATCGGTGGATATCCCCAAGAAAAGAATTTTCAAGCGGTGCCTTCAAGTTGGGGACACGACTCGTACACTTCTTCAACCTCGACTCTCACTGGGAGCGCCATCATCGAGTACTGGACTCCGTATATTTCCTGAAAAAGCCCCAATTTTCTCTTGAGCAGCTCCAGCACGACCCCGACCTCCTGGTAATCGGTCCCTCGACTGAAAAACATCATCCGAATATCCCGATCGCCCATGTGCACGCGATCCCGAGCGGAAAGGACGCTTCGCAAAAGGAGCTTCACCGCGCTGATCAGGGCATCCGCGCGATGGCGTTCCTCTCTGAGTACAGCCTCGAACAGAGGATCCAGTTGCACCCGGGCCACGATCACTCGACGTTCTCGCGAGACTTGCCCGGAAAAAATAGAGTCGGAGTCACGGGCTCTCGCCTCGACCTCTTCCCGAATTCGGCCCCTTTCGCTCGTGCCGATCAAGAACAAGACACAAAAGAGCGAAGTCGAAAGCGTGGCAAAAATGACCGGGGCCGTAAATACGCTCACCAACCGGATCGCCACGCCGCCAAATTGAAAGACCAGGCTCAAGGTGATCAAGAATACCGCTGTCTCGCGAACGCTCAGCCCGAGCCTTTGAAGTCGAAAATGGATATGGTTTCGATCCGCTTTAAAAATGGGAAAGCTTCGAGTCACTCTGCGCCAAGAGCAAAGGCCCATATCGATAATCGGAAAAGCCAAAAGCACTGGCAACGCCAGGAGTGAGTTCACCGGAGCCGTGGCATCGACGAGACACAAGCTCAGGACTCCGATCAAGAATCCCAACGGAAGGCTCCCGTTATCTCCCAGAAAAATCTGGGCAGGATTCCAGTTGAACCGAAGAAAACTCAGCACCGAAACAAAAAGAACGGCGGCAAGAGGCAGGGCGACCGACTGCTCCCCGCCGCTCAATAGCCCCAGCAAGGCAAGAGAAACGGAGACAGCCGCTACCGTACCCCCTGCTAAACCGTCCAATCCATCAACCAAGTTCACCGCGTTAGTGACTCCGACGATCCACAATACACCCAAGGGCCAAACCCATTGCCCGAAATAGGGTAAAAAACTTCTCAGGGACGACTGGAGCGAAGGGCTAAGCGCCAGCACCAACAGAGTGACGGAAAACTGCACGGCGAGCTTTGCCGTAGGTCCGAGGCCGACAATGTCATCACGGAGACCCAGGACCATCAAGGAGACATACGCCGCCCCCCAAACCCACAGATCGCTTCGATGAGTCAAAAACCAATCACCCCTCAGCAGGCTGAAGATCACCACTCCGATCAGCACGCCGCCGCCAACCGTCAAACCTCCGACGATGGGTACCGCACGCAGGTGGATGCGTCGACCTGACGGTATATCGACCCAACCCCTCCGATAGGCCTCTGGGATCAGAAGCCGATTCAAAGTCCAAGTCAGACCAAATGCGGAGCAAATTGCGATAAAAAGAGAAGAAATATAGGTCATCCGGGCTACCTTCCATGGCGGAACCGGAGCGGTTCAGAGACTTAGTTTGTCACACTTCACATTTTCGTAAAAGACTGAGACGCTAGAAATCGAGAATGATGAAACCCACTGGAAATAAATTCGTCACATCCGCTCTCCTGTTTGTTTTGCTCCTGGAATCAGCTCCTCTACCAGCCCTTGCTGGTCAGTTTGATTTTAACGTCGCCACTCGCTCGGGAAACCGCAGCCAGTCTGAGTACTTCCATTCCAACCCGGAAAAAAGAATTCTCATCAACGTCAACATTCTGTCGGGCACGCAGGCGCCGGGGGTGTACCATTTTCCCGATAATACCAATCTGGTCGAGGCGCTGGCCCTGGCCGGAGGGCTCCTCCCTAACGCGGAAGTCAGCTCGGTGAAAATTCGACGACAGACACCTGAGGGTTTCAAGTTGCTCGAAGTCGACCTGGAAGACCTCCAGGCGGATAAGGAGGAGAAAGCTCCGGTCCTCTCCAATCACGACTCGGTGTTCATCAACGTCGCCCCGCCCGCCACTCAAACACTTCTTCAAAGCCTGACGATCGTCTCGCTCGCAGTCGGAATTGTCTCCACCCTGCTCATCGTCAGCTTGTCGATCGGAAAAAAATGAGACGCACGGATTCTCGCGCTTTAGTCATCGGTGGGGGTTTCTTCGGTGTCGAGCTCGCCTTGATGCTTGAACGCAAGGGCCTGTCCGTTACCCTGGTCGAGAAGGAAAGCACGCTCATGGGACGGGCCTCCTACAATAACCAGGCCCGCGTTCACCAAGGCTACCACTACCCCAGAAGCCTTCTGACGGCCGCCCGATCGCGGGCCTGTTTTGACCGCTTCACTTCCGACTACAAAGCTGCCATTGAATCCGACTTCACGAAACTCTACGCCATCGCCCGAGACTACTCGAAGGTAAACGCCTCCCAGTTTAAGCGTTTTTGCGAACGGATCGACGCGCCGCTGACGAAAGCCCGACCCGAGTACCGAAAGCTGTTTCACCCGACTCGAATCGAGGAGGTCTTCGAGGTCGTCGAGTATGCCTTTAACGCACGGAAGCTCGCCCAAATTCTTCACGAAAGGCTTTCCGCTACCTCTATCCAGCTTCTCTTGAGTACCGAGGTCTCTCACATCTTGAAAACGGAGAACGGAAATTTTTCTACTTTTCTTAAAAACAATGACCAACTCGGGTCCGACCTCGTCTTCAACGCCACCTACTCGGGGATCAATCGTCTCCTTCTCGCTTCCGGCAGAAAAGTAGTTCCGCTCAAACATGAGCGCACCGAACTCGCTCTCGTTGAAGCTCCGCCGGCCCTTCGAAAACTTGGCATTACCGTGATGTGCGGCCCCTTCTTCTCGCTCATGCCGTTTCCCGACCGGGGTCTTCACACCCTGAGTCATGTCAGATACACACCGCACTACTCCTGGTCCGACCCTTGCGGCCTCTCGTTCGAGCCCGAATCGAAAGAGCTCCCGAGCCAATTTCCCGCGATGGTGAGGGATGCAGCCCTTCTGCTACCCGCTATCGCCGCCTCCAATTATCGAGAATCCCTCTGGGAAACTAAGACCGTCCTCAAACAGAGCGAGGTCGATGACAGCCGCCCGATACTCTTCTTCGAGGATCCAGAATGGAGCGGCCTCTATTCCGTCTTAGGTGGCAAGCTCGACAACGTCTACGATCTTCCAGCGGAAATCGAGGGGTTCGCATGAAACAGCCGGGTTTCATTTCCATCGTGTGCAGGCTCCACAATGACGCCCGACATCTACCGGAACTCATTCGCCGCCTCACGGAGGTCATCGGCTCCCGGTATGAAAATTTCGAGGTGATCCTCGTCGACGATGGCTCGACTGACTCAACTGCATCAGTGCTGCGCTCGCTCTGCAAAAGCACGGCGTCCCTGCGAATCATTCGACTCTCCAGGAAATTCGGAATGGATGTCGCCTTTACTGGCGGTCTCGAAGCCTCAATCGGGGACTTCATCGTTACGCTCCTTCCCTATGGTGACCCGATCGAAAATCTACCCGCATGCATCGAAGTCGTTCGCCGCGAAGGCGTAGTCATCTCTGGCCGAGACGCACAGATGCGAACGCAGGACGGACCCCTCAGCCGGTTCGCCCACAAGGCATTCACTCACGTGACCAATCGATGGCTCGATTTGCCCTACCGTCCCGACCGGACATTCTTCCATGTGATGAGCCGCCAGGCCCTGAATGCCGTGCTTCAAATTCGCGATCGAGGGCGCTTTATTCGAACGCTCGCGGATCAAACCGGGTTCCTGATCCGCCCCTATGAATACGAGCGCCCTCGACTCAACCCGAAGAGCTTCGGTTGGGCCCGAAAAATCGACCAAGCCATTACCCTCGTCGTGCTCCATTCCACCCGGCCGCTCCGGTTCGTAACCTGGTTCGGACTCTCATGCGCCTTGCTGAACCTGGTCTACCTCGCCTATGTCCTCGCCATTGCGCTCTTCAAGACTCGGATCGCCGAGGGCTGGATCACTCTTTCCGTCACGCATTCCGCTATGTTCCTTGGTCTCTTTGTTATTTTGAGTGTCTGCTCGGAATACCTCGGCCTCCTCCTGGTCGAATCAAGAGATCGCCCCCTGTACTATGTCCGCGAAGAATACAGCTCTGACGCTCCGGCCTCCCTTCTCGAAAGGAGAAACGTGCTCAGCCATGCTGTCGACTTCGACATTCACTGAAAAAACGACCTTTCCTTCGACCTGGGAGCTCCCCGCTTTCTCGGAAACCGAATTTTTCGAGAAAAGGAACCACTATGCCCTCGTCATTCCCGTCCTCAACGAAGGAGAGCGGATTCGCATCCAGCTTCAACGAACTTACGACCTCCGACTGCCAGTCGACATCATCCTGGTCGACGGAGGATCGACTGACGGTGCCACCACCCCCGACCTGCTCCGGCGCCTCGGCGTGAGAACACTCCTGCTCAAAAGAGGGGTTGGCAGGCTGAGTTCCCAGCTCCGACTCGGGCTCGCCTATGCAGTGAAAGAAGACTACCGCGGCGTGATATTGATCGACGGCAACAACAAAGATGAACCGGCCGAAATCATCCGGTTCATCCAGGCGCTTGAAGCAGGCGTCGAAGTGGTGCAAGGATCGCGCTTCATTCCCGGTGGCCAAGCCATCAACAACCCGAAATATCGACTCTGGGCGATCCGCCTCTTCCATGCGCCTCTGATCTCCTGGGCCAGTCGATTCCGTTATACCGACACGACCAATGGTTTTCGCGCGTATTCAAGGAATTTTCTTTTAGACCCACGGGTTCATCCATTTCGAAAAATTTTTTCGGGCTATGAACTTCACTATTACTTAGCGATTGAAGCCGGCCGGCTCGGTTACCCCATCCGAGAAGTGCCCGTCACTCGGACCTATCCGCCCACAGGACCGATTCCCACCAAGATTAGCTTCTTCAAAGGCAACGGGGAGGTTCTCCTCACGGTGCTCAGGGCCTGCCTGGGTAAATTCAGACCAAAGGAGGCGCAGCGATGAAACGCGCCCTCATTGGCCATACCGGATTTATCGGGAGTTTTCTGAAAAGGGAACTCGGATTCGCGCAAGAGGACAAAGACGATTTCCTCTATCGATCCACGGATATCAACGATATCCGTGGTCAAAATTTCGATCGAGTGATCTGTGCGGGGGCGCCCGGCGTCAAATGGCTCGCGAACAAGCACCCGGAGGAGGATAAAAAATCCATCGACCGCCTGATGGACTGCCTCGGCGAAATGAAGACAAAACAGTTGATCTTGATTTCTACCGTCGACGTCCTTCCCACTCCCGCCCGCGGCGACGAGCTCACCGAGGTTCACCCGGATTCAACAAATCCATATGGTTCCCACCGTAAGATGCTTGAAGAGTTTTGTGCCAGGAACTTCGCCTGCTCCATCATCCGGCTTCCAGGAATGTTTGGACCCGGCCTGAAAAAAAACATCATCTTCGATCTGATGAATCGACACGAGGTTCATAAAATCGTTCCGGACTCTCGCTATCAGTTCTATGATTTGAAATGGCTGTGGGGCGATCTCGAGCGGATGCTGGCGCGGGGAATCCCCCTGCTCCATGCCGCCACCCCGCCCGTGACGGCCGCAACCATCGCACGGACATGCTTTGGAATCGAACTGCCCCCATTGCCCAAAGATGTGTCACTGGCCGATTATGATTTTCGCACCCGCTACTCGCACGAATGGACGGGACCCATCGGCTACCTCAGGACCCAAGAGCAGGTCATCCATTCGATAAAGGAGTTCACCCAATGATCTCGATTGCCATCTCCAACATCGCCTGGAGAGCCGAGGAGGATATCGAGGTCCAGGCTCTTCTCAGGAAGCTCGGGATTCAGGCCATTGAAGTCGCACCGACCCGCATCACCCCTCGTCCCGTGCCCTTCGATGCGCGGACGGCAACGGAGGTTCGTTCTTTCCGTCGCCAGTGGGAGAGCGCCGGTTTTCAGGTGATCGCGCTTCAGTCCCTTCTCTATGGGCAACCTGACCTCCAGGTTTTCGGCACGGACGAATCCCGTAAAAATCTCGCCCATTATCTCGACCAGATTTTTGAGCTGGCAAGGGAAGGTGGAGCACCGGTACTCGTGTTCGGATCGCCCTCCAACCGAAAAGCCGGACACCTCAACCGAGAAGAGGCCGCGACGTCCGCCGGAATCTTATTTCGCGAGATCGGAAAGAACGCACGTCGGCGTGGCGTAACCCTGGCCTTGGAACCCAATCCTCCGATCTACGGCTGCGACTTCCTCACCACGGCAGGCGAGACGGTCGAATGGCTGGATCGGGAGGCTCCCGATGGCGAAGGACTGGGCCTGCATCTCGATGCCGGCGGAATTTACCTCGCTGGCGAAGATCCCATCGAAGCCGCGCGCCTGTATGGGGGACGTGCGCGACACTTTCACGTCAGTGCCCCGCAACTCGCACCTATCGGTCCCGACTGCGTCATCGACTATCCGAACATCTTTTCCGCGCTGAAATACTCAGGATATGATGGTTACGTTTCAATCGAAATGAAAGCCCATCCCACCGAGTCAAATTTGACTCGAATTGAGAACGCCATTCGCTACACACGCTCAAGCTTGACGGGAACTGCATGAGTCGCCGGACTATTTTTTTCATTTTGGCCTTCATGCTTACACTCGCCGGAGTACTCTGGGGATCCGTGGGCCGCAACTTTAGTCCTGATTCAGTCGCCTACCTGCTCTTGGGGCGCTCATTCTGGACCGACGGCAGTTATCTCACCCAGGCGTTTCGCGATCTCCATTCCGGCTTCACCAACTTCGGACAGGAGAGTCGCTCATTTCCTCCTGCATGGCCGATCTTAGTCGGTGCGACTCATCGGCTCCTTCACACGGACCTCTACTCGGGAGTGCTTCTGAATGCGATCATCGCATTCGCTCTCCTCCTCTGTTCTGCCCGGCTGGGTCGAAAAATCCTCGGGGAGAACGGCAGCTGGGCGGGACTGCTCTCGACCGCTCTGTTTCTGGGGACCGATCTCGCATTTCAAGACGAACTGATCGCCGCGCGGTCGATTCCGTTCGCGCTACTGCTGCTGATGCTCGTCCTGCTCGCCCTCTTGGAGGATCGTCTCGGTTGGGCCGGCGTGCTTGCAGGGGTCGCTGCTCTCAATCGATTCGATCAGCTTCCGGCCATGTTGCTCGTGGCTGCATGGATCTCGTATCGCAGTCCTCGCCGTTTCCATCTCTTTCTCTTGGGCTTCGGAGTCCTTTACTTCCCCTGGGGGCTCCGCAATATTCTCGTCTTTAACTCCCCCTTTGCCAGCGATAATTCAGCCACAGCGATCAGCACGTATCCAGGGTTCTACGGATTGTCCTACTTCGAATCCGGCTCCCTCCCGGGGACGATCTTCACGGATCCGCTGCTCTGGCTAACTCAGAGGAGTCGGTACTTCTTACTCAATCTCTTCTTTTCCGTGAAAACCGGTTTTGGAATCCCCTTGATCGCGTTGGGGGCGACGGTCTCGGCTTTCCCACGAGTCACGCCGGCCCTCCGCAAAACCCTGCTCATTCTCGGAGTTCACGCCACAGCCTCTCTCGCAGCGACCTCCCTGACGCCCTTTCATGATGCTCGCTATTTTTCCGTCCTTCATTGGAGCAGCTTCTTCATCGTCGCGCTCCTCATCGCCCAAACTGCATCGGTGCAAGTCTCCCTTCACCGCTGGCCCTACCTAGCCACGCCCCTTTTCATCCTCATAGCGGTGGCCGCCCACTTCGAGCGGGGAAAGGGAGCCATCCTCGACATCACTCAAATTCCTGGTCGATCGATCCATGAGGCGATCGCGCGACAGCTCCGTGAGAACTCGCCTCCAGGGGAAGAATCCAGAGTGGCCTCCTCGGCCGCAGAGGCATTCCACTGGTCAACCGGAATTCCCTCCATCTACCTCCCCTTGAATTTGAATGTCTCACGACAGAATAAGGCGTTCCAAGAATGGAAACGGGTTTTCCGACCCACCCATATCTTCGCCGAGAAGGGATGGGCCAAGCGCTTCGGCGTCCGCCCCTTCAAAACGCTACCCATCGACAAAGTGCACGATCTTTTCGTGCTTACGAGAGACTGGGGAGATCAACGATGAAGATTCAGATCGGCATGATCGAACCTCCTTATAAGATGGGCGGCGCCGCCGCCCGCTGGTACTCTGTTCTCGTTCGTGAGCTGCTCGCTCAAGGGCATGAGCTTCGGGTCTTTGCCACGAGCACGAATCCCCGGCATAGCGAGGCGGCCCTGGCCGATTTCCTCCATTCGCCCCGTTTGCGGTTGAACATTTTCCCCAGAAACGAGCGCCGAACCTGGACGGAACGAATTCGACACGCGCTCCGTCCTTACTCGTACCACTTCAGTTCAGATTTCCTTCATGAATGGAAAAAGTCACTCAGCGATTTTAATCCGGAATTTCTCCACCTCGAACAGCTCTGGTCAACTTGGCTCATGCCACGGGGCTGGGAGAATCGCACGCTCATCAACATTCATCACCTGATCTCAATCGATCTGGGTGAGCGGCCCAGGGGCGTCCGCCGTCTTTTTAGGACGGAAAAGCAACTCGTCCGCCGCGGAGTTCATTTTCGAGTCTGCTCGCCTCGACTCTCCCCTTTTATCCGAAGATGGAACCCTCGCGCCGTGATTGCGGAGATTCCCATCGGCTTCGATGCGAACCTCTATCCAATCAGAACCTCTGATGGACCGGACAATACACACCCCACCCTCACCGTCATTGGCTCCATGGGCTGGTTCCCTTCCCGGTCCGCCGCCGAAAGGCTGATTACTCAGATCCTCCCTCGAGTCCAAAAGGAGATCCCCTTGGCTCGCGCCCAAATCGTAGGTTGGGAGGCTCGCACTCGGCTGGCCGAACACGCTCTGAATCCTGACGTTGAACTCATCGAAAACGTGCCTGATCCGATCCCCTACTTCCAAAAAACGGACGCATTTGTCTACGCACCTGCCCGTGGCAGCGGCATGAAAATAAAAATTCTTGAGGCCCTCGCGCTGGGAATCCCCATCGTCACCACCTCCGAAGGCGTTGAAGGTCTAGGTACAACCCGAGTCGACCAGATCCGCACCGGCGAAAGCGACGACGAAATCGCTCGCGCGGTAATCGAAGTTCTTCGTTCCCCTGATGCACGAGCCACCTTGAGGGCCGAGGGACGAAAACTCATCGAACGGGTATGCAGCCCCGTGAGCACCGTTGCGGCGATCCGCAACCTTTACATGACCATGAAAGAGAAACAGACATGATCGAAAACAAAAGATGGGTCGTTACTGGAGCCGCTGGATTCTTAGGCTCCCACCTCTGCGATACATTGCTTGAGGCCGGACATGACGTTCTCGGAGTCGATGCCCTCCTCTGGGGACAGCTGGCGAACCTATCGAAGGCCCGAAATCAGCGAAGCTTTGAGTTCGTAAAAACCGACATTCGCGATCGAACAAATTTGATGGCCACCCTTCAACGCTTTAAACCTGATCACGTGATCCACCTCGCGGCTCTGCACTTTATTCCCCTCGCGGAGCGCGAGCCAGATCTCGCGCTCGACATCAACGTACGGGGCACGCAGAACGTAATCGACGCCGCTCAAGCCGCAGGCGCCGGTCATTTCTTCTTCGCGTCGACCGGCGACGTCTATCCTTCCTCCTGCCAGCCGCATCGAGAGGACGAGACTCCATCACCGTTCAATGTCTACGGAGTCTCCAAGCTTCACGGTGAACTTCTTTGTCGGCTGGCGGCGGCCCGTTCCCCTGCCACTTCCTTCACGCTGGGTCGTCTCTTCAACCTCTACGGGTCTCGGGAGACCAATCCCCATATCATTCCAGAGATTCTCAAGCAGCTCCGTGAGAACCCACATGCCTCTCTTCGGCTTGGCAGTACCTGGCCGCGCCGGGACTACACCCCGGTAAAGGATGCAGCCGAAGCGATATTCGCCCTTTCTACTCAAAGTGCCCCAGGTCTCGAAATCTCGAACATTGGCACAGGCGTCGCCCGCTCGGTCGATGAACTGCTCGCGGAGCTTCGAAATCTCACCGATCTCACGATTCCAGTGATCCTCGATCCGGCAAGAGTTCGTCCCGTGGAGCGTCCGCACCTTCAGGCGGACGTAACCCGTCTGCGCTCCAGAATCGGAGCGCGAGTTCCCTGCGAGGACATCAAAGCAGGACTTCTCCAGCTTCTATCACAAGAACCGATAACGAAAGCCCAGGACAGGACCAATCATGAACGCGCCCCCGGTCCAACCGCCTAGCACTGTCCCGCGAATCGCGAAATGACCCGCTCGATCGAAC
>CAYIHX010000019.1:0-67689 GCA_964363305.1 uncultured Bacteriovoracaceae bacterium | reverse complement strand
CCAACCATTTTCCGAAGCAGTAAGAATCAAAAACAAACGCAAGTACTGAAAACCAATAACAAGAGTTTTCAATGAGTTGCGGTCAAGCACGCAAGGCTCACGTTACCCGAAATTGCTCGGCGTTACGCGAGTTGGCTACTTTTGATCGGGTAGGCCGACTCAGTTTCCCGAGCCGACCCCACCACAGAACCGTACGTGCAGATTTCCCGCATACGGCTCTTCGGAATGAGATTCTTCACAGCCGTGCGTATGACCTGAGTTCACTATAGCTGATCCGAATCCGAGGCTGACGAAGAGAGGCTTTCTCTAAGACTTTCGTCATCTCCTCCCATTTCAGGCCCCCATTCTGGCTTCTCTTGGAGAGACTGCGCCGCCAGTTCAGCACCGTAAAGTGCCGGAAGGCAGCGGTCCTCCGCAGGTTACCTGCGATGCCGTAATAGCTATAATGGCCTGTCAGCAAAGCGTTGATTCTCTCCGCCTGTCGGTCCACTTCCCAGTGCATCATCCGATGGAGCTTTTCTTTCATCGCCGCTTTCGCTCGCGAAAATCGTTTGCTCTCCGTCTGAAACACCGTCTTCCAGCCAGCTCCGTTTCGGGTAGCTGCCCGGAAGATGGTGAACCCAAGAAAGGTCATACTGCGCCGAACCCCTCCTTCACGGTTTTCCCGTGGGGTGAGGTCCGTTTTGTGGGTCTTCTCCTCGGCTATAGAAAGTCCGAACTGCGCGAGCCGTGCCACGAGCAGGGTCTTCATCCCGTCCACGTCGCCTGGGTTCGTAAAGAGGACCACAAAGTCGTCCGCGTAGCGCACCAGATGTGCTTTTCCAAGGAATCGACTTTTGATCTTTCTCTCGAACCAGAGATCCAGAACGTAGTGGAGATAGAGGTTCGCCAGAAGCGGAGAGATAGATCCCCCTTGCGGGGTACCGCTCTCCATGATCTGCCACTTCCCTTTCTCCATGACCCCGGCCACTAGCCAGGCATCGATCAGTTTCATAACGCGACTATCGCCTACGCGAAGTCCCAGGAACTTCCGGAGCCATTCGTGGCTCAGGCTCCCAAAGAAATCTCGGATATCGACCTCGAGAGCATGGTTCATCTTGAATCGGTGAATGAGCTCATTGATTGTCGCCAGCGCGTGATGACAGCCAATCTTCGGACGAAACCCGAACGAGCACTTCAGAAAATCCTGCTCATAGATTTCGCTTAAGATCTGAGCCATCGCCGCTTGGATCGCGCGGTCAATGATCTCGGGTACCCCGATCGGACGAGTTCCACCGCTGGCCTTGGGTATATGAACCCTCCGCACCGGCGGCGCTTCGTACTTTCCCTGATGAATGGCTCTAAGAATCGGCGGCAGTAACCAGTCTAGGTTCTCTAGAGCGGTTTCCACCGTCATCCCGTCCACCCCTGGCGCGCTCTTGCGCGGTATTCTTTCCAAGCACTCCCTGATCAGTTCAAAGGTCAGGTGGTGCATCAGGTTGACGAACTTCTCTTTCGGTTGATTCCGAGCTCTTGCTGCTATCAGTGCTCGCTTGGACTGAGGATCAAGCCCCGGCCGGTGTCTGTGTCCGACCAGGTTACCCGACGCTGTGTTCGGTTCCTTCGTTCCCATCTTGCACTCCTCTTTTCCGCCGCGCCCGTCCCTCCCCGGTCATTACTCGGTTCACTGGTACCATGGCGCGGTCTGACTTCCCGCGACTCATCACCGCTCCCTTTCGGCTGGCGGCTGCTCGCTTCCTACGGGCGAGTCCCGGGATCTCCCAAGTTTATGAAAGGACTCTGATGGACATGCCGCGGTCGGCGCCCCCGGCGGATCAGCAGAAGACTCGCATTGCGTCTTCCGCTGTACTGCCTTCCCGGAAATAGCAATCCGGTCAGCATCCGCGACACCCACCTTTCGGGGGTTAACACCGTTCACCTCTACGATTCGGCCTGTCCACTCGTCATCCTCCCGCTCAATTGACGGGTTACCCCTCGTCCCAACCGGGAGGCGACTTCACCTCTGCTTGCTCGGCTTTAAGGTGGTGATCTTTGCATCTCACACGCTCCTTTCACACTTCTTGGCGCACGCTACTTCGTGGCTACTTGTAGTCGTTCCCTCCGTACTTAACCTCCAGATTGCTCAGACCACTGAGCACAATGCCGCGCATTCAGATGCGCAAGGGAGGTTGAGTATGAAAACGAAGAAGAAACGAGCAGTGCCCATCCGGCGCGAGGTGCAGATCTTGCGCTTCATGCGCCTAGCGCGACGGCTATCAACGAACGAAGCCGGACGCCGGATTGGCATTGATGGCTCTGCCATCGTGCACATCGAACACGGGCGTATGGGTATTCGCTCGAAGAGTTCAGCGAGTACCTTTCGAGCAAAGAAATACCAATCAATCTAAGTCAGGAATGCACCGTACTCTTGGGAAAGCTCGATGAAGCCAGCCTCAAGATTATTTATGGAATCCTGCAACAATTCGCCAACCGCTAAATCAAGGAGACTTCTATGCCGTCATTTTCTGAAGCCATGGGTGTCATCCTGACCTTTATCGTCTTGTCCGTTGCCGCTGGACGCCGCGACTTGGTGTGGAAGACGATTTCTGAGGGAGCGACTCTTTTACAATACAACTCTTAACGACAACTCTACTCAGCGACATGTTGGATTTTTGGTTGGGTTCCAGTGAACCCCAGTTATTAGATCAACAGTTTACCACCCCACAAAATAAATTCACCATTCTCATCTTCTCGATTGATGTGCCGTCAGTCGCAGACAAGTCTGGATTGCCAACGACAATAGCCAGACACCTTACGCGAGAGAGCGCTACGTTCAGGCGGTTGGGACTGAATAAGAAGTCTACTCCGCGAGGTGAAGCATCAAGCGTGCTCGAACACATGGACACAATCACAACCGGGGCCTCTCTGCCCTGAAACTTATCCACTGATCCGATTTCAACGCCCTTTGGAAGAGTCTGCTTCAGGAGATTTACTTGCAGGTTATATGGAGCCACAACCAGAATGTCTTTCAGTGTGAGCGGTCTTGTACCGTTCGTATCCTTGATTTGCGACTTGAGAAGTTCAGCAATCACCGAGTTTATGGTGGTCGCCTCTTCCTCGCTCGATCGAGAACAGTCCTCGTGCTCAACAGGGATAAATAAAATACCCTCGGGTTTCCCTACTATTTTGCATGAGGCATGAAGTACTAGTTCATTATCGAGGGTTGACTTGTCTGCCATGAGTCTCGACTCATAAAAATTATCAGAGATAAATTTGCACACTTTCGGACGCATTCGATATGTGGTCCCGAGAAAAATACCAAGATCTGCTGGAATAGTTGCATGGTCCTGGATCAGGTAGTTCAAGCATGATTCACCGCTCTCGGCGGGGTGGGAGCCCTGAATTGGCTGCTCAAGCTGTCGCTGGTCGCCCATGAGAACTATGTTCTTCGCCGAGCGTGACATGGCAACTAGATTGGCAAGCGAGGGCATCGCGCCACAAATTACTAAATACGCTAAAAGGCCCAAAAGGAGGTTCATCTTCAAGGGGGTAGATAGTGCCCACTGGACCCAGGCTCCAGTGAACTCTGAAATCTTGGTTTCCATTTTTTGTCCTTATAGGGTCTTGTTACCCGTATGAGAAAAATCATTTCCATCTGCGGCTCGATGCAGTTCTTCGAAGAGATGAAGAACCTCGAATTGGACTTGGAAAGGTTCGGCTATGCCGTGTTTCTTCCTCAAGCTGAAGAAAGCGAAGATGACTACTCTCAGCTTCCAGAAAATGAGAAACCTGTGCTGAAGAAAAAATTCATTGACGCGCACCTGCGTAAGATCCGCGAATCCGACGCCGTACTCATCGCCAACTATCCCAAGCGCGGCATCGCGGGATACATCGGGGCGAATACCTTGATCGAAATTGCATTTGCTTATGCCCTGAATAAGCCGCTTTTTCTGCTGCATCAGTTAGCCGAGCAGGCTTGCAAAGACGAAGTTGATGGGCTGGCCGCTACCATTCTCCATGGGAACCTCTCAAATATCTCAATCTGAGAAAGCTATCCCACAGCCTCCCCCAACTCGAAAAAACGAGAAATCACCACCGACCCCAAACACCGATCCCAGCGGCGCGCCCATATCAATCATGTGTCCGCGAAATACAGCGACTCGGCTCCACACCTTCAACTCGGCGAGCGCCATGATCTGGCCATTATCAAAAGTCTGTCCGCCGAAGTCTAAAACCGCATGGCTTCTCGGCAGGCACCTTCCTGCGAAGAAAGAAAGTCAGGAAGGCGCCGTGCTGGATACCTGGGCTCTCCGTGAAAAAGATATTTGCGCCAGTCATGATCTTCGATGCCGATCAGGTAGTCGGCGAGGTACTCCTCCGCAGGAACAGACCTCACATAGATCTCGGCCTGCTGAGGAAACATCCTTCTGAAATACTCCTCAGCGTCAATAGGACTTGGCCAATGGCCGAAATCGAGGTCCAGGATCTTCGTTCCCACCAGGAGATTGACGTGGAACATCCACGGGGGCGCGAAGGGACCGATTCCCAGTTTGGCACTCTTAGGATGGAGCCAAATCAAAGAAGATCGATCGAGGTCATCCAGGGACGCTGTCGCCCGGAAAATGTAGAGGACCTGGGCGTCTTTTAGGTCGGTCTGCTGAGCTTTCAAGCTCTGGAGAAGACGAAGGACGTTGGCTTGGCAATCGGCGATCCTATAAATCCGAAGATCAAAAAACGCCTGATTAAAAACAGGTATGGCCTGATCGAGTAATTGCGCACAAGAGGAACCGGATGAGTAGGCCGGAGTATTGAACGCTGGCGCTCCAAATACGACTAGAAGCGAGAGTATCGCACTCATGCGAAATGGCCATGTTTTCATTGTCTGCCTGTCCTCTGAAGCGTCCCTACACCCATACCCCATCGAAGCGAAGCCGCAATGAGCTGAAAAAAGCCGAAAGGAGTCGTAGCTCCCGTCATCCCGTTCGCTATACAATCGACCAGGCGCTTTCGCCACGCAGGTATCCGGATAAGGTTTCAGCCTGGGTGAGGAACTGAACCGTCTGGGCAAACCCAGCATTGGTAGGGATAGTACCCCGGCCCTCCGTAGCATGTCCTGCTCACCGCTGGGCACGAGTATGGATAGCCGCCAGGACCTCCATAGCAAGTGCAGGTTGGAACTGGCGTACTTCTATCCACAGGAGCATCCGCAAACACAAATGTTTGCGACGAGGCCAGGAGCCCAAAAGATAGGATCAAAATTAGGTTCTTCATACTGAACGGGTCTAATTCAAATGAAGCAGCCAGCATAGGTCTGTCTCAGGATGTGCAACCCACCTACCTGAAGGGGCATTCCGCAACCCCGAGAAACTGATAAACTGCCACCAACCCCATCACCACTCCCCCGACTCCAAACACCCACCCCGTCGGCGCGCCCATGCTGATCATCGCGAGCGCTCCGAAATTCCCAGCAAGCGTCCCGACATCAATCATGAGGCCACGAAACGCGGCGACTCGACCGCGCACCTTTGGCTCCGCGAGCGCCATCACCTGGCCGCGATTCGTGGGGCTGAGCATCGCATTCCCGACCTGCTGCACGCCGTAGGCGATCACGAACCCCCAGAACGGAAGAAACGACATCCCCACGTACCCCTGCGACATCAGCACCGCGCCCAGGAGAGAGCCACACGCGGAGTGAGCTTACCAAACTCAAGCGCAAGGGCACCCGCGAACTGAAAGACTCGATTCGAACTCTGGGCCAGCGCGACCTTGGAGTCGTTCACACCGAGCGTGACTGGAAGCCACTCCAGCTCCTCTTTTTTACGATCAGTTTATCAAAAACGTGCACAGCCTGATATTCTTTTTGTATGCGTTATCGCGTTGTTGCGGCATGTGTTTTGATGATGAGCGGCTGGGGTGGATGCGCAACCCTAGCAAACCGAAAGACAGTGAACGTCACCGTCGTAGGCAGCCTCCACCGCTTTCATCTGGACCCGATTTATGGCTTCTCTCTGAATGATCTACAATCCACCGTAAAAGCCCTGCAACCCCAGCTTCTTTGCTTGGAAGTTGATCCACAAGATGAGGACACAAATCGTGTTGGCCTCTATCCGCCGGAGACAGTGGTTCTAAAACATCTGGCAAGAGAGCTTTTCATCAGCTCTGCCGCTGTCGATTGGAGAGCTGATTTTAAAACCTACAAGGAGCTTTCCCCTTTGGTGAAGGCGTCTGTCGATCAGCAACAGAAAGAATTGATGGATCGCGCGACGAAGTCTGTCGCAGGAAAGTATGATTTTTTTATCAGCACCCCTGCGAAACAGTTAATTCAAAAAATTCACGACACCATTTTGAAAAAGGACGGAGAGGCGGCCGACGGGTTTTGGATCACTCGCAACTCAAGGATTGCCGAGAGATGTATGACCGAGGCCAGAAAAATCCAGGCATCGAATGTCGTTTTTGTTTTTGGAGTTGATCATCAGTACATTCTTGAAGACACGCTATCTAAATTTCCAGATGTGAAAGTTAACGAATCCTCGATTAGACATGGCGATCCAACTTGGGTCGTCGCCCAGGAGATCGTAGATGAGTGGAAGAATCGACTCAGCGCTCTCAAAGAGCTACAAAACAGCTCCGCCGATCCGATGCTCCAAAAGAGAGTCGAGCAATCGGGGCGAATCAAAGAACTCGAGCTTTTCATTCGCTCCGCCGCTTTCGCTCTTTAATTCCAAATCCCAATTGGCCGGTTAACTTCTATATACGCCTGGCCGGGATCGACGAAGCCGGTGCCACTGAGGTTCTACGATTCATACTGACCGAGGAAGCCGTGATGGAAAAAGTGGTCAGTCTTTACGATCATAGGAAGAAGGAGTGACTCCCCGCCTGGTGTCATGAGATAGGTACAAACGAGAATGAAAAAACTCAATACAACAAAAAAAAAGACTCTGCCACGGCCTGTGACAGAAATGGGTGCCGTTTCCGGCTACGCAACTTTTCTATCTGAAATTAAGGCGCGGGTGGCAGCGGCCCAAACACGGGCAACACTGGCGGTCAATCGCGAGATGCTCGCCCTCTATTGGGATATTGGTCGCTCCATCGTTGAGAGACAAAAAACTGAAAAATGGGGATCCGCTGTCATCGAGCGTTTCGCGACCGATATGAAAAAGGCCTTTCCAGGCGTCGAAGGCTTTTCAGAGCGGAACATCTGGCGAATGCGGGCATTTTATCTCGCTTACCCAGCAAAAGCGGGACGCCCCACGGCCACCAAGACAAACCGCCCATTTCTGCCACAAGCTGTGGCAGAAATACCCTGGGGCCACCAGGTTGTATTAGTCGAAACAGTGAAAGCCCCAAAAGAACGCAGTTTTTACGCAAAAATGGCTCTCAAGCACGGATGGTCCAGGGCCATTTTAGTGACCCAAATTGAAAACGGGCTTGCTTCGAGACAGGGAAAAGCGATCACCAATTTTAAAAAGGCGCTTCCCCCGTCGCATTCCGATATGGCCCAACAATCGCTCAAAGACCCCTATATTTTCGATTTTTTAACCCTGGCTTCCGAGGTCCAGGAGCAGGAACTCGAACAAGGGCTCGTCGATCACGTCCAGAAGTTCCTGCTTGAGCTCGGTGTGGGTTTCGCGTTCGTGGGACGCCAAGTTCATCTCAAGGTCGGCAAGAAGGACTTTTACGTCGACTTGCTTTTTTACCATCTGACACTTCGCTGCTTTGTGGTCATTGAATTGAAAGCAGTTCCGTTTGAACCGGAGTTCGCGGGCAAGCTCAATTTCTATCTTTCAGTAGTCAACGACAAGTTCAAGCGGCCAGATGACCAACCCAGCATCGGGCTACTTCTCTGTAAATCAAACGACAAGGTCGAAGTCGACTACGCACTGCAAGACATCGCAAAACCCATTGGGGTCGCGGCATGGAAAACTCGATTGGTCGAATCGTTACCTAAAGAACTGAAGTCCAGCCTTCCAACCGTTAAGCAGTTAGAAGAAGAACTCAGCAGGAAAAAAAGAAAATGAACACCACTTCATCTCTCGACATTTCGCGAGTTTTCTCAAATCAACCACCCAACCTCGTGTTTTCTCGCTTGCTTGACGCGGTCGGTTTTCCAACAACTCAACCAATAGGAAAAATCGGGCCGCAAGTAAGCGGAATAATGGAGTGTGAGTCAGTCCAACCATTTTTTTGGACCTCTCACAGTGAAATTTGTGTGGGGTCTTTTCGTTTCAGGCGCTTAGGATTCAAGCAGTTACGAGTTCAGATGCCCGGTTAACCTTTTCAGTAACAATTCAAACCCTATTTATGATCTCGCAAAGGGACAGGGGCGTCAGGGCCCGAGACCGTTCTGGTATCCTTGCGTCGGCCCCTTTTGCCCTCGATAGGAAACTGCACGCCCACCGCGATCGAGGACGACGTCCTCGGTCCCTGCCCTCCGACTTGCGCGGGTTGCAACGAACGTGGATCAATCCCTTTGACCTCCGGAACACTTTCATTAGGCTGATCCACCTGACTCTTCCGCACCGTCGATGCCGATGGAGCTGGCGCCGCGAAACCCGAGGGTAGAACTAGAAACCCAACCGCGATGGACTGAAGCATGACTTCGTTTATAACGAATTTCAGCCATGAACCCCAACTTATTTCGTTCGCCCCGACCGCCATACCGCCGAAATGAGCTAGAGCCAATGGCGTCCGGATAAGCGCGTTTCCGGCCTTTTCTGGAAGGCCGCGATCTTGGCCGACTTCTTGAGATTCCAGGACTGGATCGGCTGCATGGAGACCCGTGCGTAGCTCCGCTCGGGACGGATTTTGTAAGTCACTGCTCGCCCCTCATCCTGTATCCGCTTCATCAACTTTCTGATGACGGAAAGCAGGTTGTGGCGAATCACTTCCGCCGCGCTCTTAAAGCTGGGAAGTTCCACCTCGGCATCCATGGCGTCCTCCTCCACGACCGCCGTTATCGTCGCTGCCGTCAGGGAGAGGATCAGGAGATTTGAAAATATTTCCTGCATTACGCCGTTGCCCAGAAAGGGATAATCAACTAGGACTCGGGGCCATGAGAACACGTGTACCCACTAGCCTTTTATGTCTGCTAGCGATCGGGGGGAGTAGCCAGGCCCTCGCAGTTCGAAACGGCGAACTCGCGGGGTCCAATGACTTTCCCAATGTTGGCCGCCTCGGGCACGGATGCTCCGGTGTGCTCGTGGCTCCGAATCGCGTTCTCACAGCTGCCCATTGCGTAAAGCCTTATGGTCCAGAGGAAATCAAACGCCTACCTTTTATGCTCACTCAACCGGACGGGTCCCTGAAAGAACATATTCTGGCTGATTCAGTCGCTATCCTTTCCCCCTACGCCGATGGCGACCTAGCCATCGTTTCGCTTTCGAAAGCCGCTTCGGGATTTCGAGCCCAACCCCTCGCTCACAACTGGGAAACTCTACCGACCCTAGCGAATGTCGTCGGGTACGGTCCAAATAGCGATGCCGGGGTTTTCGGCCGCAAGCTTTTTGGAACAGTGACGCTCACCCAATACTTTAGGGCGCAACCTAACTCGCGCTTTTCAGGACAATGGCCAATCCTTGCCGCCGAACCGGGACCTGAAAATCAGTTCGGTTGTCCCGGGGATAGCGGCGGCGCTGTCTATCTACAGAATGAGCGGGGTGAGTTTGAATTGATTGGAATTATAGGAGGAGCGCTCACAGCGCCGCGTGACCGATCCCAGGAATGCGATTACGCCACTGAAATGAGAATTCTGCCTATTCCGGCTCATGCGGAATGGATTCAGACCCAGCTCGCACTTTGACTCCGTACCGGCGGCTTGAACCGCGCACTCATGTCAAATCCGTCCTAGCTATACTGCCTTCCTGTAAATCTTCCAAAGGCGAGCGATATCTTCCTTGAGTAGCGTAGTAACAAACGTTTTCGCAGGCACGCCCTGCGCGGTCGATAGAACTTCAATCTTTGCATTCAACTCTTCATCAAGGGAGATCTGGGTTGGTTTGGAAACCACCAGTGGAACATTGCTCTTCCTCCTCGTCTTCCGCGTGATGGCTTCGATCTCTTTCGACGTCAGTTTTTCCAATTTGCTTTTCATAAATTCGCTTTCTTTCTTGCAGGACTCGCCCCCTCGAAATTCTAAGAAATTGAGTCAACCGGGGAAGCATTTTCTTCTTTTCATCGATTCTTGAGTTGATGGAAAGAGAGGTTTCGTGAATCAGCCCGATTTTATCTCAGGCTGCGCAAGAAGCTCAGGAGCGGTTCCAATCGCAATGAAACGCTGATAGCGGAAACCGAACTCTTGAAAGGAGCCCCTCATGTTGTTCCACACGTTGTCTTGCTTTGTCCTCGCCTCCGCTTTCGCGGTTTCGACCGCCCATGCCACCCTCCCCCCCATTCTCATCACATCGGTCGTTCAATCCGGAGATATGATGCCAGGCCCAGGCGCCCTCCGTACTCCGACGACCCGCATAACTTTCCGGGCAACAGTGGCTTGCGCCGATCGTGGATCGTTTCAACTCCAAGTAAAACGTCTTGCCGGACGCTCGGCCGGTCGCGCCCACCAGGCCATCTCCGTGGTACAAACGGTAGCGGACACCTGCGAGATCGTGGCCCATGACGAAGAATTCACGCTGTCCACCGAGGCTATCGAAGCCAACGCAACCATGACCGTCGCAAATCCCCTCCTGGTTGAGGCCCACTTCGTATACTGAGCATCCGTTCAGGAGGCGGGCTCGTAATCGGTCCGCCATACTTTGCTGTTTTAGCATGACGATGTTCCTACGGCGGAAAGCAGCATCAGAGGGTCCATCAGCCTTCTAAAAATTCGCCATGGCCTGAATGAATTCAGTCTGCCAAGCGTGCTGGACCAACGAATTTCAGAGAGATGGAACACGCGAACCTCATTAGGTTCGAAAAAAATCAAGGCAGATTGAATAGATTTCTTCGCATGGAGCGGGCTCCGCCACTTTGTGTGTGTTCTCCACGGTCTTCAACAGGAGTTCGCGGATTCTAATGAACGTCTTGCGATCTGCGGCAAAGACCGCCGCATAGTGGATCTCCTCTTCTTTTTTTGCGGCCAAGGCGTGCATCGCGTGTACGCGGTGATTGAGTTGAAAGGCTTGGTCGAGCGGGGTGTTTTTCGGAAAATGCATCGAAGCGCCTTGAAAGATCCAGCGACCCTCGTTGAATTGAATGAGTCCGAATTTCTCTAATGCATGCAAGTGGCCCTCTACGAGGCTTGGATCGAGATCGAAACGCCGCGAAAGCGTTGAGACGGTTTGATAGGATTCGCAGCTGGTCGCCGTATGCAGAGTCGAAGGAATCCAGGAGGAGCAGTAGTAGATTTCACGTTCGGTCGTCCACCGGTTCTTCCGGGACTGAACCCGCCCTTCGATCTCGTCGTGTGTTTTTTTAAGTTTGAGCCGTTGCTCTTCGAGATACTCCGAAAGAGCCTGGGTGCCGGCTCTTGAGAGTCGAAGAATGAGCAGGAAGTATTCCGTCTCCGCTGCGTTCAACTTGAGGTGCCGACACAGTTTAATCCCGTGATCTTCGGTAAGATCGGCCTTCGCCTTCAGGACCTGGGAAAAATAAGCGGCTTGGCAGCCCATCGCTTTTGCCAATTCCGCCCGGGTCTGCCCTCGTTCCTCGCGGAATTTCACGAGGTCCTGAAGAAAGCCTTTGTAGCTTATGTATTTAAAGGGGTCCGTCATGGTTGGGGGTGATTACTATATTTTTTATTTATCTCGTACTGTAATTTTTTATATTAAATATATACCAATGTGCGTCATGTGAACGTACAAGTCCTCTAGGCAAGAAATCAAACGGACCTAACGAAAGCGTAAGAATTTTTATGATGATGAAAAAGGCTCTGATTCTATTGTGGGCAACTCTCCCTGGCGCGACTACCTTCGCGGGACCGATCATCAGTGGCGGCCCGAAGCCTCTTCCTGAGGTCTCCTGTGTCGTTGATCAAGCCGGTGGCGACACCGGGCGCTATTTTGTCGTGTATCAAACTAACTTTTCGACGGGCGATCCATCGACTGATCAATTCGAAGGGCGCTACGGCCGGTTTGATGTGTCTCCGAGGGTAGAGGAAACTCTGCTCTGCAGGAGAGGCGAAAGCGGTAGCCTGCTCTGGGTTTGCGGAACGTCTCGAGCGTCACAAGGATCTCGTCACGTCAAGATCGTCCAGAGCGAGGATGGCACCGTCCAGATGCTGTACTACGCCCACGATCCGGTCGAGGATTTGAGCGGCCCAACTGACGTAATGGATTGTCTGCCTTCTGGCGTGACCCCTGATACCGCGAAGCTGAGTGAAGCGGTGAAGGCTCTTTTCTCCTATGCTCCCGGTACCCCCGCAGAAGTGATTGCCGAGCGCGCAGCGCAACAGCATCGTGTCATCGTAGCGGCCTCAGCTCGCATACTCGTTCCCGGTGCCCGGCTGATTCGTCAGAGCCGCGCGCATTACATCATGATGGCCACCTCTGAGGCCATCGCGCGGTTGTCCAGGAATCCGCTGGTAGAGAGCATTGAGCTTGATGTGCAGTTTACCCATGCAAGGTGACTTCGTTTGTCTTCATAAATTCGCTTTCTTTCTTACCCTGCGACGATAGCCACGTTCGCAGAATAGTAGTCAACGCCCTTGATCGTGGACTCCAGGGGAAAGCGCCGCCGGGGCAGTTTCTAATTTCTAATTAAGACGCGGGTGGCAGCGGCCCAAACAAGGGCCATGTTCGCAGCCAACCGTGAACTTCTTGCGCTCTACTGGAATATGGGCCGCTCAATCGTCGAGAAGTGAGGACTCTGACGATCGACTCCAGCACCGGTTTAGCCACTCGGCCCGGGCCGACCGGGGAAGAGCCCAGAATCAGTAAGGCGGTTTTTATAAAGTCACATTGCAGCGTGGAACGCGGACTTCTTCTTTGTGTTCGCCACCCTCGTCCGTGATGGTAAAACTCACGGTTAAGGTCTTGTTTCGTGCGCAGCGGATTCCATGAAGTTCAGACCAAGAATCGCCATCTCCATCAGCAGCGCTCACCAACTGCTCAAGAAGGTTCCGAACCTCAGTCTCAGTGCCCTTGTAGCACGGATTTATGATGATGCTGTCGGAGATGCCGAAGTCCTTGATCGTCGTGATGCCCGTGTCGCTTGCCACCTTGCCCTCGGCATTCAGCCAGACACTCACCGGAAGGCCTTCGTAATTTTCGCCAACGATGACCGCGGCCTGGGCTTGGATGGACATCAAGGACAGTAAAACAAATGCGAATAATTTCTTCATGGGAGACTCCTGTTGAGGGTGAGCTAGTTGATCGAATCTGGCTGGTCAACTCCGGCTCATGCTATGCGATGGGGGGGGGCTATGAAATCGAACCCGCTCAAGTGCCAGCTCAAGCGGTTACCGGGTTGGGACCCGACCAACGATTCGCCTGCTCCGACGTCACTCCAACCATTTTTGTATTCAGTAGCAATTCAAACCTTATTTATTATCTCGCAAAGGAGCTGGGGCGACCGGGCCCGAGACGGTTCTGGTATCCTTGCGTCGGCCATTTTTACTCTCGATAGGAAACTGTACACCCACCGCGACCGATGACGAGGTTCCGGGCCCCTGCCCTCCGACTTGAGCGGGTTGCAATGAGCGCGGATCAATCACTTTGACTTCCGGGACGTCGTCACCGGTCGGGTCCACCCGGCTCCTCTGCTCCGTGGACCTCGATGGAGGGGGCGCCGCGAAAGCCGAGGGGAAAACAAGAAGCAGAAACCCAACGGCAATAGACTTGGCGCACATGCCTTCGTTTGTAACAAATTTAATTGCCCTCAACAACCCCCGAGCTGAGCAGGAACCACGAGCAGAAAGGAATCCAGCCGGGTCTGCGCTCCCGAGTAGGATTGACGAAGTTGCTCTCTGCGCGTCAGCCACCACGAGAGCTCCCCCTCATTCACGAGGCGATTCTTTCCCTGGAGCGCCCGTAGCCGTCCAATCTCCGCATCGATAGCGGCGGCCATTTTCGCCTCAGCCTCGACTCGAATTTTTGCGCAAGCCTTCTCCGCCTGCGCCTGCGCCTTTCGCAGCAACCCTCGAATTCTTTCGCTTGGAATCCGACGTACCATCGGGACCAACGCCGGAGGCAGTGACACTAGGGCGCTCTGAAGCTTCTCACCCTCCCACTCCGAAGTCAGATCCCGGCCGGTGGCCTCCAGCACAATCCGAATCGGCGTCGGCGGGAAAAACTCCTCCGAATACCACTGCGGCAGTGCCGCAACGGGTTCCGCCACAAAGATCGATTCGATCAGCAGGAGCGGCTGGGCCCAGGCACCGATCGCTACATTTCCAAACTCCTGATGGGCAATCGACTCAAGAGCTCCCTGAATCAGGGGATGATCCCAGGTGAGAAGACCCAAGTCATCGCGTCGCAGGGCCTGCTCGCGCGAAAAGGTGAAGCTCATCCCTTCCGACCGGAGGCCCGGAAGATACCCGGCGTACTTGCTGTGCCCCGGATCGACAAACATCGAGTGGGCATCGAGATCGTCCGAGACGATCCCCAGGGCCTCGAAAAGCTCCTCGACATAGGCGCGCAGGACATCCGTAGTTTCGGCTTGCCCAACGAAACGAGCCAATCGAGGCGCCGCGATCGGATCAAACGAATTCAATTCGATCAAGCAGTCACGACCCGCTTCAATTTTTGTCAAGAAGACCTGGTAATCCGCGCTGGCCGCCGCCAGAATCGAGTCGAAAGATTTTTGAGTGGAAAGACCTTCCCGGTAGCGTTCGTAAATTTCACGCCCCCCCTTCGGCGGCGCACGAAAACCATCAAAGACTTCTTCATGCCACCGCAGGAGGTACTCTTCGCGCTCCCCCGAGAAATAAGGCACATGGATCATAATGTCCGAACCCTGGCCGATCCGGTCGAGACGCCCAATCCGCTGCTCGAGGACATCCGGATCCTCGGGGAGATCGAGAAGAATCAAATGCGTCGCTTGCTGAAAGTTTCTGCCCTCGCCTCCGATCTCCGAACACAAGAGAATGGAGGCCCCTTCCGGATCCGCGAAATAGGCCGCATTCCGATCTCGAGCGAGAAGCGAGAGATCCTCATGAAACGCGACCGCCTTCAAACCAAAGTCGTCCCGGAGCTTTCGCTCCCATTCCACCGCTTTTTTGGCTGAAGCACAGATGAGGAGCGTCTTTTGCGCACGATTTTCACGTGCAAACTCCGCAAGCCAGCGCGTGAGCGCGGCTGCTAAACTCTCGCCTTTTTTGTTCTTGAGCGGATGCTTCAGCAAAATGCGCTTAGGGAACGAGAAATCCTCAAGTTCGACCACGGCACGTGAATTTCGAAAGTAGACGCGGCCGGTACCGTAGTAGTCGACTAACGCTAACGCAACGATGCGGCGCCCCTCGGCGGTTTCGGTATCCAACAGGGCGGATGCCGTGATTTTTCCGTCTAGAAGCTTTTTAAGCTCGCGAGAGGTCTTGGGCGAGAGCGCTTTTTCGCCCAGCAACTCGCGAGCGAGTCGCGCAATACCTTGGTACCGCTCATGCTCCTCGCGAAAAGCGGCAAGCGACGAAAAGCGGTGAGGGTCCAACAGATGAAGCCGCGAAAAATGCCCCTCAATACCGAGCAACTCAGGCGTCGCGGTAAGCAGCAACAGCCCAGGAGCCTGAAGCGAAAGATTTTGGATGATCTGATACTCAACGCTCGGGCTTCCTTCCATCCCTCCGACTCGGTGCGCCTCATCGACGATGATCAGATCCCAACTCGCGTCGTCCAACACCCCCTGGGCTTGTAGCCGCGCAAGGGATTCCAGACTCAAAATAACCTGCGCCTGCTCGACCAGATTTTCCGCCGTGACCGACTCCGGCACCCAAAACGAAAGATTGAACCGCTTAAACAGCTCCACAAACCATTGATTGACCAGTGCTTCAGGTACGATGATCAAGACCCGCCGAATGCGGCCTGTGAGAAGTAGGCGATGAAGAATCCATGCCGCTTCGATCGTTTTCCCAAGCCCGACCTCATCGGCCAGCAAAGCCCGCGGTAGCCCTCGGGAGCTGATCTCGTTCGCGACGTAGAGCTGATGCGGCAACAGCAACGCGCGCGGACCGATCAAACCTCGGGCAGGTGAACTCGAATTTTCATGCCGATGGCGCAAGGTACGGTGACGAAGAACGTAGGCAGCAAGCGGGTCCCATTGACCGGCCACGAAGCGCTCGAGAGGGCGATGAAAAGCCAACCGGGAAGACAATGCACTCTCGCACAGCTCCTGCCCCTCAGGCCCAATATACCAAAAAACATTTTCACGAACTTCAACGCGCTCGAGCAAGAAGGGATCGCCCGAGGACGGGGTAATTCGATCGCCAGCGCGAAACTCAAGACGCCGAAGAGGTGCGGTCTTCTTGCGATACATACGCGCCTGCGTCGCCGACGGAAACTCGATCGCGACGGAGGTCGCATCGACCACGCGCACGAAGCCGACGCCGAGATCGGGTTCGCCCTCGCTGATCCAACATTGGCCAATTTGAAAGGAAAGCGTCTGATTTGAATTCACCGAGATCGCACGTATCAGTTCACCGCTTCGGTGCCAAGACTACTCTGCCTTCTCACCGCACTCTAGCATCGCCTTGCCATAGTAAGGGTTCCGCACCGATCCCTTTTTTTGGATCCAACGAGCCTGAGCCATCGGGCAGGAGACCACCTCGGAATCGGCACCAAACGCGCCTTTGCTTCCCCGGATCGCTTCCTCCGAAAGCGCCTTGAAAAATTTTCGCGCCTCAGTAAGCGTCTGCGCCGCGCTGATCTTCTTGGCCTGAGCGACAAATACTTTCTGCCCCTTGGCCGACTCCAACAATCGCGCGGCGGCCGCCCTCGCCTCGACCAGCTGGTCGGACGCCAGAGCGTCCTGAAGCGCCAGATAATCCTTGGCGTAGGATGGCGAGTCAGTCGCAGGGGCCGGGGCGGCTAACGCAAGAACAAGAAGCACGGGCAGTATTCGACTCAAAGTTTTCATCTCTTTTTCTTCCCCTAAAAATGCTTCAGTTTCATCTCAAATCGAGGTCACAATCCCGCCCAGCACCGGAGCCTTCGAGTGAGCTCCTGGTGACTCATTTCACGAGAATCAGCTACCGAGCGCCCCCTGCGCTTGAAATTCAATGATTTGAAAAGTATGCCGCCACTTATGAATTTCAATTATTTGTTACCCTGGGTTGCCATCGCTCTCACTACCGCCGCTTCCGCAAGCGAGCCGAATATCGAAGTCGTAACCCTCGACTGGAACAATCCAAGAAGTCTCCGCCAAGTGGTCGTCCTCCAATGTGATGACACGCTCATCGATGGCGTCGACCTCGTTCTTGCGAACCCTTCGGACATTGTCACACATGACGGCAGCTGCAGCGTGACGCGTCGAACCCAGAGAAATGGAACGGTCATTTTCCGCATACTCAGCCAGGGCCAGGGCTGCGAGATGACCATTCATCGAGGTTCGCGCGGGACTCATCAGTCGGCGACCCTCTCGATCGCCGAAGAGTGCTAAATCCGATCATTGATTGCTCGAAAGCCGAGTAGTCTCCTCCTATGCGAACATCAATCCTTTTCCTCCTGGCAACGCTGTCGGCTGAAGCGGCCTCCATCCACCTTCCTACCCAAGCCCCGGTACGCTTCATCGTTCTCGGCGACGCTGGAACGGGAACGAGCGGACAATACGCCGTTGCAGCGGCCATGGAAAAGGTTTGCTCTCAACGGGGCTGCCAATTCGCATTGAATCTGGGCGATAATTTCTACGAGTATGGCGTCGACAGCAACACCGATCCGCAATTTCAGACTAAATTTGAAAAACCTTACACCCGGCTCAACTTTCCGTTTTTCATGGTGCTCGGCAATCATGATCAAAGCGGTATGATTCCAGGCAGCGGGGTACATCCGGGCAAGGGTGATTTTCAGGTCGAGTATACCCAGCACTCGGACAAATGGATGATGCCAAGCCGCTACTACAACTTCGCCGTCCCAGTCGCCCGGCCCGTCATCGAGTTTTTCGTCCTCGATAGCAATCCACTCGCCCCGCAGAACGTCCCGCAATTCGACTGGTACCGACCCAACAAAAAGTACGATCGTGATCAACGCGCGTGGCTCCGGAAATCCATCGCGGCAAGCGGTGCGAAATGGACCGCCGTCGTCGCGCACCACCCGTACCGAAATAACGGCACGCATGGCAACGCAGGCGAGTTCGAGGGGCTCGGCCTCGCCACCGGAGACGAGCTTAAGAAAATGTACGAGGCCGAGGTCTGCGGAAAAGTCGACTTTCTGCTCAGTGGTCACGACCATAGTTTGCAGTGGCTGCAGCCGCACCCCGGCTGCGGCGCTCGACCCCAATTCATGGTCTCGGGCGCGGGAGCCAAAAGCAACGGCCCGAAATCCGCTGATCCAAAAAAACGCGCGAGCCATGCGATCTGGGAGGCCTATGAAACCCTCGGATTTTTTTGGGTCGAAGCGAGCGATGCCCGGCTCAAAATATCCGCCTACACCGTCAAGCCTGATGGCAGCGCCCGTTTGGCGTTTGAACGCACGATTCAGAAATAGCCACTAAACATGCATCGCCGCCACAAGGCGGACAACGCGATCCCCCTCTGGACGAATCGAGTCATCGACGAACTGGAGGATGGTCTTGCGGAGCGCGGTCTTCAGCTCGGGCATCTTCTTTTCGTCGACACAAAATGCCGAGGTGAAAAACATCTCCTGTCGCGAATCGGCGGCATCGGGAGACAGGATCCGCTGCGAAGCGGTTTGGCAAGCAGCGCGAAACAGGTCACGAAGAAGCTCGCCCTGATCGGAGGTCTTCAGGAAAAGGTGTAGATCCGCGGGCTCATACCGGTTTTCTGAAAACTGAATGAGACCGACCTGCTCGAGCCCTTTCAGCACCCGCTCGAGATCCCGGTCCGCGCAGCGCGTACGGATTCGAAGCTGCTCAAAAGTGGCCCCTGCTCCCGGGCTGCCCGCGGCAGCGTAAACAACGAGCGTGAGCGGATCACGCAGAATCTCCGCGCGGTCGGACAACTCTTTTGACCGCAACTCCCGATGCGCACGACCCCAGGGGCGCGCCCGAAGGGAGCGAATGGACTCCTCGATGAACGCGAGATCCCACTCAGGGAAGAGATCTCTCTCCTCGCGCGCGACCAGCAGCCGAAAAAGCTTCCGCCCCGTCGCAGGCAACTTCAGGGCGCCCTCGAAGGTGCGCAATGACTTGAGCGTGAGGCGGCGGCGGCCGGACAGAACATCGCTCGGGTAACCTCGCCCAAAACCCGTTGCTCGCGCGAAATCCGAAAGATTGAGCCCGTGCGAGTCGAGATAGGTTTTGAGAAAGATGCGATAGTCCACCGCCGACCGAAGCCCCTGGCTCGGATCAGTTGCCAACGGACATCCCACCGTTGTGCGCTGGAGCGACACAGCCTTCCAGGTTCACGCCAGCCTTCTCGCTTCTCAGCCAGCCGTTGCTCATGCCTGGCACACCGAGCGAGTACTCGAAGGCTCCGTAGAGGGTCATCGTTCCGACCGGAATGCCTTCCCCGTCGCTGACCTCGATCTTCGCCGTATGGTGCTCGACCGCGTTTTCACCCTGGCAGGAGGGGTGCCGAAGAGGGGAATGAAGTGTCTCGATCCGAACCGAGAAAATGGCGCCCGTCGACGTAGGACAGCTCATACGTGAATCCCTCATCCGCACCACAGGGGTGCAAGGATGAAGGGAGCGGGCCTCCGCTTCACTCACGTTGACCAACAAACCCACAAAAAGCAAAGAACTCAAAATAGATCGAATCATTGAAAACTCCTTCAAGTTAGCTTGCCTACTAATGGCGCAACGAGACAATTGCCACGTTTTTAAGCAAAACCAAGGAGTTTTTGTCGTCAGTTGACGACAGCAGCTTCAAGACCGCTCGATCGTGATCTTCTTCATCACCACGTCTTCGCGAGGGCGATCCCGGCCGTCGCGGGCGACATTGGAGATGATTTCAACGATATCCATGCCGCTCACGACCTCGCCGAAGACCGAGTGACGGTTGTCGAGGTGAGGCGTCGCGACGGTCGTGATGAAGAACTGGCTACCGTTCGTATGGGGGCCGGCATTCGCCATCGAGAGAATTCCAGGGCGACTGTGTTTGAGTTCGGGATGAAACTCATCCTTGAAACGATAGCCCGGCCCGCCCATTCCCGTGCCTGCGCGATCGCCGGCCTGAACCATGAAACGCGGAATGACGCGATGAAAGATCGTGCCGTCGTAGTAGGGCTCCGTCTTCTTTTTACCGTCCTTAGGGTCGGTATATTCCTTCTTCCCCTCCGCGAGATCCACGAAGTTCTTTACCGTTTCAGGAACTTTATCCGCGAAGAGCCGAACGCGGACGTTACCCAACGAAGTTTCAAGCGTCGCAAAAAGATCGGTTGTCATAAGGTACTCTTATTGAAAGAAGCCGTGGCTTTCAACAAATTCCTTTCTGCGGTAGGTTGGGCACCCATGGCTCCTACGACCTCCTTTCCAAAAAATCAGATCAAAGTACTCCTGCTCGAAAACATCCATCCGCTGGCCGTTCAGCGCTTCACGGAGGAGGGTTTTCAAGTCGAAACGCTTCCCGGTGCGCTCAGCCCAGCAGCATTGACGGAGAAAATTCGAGACATTCATGTGCTCGGAATCCGCAGCAAAACCCAGGTGCCGGCGGAGGTGCTCGCCCAGGCAAAGCGCCTCCTCACGGTCGGGTGCTTCTGCATCGGAACCAATCAAATCGACCATGCGAAGGCTCGCACACTCGGAATCCCTGTCTTTAACGCGCCGTTTGGAAACACCCGAAGCGTCGCAGAAATGGTGCTCGCGGAGATCATCATGCTCGCGCGTGGGCTCGGCCAACGGAACATCGAGATGCACCAGGGGATCTGGAAAAAACTCTCTACCGGTTTCGTCGAAGTTCGCGGCAAAACGCTCGGCATCGTTGGCTACGGAAACATCGGCTCCCAGGTGTCGACTCTGGCCGAGGCAGTCGGGATGAATGTGATCTTCTATGACATCCTTCCGAAGCTCCCCCTCGGCAACGCCAAACCCATGTATCGGCTTGAAGACCTGCTCAACACGGCGGACATCGTGACTCTTCACGTGCCGGGCACGCAACGAACCGAGAACCTGATGAACACCGATAGCCTCGCAGAAATGAAAAAGGGCGCTCACCTCATCAATGCGAGCCGCGGCACGGTGGTCGATCTCGCGGCGCTGGCAAAAGCACTTCGCGACGGTCACCTCGCAGGCGCCGCCCTCGACGTTTTTCCGGAGGAGCCAGAAACCAATACCTCAGACTTCAAGACCGATTTACGGGGACTTTCCAACGTCGTGCTCACGCCCCACATCGCGGGCGCCACCGAAGAGGCGCAAGTCAACATTGGTGCCGAGGTCTCGGCCACGCTGATTCGGCAGGTCAACATCGGAGCCACGACCGGTGCAGTCAATTTTCCGGTCGTCGACATGCCACTCTCGCCCGGCAGCCACCGGATTTTGAACTGCCACAAAAACGTGCCGGGCGTGCTGTCGCAGATCAATCAAATCATTTTCAAGTTGGGAGCCAACATCTCGGCGCAGGCGCTCGCAACCAGCCCTGACGTCGGTTACCTCGTCCTCGATACGGACAAAGCGCTGTCCGCCGAAGTGAAGAGCCAGATCGAGTCTCTCGATGCCTCGATCAAAACGCGAATTCTTTTTTGAGCCCAGGAGTCAGTCGCTCAACGCAAGCGTTCCAGCTTGACCCAATCGGTGAAGCCCGACTCGCCAAACTCGTTGACGCTCTGGAATCTCCACTCATAAGTGGAGAACCACTCCGTCGCGGGCAGTTCGATGCGCTCGTAAGGAAGCTGCAACTGAATGCGATCGACCGCGAAAACGGAGGCAGGCGTGCGAACCCCCGCCAGTCGGCAAGCGGGCTCCATTCCGATCGCGCAGAACCAGCGCCGCACGATCACCGGCGCCTCCGCAAGAGCCTCGACCGGAATGGATGCCACCTGGCGGGTCGGCTTGAAGCGCTTTCGAAAAGTCATTCGCTGCGTATCCGAGCAGGGATAGGGCGAAAGGCCCGCCACGCAAACTTTCCAGCTCTTTCGCAGCCAACGAACTTCGACATCGTAACCGGAAGTCGGGTGCTCGGGATGATTTTTGTCCGCATCGAACAACAAAACAGCGGAGGTCTTCCCCGCGGACTCATGCCAGGGCTCGACCGGCCCCACGGCTCGGATGCGCACGTTCTCGGCATCCGAAGAACTGGGCGAACGAAGCTCACCCACACGCCAAACTCCCCGACCGACGCCGAGCCCGCCGCTCTCAACCCAGGGTTCGCTCCGCTCGACTCGCACTCGCTCAGGGTAGCGCGTAACGTCCAGATTCGAAGCGCCATTCGCGGCCAGCACTTCGCTGAGCTTGACCTCGGAACGAAGTGATTCTTCCCAGATTGAGGAAGAGAATTGAAGGAGGCTTGAAGAAAGGCGATCGATTAGCCCCAAACTCAGGCCCTCCAGACCGGGAAGAATTTTCTCGGGCAGGCGCTCCCCCGAAGCCACTCGAAGGCGCCTCATAAATTCTGAGTCGTCGTCAACCCCAACGGATAGGGGCTTTCCTTGCTCGTCGCGCTGCCAAGGCCACACCAGCCAGCCAAATTTTCTCGTACCCCAACGGGCCGGAGAAGCCGACGGGACCCAGGGATCGGCTCGCTCCCCCTGGATGAACTCCGGCGAGAGAATCACAAGCTCGGGCTCAAAGCCCGCGACTCGACGCCGCGCGCGACTCAACACCCGGCGAACAGCCGCTTCATCTGGATCGTGAGCCTCAAACACCGCAACCTGCACCAGCCTAAAAGGCTGCCAGGAACTCGGAAGTCTCGCGCTCCAATCAAAGGCCAGATCGCTGAGCTTCGAGTCGCTTGCGTCGAGCCCGCTGATCAGCACCAAGATATCACGTGCACCGGCCTTGCGATTGCCCACGTCGCAGGCGGAGCCCTCCGCATCCAGGCACACCATGGCGGAAGGCGAGAGCTCCCAACCTGAATCGCCAAACCAAATGAACACCGAAAGGATCAGCAACGCGACCCCTCGCGCCGCAGCGCGCTTGCTGGTGCGGCTTCTCCTCATCGAGAATCCCCCCAGATCATGAGTTGGATTCGTTCGAGTTCTCGATCGAAAGATGACGTCGACGCAGGCGTACGGCCCTTCATCTGGGGGTCGAACCAAATCAAAGAAATCGCCGCCTGAGTTCGCAGCTCCGTGCTCAACTGCGAATCCGAGACCTCCCCCTGGAGAAACTCTCGAACAGGATCCTCTCGCCCTCTCGGCCAAAGGGCCGAAAGGATGCGGCTCTTTTCCGCACCATCCTGACTCTGCCGATAGAGCTCGATCAGCAGTTCCTGAGCATGCAACTCACGCGAACGAGCCAAAGCCTCCACAGCGAGCTCGCGCAGCTTTGAATCTTTCGTCTGCTGGGCGACGCTTGCCACCGGATCCAGCTGGCTTCGCGACAAAGCGGTCGTAGCCAATCGGTGCAAAGTCCAGGCCGGAGGCGCCTCCCGCTGAGCCCCCTGGGTGCGCTCCCAGACTGCCTGCTCAACGGTCGTCCATCCCTCGCGAAGAAAACTTCGAATTTGCTCCTGGCTCTGCTCGTTGCGATCGGCGATCCAGCTTTCGGCACGATTCAGTTCGTCGAAAGGGGCGCCTAGTCCGGAAAGGGCCCTCAAATCGGCGAGAACTTCCCCCCCTAAGAAAAACGAGAGAAGGAACAATGAGTAAAAGCGGCACACAAGAACCATCCCTCTCAGTATTAACTACCGATCAAAATACTCAACAAATTTCACGCAGAGCGTCACCACTCCCCCAAGAAGCCCTCCTTTATGGATAACGCAATGCGTTAAAGCCAGAATCCAATCCCGACCTGAACCGACGGAAGAAGCACGACAGCCTTCTTCTGCACATCCGCAAGCCCCGAAGACATCTGATCACGGATCAAAGTCTTTGCAGCCTCAAACCCGGCCTCCGCGCCGGGAATCAGCGGAAGAGCCTGGGTCGCAGTCCCACCGATGGACACGGCATTCTGAATCGCGAAGGGAATCACCACCCCCAGCGCCGCAGACAAGAAAAAATCCTGAGTCACGGCGAAGTGTCTACCCAGAGTCACCGTCAAGGCCGGGACTCCCAGATAGATCGAACCGGAAGCCGCACCCGAGGTCACTGTTCCCTGAGTATCATTGCTCAAGTCGACCGCAAGAATGCCTCCCAGATCGTAAAAACTTCCATCGACCTCGAGAAACCAGGGATCTTCAAAAGGAAGAATCCGGAGGTACCCTCCCACGTTTTTAAATACGTAGTTCGCGTCCGGTTTGAAACTGTAAGCATCCGGGCTCGGCACTGAAACCGGAACAGGCGAAAGACGAATCATGCCTCGGACGGCATTATTGATGGGCGCGAAACCGAAGTGCACGCCGAACTCGACCCATGGAATCTTCACGAAACCCACCGTGGCCGCTAAAAGACTCGGGTTCCCAGCCTGCAATCCGAAGCTGATCCAACGCCCGCCCCTTTCGTTGGCACTTGCTGTCAAAACAGAAAGAAAAGCAGCGCAGACCCATCCGAAAATAAAACGATTCTTCACTCCCCGAGACTATCAGCTCGCAAGGGTAGGCGGCGAAGATAAATTTTCAAAAACCGCCCCGGGACTCGCACTCCGGGTCAACCCCTGACTCACCTCAAACTCCAGCAATTCATCCAGGCTCGAAAGCGCCGGAGAAATCCAGAAAACCATCCGGCCAGCCCCCGGCATGCTGGTCTGAGCCTTCGAATCTGCGACCAGGTGAGCCTCAAGATCGGGGTGACGCCCCAGAAGCTCCCGAATCTCCAAGGCGCTCACCACCTCGGCAAAAAGATGAACGGACTTACCTCGTTCACGCGCCTTCAAAGCCCGAAAGGCCGCGATCACCTGCATCCGCAACCGGTCTTCGGTCCGAACGGTCTCCGCCGATTCAAGGACCGCAAAAACGGCGGTGCGCCGATGCCCCTCCGCCGCTGCCTCTTGCGGCGAGGCGACATGGTGGGGATCAACCTGCGGAACTTGAATCAGCGCCAAGAGCTGATTGCGAACGAAGCTCAAAACGACATGGTACTCCACGGCCCGCAAGGTCACCGCGGCATACTCACTCTGCGCGCGCGCAAAGAGCGGCGCCATCACCCAGCTGACCTGCTTGCTCGCCGGTGCCCACGCCCGCAACTTCTCCCAGGCAATCGCGGCCCTCTGAAAATCTCCGTCCTTCAGCGCAGTGAAGATAGCGCTCGTCGCGCCGTCCAGCTCTTCGCGACGGGTCACCACACTCGGCTCTGGGAGAGACTCTCCCCGCTTAACCAGGGCTGCGAGATCGCCAATGCGACGCCCCTCTTCGATCAGCTCGTTGACCCTTTTCAGAAGAGCCACGCTACTTTCGTCATAGTAGCGAAACCCATTATTTAAACGCTTCGGGTGAAGAAATGAGTATCTCTTTTCCCAGTTCCGCAGACTAAAGGCCGATACACCTGTCAGCTTCACCACTTGTTCGATCGAGTAGTTCATGCGTTCAAACTACTGTGAACAATACACCTATGTCAAGGCTTCTCAAATGCGCAACCTGTTGAAAATAAGAGATTAAAAAAAATTAATCTCAGTCCGCACTAGTTCAAGATGTCTTAAACTTGACGTGTTTCATTCACGCGATACAACAGCACAATGAAATCACTCCTTTTTTCGATCGTCCTCCTGATCTCGCTTCCCCTCTGGGCCGCCGAAACCATCACCGCCAAAATCAAAGGTATGCACTGCGGTGGATGCAGCGCGAAAATCACCTCTGAGCTGAAAAAACTGCCCGAGGTCGCCGATACCACCGTGAACCTCAAAACCAAGAAGGCCGTGATCACACTGAAGGAAGGCGCCAAACTCAGCGCCGCGAAGATCGAGGAGACGATCGTTGCCGCGGGTTACGAAGTGAGCCGCTGAGGATCGCTCAAGGGTCTTGCTTTCTGAGGCGTTTGCTTTCGCGGAAAGCGAAATCCGAGAGCACTCACACAGCCCGACTCAGCCCAAATTTCGCATTGGGCGAAGCACGGTTACCCTGAAAATGAAGCGAGTATCCAGAGAAGACGCCTGGAGATTGGAAAGGTTTCGTCGCGTTCTAGCCATTTCCAATCATAGACAAATGAGAGAGCACCCGTACGTTCACGATCAAAGGTGCCAACCTCGACGCCGTTCATGAAAATACGTAGGCGTTCGCGTCCTCCAGCGCTTTGTCGGACTACGCTATGACATCTCCTCAGGTCGAAATTCTTTTTCTCTTCTTCGCGGACGCAGAACGAGTTCGAGACCCAGTGCCGCGCAGATTGCGTAGATCGTTTTAATCTCCGTGCTACCAGCCCCCTTTTCGGTTTTTGAAACGGTTGCCTGTCTGATCCCTGCGCTCCTTGCCAATTTTGCTTGTGTCAGTGTCGCCTCGCGCCGTAGTCGTGCAATCGCTACTCCGAGCTGATCCGGAGCGCGTGTCGGAATTGCGGAGGCAGATGGAGCAGAAAGCCTTGATGAAGATTTTAGCAATAATATTGAATATTTCTTATTTGAGCCGGAGAAACTTCGTCAAACGAGTCCCAAGATCTATGCATGGATTAAGAACTCAATGGGTGATAAATTTATAGTCGATAAGGAGCTCAAGGAATGAGCTGGAATATGAGAAAAGAAGTATTGTCCATTTGGATTGTCGCTTTATCGCTGTCCGCTTGCTCACTTCCTGGAGTGGACAGGGGGGCGAGACAACAGCGTGAATTCGACTTCCAAACCGCACTTGAGCTCAGGAATCGAGATAGTGACGCAACGGAAGTCATTGGAGTTTTGGGCGATCCCGGAGCAAAAAAGGATCTAGGAGAACAAGGACAACTCTGGAGCTACTTTGATGGTTTAGACGGGAAACAATCCATGCAAAGGCTGGGGATTCTCGTCGATCCAAACACTGGAAAAATTCAATCATGGACTTGGCTTGTCCGGCCAGGAGAAAGCCTCAGCGAACTTGAAACCCTGGAAAAATCTTTCGGAGGTCCAGATAAATTCAAGAAAAATGAAAAGGAAAGCTGGATAGGCGGACACGCGTCCGTAAGGCAAAGAGCATTTGAGAATGCCGAATTGGGCGTCAGCGCCCTAATGCATGGAGCCACGAACAAGGTCTTTGTGATCTCACTCGACCGGGTAGGCCAAGCGAATCGCTCCGCTGCCACCAAACCATGATTTAAAGAATCAAAAGATGGTGCCGGAGGAGAGACTCGAACTCTCACACCCTTGCGGATACTGGATTTTGAGTCCAGCGCGTCTACCATTCCACCACTCCGGCACCTTTTGAGACGTGTGAGGGTCTATACCCCCGCGGCCTCGGATGCCGCAACTCGATATTTCTAGAATTACGGCTGATTACGATGGGCGCGGTCGGCATCCATGGCGCTTTGAAAACTCATCCGGAATTTCTCCGCGAGCGCCACCCACTCCGGATGCTTCAAGGGGTGATTCTGAGGTGGAACAGCCACGTCGGGGTCAATGGGAGGCAAGAAGTGGACCTTCCACCGGGCTGGCCAAGGAATCAAATTCAGAGGAAGGGGGAGCTTGATCGTCTTCCCGAACGATGACAGCTCGATCTTGCCGAGGTTGAAATGGGCCTCCTCCGCCCCAAGCACGAGGCACGGAATCATGAGCGCGCCGGTTTCGCGCGCCATCCGCAAGAAACCCGTATGAAAGGGCTGCAGGTGGTACCTCTCCGACGAGGGCTTGAAGTTGCCATCCTCTCCTTCAGGGAAAAGCAGAACACACCGCTCCTCCTGAAGGGCCGAAACGCCGCTATCCATACACGCCTCACGAAGATTGAAGCGCTCAAAGAAAGGGCGAAGGGCCGGCACCCACTTGAAAAACGCCCGGTGAGCGAGAATCACGGGCGGCTGGCCCCGGTGGCAGCGAAGAAGATGAGAGAGCAGAATCGCGTCCGCTCCGGCAAACCCCGAGTGATTCGACACGACCAGGCAACGCCCCTGGGGCGGAACCCATTCGATGCCCTCGACCTGAATGCGAAAGTACTTCTTCAGAGCGAACAGAAACGCGTCGATCCCTCGGTCTAGTATTCGGCTCAACACTGCGTCACCTGATGCCATTCCCTCGCGAGCGCCTCTCGATCGTCCGGGTGCGCAATCTGTATCAATGCGCGGGCCCTCTCGCCGAGAGTCTTCCCCGCGAGATCCACGATTCCATGCTCCGTCGCGACGAAATGCATGTGGGCCCGCGTCGTGACGACACCTGCGCCCATTTTCAGCCGGCTCACGATCCGCGGGCAGCCCTTCGCAGTCCGAGAGGTCAGAGCGATGATCGGCTTGCCGCCCTTGGAAAGCGAAGCGCCGCGAATAAAGTCCATCTGGCCGCCGACCCCAGAAATGATGCGCGAACCGATCGAATCCGCGCAGACTTGGCCCGTGAGGTCGATTTCGACGGCCGAGTTGATTGCGACGACCCCGGGGTTCCGAGCGATAATATGCGGACTATTGACGTAATCCGCGCCGTAGAACGCCACCGACGCATTGTCATCGATGAAATCGTACAGGGCCCTCGAACCCATCACGAAGCTGGAGACCGTTTTACCCGCATGTACCGCTTTTCGTGAGTTATCGACCGCTCCGCAGCGCAGCAGCTCGAGCATTCCGTCCGACCACATCTCGGTGTGAACGCCGAGGTGACGGTGCCCCTGAAGCGCCCGAAGCACCGCGTCCGGAACGGCGCCGATCCCGGCCTGCAGGCAATCGCCATCTTCGACAAGGCCCGCCACTCGCCTTCCGATCTCTTTCGCTTCAACGCTCAAGGAGCAAGCCTTCGCCTCAGGCAAAGGCGCATCGACCGACACCCACGCGTCGATTTCAGAAGCATGGATGAAGGCGTCGCCATGCGTGCGCGGCATTCGCGGATTCACCTGGGCGATGACGACCCGGGCGACATCGAAAGCAGCCCGCGCCACATCGATGCTCGTGCCCAGGGAACAGTACCCATGCTCATCGGGCGGCGACAGATGAAGAAGCGCAACGTCGATGGGCCGTTTTCCCGAACGAAACAAAGCCGGGATCTCGGAAAGAAAACACGGAAGGTAGTCGACCCGGTCGAGGTCAACCCGACCGCGCATGTTGCCACCCACAAAAAGGTTGGCGACTCGGAAGTGGCCGCTCAGCTTCTCATCCGCGTACTTCGCGGGCCCCTCAGTATGGAGGTGCATAAGCTCCACGCCTTGGAGGCGGGCCGAATCCTCGAGGAGAGCGTCGAGCAAAACCTGAGGAGTCGCCGCCCCGCCATGAACGAAAACCCGTTGGCCTGATTCGATCAAACGAACCGCTTCTGACGCGCTTGTGTAACGGTTCATCCCTGGTCAACACCCTTCGACTTGAGCACTAATCGGCGCCGCACCGATCGTCAAGCGATCCGCCTTACCAGCGACTCACTCGCAGCGAGTGACGTGCGTTCTCGCGACTCACCTCGACCTGCGCGCCCATCGGCAAGGGCTCGAGCCCGCCGCCGTGCCCGGTCTCGAGGCCTTCCCACACCGGTAGGTTCCCCGCGCGTGCGGCCCATTCCGAGAAAATCGTCACGAAGGCTCTGCGATCGGGGATGATCGGCCTCAACGGCTCGAGCATCCGAGCGGGAGGTTGCTTCAGCTCGGACGCATTTCTGGGTTTCGCGCTCTTCCTCAATACCTGGGTTGTCGCATCACGGCACCCGCTAAACGTACCGAGGACGATTCCTCGAACGCCTTCCCAAGCCCCGGCGGCACTCAAATGCGCCAGCATGCGATCGACCCGAAACCACATCTCGCCCGTGTCTTCCAAGAACACGATCGCGCCGTCCCAGGATTTCCAGAATGGAGTGCCGAGCGCGCAAGTCAATACGGTCAGATTTCCGCCCGCCAGACGGCCCGCGACTCCCGACGACTCCTTCGCAAAAGAATTGAGCGGCTTCAATGCGTAGCCCTGCGGTGGCGTGGCATTGCCTCCCTCAATCCAACTGAGCAATCGTTTCCAGGTCGAGCCCTCGATCTGCAAGAACTCGCGGCCCCCGGGCATGGGCGCGTGAAGCACGCTCCAGCCCCAGCGAACTCGCGCAAATTCGAAGAAAAGCGTCGTATCGGAATACCCGAGGAGCATCTTTTTCGGCGGGCGGCCACGCTTGAGCGTCTCAGCCTCCAGCAAAGGAAGAAGCCTCAACGCTCCATGCCCGCCGCGCGCGCACCACAAAACATCGATCGAAGAGTCCCAGGCGAAGTCGATCCATTCCTGTAGCCGGGCTTCGTCGTCTCCGGCCAAGAACAAGTAGCGCTTCGAGACATTCGGATGCACTCGAACATCAAGACCCGCAGCCCGAAGCTTCTCTACTCCGAGCTTCAGCTCTGAAGCGGGGACGCAAAAACCTGCCGCGATCACCCCCACGGTCTTGGTCATGCGCGAGAAACCTCCATCAACGCGAGCATCAAAGCCTTGGTTCCGTCTCGTTTCTCGGACGAGACCCAATGAATCTTCGATTCCGTCACATGAAGCAACGCGAGCGCCGCTGTGACTTCCCTCTTTCTGAGGGCCCGCACCGATTGCGTCTTCATCTGATCTGACTTGGTCATCACCGCGCGAACCACGATTTTCTGCGAGTGAAGAAAGCGGATGGCCTCCTCATCGATCGCGGTCGGGCCATTGCGGGAATCCAAAAGCACGACCGCTTCCCGCAAGCCCGTATCGGCCTTCAGGTACTCGTTGATGAAGGTGGCCCACCGATCGCGCTCGTCCTTGGCCGTCTTGGCGAATCCGTACCCCGGAAGATCAACCAGCACGATGCCCGCGTCCTTCCAAACATACGTATGAATCGAGCGGGTCTTACCCGGCTCCTTACTCACCTGCGCAAGCCGACTTCCCATCAGGGTATTGATCAACGAGCTCTTGCCCACGTTCGACCTCCCGACAAAAGCGAACCTAGGTTCGCGGCGCCCATGAAGAAACTCACCATTGCAGGCTCCGCGCACTTGCGCGGGCGTTGCCAGCGTAATCAAAAACTCTCCAGCCATGAGCCCATGATGGCACATCGATTGCTCTGTCGAAACATCAACACCTGGAGGACCCCCATGAAATCACTGAACGTCTTGATACAAGAGCCCTTTGCCAGCGCCCGAACCTTTGATCTTTTGCCGCTGTTGGATAAAAGCCGCATTTCTGTCGGCCGAGCCCCCCATTGCGATCTGATTTTGAAAGACCCCACTTTACCGCCTGTTCTGGGCGAGATCCTCATCGACCCGTCATCCCCCGCAGCTGAGCCCATCCTGTGGTTCAAACGACTCGACTCAGGTATTTTTCGGCTCGGTGACCTCCTCTGCCGCGAATCCCACTGGCCCTTCTTCTCACGCCTGCAAGTCGGGGAAACTCAGCTCACGCTGACGCATAATGACCTCGCGCAGACGCTTCCTCGATTCCCTGCGGGCGCGCGCGCATGGCACACCACCTCTTCCGCCGGAAGCCAAACACTTTGGACCACCCACCGGGCGGCGCAGACCCATCTCTCCACCTACCTCTGCGGCGAAACGGGTGTCGGAAAAGATATCCTCGCTCAGCTCCTGCACCTCTGGAGCCCTCGAGCCTCGGGCCCGTTCGTACCGCTTCACTGCGCCGCAGTAAATCTGAGCCTGGCCGAAAGCGAGCTCTTTGGGCACGTCAAGGGAGCCTTTACCGGCGCGATTTCAAACCGCCCGGGCGCGCTCAAACAAGCTCACAACGGGACGCTGTTTCTGGATGAGATCGGGGATCTTCCGACCGAGCTGCAGGTGAAACTCCTACGTTTCCTAGAAAACGGCGAAATTCGTCCCGTAGGAGCAGATCAAACGACACGCGCCAACGTTCGTCTCATCTGCGCTACCCATCGTTCGCTTCTCAAGCTTGTGGAAGAGGGAAAATTTCGACGCGATCTCTACTTCAGACTCGCTTCGATCACGATCGAAATTCCACCGCTGCGGGAGCGCCCCCATGATATCGAATATCTGGCGCGTCGATTCGCGGGCGAGCTCGGCAAGGAACTCTCCTCCCATAGCCTCTTTCTGATGAAAGGCTACCCCTGGCTGGGAAATGTACGCGAACTCCGTCACTGCATCGAACGTTCGGCGGGACTGGCGGGTCCGCTGACTTATGTTTTGGACTCTGAACATTTTCCCCATCTCAAGGAGGATTCTACCCAGCATGCGATGGTAGGCCGACCCAGCGACCCCACCCCTATCCTCACACTCCACGAAATCGAGAGAAACGTGCTGGTGCGGACCCTCCGGCTCACCTGCGGAAATCGGGCGGAAACGGCGCGTCTTCTGGGCGTGGCCCGCAGCACTGTCTTTGAGATGATCCGGCGCCATCGAATCAAACCCCTGCTGAACTACGACTTCATTCCACCCGAAACTGGGTGAAATAGACCCCCTCAAGGTGACCGATCGGAATGATCGCGTTCAAGCGCTGAACAATCGTCTTTTTGATCTTATCCTTTCCCTCTCGCCCCAGCGCCTCCTCGCGAGGCATCGGCAAAAGGACGGCGTTGATCTCGCTTCGCACGAGATCCGGATGCCGTTCGAGAAAATCGCAAGCCTCCTGGGTCAGACATTGCGCAACCAACTCGAATTCGGCCAAAAAAGGGGTACCATCCTGCTTCGCCGGCGTCAGCTCAACCTCGAAAGCTCCGAGCGTGAAAGTATTGTTTTTTTTGAGCGCCTCTTCCGCCAACAAGGCCAAGCGCGTCTTCACGGGATTCAGCGGAGCATGACGCCCTCCTCCCCCGAAACCGCGGACCAAGGCGACGGCCATTCCGCCCGCGACCGCCACGAACAAGGCGACTGCGCTCGAGACGAGAAAGACCTTCGCCATCACGCGCTCCTCCTTTTCATCAGAACGAGCGGAGTACAAAACCTCCATGAGGCTTGCCAGCAGCAGCTGGGCACGGATTTTCAGGGGAAGCTGGGTCTTTTTTTTCTTCGACACCCTCCCATTGTAGGAAAAAAATGCCTCTCGAGGCAGCGCGAAATGCTTCCGATGCGAAGAAAGAAGAAAGGAGGCCCTATGCCCCAACCAAAAAGCTCGTTACCTCTGACATTTCTTGCCACTACGCTCCTCGGACTGGCAACGGGCTGTTCCTCCGTGGAGGTGACCGGAAGAGACCTGTACTCAACCCTCCCCCCCTCGAATGGCGATGTTTCAGACGAAATTCACTACTCCCGCGCCGTCGCCCGTGATCCCGCCACCTCAGAAAGCATTCGAAGTGCCCTCGCTCGACGCGACCTGGTGCAAGGCATGTCCATGACAGACGTTCGTGAGGTATGGGGGGAGCCAGGAGAGGTCGAGACCGCGGGATCCCCCACCTATGGCAACCAACGCTGGATCTACTACACCGGTCTGTCGAGCCAAAACGGACTCGGTAGCGCCCGAAGCGTCTACTTTGAAGCGGGACGCGTTATCGGATGGCAATCCGAACAATAGCAAGTTTACGCCACGCTCGAGGTCGGGTAACTTAGCGACATGGAAGCTTTTCTCGACTTTGAAAAACCCATCCATAATCTTGAGCGCCGTCTCCAGGACCTGAGAGAGCTATCCAGAGAGGAAGGCGTCGACTTTGCCCAAGAAATAGCGCTTCTCGAGAAAAAGGTCCTTCTTCTCGTCGATGAGACCTTCTCGAAGCTCACGCCCTGGCAGAAAGTTCAGCTCTCACGCCATCCGAATCGGCCCCACACCCGCGACTATGTAGACGCCCTCTTTCCTGATTTCATGGAGCTACACGGTGACCGCGCGTTCGGGGATGATCAGGCCCTACTCGGCGGGATCGCGAGTTGGAGCCCTGGCCCGGGGGTACCGGCTATCCCTGTCCTCATTTTAGGCCAACAGAAGGGTCGCACCACGAAACAGAAAATGGAACGGAACTTTGGGATGGCTCGCCCCGAAGGATACCGCAAGGCCATGCGCCTCATGCAGCTGGCCGAACGCTCACGCCTTCCGGTGATCGCCCTGATCGACACGCCGGGCGCCTATCCAGGCATCGATGCTGAGGAGCGCGGACAGTCGGCCGCGATCGCCGAAAGCATTCAACTGATGTTTGGCCTGACCGTCCCGACCCTCTCCGTCGTTATCGGCGAAGGCGGTTCTGGCGGCGCGCTGGCGATTGGCATTGGCAACTGCGTATTAATGGCCGAATTTTCGGTCTACTCGGTGATTTCTCCGGAAAGCTGCGCGTCGATTCTCTGGAGCGACTCTTCCCTGGCCGAACGGGCCAGCGAGAAACTCAAAATGAGCCCGACTGAGCTGCTTAAAATGGGAGTCATCGACGGCATTATTCCGGAACCCAAAGGCGGCGCCCATCGAAATTGGCCCTCGATGTTCACCCATTTCTCACAGGCCCTCAATGAACATTTCAGCCCTCTGGTGCTCGCCTGGCTCAAGAACACCAGCCAGGTGGCCGCTACCGTGGCCAAGAAAAAAACAAAATCACCTTCGGCTCGCACGAAGCTCCCCCCCGGCCAGCTACTTCAGCGAGCCCGGTTGGCGAAATTTCGCAAGCTCGGCAACTTCGCATTGGCTCATGCCCCCGCGCAGAATCTCACCGAAGAAAATGGGTCTTCATGAAGTCTCCCTCTCCAGTCCGATCCATGACCGGCTTCTGCTCTCTTGAAGCGGAAGGTCCACTCGGGCGCCTTCGAGTTGAGCTGAAGACCTTGAACCATCGATTTTTGGATGTGAAGATTCGCCTTCCGCGCGAGTTTGTCTCGCTTGAACCGCAGGCTCGGGCTTTGGCGCAAGCGAGGCTGACGCGGGGATCGCTGGATCTCAGAGTGGATTTCGAGCCGCTCACGCCTCGAGACGAGACCCCGCCCGAAGCCAACTATACCCTCGCAACATATTATTTCGAGTCCCTGAAAAAGATTCAACTGATCCTGGGGCTCAACGACCCGATCCGCACCATCGACATCGCACTGCTGCCCGATGTACTGCAAAGGAAATCTTCCTCCGAAACGCCCGCTCGCGAAGCACAGGAGCTCTGGCCCCATCTCGAGTCGACCCTCCATCAAGCCATTGATCGCCTCCAAGAGATGCGAACCCACGAGGGAGCCAATCTCTGGCGCGTCCTTCATGAGGCTGTCGATGAAAACGCCGCCTCGGTGGGCCGCCTTCGCGCTCGCCGCGAGGATCTTCAGTCGCTCGAAAAAGGCGCGCTGATCTCTCGCGTACAAAGGGCCTTCGACGCCTATCCGATCGCGGATAAGACAGCCAAAGAACTTCTCGAAAGCCGCGTCGCCCAAGAACTCGCGCTCATTCTCGAACGCGGAGATGTTGAGGAAGAACTGACCCGCCTTCTCGGACACATCGGGCATTTTCAAGAAACACTCGCAGCCGGCGGCGCGGTGGGAAAAAAATTAGAGTTCCTCCTTCAGGAAATGCACCGGGAGATCAACACGCTCGGCAGTAAATCCCAAGATCTGGGCATCAGCAACGAGGTAGTGGCGATGAAGGTCCGCCTCGAACAAATCCGAGAACAGGTAATGAATATCGAATGAGCCGCTTGATCGTTGTTTCGGCTCCTTCGGGGGCCGGCAAAACCACCCTCTGTCAACGACTGCTTCGAGATTTTCCAAACCTCACGCTCTCGATCTCCGCCACGACTCGCGCCCCGCGCGGACAAGAGGTTCATGGCCGGGAGTACTATTTTCTTCAGCGCGAGGAGTTTGAAAAGCGAATCACCGCGAGCGACTTCGCCGAATGGGCGAAGGTCCACGATCACTACTATGGGACTCTCAGGACGACCGTCAGAGACAACCTCGCGCAGGGGCGCGGGGTATTGCTCGACATCGATGTACAGGGCGCAGCGAGCTTACGGAAGGCCTTTCCAGACCGAGTAGTGTCTATTTTCGTGGCCCCACCCACCCTCGAGGTTCTTCGTCAGCGCCTACTGGCACGAGGGACGGATGACGCTGAAACGATCGAAAAGCGAATGAAAAACGCCGAAGAGGAAATGCTCGCGGCGCCGCTTTTCGACCATGTCATAGTGAACGACCAACTCGAACGAGCCTATCACGAACTGGCGGAACAGGTCCGCAAGGCTCTTCATGTCTGACCGCCCGCCCGTTACTCTGGAGACGCTGAAAATCGCGATCCTCTCCTACTACCCCGATGCGAACCTCGCCTTAGTGGATCACGCCTGGGCCTTTGCGGCCAAGGCGCACTTGGGGCAAAAACGTTCGAGTGGCGAGCCCTACATCATTCATCCCACGGAAGTCGCTCAGACCCTGGCGGAGCTACGGCTCGACCTACCCAGTATCATTACCGCTCTGCTGCACGATACGGTTGAAGATACGGGAGTCACTCTCGAACAGATCTCTACCGAGTTCGGCCCGGACGTGGCGGAGCTAGTGGATGGCGTAACCAAACTCTCCAAGATCACGTTCAAAACAACGGAAGAGAAACAAGCCGAGAACTTCCGGAAGATGATTCTCGCCATGTCGAAGGACATCCGAGTCATCCTCGTGAAACTCGCCGATCGCCTCAACAACATGAGAACGCTCGAGCACCTGCCCCCTGCCAAGCAGCAGATCATCGCGCAAGAGACCGTCGACATCTACGCCCCTATCGCCAACCGCCTGGGCATCAGCTGGATCAAGTGCGAGCTTGAGGACCACTGTCTTCACTACCTTCACCCCGACGTTTATTACCGCCTGGCGAAAAGCGTCTCGAAGAAGAAGAAGGAGCGCGAAAAATCCATCGAAGATTTCATCAACGGTCTTGAGGAGCGACTGAAGGAATACGAAATCGCCGCCCAAATTTCCGGGCGCGCCAAACATTTTTACTCCATTTACAAGAAAATGGAGCGCAGAAGCGTCGACTTCGATCAGATTCACGACCTGATCGCTTTCCGTATTGGCGTTGAAAACATCACGGAGTGCTACAAAGCACTGGGCGTGATTCACGCAAGTTACAAGCCCATCCCGGGACGTTTCAAAGACTACATCGCCATGCCGAAAGCGAACGGCTACCAAGCGCTCCACACCACGGTGATCGCGCCCGATGGCGAACGAATCGAAATACAGATTCGAACCCACGAGATGGGCACCGTCGCCGAAAGGGGGATTGCCGCGCACTGGAAGTACAAGGAAGGCCGCTTCGACTCGCGCTCGCACGAGAACGTCGAGTGGGTGAGCCGCCTCCTGCAATGGCACAAGGACCTCAGCGATCCGAATGAGTTTCTAGAAACCGTAAAGATCGACCTCTTTGCGGAAGACGTCTTTGTCTTTACGCCCCAGGGCGAGGTCAAAGAGCTGAGTCACGGGGCGACCCCGCTCGACTTCGCTTACGCGGTTCATACCGACGTGGGAAACCGGTGCGTCGGCGCGAAGGTGAACGGGAGGATCGTCCCTCTGAAGCACCGGTTGAAATCGGGGGACACGATCGAGGTCCTGACCTCTCCGCAGCAGACTCCTTCGAAAGATTGGCTGAAGATTGCGCGCTCTTCGCGCGCCCGCGCGAAAATTCGCGCTTACATCAAGCAACAGGAACGGGATCGGGCCAGGGAGCTGGGCAATGAGATGGTTGAAAAAGCCATTCGCCCTTATGGCCTCACCCTGGCAAAAATCCTGAAAAGCGGCGAACAGGAAAAAATCCAAACTCACTTCAACTGCCGAACCTCCGATGAATTCTTCGTTGCGGTCGGTTATGGCCGAATCCAGCCCGATGACGTCATTCCGTTGGTCGTTCCAAAAGAGGCCCTCGAACGAAAACTCGAGGCAGCGAAGGCAGGCGACGCGAATTTTCTCAAGCGTGTGCTCGGCGTGGCGAAGAAGAAAACCGAAGCCCGCACGGCGATTCGCGTGGCCAATCTCGAAGACGTACTGATCCGCTTCGGTCGGTGCTGCAACCCGCTTCCGGGCGATGGGATCGTCGGCTTCATCACACGGGGCCGGGGCGTCACCATTCATACCGCAACCTGCAGCAAGGCGATCGATAACGACGTCGAAAGGAAAATCGACGTCGAATGGAACCTGGCCGACAAAGCCTCGATGCGTCGGCATGTCCGCATTCGGGTTCTTTCGCTGGATGAGCCCGGACTCTTGGCCCTCATGTCACAAACCATCGCGGCCTGCGGCGTGAACATCGCATCGGCCAATATCCGCACCACGAAAGACAAGAAGGCGATCGCGCTCTTCGACGTCGAGGTAACCGATCTCGTGCAACTGCAAAAAGTCTCACAGGCGCTCGAGGCCAAGCGCGGAGTGATCTCGGTTGAGCGCCTGCGGTCTTAGTTACGCTCGGATTTAAGGCGATCCCTGCGGCCAGAGATTCGATTCGGGCTGATCCAAGACGGCAATTTTTTTGAGGAACGCTTTCCTCTTCTCTGAAAGCTCGGCAACTACCGCCTTCTTTCGAACAGCATGGTCGCGCTTGCGACTCGATTTCTCGTCACTGAGAATCCGCGCGAACGCCTTGCGGCGATCGATGAAATCCTTGATGAAGACCCGGCGATCCTCACCGCGAGGATTCTCCTTGAAGAACAAGTGGCGCTTCTCTTTCTCACTCTGATCCCACTCTTTGCGTCGTTGCCGCTGATTTGCAATGAGCTCATCGAACTCCATCTTCTGCCGGTGCTTCAGAGCCTGGAGATAGGTCGCTTGGGCGCGATCAAATGATTTCTGCAAACCCTGCGCGACCTCGCGTTTGAGCTTCTCGGGCGCTGCGGACGGACTCGGAACGGGGGACGGACTGGGAACAGGGGTCGGACTGGGAACAAGGGCCGGCGAGTTTGCGGAAGCGGAGCCGATGCCACCGGCAAGAAAGACAAACAGCAAGAGACCGATCAGGGAAGTACGCATCCACAAAGGGTACCCAGAAATGGGCAGAGGCTCAACCCAGGATCCCTGAGGTGAGCCCCTACTCCGTACAAATCTTACGATGCGGAAGGAGGCTTAGCGAATCACCTGAATGCGGGTGATAGAGAAGCCCCAACTACTAACCGACGAGTCAGAGGAGAACCGGATCCGTCCACTGCCGCCTTCGAAATATTCAGACACATAGTTGTCAGATCGGCCACTCAGCTCATCGATCCGATCACCAGCGGAATTCTCAAGCCACACCTTGTCGTACCCCTGCTCCAGATCGATTCGATCAAAAACGACGCGCACAAACTTCGCGCCTTCGACCTCGATCGGGAAGGTCAGATCGCTGTCTTCCTTGTAAGGATGCTCCGTCTCGATCGCGAACGCCACATCCTGCCAGGCTGATTCATCCGGTTCATTGGTCGGAGGGAAGATCCCCATCATCGCATTATACGCGTCGACACGACCACCGGACTTCACCTTACGCTTCAAAGTCTCCAGCTTGGGGCTCGAACGAATGAGACGATCCTTCAACTCGGCGAAACCCCACTCTGGGTGCGCCGAAAGAAGCAGGGCTGCAATCCCCGCCACATGAGGCGTGGCCATCGAGGTTCCTCGGAACAGATCGTAGCCACCGTTTTTCACGCTGCTGAGAATCCAGTTACCCGGAGCAGCAACATGAACCGTGCGCTTACCGAAGCAAGAAAAACTCGCCAAGGTATCGCGATTATCCGTCGCCCCCACCGAGAGCACGTTATCGACGACGTAATTCGAGGGATAAGTCGGGGTCGCATCATTGTTCGAGGACGCATTTCCAGCCGCCGCCACGAACAAGATCCCCGCGTCCTTCGCGCGAGTAATCGCATCCAGCATAGTCTGCGAGAAACCACCGCCGCCCCAGCTGTTGCTCATCACATTGACGTGCATCATCGTCGCGTAGTTGATGGCGTCGACTGCATCGTCAAGACTCCCGCTGCCGCTCGCGCTCAAGAACTTCAAGGGCATCAGGGAAACTTTCCAGTTCACCCCCGCGACGCCGATTCCGTTATTACCGGTACCGCCGATGGTCCCGGCGCAATGACTGCCGTGATCATGATCATCGGTCGAATTGTTCGACTTTCCTTCGAAGTTCCAGCCGTGGACGTCGTCGATGTAGCCGTTGCCGTCATCATCGATTCCGTTCCCAGCGATTTCTCCCGGATTCGTATACAAGTTATCGACCAGGTCAGGGTGCGTCCAAGATACCCCGGTATCGATGATCGCGACGGTGATTCGACGATCACCGGTGATGCCCATCTCCCAAAGCGGAGCAACATTGATGTCCGCGCCCGGCGTCCCCACTTGGCCGCTCTTATCGGCCTGCCCAGTATTTTTCATCCCCCAAAGCTGTCCCACCATCTCGTCGTTTGGCAGGTTGAAAGCGCGCTCATAGGAGCTGATCTGATAAATGTAGTTTGGCTCGGCGTATTCAATCCGGGGGTTTGCATTCAAGCGATTCAACGCCGCTTCAAGCGACTGGGCATGGGTCAACTTCACCTTCTGAATCCGCGCGTCAGTACGCAAGGGGGAGATCGATTCGATGGCTAAACCCAAGCTCTTGGCACTCAACGCCTGTCGGACGACGCCCTCGGCCGCCTTCACGCTCATCATGCCCATTCCATCGGAGCGAACCTTGACCAGAAACTCACCCGGAACATGGGCGGCCAGGCGCCCCTTCGGGTTCGCCGCTTCAGCCGCGAACGCGAACGAAAATACGGCGCAAACGACAAGCGCTAGCGGAGATAGAAACTGTTTCACGGCATCCGTGCCGAAAGGCCTTCCAGCTTGGAACATGGGGCTCCTCCTTCATGAGGCATGAGGTGTTTAGAAATCACTTCGCCCGATTACACTGAAAAACCGGGCGCTCGAAACCTTGAGAAAAAGGACTCTCAAGACCTCGGGTGCCCGCACACCCTTTTACTTGGCTGAAAGGTGTGACGGATACTGCAAGATCTACCCAGTGTAGAGAGCCCGGGAAATCTGTCAAGGATAGTTCTCTTTCCTTTGTGTAACTGCAGAGCGTCACATCTTAGACGTTCTTATATCTCGGCAGCGATCAACTGACGCACCACGTGCGAGGCGCAGGCAAGCCCAAACGCCCCGGTCGCAAAAGAGGCGTTACCGAGAATGATGTTCTTAGCATCGCAGGTATTGAGGTTGTTCTCCCCTTGCGGACAAACACACTTAAAGCCCTTGCCGTCATCATACGCCAGCTCGTACGGCAGGGTGGGTGGCTCGAATGAAAACACGGCCTGCACGCCGAACGGCCCCTTCTCCGCAAACCCATACTCCTGGCGCAAAATTCTTCGCACAGCCTTCGCCAAAGGATCGATCTCCGTTTCGGCGAGATCCGTCACACGCAACTGAGTGGGATCCATGCGCCCGGCGCTTCCGGTCGAAACCACAATCGGAATCCCCTCGGCCCGACAGCGCGCAATCAAGTTGCACTTCGCAGTGACGTTATCGATCGCGTCGATCACGAAGTCTGGACGCCTCGCGAAGATCTCCTCCGCAGTATTTTTAGCGTAGAACTTTACGACCGCGTTCACTTTTGCCAGCGGATTAATTCGCCTCATCCGCTCGGCGAGCACGTCTGCCTTGTTCTGACCAACCAAGCCGGTAAGTGCGTGCAGCTGGCGATTCGTGTTCGTGATGCAGATCTCATCGAAATCGACGAGCGTGACCTCGCCCACTCCACTTCGCATCAGAGCTTCGACCGCCCAAGAACCCACTCCACCCAAACCGATCACCATCACATGAGAACTCATGAGCTTCTTCATGGCATCATCGCCGACGAGACGGCCCATCCGATCAAATCGTCGATGCAAGCGATAGGTCTCGAATTCAGAATCGGTCGACGATAAATTCATAGCTGGACCGCAACTAGCACAAGAGGGGCGGAATTCCACCCTGGAGAAAATAAGAAACGCCGCGATCCCGGGCTCGGGCAATCGCGGCGTCAAAAGAAAAACCTTCGCAAACTTCCGCTCGCGGCGCCTTAAGCCTTAGGAACCCAGCTATTGCACCAGCCCTTCGCGGCCACCACTCCCTGAGGGAAGATATTGCACTTTCCCCAGGTCCCGTTGGCTGCGGTGTACTGAGCGCAATTCGCACAGGTCTGAGTAGCCCCATCCGCTTCAGCCTTCTTGGGGAACTTGGTAACATCAACTGCCGAAGCATCTGCCTTGTATCCCAAAGCCTGTGCAGTGGGATCGCTCTCACTGACTTCACTCTGACCTTCAGGAAGCGCTTCGCCTCCCTTGGTGCACGCACTGATGATGCCACCGGCAAACGGCAACGCGGCAACCATGAGCAAAGCCTTCTTCAACCACTGACGACGCTGTAAATTCGTAGACATGTCTGAGATTCTCCTCTTCATTTCTCTCAGTTTGTAGCCGTAAGAAGGTTGCGCGCAAGCGCTTAAGTTGAGAATGGATGTCAGGATGATCGATGCCGCTCTTGAAATGCAACAATACGATTACCCTCTTCCAGACTCGCTCATCGCGCGCCATCCGCTTGAAGAGCGCGATGCGAGTAGGTTGCTCGCGATCGATATCCCCTCGGAGACCATCACGCACACCCACTTCTCGAAACTCCCCGACCTGATCCCCCCGGACAGCCTACTCTGGATGAACGCCAGCCGCGTGATCGCGGCTCGCATTCCGTGCACGAAAGCCACTGGTGGCGCCGTCGAGGTTCTCCTGCTCAGTCCGGCCGGGCCGTCTGCCGACCCCGCGATCGCGCTCGCCTCGAGAAACCCCTCCGAATGGATGGCGCTGATCGGCGGGAAGCGGATTTCCGCGGGCGACCGTCTGCAAACGGAAAAAAGTCTCACGATCCAGGTTCTACACAAGGAGGGTGCTCATGCCCGAGTTCAGCTCCAGTGGCTCGATAAAACCCTTTCACTCGCCGCTCTCCTCGACGAAATCGGAAAAATCCCCCTTCCGCCCTATTTGAAGCGAGAACAAAACGACGACGACCCCGCACGCTATCAGACCATCTATGCTGAACGACCGGGTTCAGTCGCCGCGCCAACTGCCGGCCTGCATTTTTCTGCTCAGATACTGAGTCGCCTGAACGCCCAAAACGTTCGTATCGAGAAGGTTCACCTTCATGTAGGCGCAGGCACCTTCAAACCGATTGACGTTGAAAATGCGCGCCACCACGACATGCACGCGGAGCGAATCGAGATCCCGCTCTCCGCGATCGAAGGTCTGGCTGAGGCCACCCGTTCCCGAGAAAAGGGCGGCAGCGCTCGGGTGGTCGCCGTCGGAACCACCTCGCTTCGAACACTCGAATCGCTCGCGATCGCGGGCCAGCGCCTCTGTCAGGGCGGCGCGCTCGTCGACCAGGGTTTCCTCGCTCGTCAATGGGATGGAAGAGCGCAACAACCGCTCCTCGACTCCGAACTCTTCGGTGCCATCGCGCAACGGATGCGAAGCGATGGACTGCCTGCGCTCGTCGGAATGACCTCCCTCATGATCGCGCCAGGCTTCGGCCCGCTTCACGTCGACCGCCTCATCACGAATTTTCATCAGCCCCGCAGCTCGCTGCTTCTTCTCGTGGCGGCTTTCTCTCTCCAGGCGGGGAGTTCCCCGCCCCTTTGGCGCCGCGCTTACGACGAAGCCCTCCGGGAGCGCTATCGATTCCTGAGCTTTGGTGACAGCTCCATCTGGATCAAGGCGTGAGGATAAAGTCGAAAACCAACGATGACTCTATTCATCCCAGGATTGGCGTCGCGGCGCAAAGAGCGAGGTACTGACTCGCTCATAGCCCGCCTCCTCGACTTCCTCTTGGACAGCGACGACGGCTTCCTGCAAACGCGACCGCGCCACCACTTCTAGCAAAAAGTTTGCGTATCCTGGCCGTGTTTCCTCGAACTCCCCCGATTTGCCAGGCTCCAGAAGCAGCAGAGGTTTCGCAACGAGCTCGCGGTCGCTCCCCTCGCGTCGGTCCCAAATCTCAGTTTCTACCTGAATTTTTCCCTCTGCCGCCGAAAATGAGCGAAAGCGCAGCAGCGTATTATTATTCAAAATGACCGTGGCCGCCCGGCCTTCGGGAAGCACGAGCCTTCCCCGTTTCGGTCGAGCGCCCGCGCGACTCAGCTCGTATCGCACCTCATGATAAACACTCCGCTGATCAGCATGTGCAAATGAGGGAACCGCCCCCGAATAAGCCACCAACAGAGACACGGAGACGGCAAGCCAATATCCACCGATGGTTCTAATTTTAATGAACATTGACACGATCAACTACCTCCTCCCGCTCCCACCACACCTCTCTAACGGAAAGAACACTCGGGAAGTTGAGGTAATTCTGATGATATTAGTCAACATTAGATCGGGTGACTCGCCATTTGACTCTGGGCTCCCCTCCGCATAATGCAACGCACACTTATGACTAATTGCATTACTTTAATCGCGCTACTTGTTCTTGGTGTTCCCGGTCTCAGTCCCGGCCTCGCCCAAGCCGACGGCCCGGCTCAAAATATCCAAACGGCCTGTGGAAACGAGCGCCCACAGCCTGGCTCCTTTCAACAAACACTGATGACCGTCGTCGAAAGCAACGCCTTGCCCGGGGTGCTGATCCGGTTCTTCGCGCTGACGGATCGGCAAGGCGACATCATCGGGCTCATGACGCATCGATCTGACAACCCACGCGCCCGAATCTACAACCTCTGCGAAGTTCGCGCGGGAATGGTGAATTTCACGAAAGACGACCGCGACGTCGCCATTCTCAAGACTCCCCGGTTTGACGGGCAGCGGGGCGGTCAAATCGACTTCGACTTTTTGTACAATGGCATCACCGGCTCTCGAGGCATGATTCATTTCGATATTGTACGAGAGGGTGCGCGATGGACGCTCTACTGGGACCAAGGCCAAAACAACAGCAGAAGCGAGTCTTTCAACTACCTTTGGATGAACAAAAATACGAAATTCATCGTCGGCATCGTCGGGATTGCCTGGCTCCGTCCCTCGTTGATCGATCTACATCCCTACGCCAACATCCCGGTTCCGCTCTAAAACGGGCTCATCATTCCGAGCTCAACCATGAAAGCGGCGCCAGCCTTCACGAAATTCATGCCCCATGCCACCTCATGGGACGCATTCAGCATATCGTTCGGGTGATGCCACCAAGGACTGATGTCGCCGACGGCTTCGAAAAGAAACACCGCTCGATATCCATTGACGTCCCAACTCGCGTGATCACTGCAAGCGTAACCGCATGACCTGCGCTCGCGGCGCGCGCCCACGTACCGGTCGATTAATTTCTCCGAAAATCGATTCAGCCCGGAATCCGTATTCGAGGTCGTCACCCCCATTTTCCCGGTCGCGCCCCGAAACAGAATCATGTCCAGATTGAGCACGGCGGCAACTTTCACCTGGCGCTGCTTAAAATCAGCCGCGATCGCCTGACTGCCTAGAAGGCCGACCTCCTCCGCGGCGTACGCCATGAAATACAGATCCCGCCGCGGGCGAATACCGCTCTCCATGAACGTCCTAAAAATTTCAAGAACCGCGGCTACTCCCGAGGCGTTATCATCAGCGCCCGGGGCCCGCGCCGCCGCTCGCTCTGGTTTCGCTACCATCGTATTGATCGAATCCTCGTGGGCGCCGACCACGATGCCTTCCTCCAGCGCCGTGTCCGTGCCTCGAATTCTGGCGATCACCGAAGGCTGAGGCCATTCGTCGTGCGCGATCAGCTCAACCGTGACGTCATCCCGACCGACGGACACTTCGCGAAACTGGGAGGCGATCCACTGCGCCGCCTGGACCGCGTTCTCCGTCGAGTAGTACCGATTCCAGTACTTCTGCATTTTCGTGATCGTCGCCTCGTATCTCGTCCGAGATAGAAGAGAAAAGAGCCGCGCCACCTCGTCAGGATGACTGGGCTCCAGGACGCGATCGTCCAACGTCGTCCAGACCTTTTGCACCTCCGCGCGAGCCTCCGGCCACAACGTGACATCGAAGAAGCCGCCGCAAGAGCCCACTTGGTGAGCCTCTTCCGACAGGAGCTGCATCTCATCCTGCGAAACCCAAGCCCTCTTCCCGGACGCATACTCGATCAGACGCTGACCTTCGTCGCGCGGGTCACTCGCGAACGCCGCGCAGGACAGACCAAAGAAAACCGACAAGAGAAGAAGTCGCGTCATCAGGCTCACCTCCTGTGAACAATTTCTTCTACAATACATGGGTAACTATTCGGATGCCACTGCCCGCCCCAAACGCAACGCAAGGAGTCGGCGATCTTCCGCGTTTTTCGCGCGACTGACCAGGTCTACCAGCAGCTGGCGGCGATCTTCCGCTCGATAGCCAAGGTCGTCGAGTAGCTCGACTAAACTCATCGCCGTCAAAATCCCGGCCTCGACGCCAGCCGCGTCTCGCGCCATCGCGCGGCGGGCTTGCTCAGCCAAATATCGATAAGAGTCTGGCGCCTCCCGCGTGTGCCGAACCCACTGCAGCACGTGCCGCGCCTCGCTCTCGCGGCCTTGAGCTAAGAACTCTCCAGCCATGTTTTTCACCGTCTCAAGACCTCGCTCCGGATCTCGACCGAGGTTTACAAGAAAAGCCCTGCGGTCGCGGTCCACCTCCGATCCCGGAGCGGGAGGAGACTGAATCCACGAAGTCACTTTCTCTGTCTCCGAAGGCGCATGGTCCTGCGACAAAGCCGGTGTCCGCGCAACCTGCGCTTCTCCCCAATTCCGCCCCAGCCAAAAGGCCACGCCTGAAATCAGCGCCAGAATCACCCCAAAGCGAATCATCCGGACATTCCTCTCCAGGTGGCGACGAGCTCGCGATAGCCATGATCGACGAGCGCCTGCCCCAGGGGATTCCAAGCCTCCGGCTTCAGCTCGCGAAGCTGCTGAAAAATCCCCCCGCGCACAAACCCGGAGGGTTGATGCTTCAACGCCTCTACCGTCCCCTCGACGGCCTCACGAACCGAGTCACATCCCGCCAAAAACAGCGCATGAGCGGCCAACGGCGCCGCTTCGGCCTCGCGAGTGGTGAGCTTCTCGTCGACCGGCGCGTCGTCATTCACGGCCGAAACTGAGTCAGCCATCTCCCGCAGAGCCAAATCTCGGAAAGCCAAAGGCCCGTTCTCGATCTGCATCGCGAACATCAGGATTGCGGCTCGTTCGGCCGCATGCGCTTCGCCAGAGAGCGTGTCAAAAACCTCTCGCAACCCCGCCAAAGAACCCTTCGGCTCGCGTGCCGCCTGCTCCAGAATCAACCGTTCGTAATAGAGCATATCCGCAGCCGACCCGGCCGTAACCCCTGATGCGATCGCAGCCCGCCAAAACTCGACGCCCTCCACGGGCGTGCGAAGAACGCGCCCACCCGGCGCATCAAGCTTCTTCCCAGCGGTCGGTACCCGGGCCACCGTCGTCTGAGAAGCGATCCCGCGCAGAACCTCCACCGGCTCATGAAGCGGCTCAAGCGGACGACTCCAGTAACCATAAATGGCCGCGATCCCCGCAAAAATCACTCCGGCAATGAACTGACGCATTCTCGACAATGTCCACGCTCCGCTACATGATTTTCACAGGAAACCCGATCGGATGGAAGGGGATGCATGATGAAATTATCACTAAATATAAATTATGTTCTAATCGCGACTTTTACCGCCTCCTTTTCCGTCCAGGCGCTCGCGGGCGGTCCGGACTGCGGGGAGCCGACGCTGGGTTGTGCCTTCACTCGCATGCCGCTGCTCAATCAGGACGACGAGGCCATCGATCCCGAGCATGACGATTGGCTCCCCAACGGCGGAGAGCGAAGCATGCTGTGCGCGCCCACCTCAGGCGTCATGTCGGTCGACGCCGTGATCAACCATGGCGACCCTGAACTCGTCGTCGCGGGCTGGGCCGCTCGCGAGTACCTCCCCGAAGATTGGACCGGTCGCGTGCGAGCCCTCTCTCGAAAATTTCTCACATCTCCCAAGGAGGGCACTCTCCACATCCCAGCGGCGCTCGCCTTCGGTGAGATCGCTCGGGGGCTCAGCGTTCGTGGGCACGACGCGGGGAAGAGCATGGGGGAGATCGCATGGCCCCGCGCCTCGACCAGTGACTTCATGAAATATATTCGAGACGGTTACGCCCAAAGCATCGCCTATGGCCACTACGTGAAAAAAGTGAAACGGATCCTCGGTCAAAAGATCATCACCTTCTCCCGTAAAGGAGGGCACGTCGTCGCTCTTCAAGGTTACCTCGTCAGAGATCACCGGCCGCTGCTCGCGATCAATAATCCCGGGGGCGCGGTCCGCGACTGGCGCACGCCGGAACCCCTCAGCTCCGGCATTCGCTTCCATGGCTTCCTTAAGTCCACGATCACGATCGTTCCTCATATCTTCGGGACCGGATATACGATGTACCGAGTTCCCGAGACGGACGGGTACAAATTCATCGACGGCTATTACGGAATCGGAACGCGCTGACTCCGGAAAAAATCCCCCTACCGATCCAGCAAGGATTTAGGCTGATAGTTGATCGAGATCCGATCGGTCGAGGCCAAGCCAAGAACAAAATCGAGATCCATGATCTGGATCGTACTCCCGTTCACGACCACGATACTGCTCGGCACGATCGTCTCGCTGCCATCCAAGTGAAGCACCTTGATGATCATGTCCTCGGTTCCGGTCGGTTTTCGTGCCAACTTAAAGCTCGCCTTCCGAGCCAGAATCGACCGCCCGATGGCATCTAAAATCGGTGAATAGTCGTTCACGGAAATGTCGAGCGCAAGCGAACCATTCCCCACCAAATTTCCAAGCTCAATGTAGCGGTCACCGCGATCCACGGCATGAGTCCGCCGCCCGGCAATGGTCACGTCATCCGCGTCGCGCAGGGTCTGCAAATCTTGAATCGCCTGGGCCGTCGTCGGAACAATCGAAGCAACGAAGTAGCTCGGCTCATCAACGCCGTCGAGGGCAGCGAAAAAAGCGCCGAGCTCGGCCCTCACGTCAGCAACGGCGACCAGCTGATCCGCCCGCGGACAAATCGAAACTCGATATCCGTAACCGTCGACTGTCTTGAGCGGACACGAAGTCCCCTCGCCGCCATAGCGGCAAGACCCGTCACCGCAGCAAAGACCGCCTGGAGCAGTCAGCGCCGACTGAGTCGGGTTCAACGCCGCGATCGAAACCTGATCGCAGCCGTAACCCGTCTGTGGAGTGAAGCCAGCGCCGGGCGCAGCAGGAATGCTCAACGTCTGATCTTCTTCATCGGAGACGAAGATCAGTCCGCGCAAAGAACCCGGCCGAAAAAAAGCCGTCGCGCTCGACTCGTTATCCCGCAAAAGCTGCAGCACGGAACCGAGGCCGCGCTCACTCCCCTGCCCGGCGCTTCCCGTTGTCACATCGATCATAAAGTCTCTAATCAGGGCCTGCGTCCAAGCCGCGTCGCCTGCTACACCCGTCGGCGGCATGGTCTCCAGGATGGCCTTCCCGGAGTGTACCGTATCGTTCTCAACGGTATTGACGCATTCTGAAATCGCACTTTCTCCGACGCCGGGACTGAGGCACTTCGAAGTTCCCGTGGCACGGGTTTGATCGTCTCGAACCGCGCACTGAGTGGGACCGTCCAGAAAGTAAGGCATGATCTCCGAACAAAGTGCCGCAATAGGACCGTCATGAATACCGGGCAAGAGAAGGGCAAAGCTCGGCCCCCAGGAAGGGATCAGCTCTCCGAACTTTACGCCGGCCGTGAAGACGCCGGTCGAAGTGTTGACCAGCGAGGAGCTCCAGGAGGGATTCACCCAGGTCGCGAGCCGACTCACGATATGAGGAGACGCGTAGCCGACTGATCCCGAGATCACGGTGGCCCGATAGGCATTGAAGGCCGGATGCGCCATATACACGTCCGTGGTGATGACGGCGACACGAATATCCCAAGTCGGCTTCATGTACTTGGTCGCAAAGCTGGAGAACCCGGCCCGCAGCTTGCCCTGCGTGACGTCCATGCTGGCCGAGTTGTCGACCACCCACAGGAGGTCAATCTTGGTATTCACATCCTGCGTCGTCGAGAAAATCTGCTCCTGCTGCGCCAGCCGGAAAGAACCCGGAAGTTGCTCCGTGCAGGCCGAAACAAGGAGAGACGGCAGGCAATAGATAAGAACTCTCGGGCTCATGGGTCACTCCTCGGCGAAACATGCTTCGCTCGCTTTAGATTCCAAGCGCGCCGCCGCCACAGCCCAAGCCAATGCATGGCGCCGGCTGCGTAGGTGGAACGGACTGCGGTTGCAAGCAGTAATGGATGTCGACGACGGACCGGGCTATCCCCGGATCATTGACGTGCACTTCGTTCGTATTCGCCGAGTAGGCGAATCCCGCAACCAGACCATCGACCCACACCCGAAGCGATGCAGGGTCGATCTCTCTGCGAGCAAGCGTGAAATCCGCAAGCAAGTCGAGCTTGACCGTTGCCAGGCGACCGGCCTCGGAGAGGCCCTGACTGTATTCGCCGCTTGCGATATCAATCAGTACGCCGCCCGTGTTCCGGGTCAGTTCAAGCAAACCGTAGCCGATCTCATTCTCGCCGCTGGCAACATAGGTTTCCGGATTCGAGTAGATGATACTGGAGAAGAGGTAGGGCATCCCATTCTTCACTTTCTTGACGAGCGCATGCACCGACTCAGGCGTAATGCCCGCGCATATTCGTGCCTTGGCAGGAACCTCGCTATTCTGCGCATCAGGGACGGGAGTCACACCCTCCGGAAACTCCGCACAGATATCCTGCTCGTCCGAAAGGAGCACCACCGCGAGCGCAGCGTCTGCCCGAAAGAAACCAAGGGCCTGAGAGTCAGCCAGGAGTTGCCCCTGCAAACCCTGGGTGAGGGAATAGAGCATCGCCTCGCCGCCGTCAGTTCCTGCATCGGTACGGATCTGGGTCAAGTTGGCGCGCAGGTCGGAACGAATCTGAGTCAGAGTCCTTGCCTGGGAATCGAGCACTTTCGGACGCCCTGACGCACTATAAAGTCGGCCGTGGTAAGCGGAAGTGTCTCCGTGCGCGAGCATCACGCTGATTCGAAAGTCGACATCCGCCGGGAGCTGACCGACAAAAGCATCGATTCCCGCTGACACGGCTGAGCGCTCGTCGCTCAATGAGCCGGATGTATCGATGACGAACAAGAGGTCGAGCTTGCGAGTCACTGCTGCGTCCGCCTGCATATAACGCTCACCGAAGCATTGCGGGGTCGGGCCTCCTCCGGGAACGCCGCTGTAATCACCTGAAGGCGGACGGCTCAATGCGGCTAGCAGGTCCTGCTGCGCCTCTTCGGAGATTTCGCAACCGGTCAGGCCCGAAAGAATTCCCAAGGCGGCGATCCCTAGCTTCGTGAGATCCGAGATCTGCTGAAAACGCGAGTCGGTCAGTGTGCGATCCATAAGCCCTCCAAAGTTCTGTTTTATGAACTTTGTTAATATATATAAACTTTAGCAGCTTTGGATGAATCACGCAAACTGAGGGGTCAGGCTCCAAAAGTTAAGAGGGTTAACAATTGCTTAACTTTTGGAGCCTGACCCCTCAGCCGTTCGACGATAGATCGTTCGTTCATTGATGCCCAGAAGGCGAGCGGTCATGCTCTTGTCCCCGTCTGTTGCCTCCAACGTTCGACGAATCAGAAGGTCCTCGACCTCGCGAAGCGGCGTCCCGAGCCGAACTTCAATCACGCCATGAGGAGAGGGAGTCATTCCCTCCGCGCCCGCTCGGCCCGCGATATGGGAGGGTAAATCCGCCCCCTGAATTCGCTCATCTTGCGCGAAAACCACCGCGCGCTCGACCGCGTTCGAAAGCTCGCGCACATTGCCGGGCCAGTCATGCGCCAACAACGCAGCCATCGTTTCCGGCATGAAACCCACCACGGATTTTTGATGCCGCTCGCTGGCCACGCGCAGAAAGTGCTCCGCCAAGGCCGGGATATCTTCCTTTCGATCACGCAGGCCCGGAACCATCAACCGGATCACCTCGAGACGAAAAAGCAAATCCTGCCGAAACAATCCGGCCTGCACCCGCGCCTCGAGCGGCTGATGAGTGGCCGCGATGATCCGCGCATTGAAACGCCGAGTCTGGGTTGAGCCGACTCGCCGAATCTCTCCCTCTTGCAGCGCGCGCAACAGCTTCACCTGCAGGTTCAACGGCATGTCTCCGATTTCGTCGAGAAAGATCGTGCCCTCCTGCGCAGCCTCGAACAGACCATACTTGAGCTGCGTCGCTCCGGAAAAGGCGCCTTTCTCGTGCCCAAACAGCTCCGATTCAAGAAGTGCCTCCGGCAAAGCCGCGCAGTTAATCGCCACCCAAGGGCCCCGCGCCCGTGGGCCGCGCTCGTGAAGCAATCTCGCGACTCGCTCTTTTCCGGACCCGCTCTCGCCGGTCACCAACACCGTCGCATCCGTTCTCGCCACTTGCTCGATCTCTTCACGAAGGCGGCGCATCGCTCCGCTCGCCCCAATCAAATCGTCCGACACGATCCCAGCAGATCCCGAGGGCTGAACCTGGGCGCGGAGCACCGCCGCTCGAATCGAGTCAAGAAGAGCCTGCCTGCGAAACGGCTTGGTCAGAAAATCCACCGCACCCAGTTTCATCGCCCAGACCGCATCCTCGACACGCCCGAAAGCGGTCATTAAAATCACCGGAATTTTCTCCCCGCAAAGACTCAGGGCCCGGAGAAATTCCATCCCGCCCATGCGAGGCATTCGAAGGTCCGAGACTACCACCTGAGGCGGATAGGCCGAGCGCACTTTTTCAAGCGCCGTCTGTCCGTCGGCCGCGGTCTCCACCGAGTAACCCGCATGCTCAAGAATGCGGCGAGTGGAATCCAGGGACTGCGGATCGTCGTCCACGACCAGAAGCCGAATACTCATAGAGCCACCTCGTTGGACGAGCGCACTGGAACCGACTCAAAGAAAGGAAATGTGATTTCGAAACAGGCACCCGGATAAAGGGGATCTGAGCCGTTTGCGATCGCGGTGATCTGCCCGCCGTGATCCTCCACGACCTTTTTCACGAAGCTCAAACCCAATCCTGTCCCTTGAGCGCGTCCAGTCACAAAGGGCTGGAACAATCGATCCCGAACATCCGCATGAATCCCGGGCCCGTTGTCTTCCACCTTGAGCCAAGATCGACCGCTCTCAGCCACCCCGTAGGACCAACGAATCCTCGGCACGAACTGAGACGGCGCGCGGTCTGACTGCTGAAACTCATAGAGTGCCTGCAAAGCATTGCTCATCAAATTTCCCAAACATTGATCCAGAATCGGTCGATCTGCCTCGACGAAGGGAGCCGCTAGACCCACCTGCCGCCAATCGACCTCCAGCCCCTGCGACTCGCACACCGGAGCGTACATCGCCAAAACACTCTCCAGTACCTGGGAGAGCTCCGCGGCGGCGCGCCGACCTGACGAAAGTTTCGACAGCCGCAAATAATTTTCTGTGATCGTCTCGAGCCGATCAACCGATTGCAGAATCGAGAACAGGGACGACTTCACCGAGGGATCGCCCTGTTTGCCGATCGAATCCAGCGCCAGCTCGGCCTCCAGACCGATCGAATGCAACGGATTCCGAACCTCATGCGCCACCTGCGCCGACATCCGCCCGACGGCCGCCAGATTCTCCGCTTCTCGCAATCGATCTTGTATGGCGAGCTCGTCCGTCAAATCATCAATCATGACGATTCGCCCGCCCGAGCGCAGTCGTTGGACTCGCCCTCCAAAGACCCGGTCTCCCCTCCGCGTTGGCTCAAGCTTGCCGGGAAGCTCGAGCTCCGAAAGAGAAGCGAACGCCTGAAGAGCGGGCAACTCGGCGGCCGCGACCCCAATGCACTCCTCCGCGGGCCGACCCATCCAGGTCGCCGCCGCGGGGTTGCACTGGGTGATCACGCCCTGGGCGTCCGTAACGACCAGCGCGGACTTAATGCTCGCCAAAATATTCCAATTCAACTCGCCCGCGTCTCGCAGGAGTCGATTCTGTTCTTCGAGGCGTGAGCTCTGCTGCTCAACCTCTTTCTCGCGCTCCAGCAACACAGTGGCCATTTGGTGAAAGTCCCGAGCCAAGATGCCAATCTCATCGGTTCGACCGGCCGCCAGCCGGGGGAGACTCTCCTTATCCTCGCGACGAACGCCACGATCCGAAATCAGGCGCACCAACGCCGAAAGCTGAGAGAGCGGACGAAGCGCCCTTTCCCCGAGCCAGAGAATCAAAAGCGAAAGGGCCACGACCGCCACGAGGATGATTTCGAGCCCCGTTCTGAGTTGGGCCACCTGATTCTCCGCGCGAGAAAATCGCCCGCGGACAATCCGATCATGCTCAGCCGCGCCCCATTGAACTTGCCGCGTCCAATTATCGAGCGATGCCAGAAGCGCGGGACCATCGACCGCGACTTGAGCCGCGGCCACGCGTACTTTTTCCCGGAGAGCACCGAACTGCGAAGCGATCTCCTCTTCCCACTTCAACCATCGCGCGGAGGAACCCTCGCGGCGAAGATCCTCATCGCGCGTCAGTAAATCACGCACCCGCACCAACTCATTGGCGATCACATCCTCAATCCACTGAGGGACAGCAACCGGAGGGCGACCCGCCCCCATCGCGATCACCACCCGCCGCTCAACCTCACGCCGATAGCCCTCGACGTCCGACTGCAGCTGCACGAGCAGACGCCCAAGCGGGACCGAAACACGATTGATCCGATCGAGATTCTGACTCACCTCGGAAATGCGGTAGACGCTCAAGGCAGAACCCAAGAGAGAAAGCAGCACAAGTGCCCCTACCCAGCTCAATAGCCTGCGGCGCAGACTGACCGACGTTTGACGCTTCCCTGTCCCCGTCATGACTCGATCATAGCGAGGATTCGAAAGGTTGTCGTGATCTTTGCCGATAAGTGCTCGAAGGAGTGTAACCCCTTGGCGCATAAGCCCCTCGGTATCTTGCTCATTACTGACGAACGCCTCACCCGAGATAAAATGCACGGGCTGGCGCGCGGCGTTAGCATCTTACGAGGCAGCAACTGCGCCGTCGAAGTCTTGTCGGGCGAGATGACTGAAGAGCGAGTGATCGCACGCCTAGCCCAAGCCCGAGGCAACCCGGACAAGCAACCTCTCCAACTCGTTCTCGTGCCCTGGCATAAATATTTCTTGTGGAACAAGCTCGAGGGGTACCTGGGTCTCACGCGTAACCATGGTCCGACCGTGGCGGGTTACCTCGCCGAGAAAACAGCGTGGAAGGATCTTCCCGCCTCGAGGAGCATTCCCCGGGTCGTTCTGCTCGATCTGTCCCAGCTCGATCCTCAAGAGTGGGCCAGGGTCGTACGCGCAGCCGGGGTCGAGTCTTCAAAATCAGGGATCAACGGGCTCCTTTCCTCGCCCCCTTCAAGCTATGCAGAGACCTGGCTGAACGGTACCCTGTTGGGGCCCAGGATCGACGGGCTCGCGATTCTTCCGGAGGTTCGAGAGTCACCAGAATGGGTCAAACGCCTGCCCACGGCGCGTATTCTTCTCTCTTCCCTGTGGAGCATGATCTTCGACGAGGGCAGCGGAAAGTCCGACTTCAATCTTCCACCTAAAATCCCCAAGGCCTTCTTTCAAACGGGAATCGATCCTCGCGCCTGGGTCTTCCGTCTCTGCTTCTCCGGCCAGAACCTCGGCCAGGCCGAGATCCTGCGACGATTTTGGCCTCAGGCATCCGAACCTACTGCGCTGCCCCAGCTCCTGATCCGGTATTCCGACCTCTTGCGCGTCCACTGGGCGCCCGAAAACAACGCCGTCGAGATTACCTGCGCCCTGTTTCAATCCGCGCCATCGGTCCAACACCCGCAAGCCGTGCGGACACTTTGGATCGACCCGGCTCAAAGCATCCCCACGAATGACCCTCTCGCCAAACCCTTTCCCCTTGGAGGTGCCGCTCCGGTTGCCGTGCGTCCCACAGGACCGGACGAGCGCTCCAGCAAGGCCCTCAACGACGCCGCGTTGAAGCTCCGGGAGATGACGCAAAACATTCGCGAACGGGATGAAATCATCAAGGAACTGCGCGCCGGAGGCGTCGGTTCGGCGGCCCCACTTCCCCCACCCGACACCGAAGCGCTGCTCGAGACGTTTCAGTTTCGGTTTGCCGAAGCGGAGGACGAGCTACGCCGACTCGAGAGCGCGGTCCAGGGTGCTGATCCCGCCGACCTCAAAGGACCGCGTTTGGCCGTGCTTCAAAAACGAATTTCGGTCCTCACTGAAATGGAAAAGAACTGGATTCGCTCTATTGCCACGACTCTTGAGCGCTATAAGAGTCGGCGGGCGGCGGGGGGCGGCTGACCCATGATCCGATCGAAGAGTATTTCGGACTACTTCGAAGCGTCCTTCGATACGATCAAGGCCGGCAAGGTCCTCACCTTCGATGTTCATCTCTATTTTCAAGCCAACGCGCACGTCATCGTCTTCCTCCGGAATGGCGAGTCACCGAGCGCCGAGGTTCTCAATAAATACCGCAACCGCCACCTCAAACAGATCTGGATCCACAAAAGCGATGTAGCCGCCTTTCGCGCCTACCACGCGGCTCCAGTCGAACCGGCGGTAGTACCGACCGCGCCTCTTCCTCCGCCCCCGGTCGCGGCGAAGCAAACCCACGAGGGAGCCTTCATCACGGCCGTCATGGATTCCAAGGAGCTCACAAAAGACCAGAAGCAGGTCGTCGTCGCAAAAGCCGCCCAGAATGCCTTAGCCGAGGCGACGACCGCGAAAAATGCCAAGGAACAGGGCGCACGAGACAAGAAGATGAAGCAGATGGTGCAGGACATCCTCGAATCAACGGCCGAACACCTCGAAAGCGTCGCGGCCGAAATCTGGGGTGCCGCAGAGGGGGACGCACACCTCCAACACGGCATCACGACGGCGACCTACGCGGTCGTCCTATCCATGGCGTTTGGCCGGATCGACAAGGCCCTCGTGGCCGATCTCGCCTTTGCGGCCCTCATTCACGATGTCGGCCTCACCCAGGTTCCCGTCCAGTGCATTCCCCTGATCAGCAAGGGCTTCTCGCCTCCGCAGGACAACCCCTACCGCCTGCACGTGCAGTACTCCAACGAGCTGATCAAAGATTTCCATCCAAAGACCAACCCACGCGTCTTCACCATCGTGGGCCAGCATCATGAAAAGTTCGACGGTAGCGGCTACCCTCAGAATCTGAAGGGCTTCAAGGTCGATGACATCGCCCAGATCCTGGCCCTCGCCGACATGCTTTCCAAGTTCTCTACGGGCCTTTGGGACGGCCAGCCCCGAACGTTGCGGGAGGCCTTCGACGAAATCGAAAAGATGGAGAAGGTCCGTACCTTCCCTGAATTCTTCAACCCCGAGGTACTTGCCACCATCATGAAGTGGTTTAGAAACAAATTTAACGAAAACGATCTGAACCAGGCAACCGAGGTGGTGGAAGTCCAAGCCCGTGACGTGCTACAGAATAAAGCAGCATGAAACTTACGAATGAAGCCAAGGTTGGGGGGCTCGTCCTCGGCACCGGTATTCTCGCTCTTGTGTTCGCTTGGGCAATCGGAGTCGAGAATCCCTTTCAACAATCTCAGACCTTTTACGTCACTTACAACTTTGCCGGCGGCATCGAGGTCGGTTCACCCGTTCGAGTTTCAGGCATCAAAGTCGGCAAGGTCGAACGCATCGAGTTCTTCGTCTCCACGGCCGCTTCAAAAGTAGGAATTAAGGAGCCAGGCAGCGCCGAAGGCGAAGCTTCGGTTTCCGCGGCTGATCCCGACAGCAAGGCCGTGCTTCCGCTCCGGATGAAGGTGTCCGTGCGCAAAGACGCCGCCCTGGGCCTGCGCGAAAACAGTCGGTTCTACATCAACCTGGCGGGTATTATCGGAGAAAGATACATCGAGATCACGCCCGGAACCTTCGGTGCGCCACGTCTGCAAGCCGGCGCCACCGTGGCGGGTGTCGACCCTCCTCGCATCGATCAACTGCTTTCGCAGAGTTTCGACCTGGCCGGGAAGATCGCCGACATCATCGAAGAGAACAAGGGCGACTTAGCTCGCTCGCTCGACCTCATCTATAAACTGAGCGGCAGTCTCAACAAGACGCTCGCCTGGGTCGACAAGAGCGCGGTTTTCAAGACTGACTTGGCCAAGCTGGTCGACAACCTCATCGTGATCACGCAGGACGTAAAGAAGATCACCTCGAAAATGGGCACACCCGAGGGCGAGAAAACGCAGAAGCTTCTTTACGAATTGCTCTGGCGCCTCGAACCGCTCGACTCCAAGACGATTCGGACCTTCCTGCAAAAGGAAGGGATGAAGGTTCATTTGTTCTGAGTTTGTAACTCACTTAAAATTTGGAGCCCGGCACCGCAGCCACGCGCTCCACGATCTGCCCCTCGGTTCGAGTGCGTTCACGGCCTGCGGCTTCGCCACCCAGGCCGCGCTCAGTTGCCCAAATTTTAGAAAGTGCATCGAGCCACGGCAAGCCATGGTCGGCCCGCGAAAGAAAGAGACCCGTTCGACGAAAGTAAAAGTCGGAGAGATGCATCACCATCCCGTACCGCATCAAAAACCGAAGCTGCGCTTCAAGGAAAGGAAACCCCGGAGGGTCACTGATACCGCTGATCGACGGATGAGCGGTATTCAAAGCGACAATTTCCGGCGCGGCGGCTCCGTAGCGCTCCCAAAGCCGAGGATGGACCCTCACTCCGTCCCGAAGTGCGGCGATCTTCGCCTCCAAAATTTCTACTCCACTGAGACCCCCGGATGGGGGCTTCCGAGTCAGTGCTTCTTTCAGCAGCCCAGGCCCCTCGGGCGCGAGCCCTTCCTGATGCCGCAGCGTCCAGCGCTTCAGTACCGTATCAACGACCTCAGCCGCCATCGTACGATGAGTGGTGTACTTCCCGCCCGCTACCCAGACGACGCCTCCGGGCCCTTCCTCGATATGATGTTCCCGGCTCACCTTCTGGAGAGCTGCTGAGTCCGCCCCAATGCCTGAGGACGACGCCACCAACGGACGCACACCTACATAACCGCTGAGGATATCCGAGGTTTTGAGCCCCAGCGTCGGGAAAAAACGATTCAACAGATCGAGAAGGTAGCTCACGTCCGCGCTCGAGATCTCCGCTCGGTCCGGATCATCGCCGGTCGATCCATCAGTCGTCCCGACGATCACGACCCCGGTTCCGTAATCAGGACGCGGAATCACGAACGCGATTCTCCCATCCTCCGGGTGAGTCATCACCACCGCGCCAGGCACGGAAATCCGCCCGAGGTCAAAAACCAGATGGACGCCTTTACTCGGGCTCAGCCTTGGCTTCCAACCCTTCGAAAGCTTCGGGCCGAGTAAATCCGTGTACGGCCCCAGACACACGACCGTCCGCTTCGCCTTGACGACAAAGTCGGTGGCCGGACTCCCACCGAGCGCTTCCGGCTCGCGATCCTTGACTCGAAAACCGGAAATCGCTCCCTTCTCAGGCGTCCCGCCGCTCCACACTGGCTCGAGCGCCTCCACATAATTCACGATCGCGGAGCCTTCGCCCTGGGCCGAGCGGGCGATCTCAATCGCGAGCACGTCATCCCACATGGACGCGTCGAAATATCGATAGCCACCCTTCAGACCCTCCGCGCGCAGCGCAGGGATTTCCCTGAGCATGCTGCGTTTCGAAAGGGAGCGATGAAAGCCCGGGGTGCGAAAAAGGGCCAGCATGTCGTAGAACCACATCCCTAACCCGAGAATGAACTTGCCGGGGCGATCCTTGCGATAGACCGGAAAATAGAACGGCAAAGGCCGCACGAGCGTCGGCACCGTCTTCAAGAGAAGCGTTCGCTCTCTCAGCGCTTCGAACACGAGGCTGAATTCGAACTTCTCCAGATACCGCAACCCCCCGTGAATCAGCTTGCTGCTCCGAGAAGAGGTCCCGAAGGCGAAGTCGCTTTTCTCGACGAGCGCGACTTTCAAGCCCCGCATCGCGGCGTCTCGCGCGACGGCGGCTCCGGTGATGCCTCCGCCGATGACCAGGAGATCGAAGGTCTCCTCCTGCAGACGCTTGAGCGAATGAGCGCGGGTCTTCGCCGAAAAGAGAACCGGGGACGGAGCCGACGATGGAACGATACCCATGGATGCCTTCATTATCTCCGGCTCGAAAAATAGATCAATATGCTCTCGGGCCGACGGCAGTTCGAAGGGGCGTCGCAAAATGAAAAATCGGGCGAGCCAACGTCGCGGGCGAACGATCCGTGTTGATCACCGTGTTTTCAACCAACGGCAGCCCCACCCCGGGCGTGGGCTCAAGGTCCGCGTCACCTGGATCGCCTTCCTCTTCTTCCAAAATAGTTTCGGGGCCTGCATCGCAACCGGGTGCTCCCGGAAATTCACCCAGCCGCACATGAACGTGGTTTCGATGGTGGCGGGCATGCTTGATGTAGGGTCGTAGCATGGGCCAAAGCGGATCATTGCCTGCCGCTTTTGCGAGTCGACGAATATGACGGTGATCGAGCAGCATCATCTTCACGCATGCAAACGGGTTCTGAAAGATTTTCTTGATGAACCACCAGTTCTCATCGCCGTCAAAGCTCTTGGTAAAGGCCGCCGGCGACGCTTGCTTCGCCTTGGCATGAAGAAAACCAAGGTCTACGTCCTGCCCCGACGTATGGGAAAGATGTCCCCGCCGCCCGAAACGCCCCGCGAGGCAGCCGCCTCGAGGCGCGGCGATGTCACCCACGAGAACGCTGACCCGCGAAAACTCGGGAGCCTGGTATTGCGTATCGACCTCATGGCCCAGCCATTCAAGCATGCCCACCATGCCATCGGTTCCGAAATCCGTACAACGAAAGGGCGTTCTCAGGCGGATGCGATTCTGGTCCGTGGGAATAATCCTCCGACCCCAAGCCAAGAACCCGTTGCTCACGCTACACTGAGCCTGATTCCGAATGCGGCGGTTCATGTCTCCGATGATGACATCAAGCAAATCGCCCAGCTCTCCGTTCACGGCCGCGCGCGTGTACTCGCGCTGTTCCTCGGTCATCTCGTCGCAGTAGCTCGACTTCCACCTTCGAGGCGAACATCGATTCGACTTGATCTTCGACTTGTAGGCCCGGCGATTTCCGCAGCATTGATGGCCACGCAGGCCCCACTCCGGATTCCACTTCGAGCAAAAGCCTACGTCCGGCTCGCCATCCGAAGCCGCCAGGTAATCGGTGGCCGGAACGTCCGGAAAAAGATCAGGAAGATAGACGGCCGGCTGCTCGGCACGCGCCGAAGCCATACAGAGAGCTAAAACACCGAAAATCGTCACTGTCCAATTTTTCATCACTTTCATCATGCGTCCTCAATGAGTCGAAGCTGTTGTTCGAGATCCGCCGTCTCATCGTTCCAGTAGCGATGGGAGTTGAACTGCGGGAAGGCCGGTGGAAAAGCCGGATCTTCCCAGCGACGCGCCAGCCAGGCGGTGTAGTGCACGAACCGCAGCGCCCGCAGTGGCTCGATCAACTTCAGCTGCGACCGGTGAAACGACCTCATCTCCTCATAACCTTCCAACAAAGACTCCAACTCTCTTTGATTGCCGCCCCCCCGGTTGGGGAGGAGAAGCCAGAGGTCCTGCACGGCCGGCCCTCTCACCATGTCGTCGAAATCAAGAAAAACCGGACCTTCTTGACTGAACAACAGATTGCCCAAGTGACAATCGCCGTGAATGCGTTGAACCTGCACCTTCTCAAACCAAGGTTCAATCCTACCGCAAATTCGCTCAACGGCATTGCGATATCTCGATTCGAACTCGGGAGGGATCCAGCGCTGCTCAAGCAGGTACTGCAGGTTTTGCCGACCATAAGTCAGCGGCGAAAGTTCGATTCGATGCGGTGCCGGCCTGCGAGCGCCCACCCCATGAATGCGCCCGATGAGACGACCGATCTGCCGAAGCTGTTCTTCCGTGAGCTCATCGGGGGCCCGCCCTCCCACCTTGGGAAAAAGCGCGTAGTAGATCCCGCTGTCAGGGATTTGACGTAAAGTCGTGCCATCGTCAAACTGAATCGGCGCAATGACGGGGATTTCGTCTTCTTGAAGGTCATGGAGAAACTCATGCTCTTCGAGGAGCTGCTCGCGCGACCATCGACCGGGCCGATAGAACTTCACGACGCGCGAATAATAGCTGCGGTGAGGGGTGCCCCCGTCCGCGGGTGAGGGCACCGACTCCGGTTCGAGCTCAACGTCATAGACGCGGTTCTCGAAGCTATTGAGCGCCGAGCAGCGCCCCGTAGCCTGAAAGCCCGCGCCCTCGACGGCGGCCAGGACGCGCTCAGGCGTCAGAGAGAAGAAGGAGTTCTTTGCATCCATGCAGTGTGCTTCCGAGGGTAGCGCGGGCGCGGCGCCGAGTCGAGCGCTGCTCGCGTGTTGCGCGCGGGGCGCGCCCGGGCGAGTGGGAATCCCATTCCCGGAGCAGCGCAATGAAGCGCCTTCATTGCGCTGCTCCGGGAATGGGATTCCCAACCCAACCTTCCCCACTCAACCGTAGCGATGTCATTCTAGGCGTCCGAAATCCGACCGCACAGGATACGGGCCTGCCTCCTCCCAGGACCTCACACGAGCACGCTCCTTGCTTTCAATTCCCACATGAAATTCTTCCACATCACGATGAGAACACGCTGGGGAGCCACACCCTTCAATGAACGCGCAGCCTGCCACTGGCTTTGGCAGCGTCTTCAGCGGTCGTTTTCACAAGTGGCTGCGGCGATCATCATGCCGAATCATTTTCACTGCCTCGCCGTCCTTTCCGAGCTCGGGCCCGCGATCAACGAACTCACTCGCGCACTCGCACGGATGCCCGGGACCCGGTGGGAGTCGCCACCGCCTCCCGAGCCGGTACGTGATCAACATCACCTTCTTCGCCAGATTCGGTACGTGCTTCTGAACCCTTGCCGCAAGCGCCTTTGCGCTGATCCGCTCGAGTGGGAGTGGTCGACCTATCGGGACGTCCTGGGGCTAACCGCTCAACCGTGGGTCGGAATGAAGCAGCTTCAATCGTGGATGAAGCAAAAAGAGGTGGGTAGCATTCCCGCCCTGCATTCTTACCTCTCTGGAGACCCCAGCGTAGCGATCGCCGGCACTGCTCCTCCATCGCTACGGACCAGCCCGAGCGAAATTTGGCTCGCGCATCCTCGCGCCGTCGAAGCAGCCGCCCGCCACTACAGTCGCAGCCCGAAGTCTCTCGCTCGAGACTGCCTGGAGATTTCACGCCGGGCGATTCCCCTCCTCGTGGATGTCCTCGAGCAGCCGGGACCTCGGGTCGCCCGCGCACTCGAGCTTCCATTCTCTACACTCTATGGACGCCGAGAAAGGGCGGGGGCGCTTCCGGCCGCGGAACAGTCCGCGCTACTGAGCTTGATTCGAGATCCGCGCTTTTTGAGAAAGGACCTTATTCCTTAATCCTGCGGTCAGCGCTCCGAGCAAGTGGGAATCCTATTCCCGGAGCGGCGCAATGAACGCGCTTCATTGCGCCGCTCCGGGAATGAAATTCCCGCGCGCTCGCACACTTACTCGCCCGCTCACAACGCTCGCGCTTACTCCCCGCGCGCGCGGCGCTCGGCCTCAAGCTGAGCGAAGATATCCTCGACCGGCGTGCGCAGGCCCTTCTCGGAGTTGCACTTCTTGCACGCGGGCACGCAGTTGCCCAAGGTCGAAGTGCCCCCGCGCGCAAGCGGCACGAGGTGGTCGAGCGTGAGCCCTTTCGCGGAGAATTTTTCACCGCAGTAATGGCAGAGACCCGCCGCGAGCTTGCGCTTCCACGCCGCCGACTTGCGCAGCTCGCGCGCTTTCTCCCGCTCGCGCTTCAGGCGCGCGGGATCGATATGGGCGGCGTCGAGGATGAAGTAGTCGTCGGGTTTGCGGGACATATGCGCACCATCTTAGCATAGAGGCTAGCCAAAACCCATGAGAGCCTAGATCAACACGATACAAAAAAAGGGAAGGCCTCGACCGCCGAAGCTGCCGAGGCCCGCATAAAACTTTTCCAGCTAACGGCCCCGCGGCGTACAAATTTCCGAGCAGGGACAGCTCGGCCCACTGCCACAGCCCGCAGCTTTTTCCGCTCCGCAGTACTTCATTCGCCCCGTTCCATCGTCTTCCGCCAATGATCTCGCCAATACGGCCGACGGATCATCGATCAGGGCGCGTGCCGCCACCTCAAGACCGGCGCGATCTCGAATGCTTTCGCCTACACGGCTCAAACGACTTCGAGCATCTGTGATGAATTGAGAGACTTCTTCTTCCGAGAAACGGAACCGACGACGCATCGTCTGTTCCAGGATAGGAAGAAAATCCTCTTGAATCTGACGCGCCTGAGCGAGCAGTCGCGCGCCTTCTTCAGGAGATATCCGACCTTCCCGAACCAAACCCACCAATTCTTCGGCAGCAGAGACCACTCGAGGAATGACTTCGGTCGGTTCGCTCACTCGAGCCGGACGTCGACCACTCATCGGACCACTGGAGAAGAACGAGTCGAGTCGAGTTCGAAGTCTTTGCATCGCAGGACGAATCGCTCCGTCGACGGTGAGCACCTCGTCGGGTTTGAAGCCCGGAGTCCGCGCACCGCCCCCCAGCGTGGCAACGGCCGGAGCGTCCCCCCCTTGAGCGGAACGAGCGAGAATAGCATCGGCCAATTCCGGCGACAACTCGCCTCGAATCGAAACCGGTTCCATTTGTACACCGCGTCCCCTGGCCGGGCCTCCGTTCAAACCCAGCACGGGCTCGACTCGTCGTCCCGACACCGTGGCCGGTTCACCGTTCAAACCCAGCACGGGTTCGACTTGTCGCCCCGAGCCGGTAGCCGGTCCGCCGTTCAAACCGAGCACAGGTTCGGCTCGTCGTCCCGAAACCGTCGCCGGTTCGCCGTTCAAACCGAGCGCGGGTCCGGATCCCCTGCGTGGAACCATGACCGGTTCGCCGTTCTCCTGGAGCAAGAGGCCTGAACGTCGTCGAATCTCCGCAGGCGGCACGCCCGCTTCCCGCAATCGAGCAAGAATCGGTTCCTGCGCACGACGGCGACCGTCGGCCACCAGGCGGGATATTCGGCGCGACGCATCCGATGCGGCACGCGAAGCCGCTGTAATTTCCGTTCGAGCTTCACGCATCCGAGCCGCTTCAGCCGTCGTCAGCGCGCGGCCCCGCGCCACATTGGCGAGATCGCTGGCTGTACCGAGAGCGGTCGACAATCGTTGCCGGGCTTGGGTGAGCGTCGTCTTGACGGTATTGATCTCATCACCGATGCCGCCGGGGATGACGATCCCAGCGAGCATCATTCCCAGAGCTTCCCAGCCCGTGCTGCGAGCCGCGAGCTCATACTGCGCGCGCATCTCCGTCACGCGCGAGCATGCTTCCGAATCACCGCGAGAACACGCGACGATGGAATCGTTCAAAGCGGTGCGTGCCCCTTCTTCCGCGTGCGAACCCGCGACGTATCCGTAAGCGCCGAACCCACCGAGCATGGCTAAGCTACGCGCGGTACTGACCGATTCGACTCCTTGTTGAATCGTGAGTCGAATCGCATTGCGCAATCCATTCCTGGTTCCGGCCAATGCCGTCCGAGCGGCGACTTGCGCTCCCGCTTCCACGCCGGCGCTCGCGACGCCGACGCTCGCGACTGAACCCGCGAGCCGGACCGTCGCGACTCCCAATCGAGCCACGCCGCCGACCAGGGACATACAGGCCATCACGTCAACTCCAGTCATCGGGCCCGAAATGGCCGTTTCCATCAAACCGCTCGAAGCACTTCTCTTATAGGCTAAGTTGTTCGCGACGCCACACATCTGGCCCGCATTGGCCCTAAGGTAGCGGCAATTGGGATCAACCGATGGATCCATCGCCACCGGGTCGCCGAAGCGACGGACCGGCATAGAATCCGGACGACCGCAAGAGAGCACCTCACGCATCCGGGAAGGATCAGCCAACAGCGCTTCGCCAGCGGCGCGAGGATTCGCGCACATCTGTTCGACGGCCGATCGAAGACCGACCGCACCGGACCGCGCCGCACTGAACCAGCTGCTGCGATCTTGCATCAAGCTTGAAAAATGGGCGTTCGAGATGGGGCGCAATTGATCAATCGCGCTGACCGCCCCTCCTCGAGCCAATGTTCTATAGGCCGGCGCTCCGCTCACCTCATGGCTCAACTCCGGAAAGTCCGCCATCAGCAGAGCCCGACGCGCAATCAAACCTTGCATCAGATCAAACTTCGACTGACATCGATCACGCGCGCTGAGCGCACCCCGGGCAGCGGGGACCACCGGAGGAATCGACCCATCCACGGCCGGGTGAGGAACTCCCGTCTCCGCATTGATCTCCGCCTGAAGACGATCCGAATCCCACGAGGTCCGTTGGCAATAAAGGACCTGATCGCTCGTCGTTCCCGCGGTGCAGGAGCGCCGACATTCCTCCACGCTCGCCGCTGTCGTGTTGCAAGCCACGACGGAGACCGCTCCGTCCGACGGCCGCCACGATCGATCACCATTCATCACGCGGGTCAGGTTCTGTTCGATTTCAGCATCCGGACTCGATTCGTCGAACGGCATGATGAACTGACTGCCCGCAATGTTTCGGATGCGGCACGAGCCCGCGAACTGCCCGGCCTGCCGAACCGCCCCGATCACCGAGTTTGCTCCGCGCAATACTGAACCGCAAGGAAGCAGCATGCCCATTCTGGATTCGAGGAAATCCTTCAAACCCGCCGAGTTCTGCTCTGCCGACTTACTCGGGTCATAGAACTCTGCCTTCAAAAGGTTGATTTCGTTGTCAATCGAGTTCAGATCGCGAACGCGAGCTTCAAGAATGCGTGAGTTATTCGCGACGGCGTCCGGTGCTTCGGGCGCTCTCTCGCGTTTGATCTGCGCGACTCGAGTTGAAAGAAATCGATTCAAACGAGGATTTGCACCACACGCGCTCTGCAGTCCGGTCAGCATCGCGTTCACGCCATCACCGGCGCCCGGGCGAGCGAGCAATTTCTCGTAGTCTTTCAGGATCGCATCGAGTTGACCCTGGACCAGCGCTTCATAGAACCGATCTTCCGAGAAAGGAGGAAGAGCGGAGTCGCCAGGCGATCCGCCCGCGCTCGCTGCGGTAAGAATATGAGAAAGATCCGATCCACCGGCCGCATTCTCGACCTCCAGAGGAATCGAGTTTCTAGGATGCACGCAAGCCTGCGGAGCGACGGCCGCGCCGATGTAGCTCGGGCACGACATCAGCTCGAGCCGTTCTTCCCTCATCGAATGATCGATCAGGTTCGCAAGCGCCGCAACCGGCTCGATGCCGAGCGCTTCGCGGAGCCATCGGCCAGCGGAGGATTCCGGGCCGCCGACAGTCGTATTATTTTGACTGGGTTCCACGCGCGCATTCACCCCCTGGCGAGGCGCAACCGTCTGGCCTGGATTCGCCACTGCCTCGCTCGGGACACCCGCGCGAGGCGCCGGTGCGGCAGCCACTCTCTCGGTGCCCAATCGACCACCCAGCCGCGAAGCCTGTCGTGCCCCCGCGCCTTCGCGTCGTTCTCGTCCGTCGCCGTTCTCGGTCTCGGATGTACCACCACCGCCGGTGCCCTCACCGCGAGATCCGCGACCGCTGCCGGTTCCTTCCGACGCACCACCGGCCGAAGCCACGCGAGGAGCGCCCGCCGGTCGCCGTGGTTCGCGGCGCGGCAACGCCAGGCGTGCTCGCGGCACTCGGCGTCGCGCGACTCGATCGGCGCGAGGTCTAGGGCCGCTGCCATCACGCCACCTCCTGCTGCTGTGAAGAGAGGATCAGAGCGGCGGC
>CAYIHX010000018.1:0-68188 GCA_964363305.1 uncultured Bacteriovoracaceae bacterium | reverse complement strand
GGGGGGCGCTGCCGCATCTCTTTTGAAAAGACCATCGACCGAAAGGGCGCTAACCCAGTCCCGGTCGAAACAAAAACCGCATCACGGCCGTCCCTCGGCTTAAAGACAAAGTCCCCATACGGCGCGTAACTTCGAAAACGATCCCCCACCTTCAACCCATAGAGGTAATTTGTTCCGGGGCCGCCTTCAACCAACTTCACGCAAAGCTCGATGGGACGAACGCCCGGACCTGAGGCGATCGAATAAGCCCGACGAAGGTCACGCCCGCTCGGGCCCGCGCCCGGAACCACCACACTCAGAAACTGCCCGCCAAGAAATTCCAAGGGCTGCTCCGTGGTAAAACAGAGCTCAAAAACAGTTGGCGTCAGTTGCCTGATGCCGGTCACTTCACATTGATATTCTTTGGCGGCCATAGATGATCAGGTTCTAGCCGATTTACGGGCTGATCGAAAGAAGGTTCGGACGACTAAAAGGGCTTGAGATTTTCTTCGAATAGCACCGAACCCGCCACCAATACCGGCCCACGGGCAACGCACGAAGAATGAAAAAATTCTCTTTAGAAAGCTTCCGCTGAACCACCGTCGCAAACTGTGGGTCACTTGCAACCTCCAGCTCGTAACCAATCGTGAAATTGGTGCGTTGCCAAGTCAGCAAGATGCTGTTGTCGCTCTGTGCCATCGCAGCCCCCGCGACCACGGCTCCGTCCTCAGGTAGCACCAGAGCCGGAGGCAGAAAACTGAACGAAAATACCGCCACCTTCGACGTCGCGATCCACCCTCCCGCCAGCGGTGCCGAAATCGCATAATAAATTTCGCCGGTGAACAACTTACCCTTGTTGAAAGAATATTCTGAAGCAGCCACTGAACGCTGGAGAATCGCCTGCAGGTCACCCGGTTTTCGCATCATTTTTATCTGATACTGGGTCACCCCGGGCAGGGGCTTCCAACGAAGGGTGACACCACCGAACTGGCTCTTGACCTCACCCTGGTACCGATTGGTCTGATTCTCCGAGCCCGCTACCAGAGGATTTGAAACTTCTATTCGCTCCACCTCGGGATGAACCTTGAAGGTGGAGCGATAAGGACCACCGCGCAACGTTGCGCCATCGGGCGCAAGAAGCTCCCACTCGTAATCTCCCGGGGTCACGAAAACATACTGGGTCGATCCTTTGCCGTCTTGGGCGAGCACGCTTGCGGTCGCCAGAGGTTGCGCCACTCCTCCCTTGCGCAAAACCCACTGAAGTTCCTGGCGCGGCGGCTGCACCGCCCAGGTAAATCGCACCGGAAGGGCTAGCTTTTGCGTGCCCGGAACGAGGCGCTTCACCTCTCTCCATTTGGGTGAAACCATTTGAAGTCGCGCGATCAGTTTGAGTGGAACCGGTGAAGGACTGGGTGAGGCCGCGACCACTACCGTCGGCGTCGCCGTAGGAGAAGACGTCGGACGAGGCATCGCCGCCGCCTCCAAGCGCATCACTTTCTTGCTCGACGCTCCGAGGAGAATCTTTCCCTGCGGCGTTTTCAGAACAACGGAGGCCTTGCGGGACACCCCGGAGACGGTTCCGGTTACCACCTCGATGCTCGCTCGGCGCTGAATCCCCTGAAGGGTCACCTCCGAATCAAAGACCAGCTTCACCATCGTTGCGGGACCCAACTCAATCGTTGAGCCATCCTCCAAAGTAAACCGGGCACCTCCCTCAGGAGAAGTCACCAAAGTGTCTTCGTTGAAAAGATCGCTCTGCGTTTCAATGTCTCGGAATTCCGCCGAGCGCCCGAACATCCGGCGCACCGACCCCTCCCGACCGGCGAGAACACCCACCTTCCGCTCCTTCCCCTCAAGATCCCAGCCCAGCAAAACTCGCTGAAGGGAAATTTCCGAAAAATAGAGCCCACCAAATCCAAAAAACAGGGCAAAGCCCAAAAAAACCAGGAACCGCTCGGTGCCACTGAATCTGTTCTCCGTCACGGCCCGGGCCCACCGATTCGAGTAAACTGCACCACCGCAAGAGTCACGTCGTCATCGAGGGGCTTGCCCTGATTGTACCGGGTGAAATCGTCGACCAAATTTTTCAAAATGGCCGCAGGCCCCCGGGCGAGCGCCGTTTCCACGATTCCCTTCACTCTCTTCTTTCCATACATCCCACCCGCCTGGTCGCGTCCCTCCATCAAGCCGTCGGTATAAAGAAAGAGGAGATCCCCCACTCCCAACTGAACGGCCTTCTCCTCATAGGGGGCCACATCACGGCTCTCACCGAGGCGCTGACCATTGACCATGAGACTCTTCAGAGAAAATTGATCGCTACTCTTCTTGAACAGCCAGGGAGGGTTATGACCGGCGCTGGAGTAGGTCAGCTCGCCCGTGTCGAGATCGATCACGCCGATGAAAAAAGTCATGTTGATTTGACCGTTGGCCGCGTCGTGAACAACCCGATTCGCAAACGAAAGCATCGCGCCGGGGGAATACGAGAAATCCGGGTCCTCTTGCGCCAGTTTGTGCATGACACTGAAGCAGCTGCGAGCCGCCGCCGTGATCAATGCGCTCGGTAGGCCATGGCCGGTCGCGTCCGCGATCATCACGCAGATCCGACGACCGACTCCGAAGAAACCCCACCAATCCCCACCGCACTCGGTGGCCGACTGATAGTAGCTATGGATCAAGATATCCTCATTCTCGAAAATCGCGGGAGGAAGCAGCGTTTGCTGAACGGCCGACGCGATCGCCAATTCGTTTTCGAGCTGTACTTTCCTGACGCTTTCCGAAATCAACCCGGTGATCTTTTTCGACATCGTGACGAAAGAACGAGAAAGGGCGCCGAGCTCGTCTTTTGCCCGACTCGAGAGGTCCACATTGAAATTTCCATCCGCGACCTGACGGGTCGCTTGATAAAGCCGATAGATCGGGGAAGTCATGTTCTTGGAGAAAAAAACCGCAAACAAGACCGCCGCGCCGATCGACATCAATCCGAGGTAAATAAATCTTTCCGCCAGAGTGTAGGTCGCCCTCATCACCCTGCCCCAGTCGGTTCGCGCCATGACAATCAGATCAAACCCCGGGCGGACAAAACTGCCGATGAATTTCTGGCCGTTCTCCTCGAACTCTAGCGTTCCCTCGCTGACTTGGCTTTTCTGGGCCGCGCGGAACAGAGCGTCCCCGCTCATCGCCTCACTCTGAAATTGAACGGAAGGCTCGGAACTGAAGAGCACCCGGCCAGCGAAATCGGTCACCGTCCCGATCGATGCTCTCAAGCCCTTCCCTAAAGAAGCGGTCGGCACAAACCCGATCCCGACGGGAACCTCCGGCCCCCGAGCCTGACGATCTGCTAAAAGCACTGCAAGCAGTGGCGTCTTTCCGAGCCGCAATACCGTCAAATAGGCAAATCCCTTGGCAAGAAGCTGCGCTTTTACCGCGAGGATCTCGGCAGGAGCGAGAATGAGATCACTCGGACTCAGACCGAGCTCGGAAAGCTCCGCCCTTCTACTCACCTCGATCAGGGGTCGAACCTCCTCCAACTGACGCCCCAATAGATGAATCTGAAGTGCGACCAACTCACTCTGGTTATCAACCAGCGACTGAAAATTCGCTCGGGCGGCCCCAGAAATCTGACCGGATAAATCGACATCCACCAGCGAAAGCCGCAGAGAGTCGACGGCAAGACGAGTATTCGAGACCACCTGTTGGCCAAGAAACTGCGCTTCGGTCGACTGCAGCTGATAGGTGTAAGCCCGCTTGTCTTCGCTCAAAAGCAGAATAGTTGAGACATCCAGAAATACGATGACAACCAACAGCAACGAGACCACACTCATCAAGAGCTTCGTCCCGACCGAGAACGAGACTTGAAATTGCTGTTGCTCCATCCTTATAGTTTCACTAGAGTTTTCAATTAATTCAACCCATAGGGGCAACTCATTCGTGGTTAACGTCGTAAAAGAACAAAAAGGTGCCGCTCTTCACGTTCGGCTCGCAGGGTCCATCGAAGAGTCGGTCAATTTTGACCAGCTCATCGGGAATCCCCCGGCAGAAATGGTGATCAACACCAAGGAAGTGCCACGAATCAACTCTGTTGGCGTCAAGGCGTGGATCAAATATTTTCAAACCGCGCAAACCAAGGGCACGAAACTCATTTTCATCGAGTGCTCAACGGCCATTGTTGAGCAAATCAATCTCATTTCGAATTTCGTTTGTGGTGGCAAGGTCGAGTCCATTTACGTGCCATTCTCGTGCACCGGCTGCAAAAGCGAATTAGTAGGGCTATTTAAGGCGGACGACCTGAAAAAGCTCAATCTGGAGATCCCTGACCTAAAATGCACCAAGTGCAGTGGAAAAGCGGTATTCGACGACATCCCCGAGGAATACTTCGCGTTCCTCGCGCGTTGATGGTGGCGTCGCTTGGGAAGAAACCTTCTCCTCATCTCCCGCAGATCTGAAGACCTGGAGTTCGCGACCGCCGTGGCGATGACCGCCTCGCTTTCCCTGCGAACGGTAGGGGACCCGAGGGAAGCCGCGCAGCTGATCGGTCAAGACGAGATCAATGCCATTCTGGCGGATACGTCAACACTAGCGGAATATCAGGCGCTCGAGACGGCCATTCAGGAATCCGTGGGTCTTTTTTCGGACCGAATCAATGCCAACGCCTTCCATTTTCTGAGCAACAACGACCTCGAGAAAGTTCAGTATCTTGTTCAAAGTCCGATTTTCGGGCACTTCGTTTTGCGAAATTACGGCAACCCGAAGGAGGCGGGCGAGCACTACGGTCGAATCATTCGAGCCACGCTCTCTGAGCGGGCGTTCGGCCTGAATAACCTGGTGAAAGAGGGCACCAAAGTTCAGGTCATCAAGTTGAAAAACTCCAATCAAAAGCAACAGGCGGTCGAGGCGGTCAAAAACTTCCTCATCGCCGCCAAATTTCAGACCCGCATGGCGACCGTAATCGCAAACGCCGTGGACGAGCTCCTCATGAACGCGATCTTCGACGCGCCGGTCGACGGGCTCGGAAAGCCTTTACTGGCCGCAACCTCCCGTTCAACTTCGATCGAGCTGACCGCCCAGCATGAGGTCGAAATGCACATCGCTTTTGACGGAAAATATATCGCCATCACGGCGATCGACCTTTTCGGCAGTCTCGACAAGGTGAAATTGCTCTCGCATATCTCCAAGATCTACACCGACCAAGAGTACAAGGTTCGCACCACTACCGCGGGCGCTGGAATCGGCCTGGCGACCGTGTTTCGTTCTGGGGGAAGCTTCTTTTTCGTTAGTGAAAGCCGCACCCGGACCGAGGTGACAGTTTTTTTTCAACGCACCGACAACTTTCGGGAATTCAAGGATCAGTTTCGGTTCATCTCCACCCAATTCTATTTTTGAGCTATGGCTTGGCTATGGACCTGAATCCCCATTGTCCCATCATTCTGGCCTCGAGCTCTCCCCGCCGAATCGAATTGATGAAAATGGCTGGTATAGACGTGATCGTCCGCGCCCCGGAGGTGGACGAGGCGGTTCGCCGGGGCGAAGGCCCGAAGGCGATGGTAGGACGCCTCGCGCGGGCCAAGGCCGAGGCGGTTCTGACCTCTGTACTTGGGGAGCACGGGGCCGCCATCATCATCGCCGCCGACACGACTGTCGTCGGGCCCGACGGGCGCTCCATCTTGGGGAAACCCAAAAGCGAAGCCGAGGCATTTCGGATGCTCAAAAAAATCCTCGGCAAGACGCATACTGTTCATACCGGCTACTGCATCTTGGCAGGCGCTCGGGAGATGAAGCTCGAGAGAATCGTCCGGATCGTCTCTTCGAAAGTGACCATGCGGATGCTCGATGATCAGGGTATTCGTGCCTATCTCGCGGTCGGCGAATCGATGGATAAAGCCGGTAGCTACGCTGCCCAGGGAAGTGGCATGATGCTCATCCGGAAGATCAACGGAAGCCATACCAACGTGATCGGCCTCCCCATGGCGGAACTCATCCAGGACCTCGAGAAAAAATTCGGCATCACCGCCTTTGGACGCCATGATCGCTGAAGTGCGCGCCCGAATGGATCGCGCGGCGGGTGGGCGCGCAATTACGCTCATCGCTGTTTCGAAGACTCAGCCGGCCGAGGCCGTTGAGGGGCTCTACCGGCTCGGGCAGCGGGATTTCGGCGAGAACTACGTCCAGGAGCTGACAGAGAAAGCCGCTGAGCTCCTCCGTCGCGGCTGTACCGATATCCGCTGGCACTTCATCGGACACCTTCAGACCAACAAAGTGAAACAGGTGGTGCCACTGGCCTACGCGATTCATTCGGTCGACTCGGAGAGACTCGCGACTGAAATCGCGAAGCGGACAACCACTGACAAAACTCGGGTCTTCGTCGAGGTCAACCTCGACGCCGAGGGGACCAAGTCCGGCACGACTCCCGAGTCGCTCGAGGGGCTGCTTCGCTTCATTCATGCCACGCCCGAGCTCGAGTGCGTGGGACTCATGTGCATTCCTGATCCGGCGCGGGTCGACTTGGCCGCCCCCTTTCGCAGGCTTCGCGAGCTTCAGCAAAAGTACGCCCCAATGGCCGGAAATTCCCTCTCGATGGGCATGACGGCTGATTTTGAAGCGGCCATTCGCGAGGGCGCGACGCATGTGCGCATCGGTACGGCCCTTTTTGGCAACCGCCCTATCGCCAAATAGCTGACAGCACAGTACCTCTGCATTTTTTCCGCAATCCGCTACAATGAAGAAGGGGAGACCTGCGTGATGAAACCGTTGGCTAGTGCACTCTTGTTTTGTTCGATTCTGCCTCTCGGCGCCTTAGCCTTAGAGGAAAGCCGTGCTGCCCCGCCGGTCACAAGGGGCATTCAACCCTGTCAGATCCAGATGCCTCGGTCGATTCACCAGCAATTTTCGGTCGCCATCAAGCAGTGGAAGACTCTGAGTCAAGATCCCGCGCCTGCCAGGCCCAACCTGGGCCAGCTGATTATCAACACGACACCGGGGGAGTTTACGAGCGATGGCCTCCTCCCCTACACGGCCGGGGGGAGCGGCTCCCAGCTCGATGTCTTTGAACGCCAGAACTACGTTCCGGGCGGGCCCTTCAGCTACATAAAACTGAAAACACTGCAGGCAAGCCTTGAACGGATTTGGGCGAACCGAGGCATGGGTCTGTCCCGCCCAGCGCTTTCTCTCCGCGCGGTTCAGGCCCTCACGGAGCTGCGGCGCACGGTCAATGCCGTCCTCGCGGTTCAGGAGTTCGATCGAAACGAACTCGTGCACAACAAGGCCTGCCGCGCCCCCGATCCGAGTGATTTCGCATACCACACCCGCGATGGCGGCGTCGGCCGATTTAACCCACAAGACCCAGCGAACGGAGGCTGGGCTATTTCTAATCACCCAACCACGCCACCTGCGGCTCCGCCCCCGCAAGTCATCCTCGAAAATCAAGAGCCGATCGCGGTTCCCGAGGTAACTGAAGCCTCCGGAGAAACGCCCCCCCCGCCTTCGGCGACGAGTGCGGTGAGCATACCCGAGGCGGCACCTGTGCCACACAGTCTCAGGCCTCCGGTCGTCGACCCACTCTACTCGCAAGCCTGCACGGGAATGGGCTTACGGGGATTTCAAAATCTCGTCGACGCCTTCGGGCAAGAGATTTACCGAGCCGCCCCCGCCACACTCGCTCGTGCTCGTGGCAGACGTGCGACCGACGCCGACCGCACCAAAGCAGATATGATTCGCAATATTCAGGACGGTATTCCGACGATGACCCGCAAACTCATGTCCTTCCTGGCGGATGGGCGCCCCAATATAGGCGCATTCAGAGATTTTCGAGAATTTGAAATCGATGGAATTCGTGGAGATCTCCAGAGCTACCTCGACCTCAATTACTCGCCCCGAGTGAACCGTGCGATTCATGCGCTGATGCGATCTCTCCCCACTGCCGACGCGCTGGATGCCCATATTAACCAGTGCCGAGCGACGATCGCCTCTCCTGCTGGGCCCAGTTCGCCCTCGAGTGAAGCCGCGCCAGCGACGACGGAGTAACCGAATGGCACAGACCTATGGCTTAACCGGTTTACGGCCGATCCCGGCGGTGGTTGCACAGGTAGCATCGCCCCCCTACGACGTGATCAAAGAGGGCTCCCCTCTCGAGGCACTACTTCAGAGAAACCAGAAATCGCTTTATCACGTCATCCTCGGGGAAAAACCGCGAGCTGCGCTCGACCGCCTCGTTTCTGAAGGTTGGATGATTCAAGACAATGAACCTTGCTACTACGTCTACGAACAGACCTGGGACGGCCAGAGCCGCACTGGAGTATTGGCCGCTGGCGCCGTGACCGACTACTCCGAGAAGCAAATCATTCGGCATGAAAAGACTTTCGATGACAAGGTGAAAGGCCGCATCGCGCTCAAGCGCGCGATCGGGCATTACATCGGCCCGGTCTTTTTGATCACGCGTTCGCCGATCGGGCCGATTCTTGAGAGCTGCAAATCAGAGAAGCCTCTTTATGACTTCACCACCGATCTGCATTCGCTGAATGATTTGCACGGAATTCACAACCGCCTTTGGCGCGTTCCCGAAGCATCGGCCCAAGGCCGAAAGATTCAAGCAGCCCTCGCAAAGCAACCTCTCTACATCGCCGACGGGCACCATCGCTACCACGCCGCCCTCCTCGGAAAAATGCCCCGCTTCGTCGGCTACGTCACCGACAGCGCCCAGATCACGGCCTACAATCGCGTCGTCAATGGAACGCGCAAGTTCGCCGAGATCGCGTCCCGGCTTCCGCTGCAACCCATCGAGCACTTTCAAACTCCGCCCCACGGCTCGTTCTGCCTCTACTCCCGCGGAAAAGCCTATCTACTCCCCACTCGGAACCAAACCCAGGACGTCGTCGAACGCCTCGATTGCTTCAAACTCGAAAAAGAACTCTATCCGATGCTCGGCCTCGAGCACTCGATGATCAAAGATCCCAAGCGCTTTGACTACTACCCAGAATGGGCGCTCGACGACATGCGCCGAGTGGTCGACCAAGGAGAGTACGATCTGGCCATCGCGCTCCACCCCGTCTCGATCGAGGAACTCGTCGCCGTGGCCAATGCAGGGCTCGAAAATCCCGACGTCGTCATGCCAGAGAAAAGCACCTTCTTCGCGCCGAAAGTGCTTTCTGGATTATTTCTTGAGAGGCTCGTCACGCCATGAAACCGAGCGCTTTAACCGCCAAACATAAAAATGAGGCCGAAGAAATTTTGAGGCAAATCCAAGCCACGAATTCACCCGCTCAAAAAATGACGCTTCTCGAGCGGTACCGCCGGCTTCTGGAATCTTCTACGGAAGACGGAATTCTGGATGGGGATTCCGCGACCCGGGAAGAGGAACCCCAGTCCTCCCCCGCGACGGGCAGCCCGAGTGAATCGGTTTCCCTTTCCAAGGAGGACGGGACCCCCAATCCCTATGCGTTCATCGACTATCGCGAGTATCTGATCGCCTGGATTCGCCATCTGAAGAGTGCCCGTGGCATCAGCCTGAAACAATTTGCACATGGAATCGGGATGACGCCGGCCGTGTTGGTGAAAAATCTCAAACATTGGAGGCCACTTGATGCGGAAACTTTCCGGCGTCTGATCTCCAATCTCAACCTCGGCTCCAAGGAGATTGCCTTCTTGGAAATCCTCTGGAAGATCTCCGACACGGAGTCAGCCGCCGAGCGCCAGGTCGCGTTTCGCCAGCTTCAGGCATTCTCACAGTTTCGAATGGCCCACCCCAGAGAGTACGAGGCCTGGACCTATCTCTCAAAATGGTACTATGTCGCGATCCGCGAACTAGCCTCTGCACCGGATTTCCGAATCGATCCCCTCTGGATTCAAAGGAAGCTCAGAAAACGCATTTCACTGATCGAGGTCAGACAGGCCTTGAGATTCTTGCAGGTAAGGGGCTTCATCCACATCCTCCCTGACGGGGCGGTCGAGTCGCTCCAGAAGGAGATCTCGTGCTCCGGAGGCATCTATCGCCTCGCGTTGGGACAGTTTCACCGCGAGATGCTGACCCAGGCGGAGGAGGCTATCGAACGAGTGCCCTCGACCGAACGGGTTTTAACAGGAAGAACGATCAATGTACCTTCGGAGAAGTATGAGGCCGTTCGGAAGATTCTTGAGGATGCAATCAGCCAGGTTTCGGCCGCGTGTGAGAATGTCACGGCGGATTCAACCGTCTATCACATCGAGTTTTTTGCCATCCCCTTGACCCAGAAAATAGATACCAAAAAATGAGACTCAACCTTCAGCCCGAGTTGGCCGGGCTCACAATCTTCCCGTCTACCAGCTGAATTTTTTCGCGCGCGTATTTCTGAACCCTCGGATCATGAGTCGAAAACACAAAAGTCGTTTTCCGTTCCTCGTTGACCTGTTTCATCAGCTCGAGAATTCCGTCAGAGGTATTGGAATCGAGATTTGCGGTCGGCTCGTCCGCCAGCACGATCTGGGGATAAGTCACCATGGCCCGGGCAATGGACACCCGCTGACGTTGTCCGCCCGAAAGCTCGTCCGGTAGATGACGACGATGATCCCACAGACCCGCGTGGCGGATCCACTCCTCGACTCGCCGTCTCTTTTCTTCCTTCGTGATATCGCTCCGGATCACCAACGGCACCATGACGTTCTCTTCCAAATTCAAAACAGGAATCAAATTAAACGACTGAAAGATGAACGACACTGTCTTCGACCGAATTTCCGCGACGGCGTCGAAGTCCGTGACGGTAAAGAGCTCGCCCCCCAGAAAAACCTGCCCGGTATCCGGTCGATCCAGAAGGCCGAGGATATTCAAGAGGGTCGACTTCCCCGAGCCCGACGGCCCGGAGATCGTCATGAACGCCCCTTGCGGCACCTGGAGCGAAACCTCTCGCAAGGCCTGCACCTTCAATTGGCCGCTCTGATAGGTCTTCGACACGTTTCGTACTTCAATCACGTTGCGATCACTCATTAGAAGTTCACTCTCCATTCCATTCCGAGACGCGCATCGATCGGGCGCGCGCCATACTGCCCATCGTCTCGGCCCCACAGACCCAGCGCCAAAAGCGAGAGCGTTGATCGTCCTGAAACCATCCACTCCCAACGAAACACGCTCAACCCAGAATAATCTTCCGCACTCAAAACGGCGGAGAATGAGGCGTTAAAGATCTTCCAAAGGTCAGAGGCGGAATATCCACCGATGAGGTACCACTGACGATGAAACAAATTGAGCTGAGAAGTGGCCGAGCCGCTGAACGAGGAAGACGAAGCGGCGGCGGCCTTACGGGCCGCAAAAAGAAGGCCGGGCGAAACGCGATCCCATGAATCCGAAGAATAGCCCCAACCATTATAATAACCTTCGAGGGTCACCGAGCTGCTCGACCCGACGTCTAGCCGAGTACCGAGCAAAGCCCGTCCGCCTGATCCACTTCGATACCCCAGCTCGGTGTGAATCTCGAAACCCTTGAGCACATAGCGCGACACCGACAAGCCGCCTTGCCAAGTTCGACCGAAGTAACCCGCCGTCAGGCCGAGGTCGGTATCCCAGGCAGAAACATAAACACGCCCAGCGCCGCCCAGGTCCTCCGCCTTCGCCGAGAGCGGAATTCCGCCTGCATCGAGATCTTGAAACGGGAGGAACAAGCCATCGGCGGTAAATTTCAACGTTTGATACGAAGCGCGCGCCAGCCAAACTCCGGCACGTTGCATCCGTTGGCCCGGAACTGTCTGGGAAGGATGAAGAAAGTCACTCGGATTCACGAGCATTCCCGGCGCGCGGAAGTTCCGCTCGCGGCCCAGGGCGAGACTCCATTCCTCCGCTGCTTGAATCCTGAGCCCCGCCTGCGCCAGCACTGCCTGAGACGCGCTTCCCGGAAGCGAACCGACCCACAAACCATCCCCAAACAGGGACAGCCAGGACGTCGGCCGCACTATGGCCGTTGCGTTCGCCTCACCGATAGCGCTCCCCCGCTCAAGGCCCACCACGCGCGGCTGGCTCAGCCACCCCAGCTCCGACACGAGATAGCCCCGATACTCATACCAGGTAGCAGGTTCGGTCGCCGACACCTCCGCCAGCGGCACGGACTTCAATTCCGCAACCTCTTCGGGTTCCGCCGCCAAGGCCGCGCTGAAACTGAGAAAAAATAAAAACTGCAACATCGATTATTTTCCGAGGTTATCCATCACGAACCGCTGATCCGGAATCGACTTTCCCGTTTCAAGCGATTGAATCGTCAACTCTGTTTTCTGATGAGTGATGATGTTTTCCATCAATAAAAAAGCCGGGCGCGTGACCTTGCCAAACGAAGTGACTGAGGCATAACGAAGACGCTTCAGTAACACCCCGTTCGAATCGAAAAATTCCTGCTGCACCGGTTGGGCATTTTCCCGTTTCACCCAGAGACGCATCCTGGCATAAGCGGCTCCCTTGGCCTTTGCCACGAGGTCGAACACCCATTGCTTTTCGGTCTCCTTCGCAAGCGACGGCTCGTACTGGGCCATCCAGTCCACGCGAAGCACGTCGGCGTTCGAAAAGTCACCGCCAGCGAAGCTGTCTCGATCCTCGACCTTGATCACGCGCCCGACTGAGGGCACGAACGTCCACATCTCGTCGCCCCGCCGCAAGACCTCCCGTCCCTTCTCCCGCTCGGGAGCAAGAAACGAAATGTGCTGTAACTTGACGTTCCGCGCACGCACTCGGACCAGATACTCCGTGATCGTCCCGTCGGTGCGGGTGTTCTTGAAAAAGTAACGGCCTTCGAAATTCTCGGGCGCTAGGCTCTTCTCTATTTTTCCGATCACCTCTCTCACATCGGGAGCGGCCACGGCCCCGGGGGAGAGAAAAAACAGACTCGGCAACAGACTCCAAAAATAATTCACATAACCTCCCTAATTCGATGAAAGCGCCTTGACGGGACTGAGCCGACTCGCGCGGTAGGAAGGATAAAGCCCAGCCAGAAGCGCGCTCATCCCCGCCAAAAAAAGAACCAGAATAACAAAATCAACCGTGACGAAGGGCTGGATCAAAAAGGGCACACGAGTGCCTGGAAAATTAAAATGGAGCCCGAATTTCCCGGAGATCGTGACGGCAGCCAGACCGATGGCCACGCCGCTTAAACCTCCGAGCAAACCGATCGTGGTCGCCTCCACGAGAAAAATCGTCATAATATGCCTTCGCCTGTAGCCAATGGCCATCAAAGTGCCGATCTCCCGCACCCGCTCGGAGACGGTCATCATGGACGTGTTAATGATCGCGGAGCTCACGATCACGAACATGATCCCGAGCACGACCTTAAAGACGGCGTTTTGCAAGCCCATCACGTCGGCGAAGAACCCGGCAATCTCATCCCAGCGCTCGACCGTAACGCCAGGACCTTCTAGCCGCGAAAAGTTACGCTGAATTTCATGAAGATCGACGTCCCCTTTCGCGCGCAGCACCACTTCCGAAGCCTGGTCCCCGACGTGCAAGGTCTGCTGCAGGACAGCGATGTCAATCCAGGCCATTTTCGCGCCGGCCATGGGCAGATTCATATCCAACGTGCCGGCGAGCCGACCCAGGATGGCCTGCTCCATATTATTCGAATCCTTGAGGACGAGCACCAGCTCGTCTCCGATCCGCGCGTGAAGTCCCCGCGCCAGCGCAGGCGTCAGCAGGACATCATGAAAAGCGCCACCGGTGCGCGCCACCGGTTTCGAAGTGGCCAGGGTCTTCGAGGCGTCCAGCTCGACCGCCTCCTCAATAGCGTCAACGGCCACCGGGTGACTGACCGTAGGGGCCAAGCGACGAAGAAACGCACCCTCCGCCACGCCGTCCACCACGCGCGGGCACACCTCGACCTCTCGAATCGGGTCGATCCCGACGAGAAACACCGGCGTTGTCTTCTGGGTTCTCTGATCATTCAAAATCCCGAACGCCCGCAGGCGCGGCGTCGACGCCGCAATGCCCGGCCTGCTTTCGAGCTCCTTCTCGCGCGCCGCGGAAAACGGCACGAGGTAATCGAATAGGTTCGAGTCGAGATTATCCTGATAGCCGACTCGATGAATCTGTAGATCCCCGTTCACCTTCAGAGTGAGGTTGCGAATCATCTCGGCCTGCAAGCCGTTGATCAGACCCCTGGCCTGAATCACGACGACGGTTCCTAGCACGACCGTCATCACGGTGATCAGGGTTCGGCGCTTGTTGCGGCCCACGTTGCGAATTGCCATCCGAATCAGAGGAAGGAGCATAGAACGAGAATAGGCGGCATACGCCCCAAAAGTAAAGTGAGTACTCACTCTACTTTTGACTTGGCGTAGCTGCCTGATTTACTTAAACTCCTCGCATGAAGGCGAAGCAGCACTCACCTGAAGCTCTTGACCTCACGGCAAAACAAGAGAAAGTTTTGGAGGCCGCGATCCACCTCTTTGCCGAGAAGGGCTTCGAAAGAAGCTCCACCCATGAAATCGCGGAACGAGCCGGAGTCGCCGAAGGCACTCTCTTCAAGCGCTTCTCGACCAAGAAGGATCTTCTCCTGGCCGTTGGGATCTACATCGCCTCGAAGATCTCGATTCCCAGTCAAGCCCGAGAGGTGATCGCCATTCTCGAGCAACCTCACTCGACGATGGAGGGGCTGCTACGGACGCTCCTCATGAATCGCCTGACGTTTGCAAAAAAACACCGGAGGATGCTGAAGGTATTGATCCAGGAGCTGCCTTTTCACCCTGAGCTTCAGCGCCTCATAAAAGAGGCCTTCGGAAAAACCCTCATTCCCGCTGCCGTTCAAGCCATCGATCGCTACAAGGCCGCCGGACAACTGCGAGACCTCCCAAGCATCACGATCTTTCGCATGGTGATCGGCCAGCTGATGGCCTACGCTCTCACTCGCCACGTATTGCTGCCCGAGCTGGAATGGAACGATGACCAAGAAATCGAGCAAATTATCGACGTGCTGATGCGCGGACTTCGGGCAGCCTAGTGAGCGATGCGAAGAGCCTCGACGGTGCGCAAGAGCAACCCACCGGGACAAGTGACACCACTGGCGCGCAGCCCTCCTTCGACCCAAGACGGCAGCACTCGCGCTGCGATCGCCTCTCGAGTCAGGCCGAGGCCCGCCAGCATTCGATCTTGAAAGCGGCGGGGGGTCATGCGCTCCGAATACATCCGTAGTCGCCCTAGCGAAGAAAGCGCTGAAAGCGTGGATCGGCGAAAGCGCGCGGATTTCCCATGAGCTTCTAGGCGGGACCGAAGAAAGAATAGCCGCTCCTCCGGGCTCGTGTAAGAGGGAAACGCACGGGCCCGCATGGCCGCTCTCAGGATTTGCCTCGTTGAGGCGTCGGGCTGGAATCCTTCGAAAAGGTTCATCAAGTCCCTTTCCAGCTGCTGAAGTTCGTCTTCGGTGTGGCGCGGAAGGAGAAGTAATTTCAGGACGCTTCGAAAGGAATCCAGCTCGGCGCGAGGCAAGCGCTGCTGAAACTGCGAAAGATCGATTCGATAAATCACGCGCCCCTCAGTGTCGACCATCCAATTCCCCGGGTGCCCGTCCGGATCAAAACGCCCGTGCAGAAAAAGCGCATCCAATTCGGTCGTCAGAATCTGCTCTGCCAGCGGCCAAGTCTCTCGCGACTTGACCAGGTCGCCAAAGGGAACGCCGTGCGCGCGCTCATACACGGCGACTGAATCCCGATGAGAATCCCCGACGCGCGCGTTCAACGCCTCATGGAGGCGGGCGGACCGCGTCTCAAAACCCGTCTCCGCGTGAACCGGCCGGTCATAAACCGCTCGAGCCGCGTCCAGAAGTTCGGGCTCGCGGCTCAGGCGAATTTCAGCTTCGGCGCCGAGCAAGGTCTCATGCGCGTAACCATGCGCTTCAAGCAGATCGCGCGCAAGCGATCTCACCGCGGGATCAGCGTGACTCGAGAGACTTCGAAGGGCCACACCCCAGGCCCGACTCTCGTTATCGAGCTGGAGTCGAACTCTTTCACGAAGAAACCGCACGACGACCGATTCAGTCGTCCCGCTCTCGGGGTTGTAGAGATCGACCTCGACGACGTAATTCAGCGAGCCTGAACCGAGCAAGCGCCCCACCTCGCTACGTCCGGCGATCTCCGGGCCAAAGACCTCCTCAAAGCGCCGCAAAATCTCGGCCCGATTGGGAGGCTCGGCCGCGCTGAAAAAATGATCGAGGTCGGCCCGCAGCTCGGGCCGCAGCATTCCGCTCGCCCGCAGAAACTGGCCGACCTTGATTCCGAAGGGGCCCATGGCCTCGAGAACCCGCCGCAGCTGCTCGCCCGGTCGCCCGCTGCCCTCACCCGTCGTGGCCATCAGATAGCCGACCAGTACGTGCGTTTCCGTCGGGCCGACGGCCGAAAGGTAGGCTTCGATCAAAGCGCGAAGAACGGGTTCGTCCGCGTTCGACCCCAAGATGATTCGAGCGATTTCTTCACGCGAACCCGCCTCGCTCATCACGCCGTTTTCGACACTGAGAAAGGACTGCAACGAGTAGCCCCGCGCCAAGGTCTCGAGCGCTCGAAAATCCGAACGGCCCACCTCGGCATTCATGTCTTTGGAGACCTGGTGCAAGCGTTTATTGACCCGCGCCTCGAAGGCGGGCGGAAGAAGCCGATCGGTCAGACCCAGGAGGTAACGCAGAGAAGACAGGCGCTCCTCCATGGTGTGAGCTTGGCCCTGGAGCACGTGGGGAAAGTCGACTCCGCGAATCTCTCGCGCGCGTGGAAGACTCCCCTCGGTGAGGCGGAGGCGAGCGAAGGCGCGTTCCTCAGCCGCAGTAGTCTGGCTGCGATGGCCGAGCCAATTCAGCATTCGCTCGCGGAAACCGCAAGGTTCCGGAACGGCCTTTTCCAGATGAGCGAGGGCGCTTCGCAGAGGCCGTCGTACTCCCTCCACGTCGACATCGTCTCTTGCCCTCGAGCCCGCCGGGCCCGCCACCTCGGGGAAAAGAATCTCCAACTGCCGACGAAGGAGATGCTCTCGGATCTGAGGGTTCCGGATGGCGGCAATTCGTTCAGGCAAAAGCCAGACGGCCGCCTCGGCCGGGTTGCTCAAAATTCGGGGAAGCTCGCGATCCATGATCCGATTCAATGCGAGCCGGTCGGCTGGGCTCCACACTTCTTTGCTGGCCAAAAGCAGGGCACGGCTCGACACCTGGAGGGGAAGAGAGTCCAAGCTCCCTTCATTCAATATTTTCAGGGCGAGGCGGGAGAGTTTTCCATCGATGTTGTCGCCACCGGGGACGAGGCGCCTGTAAGAAAGATGCAGTTCCGCCAGTTCGGTCACTAGGCGAAGGCGCTCCTCAAGAGTCCCGCCCGCGGGCTCGAGGTCTAATCCATAGGTGAGGTCGGTCGCGGACACGCTCTGGTGCAGCTCCACCCATTTGCGTGCTCGATCCTCCGGTGTGAGGCCGGTAAAGTGGCGCCGCTGCCAATCGCGAAGGGCGCCGAGCGCCTGTCTCAGAAAGGCCGAGTCTGGACGAGACCATGACGCAGAATCCTCCGCCAAGTTGAAATGCCACCGCTCGAGCGCGGTGATATAGAATGCGACCGAATCAGGATGCCGGGACGCGCGCCGTAAAAGAGCGGCGATCGCCGCGTCTCTGGTGGGGTTCACCCCTTTCACCCCGTGTGGAATCCCACCCTCCACTCGATGAGTGCGCCTCAATAGAGCGGCTGGGTGACTGATGATCAGATCGGCGGCCGCCTCCGATCGGGGGAAAAGCTCCAACAGGGTACCGGAATCGACTTCTCCGATGTCTAACCGAGGAAGCTGTCCTCTCCTCTCCCGAGCTACCTCGAGTGCCTCTCGCAGGATATCCTGCTCGGTCGTGTAACCGGTATCGAGAGCGAGTCTTCCCATCCACGGATGCGCAGCGAGGCGTTCGAGGTAAGTCCGGCCCGGATCGTAAAATCGATCAGCGGGGGCACCGACCCGAGTTCCCCGAATGTCGACAAATGCCGGCGCTCGTTGAACCCCTTCGAAAAGTTGCCGAATCCAATCAGGATGTTCGACCGAAACGGCCCGAAGAAACTCCAGCCATCCTGAGCGAGAGAAGCGCTCGAGCAGAGTCGTCTGCGTGTAATGCGTTTGCCGAGCCAGCATCTGAAGCAATTCTTGAAACGATGCGAGCAATTCGCTTCCGCCTGACCCTCGAAGGATTCGACCCCATTTTAAATCGGTGGGCAGATCTGGCAATGTATCGTCTACGTGAATTCTTCCGAGATAGCGGTGCTCTCCCCTATAACGCTCCAACGGTATGCCGCTCCGTCCTCCTCCTCGATCACCGAGGGCAGAGTAGGGAGAATCACTCCGACCCAGGAGATGAGAAAATTCCGATATCCGCGATTTGAAAGAATCTGCTTTCCGTGAACGCCCACGCCTCACTACGTCGAGCAAATCTCGAGGAAAACTGACGAGATTATTAATTATTTCAGCCCTCGATGAGCGTCTCAGTTTCGCCGGGCTTAGCCACCGTGGCGGGGCTGGAGCCCTCACTTCGGAGACCGGACTCACTCGGCTCGCGAGTCTGCTCGCGACTCTTCGATTGGCCTCCGCGACCGGGGTCGCAACCCCCCTGATTCGATAGTAAGGCCCTCCAGCGAAGGGCCCCCTCAACACGACCTGGAACTTCTCCCGGGGCAAAGGTTCAAAGTAAGTCGCCAGCCAGGCGATCTCCGTGTCGAGCTGTCGAATTCGCTCCTCAAACTGGGCGCGATCGGTCGGGTTGCGGGTCGTGCGCAATCGTTCGCGAAGCTCATCCTGCGCCCGAACCCACCGATGTCCGACGGCCCAATACGGCCCCGCATCCGGGGCCTCGAGCTCGCGAACGCACAGATCAGAACGGGTGGCCTCCTCAATCGCGCGCACCGTCAGAAGGTCTTGCTCATGTTGAAGCGCGACTCTCCTTCGATCGCTCAGCAGAGTGCCGAGCCCGCCGATACTGTCGGGCCTAGAAATACTCATTTCGCCGGCAATCACGGCTGGCTCCACCAAAGCCGACCGCGATCGAAGGTGGAAGTATTCATCGCTCCTCAGATAGTCATGAACGGCAGAAAAAGGAGTGAGATCTTCTCGCGGCTCGACAGAACGGCCAGAACCCCGTGCGCTGAAACCGAGCCGAACCCTCCCGACCGCGACTGAAGCCACCATATCGATGCGGGACCCGGTCGCAGTATGTGTGTAACCTGCTCCCACTCCGAAACGGGCCTGAAGGCGCCGAAGCAGCTGAAGCATCACATCCGCCGGGTGCCCCGCCCGTTCGAGTCGCTCAAAGGTGCCCCGAAGATCGGCCTCGTTCTCACCCACGCGTGCCCAGAAGCTGTGCTGGACCGTATCTCCCCGAATGACGGTGTCGGCATGAGCCAACTCATGAGCAATCACGGCCGCCAACTCGCCCTCCGATTCGAGGAGGTTGAGCAAACCCAAATCAAGAACGATCATCTGATCGCGGCTCCCATCCGGCCTCGTCACGAATTGAGTGTAGGCCTCTCCGGTCAGCCCGCTTGAAACGAGCACAAAAGTGCGGCCCGGTGGGTCGCCCTCGGCGGTGAGCGATGAAATCAACTTCGGCAACGACTCAAGAAAGCCCGCGAACTCGGGACGCGTCGCCAATGCGCCGTAGTCCACCTTCGGATGTTGAGCGATATCGAAAGGAATGAACTCCCGCGGCAGGTCATTGACGCTTCGGGCGAGCACCACGTCTCGGGCATAAACGACACCGGGCGACGCACAGAGCAGCGACGCCCCAGCCGCCAAGACGCACCAGTGTTTAAGCCAAGACCGGACAAACCCCATCCATTGCGTTTCGGCGGATTTTTCCTGGAAAATGAGATCAGTTGGACTGATAAAAAACCTATGCCTTTATTATCACCCAAGTGATAATATCGCCCTAATGGACCTAACCCTCGATAACTCTTGGTGGAACTCAGGGGCCCTTTGGGAGGATCGCGACCTCCAACAGGTGAAAAAATCGTCCCTGTCTTACCATCCCCGAATTTTTCAAAGCGATGAGCTCGAACCAGGCACCGTCTATACTTTACGCGGCCCGAGGCGTGCCGGAAAAACTGTTTCCCTCAAGCTCCTGATTGCAGAGCTCATTGAGCAACAAGGGTGGCCCCCCCTTTCGATCACCTGGAGCAATCTGGAAACTCTCGCTGGAATGCGCGAGATGGAAACCCTCCTCGGATCCATCATTCAAGAACGGAAACCTAGACTCCTTGTCCTCGATGAAGTGACTTCCGTCGTCGGATGGCAACGAGTCATAAAACGCGCCGTCGATGCAGGATTGCTTTCCCAATGCTGCCTCATTCTCACCGGTAGCTCCGCCTATGATCTAAAAAAAGGCGCCGAGCGGATGGCCGGTCGGCGGGGTACCTACAAAGCACCAGATCGAGTCCTTCTACCCATGGACTATGCGCAGTTCTGTCAGCAGCTCGAACAAAAAAAGCTGACGCCCCACCCTGAAATCTACTTCAATGTGGGCGGGTTTCCCTTTCGAGTGGAGGAATTTCTAAAGACCCAAGGCGACCTAGAGAAGATGTCGCCCAGTACGCAGGTATTCGACGACATCATCGCCTATGAGTTCAATCGCAGAAAACTTGACCGAAACATCGCGCTGGAGGTTCTCGCGCGCCTTGCGACAGTTCAAGCGCACGCGATCAGCTACGACGCGTTCGCGAAGCCTCTTCATGCGGCGACCAATACCGTGCGAAAGTATCTGGAAGCCCTGGGCGACGCCTACCTCTTGTGCTCCCTCTCGAGCTTCGACACAGGACGAGGACGACCCGCCCCCCGAAAGGATCGGAAATTTCTATGGATTGACCCGGCGCTCGCTCACTTGGCCGCATGGCTGAATGTGGGTGAGAGGCCACGCGAGGATGCCCTGGCGGAACACTCCGTCTGCGGCCACGTCATCAGGCTCGTGGAAAAGCAACTCTGGGAGGGGCTCTCCGCCCCACGCCAGGTTTTCACCTGGAAAAGTAAGGCCGGCAAGGAAATCGACCTCCTCTGGGTAGATCGAACCACGAAGAAGCGGTTCCCCATCGAAGTGAAGTATCAAGACACGATCTCAGGGGGCGACTTCCTTTCGCTGGAGAGTTCCTTTGGCCGCGGAATCCTGATCACTCGAAAGCAGTGGCTCGAACGGGAGAAAACCCGGGGGATTCCCATCGGAGACTTTCTTCGAGCACCTCAGCAGTACCTTAACGCTGACTGAGCAACCGATAGGAAAAAATGGACGCAAAAAAAGACAAGGCAAATGAAATTCACATCACGCGCGTCTATGATGCTCCGGTTAAGGTGGTTTGGGATGCTTGGGTGGATCCGAAAAAAGTTGCAATGTGGTGGGGACCGCGAGGTTTCACACTGACGACCGCTCAAAAAGATGTCCGCCCCGGTGGGACGTGGACCTACGTCATGCATGGGCCCGATGGCGTCGACTATCCGAATAAAACTCAGTTTCTTGAAGTCGAGAAGTACTCTCGGTTGGTCTATGATCATGGCGCCAATGATGATCGGCCGCCCCTGTTTCGCGTGACCGTCCTTTTCTCGGAAAAAGACGGTCGCACGAAAATGGAGATGAGCATGGCCCTTCCGACTCCCGAGGCCGCGGATGAAGCCCGAAAATTCGTTAAGAAGGCGGGCGGGGACGCAACCTGGGACCGCCTTGCGGAGTATCTATCGCCAGTGGATCGATTTGTGATCAATCGCAGTTTCCATGCTTCGATCGAAAAGATGTTTGAGATGTGGACGGACCCGAAGCACCTCTCTCAATGGTCGCCGCCCACTGGTTTTACGCTGAAGTACATCAGTGCGGATATCCGGCCCGGAGGCGCCTCGTTCTATTGCATGAGTGGCGACGGCGGCACGAAGATGTTTGGAAAGGTGAGTTATTGGGAAGTGGTCCGACCTCATCGGATTGTTTACACGCAAGTTTTTTGTGACGAGAATGAAAAAATCGCTCGCCATCCGATGGCACCGACTTGGCCTGAGGCCCTGCTGACGACGGTCACTCTGACCAAGGAGGAGCCAGACAGCACTCGAGTCACCCTATCGTGGGAAATTCAGGGTGAAGCAAGCGACGCCGAACGAGAAACTTTCCATCAAGCGAAGACCGGAATGTCCCTGGGCTGGGGCGGGTCGTTTGAGAAACTGGAACAGTACCAGGAGGACTCCTCTGCCGGGAGAGTCCAACCCAGCTGAAAAGCGGCCTGAATCGCCTGCCGGGGACTTTTTGCATCCAGGCCCTGATCACTCGCCGCCTTCTGGAACCCCTTCCAGCACTGCTCATACGTGAACTCGAATGCCTGGATCACTCCGGCACGATCCCGTTCGCTCACCACCGGTTCGAACAAAAATTGCTCAAGCTTTCGAAATGCTATGAAGAAGGAACCCATGGCTAACTCACCTTACGGAGAGCCTTTCACACCTTCGTTACTTCCTGTAGTGAAACAAAGTCGAACCGATCGTCACCGTGCCTTCTTCGGTTTGAGCGCGAATATCGCGCTGGCCGTCGAAACGGATCGCGAGCGCGTTGAAGGTCGAATTCGAAGGATTGGAAAGGGCATACACGTTCTTGTTGCAGTCCATGCAGCGGACGGCCGAGACCAAGTTCAAGCTGAACGTCGCGACCGTCTCTTGCTGAAAAGGCATCCCGGAACGCAGGGTGATGTCGTACTTGTTTTCTTGGGCATCCGTTTGAGCCACGCAAAGCAACTCAGGAGTACGGCTCCACGCGCCGGCCGTGGACGAAACTTGATAACAGGTTTCGCCGGCAAAAGCGGAAACCGAAGAGAGGGCGAGTAGAACCATGCAAATCATCTTTTTCATAACTTCTCCAAATGTTAGTACTCAACGTGAGTACGCGCCTTCTCGCCGTAATCAAACGTCCTGTCTACTGCATTGCATCAATTGAGTGAACTTTGGTTTACTGAGAGAAAACTCCCCGGAGCTGAATGAATGACTGAGGCGCCTAAGCAAAAGCCCACCATCACCGACTATAATGACTACCGCGACTTCCTAAAGGACCGTTTCGACTACGAAAAAAGCCGAAAAAAAACGTTCTCTTTTCAATACTGCGCAACTCGGCTGGGAGCCTCCAAGGCCTATCTGAAGCTCGTCATTGAAAAAAAACGCCACACCAGCATGAGCAAGCTCTCGTTGATCGGCGCACTTTTTAAACTCGACACCTTCGAACAGCAGTTTTTCACGATTCTCTTTCTCAAGACGACCTCGCCCGACGCAAAACTCACTGAATATTTCGAGGGCGCCTTGAACCTTCTGAGACACCGCCTCAAATACGTCGGAACCCACGAAGGCCATCAGTCCTCAGACGATAAAGAGGTCGTGTTCAAAAGTTGGCTTTACATGGCGATCCATAGCTTGGCGCGAGTCGAGGGATTCAAGCCCGAAGTGAGTTGGGTTCAGAGCCGCCTGACCGGCGAAAACGCGAGCGCGGCCGAGATCAAAGGCGCTCTCGATGAACTGCTCGCGAATGGCTCGATTCAGCAAAAGGATGGCCTCTGGCAACCCGACGAGTTCGTATTCAGGACCCCCACCGATTTCGACGGTGATCAGTTCAAGATCTACAAGGTCGGAACCCATCGGACCGACGAGGCCCTGAACGCAGTGCCACAGCACCGGCCCAGCCACTACCACATGATGTCGATCTGCCTGAACGAAGCCGATCAGGGAGAGGTTCGACGGCTCTACGTCGAATTTAGAGACAAAATTATCGCGATCTCAAAGGCCTCGAAGAAACCCGACCAGGTTTTTTTTCTCTCGAACAACATCTTCTGTGTCGCGAAAGAACCCCCGGTTACTGCTTGAGGAAGGTCGCGCTGGTCGCTGATGGCATCCAGGTGGAAGAGGTCGACCCTCCTGAAATCGCGAACGGAAGGGACGAAGAGTAAGCACCAAATTCGACGGCGTCATACGGAGTTGCCCAATAGGTGAATGACCCCTCCGACGAGCTCCCCAAATCGAAAGTCTGATAGATCATCGAACCAGCGGCAGGGTATACACAACCATCTGCTGAGTGATTGAGCCCCGTTGCATCGACCGGCGTCCCATTCGCCCACGAACTTAGACCGCAAAAGCTCACGGAGTTATAATTCGACGCGGCGGTCACGGTCAGAGGCGTCAACACAACTGAAGCAACTTTAAAGTCCACTCGTGTAGTGTACGTGGCAAATCCTAACGTGTTTTCGAACGTTTCTCCCACGGTTACCAGATCTGAGGTAAGCATTGTACGGCTGGAAGCGGTCTCGCAAGTTGAAGTCGAAAAGCCTTCTATGCTTTCCGTGGCCGTGCTTCCGCTCACGACAAAAGTAGAGACGATGTAAACGCCGGACCCCAGGTAGGAACAACCGGTCCTCCACGTCCCCTGCAGGTTCGCAAGCGTGTTGGCTTCGGCAACCGACTCGGCTGAACCAAGATCGGCGGACGAGCCGAACAGGCAACCGCTTGCGCCCATATTGAATGCAGAAAGAAAAGCCACCAGCCCGATGCAGAACCGTGATGAGTGCGACATGACAACTCGTCGGAGTATTGACGCTAATTCTTGAGTCGAATTTTATATTGGCCAAATCAGCTATTGGATAACTGATTTGGCCGAACGACACTTAACCACATGATTTGAATTAAGTATCTTTGGGACACCAGTGATCCTAAACCTTAAATCCCCAGCCCTTTTTGCACGAGGCCCGAACCGTCATCTTGCGAATCTTGAGACGCTTGATGAACTCGTCAGGAGGGACACACAGCTCCGGAGGAAGCGCTCCTGCTCCCTGGATCTCTCCCGCCGCCAGCATCTGCGCGACGACAGCGGGCGGACTCCCCGTATCGATGTCGAGCCCGATTCCCCACTTCGGCATCCCGGCCGTGTGGCAATCGACCACCCAGGTCACCTTCTTGCCGTTCTTCGTACCCTTCACCACAGCTCTCACAACCTCGTATTGCCGCAAAGGTCCGACCTGTTTCGAGGGGGGTTGCGACATGGCTACTTTGTTCACCAAGTCGATCGGCTTCACTCGGCCGCCGGGAATCTCGACCTCCTCGTGGGAGGCGAGGCCCAAGTCGCGTAAAAACCGCACTCGATCGACAAACGCCTCATCAAAGGCGATTTTGAACGACACCTCACGGACGCCTTTATCCGCAAAAGAAAGAGGAAGCGTCGCGACTTCGGAATGAATCGTGTACATCGGTCGCCGAATGCCGATCGGAGGCGGAAACCGATGCGGGTCATCCCCCGACATCGGCTTCACGAAGGTGAACTTGCCCTTCGTGAAGACCGCGGGCTCGAGCGAAAATTCCTCCAAAATCGTCTTCAACGAATAGGCAACGGCCAACGCGGGAACCGGCACCACCTTGGTCTTGTCGAATGAGCCGACCCGCGTGTGAATCTCGGTGACTCGATCCAGGCGATCCGCTCCGTAGCGCGAGAGAATGTTCGTGATTCCCGGCGCCGCCCCCATTCCGACCACCGCGATTTTTCCAGCGGCCTTGAAACGCGAGTCCAGCTCGAGCTGCTTGCGCGTGATGTGAAAAAGACCACCGAGATCCACGTAATGGGACCCCACTCGCAGGGCGATCTCCATGACGTCAAGATTCATCTGGTATTGAACCGCGTTGATCAAGACGAACGCGCCGGCCAACGTGCGGGCGCTCCCCTCGTGATCCTTGACGTTCACCTGCCGGGCCGTCACTCGACGGTCGTGATACGATTCGGCCAGATCCTGCGCCTTTTTCAGATCGTAGTCCGCAATCAAGATCTCGTCCGTGGGAGTACAGGTCTCCACGAGATCTTTCACCGTAATTCGCCCCATCGCGCCCGCGCCACCGATCACTACAAACTTCATCGTCTATCTCCGATTCCGGTAGGGATACCAATAACCCTTGCGCTCCATGACATAGTCAATATGCACGTGCTTGGGTTCACGAAACGCGTCGAGGCCCTCGGGGCCGAGTTCCCGCCCCACTCCGCTAGCCCTCATTCCGCCAAAAGGACCGGCCTCGTTATCAGTCAGCGGGTCGTTCACCCAAAAAGTTCCGGCCTTGATGTTCTCCATCGCGCGCATCGCAAGCTCGAGGCTCTTCGTATAAACACACGCACCCAGACCATAGGCGGAGTCGTTCGCCATGCGGATCGCTTCGTCCGCGTCTTTGACGACGATCAAGGCGATCACCGGCCCGAACACTTCCTGGGTCGTCAGCATCGATCCATGCTTCACGTTCGTAAGAATGGTCGGCTCGTAAAACCAGCCTTTCAAACCGCCCGGAGACGCCCTCTTGCCACCGAGATGCAAAGTGGCGCCTTCTTGACACGCCTCCTTCACCTGCCGCTCCACCTTCTGAAGCGCTTCTTCCGAAATCAGCGGACCGACGTCCGTCTCGGGATTCATCGGATCTCCGAGCGTCAACTCCTTCACATGCCGAGTGAGCCGCTCCAGAAACTCCGGCGCGATCTTCTGGGTCAGATAGATCCGCTTGGAGGACGTACACACCTGCCCGGCATTGAGCAGACGAGCCCATGCCACGCCAGGAACCGCGACATCGAGATCCGCATCTTCAAAAACTATGAATGGATCGATGCCACCCAATTCCAAATTCACCTTCTTGAGATGCTGGCCGGCCACCGACGCGATTTTTCGCCCGGTCTCCGTCGATCCCGTGAAAGCGATCAGATCGACCTTCGGATGTTCGACAAGAAGCGCGCCGGTCTCAGCGCCCCCCGTGATCACGTTGATCACTCCAGGCGGGAAAAGATCGTAACATTCCGCAAGGAGCAGGTTCGAAAGCGGATTCTGATGCGGTGGCTTACACACCAGCGTATTGCCGGCGGCCAAGGCCGGTGCGACCTTCCATGACATCAAAAGGAGCGGAAAATTGAATGGCGCAATAGCGGCCACGACGCCGTATGGCTCCTTGATGGTGAAATTCACCTGATGGGGCGCGACCGGAGGAATCGAGTTTCCGAAACTGGACCTGGCGTACTCAGAGTAGTATTCAAAACACGCGGCGACCCATTCGATACAGTCGATCGACTCGCACAGCGCCTTGCCCGTCTCGAGAGTCATCAGGGCTGCGAGATCTTTTTCCCTGGCCCGGATACGAGCCCCGGTCTCGCGAAGAATCTTCGCCTTCTCGACGCCCGGGGTTTTCCACCAACGGTGTTGCGCATCCACGGCCGCCTGAACAGCGAGGTCGACGTCTTCAGAGCCGCAATCATGCGCTTGATCGATTTTTTCCCCGGTCGTCGGATTAATGACGGCGCGCACCTGACGCGATTTCGGCGAGACCCATTTGCCGCCTATCCAAATTTTTCCAGAACGCGATGCTGCGTTTTTCACGTCGGTCCCTTTCTCTTTCTAGTGTACGCGTGTAAGTTTATGTCTCGGGAGAAGACATGGCAAGAACCACGACGTTCTTTTACGTATTACTCAGCGCGACGATCTCGGTCGCTCACGCGGCACCTCCGAAGAGTACCGACGTCGTCATCATCGGCGCGGGGCTAAGCGGCCTCGCCACGGCCTACGGGCTCAAAAAGGCCGGCATCAAGTACCACCTCCTCGAACTCACGCCCCGGATCGGTGGCCGTGTGCGCACCATTCACTATCAGCAGGCCAAGGGTCCCGATCTTTACGCCGACTCCGGCATGGAGGAGTACTGGGCGAGCAATCCCGCGATTAGCCTCCTAACGGAACTCAAGCTGCCCCTCAGCGTCGATGACGCCGTCTCCAGCATGGTGCTCGACGGAAAGCTGAACGAGTTCCGAGTCGGCGAAAACTCGGAGAGTTACCTCAAGCGCATCTTCCTTAGATCGGAGTATGAGGCGCTCGAAGCATTCAAAACACGCGTTGCGCCCCTGATCGCTCAACTCCGCCCCGATCAGGTCATTCCGCCCGAGCTGATGAAGCTCAAGGATACGTCGTTTAAGACCTGGCTTGAAAAGCAGACCCTGCCCAGGAAGGTCGTCGAATGGATTCGAATTTCGATCGAGTGTGAAGTCGGTACGCAATGGACCCTTTTTTCGGCGCTCGACGGCTTGGCTGAGTTCCATATCTTCCTGGGAAAAGGCGAGCAGAGCTATCGCGTCCATGGCGGGAACGAAACCTTTACGGCCGCACTCGCGAAATCCGTCGGTACCAGCCACATCTCTACCAATCAGCGCGTCACCCGCGTGGTGAGGAGGGGCGACCTGATCGAGGTCAGTTATCTTGATCAGCGGACTCACCAACACGCGACCATCACAACCCAACGGGTCGTCAGCACCATTCCTCTGTTCCGATTGTTTGAAGTCCAGTTTGATCCGCCTCTCTCCGAGAAAAAGCGCCAAGCGATCCTCAGTCAAACGTGGGGCTCCTATTTCAAAGTCCATGTTTTTTTTCCGAAGGCCGCGATGAAACACTGGGAATACAAAGGGGAGAGCGTCTTGCCGATCTTGTCCGACTCGGACCTCGGCGTCATCTACGAAGGCAACCCAGATCAGGAGACCGATACCCGCATCGTTTCTCTCCTGGTTTCGGGCGAGGCGGCCGAACGCTACAACCTCATGTCCCTGGACGATGTCAGGGCCCAAGTGACCGCCAGCTTTGACAAGCGATGGCCCGGATCCGCGAAGCAGATTCAGGGCATGGAATTCTACCGGTTCCATCCACGCGCGATCGCCGGCTGGCCAGTCGGACGCTCTCGCTTTGACGAGCTTTCACGGGAGATTCGCAAACCCGAGCATGGCGTATTTCTCGCCGGCGACTTTACGGAAAACACCCACAGCAGCGGCGCCATTTTGTCCGCCTTGCGCGTGGTCGAGCAAATCAAGAGGAAGCAATGACCGAAACTCATCCGATTTCTTTGTGGGTCTGGCTTTTTCCAGCTCTTGCAGCCCTGTTCCTCTACGGCGTCGGGCAGGGACTGGTAAAAAAATGGATCTCGGAAGTTCCCCCTGCGCGATTCTGCCTCTACTTCGTATTGGCGAAGGCGATCGTGAATCTCGGCTATTATTTCTCGCAAGGGCATCCGCCGCTCGACTCCCCCGAGGGGTACCAGTTCATGCTCGTCGGACTCTTCGCCTACCTTCTCGACGGCACGGGCTGGATTCTCTACTTCAAATCGATCATCGCGGGCCCGATCACCATCGTCGGGACACTTTCGGCGGCGTATCCGGCGATCACCGTGCTCTTCGCACGGATCTTTCTCGGTGAGCACCTGGCGCCCCTTCAATACGTCGGCGTAATGACCGTCATCCTCGGTTGCATCGGCCTCTCCTATTCACCGCCTGACCCGTCCAAGAAAAAGACGAGTCGACGCTGGGTCCTGTACGCGGCGTCCGCCGTGCTCATCTGGGGGGCCGCCCAAACACTGGTGAAATTCAGCTACACCCTGCCAGGATCCAATGAAGCGATCATGGCTTTTCTCAATACCATCGGCGGAGCGTTGACCCTGGGAATCTACGGGTTTCTGTACGGCCGACAGGGCAAACACTCCGCCGGCGAATGGACAAAATCTTTTCTGCCCATGGGGATGATGGCCGCGGGGGATCTCGGTGTGATCATCGCGAGTCGCTTCGGACCGGTCTCCGTTGTGTCACCGCTCACAGGCGCCTATCCGGTAGTGACCTTGGGTTTTGCGGCGCTCGTCCTGAAAGAAAGCATCGCCCTCTACCAATGGGTGTGCATCGCCATGATCATTGTAGGAATGTTCATCAGTCCAGGAGCCTAGGAGAGTCTCAATGACGAATCAGATGTTGATCGGTGGAAAATGGGTCGATGCGCGGTCAGGAAAGACGCGCGAGCTTTTCGATCCCGCGAACGGCGAGCTGATCGCGCGAGTGGCCGAGGGCGCAAAAGAAGACGCCGCGCTGGCGATCGAAGCGGCGCGCGAGGCTTTCGATCATGGCCCTTGGCGAAAGACGTCCGCGCTCGATCGCTCGAAGCTGCTCTGGCGTTTGGCTGAAGCCATTCGCGCCGATGGAAAAACCTTGGCGGAGCTCGAAGTCCGGAACAATGGGAAGCCCCTCGCGGAGGCCGAGTTTGACGTGGCCGACGCGGCGAACTGTTTCGAATTTTACGCGGGCCTAGCCACCAAGATTCACGGAGAAACCATGTCCGTGCCGGCGAATTCGGTGAGCTACGTCGTTCGAGAGCCGGTTGGCGTTTGCGCGCAGATCATTCCTTGGAACTTTCCGCTACTGATGGCTGCCTGGAAGCTGGCCCCCGCCCTCGCAGCCGGAAATACCTGCATCCTGAAGCCTTCCGAGCTCACCCCACTCACGGCTTTGGCACTCGGAAAGCTCATCACCGCAGTGGGGTTTCCGCCTGGCGTCGTAAACATTGTGACTGGCGCCGGGCCCGGAGCCGGCGAGGAGCTGGCCACTAGCGCAAAAGTGGATAAGATCGCCTTTACCGGCGGCACGGTGACGGGCCGGAAAGTCATGCAGATGGCCTCGGAGTCTCTGAAAAAAATCTCGCTCGAGCTCGGCGGAAAAAATCCCAACATCGTCTTTGCCGATGCGGACTTCGAATCCGCCGTCGATGGCGCCCTTTTTGGCGCCTACGCGAACCAAGGCGAGGTCTGCTCCGCTGGCTCGCGCCTTTTAGTGGAGCGCTCCATCCACAAGAGGCTCGTCGAAGCGATGCTGAAAAAAATGCCCAAGATCACTCTTGGCCATGGACTCAGCCCAGGAGTAAAAATGGGGCCCTTGGTTTCCGCAGCTCATCGAGAAAAAGTGGAATCCTCTATCAGCATTGGCCAAAAAGAAGGCGCGCGCCTGGTGTACGGAGGACAACGCCCCAAGGGCAAAGAATTTGAGCGCGGCCATTTCGTGGAACCCACCCTCTTTGACGACGTCAAGCCGACGATGCGAATCGCCCGGGAAGAGATCTTCGGACCTGTGCTCGCCGTCATTGCCTTCGACTCCGAGGAGGAAGCGATCGCGATCGCCAACGATACCGAGTATGGTTTGGCGGCTGGAGTTTGGACAAAGAACATCAACCGGGCCCACCGAGTGGTGAACCAGCTTCGCGCCGGAATCACCTGGGTCAACACCTATCATCCCACCCACAACGAAATGCCCTGGGGTGGCTACAAACAGAGCGGTTTCGGGCGCGAGTTAGGGCTCTACGGAATCGAAGGATATCTCGAAGTGAAGCAAATCAACATCAATCTCGATGAAGCCCCGATCGGGTGGTACTGAAAATGGCCATTCAACTGAAGACAGCGATTCCAGGTCCCAAAAGCAAAGCACTCATGGAACGCCGACGGGCCGAGATCGCGCGGGGGCCGTTTCATTCGACGCCCGTATTTCTCGCCCAAGCACGTGGAGCCGTGCTCGAAGACGTCGACGGAAACCACCTCCTCGACTTTGCCTGCGGCATCGGCGTCACGACGGTCGGACACTGCCCAGAGTCAGTCACCGCAGCCATCACCGCACAGGCCTCCAAGGTTCTGCATTCAGGATTCAACGTCACCCCTTGCGAGAGTTACATTGAATTGGCCGCACGCCTGAACCGCGCCACTCCGGGCGAGTTTCCGAAGAAAACGTTGCTGGTCAACAGCGGCGCCGAAGCGGTTGAGAACGCCATTAAGATTGCGCGAGCCCATACCAAGCGACAAGCCGTCGTTTGCTTCGATCACGCGTTTCACGGGCGCACCTACATGGCCATGACTCTCACCTCGAAGACCAAGCCCTACAAAGCGGGCTTCGCACCCTTCTGCCCCGAGGTTTACCGCGTGCCCTTCCCCTACGTCTATCGATGGCCAAACGCGAACGGCGACGTAAAAAGAGTCGTGAAGGAATGTTTCGAGCGATTCGAAGAGGTCGTCGCGACACAAATCGGCGCGGACCAGATCGCAGCCGTTATTCTCGAGCCGGTGCTCGGTGAAGGCGGTTTCGTCGCAGCCCCTCCGGAATTTCTTCTGAAGCTTCAGGATTTCTGCCGCGCAAACGGAATCGTATTGATCGCGGACGAGATTCAAACCGGCTTTGGTCGAACCGGTACTCTGTTTGCCTGCACCCAGCTCGGCATTGAGCCCGACCTCATGACCCTGGCCAAGGGCCTTGGGGCCGGAATGCCGATCGCGGCAGTGGTCGGGCGGGCGGAGATCATGGACGCACCGACCGACGGCGGCATCGGCGGAACCTACGGAGGGAACCCGGTAGCCTGCGCGGCTGCCCTGGCCGTGATGGATCTGTTCGAGAAGGGGGATCTTCTCTCTCGCGCCGTGAATTTGGGCAAAAGCCTGGAGAAACGCCTCTCCGGCTGGGCCGATAAATTTCAAAAAATCGGCGACACCCGAGGCCTCGGGCCCATGCGCGCGCTGGAGTTCGTCAAAGATCGAAGCACGAAGGAGCCCGACAAAGATGCGGCTGGCCGCCTCGCGAGGTACTGCGTGGAGAATGGAGTCATCCTCCTCACGGCGGGCTCCTTCGGAAACGTCGTTCGACTTCTCATCCCCGTCTCGATCTCCCCCGCGGAACTCCAGGAGGGCCTCGACGTCATGGAACGTGGCCTCGTGGAGCTGCACCGATGATTCGCATTCAAAAACTCTTCATCGAAGGAAGGTGGTGCGACTCGAAAGACATTCGCGAGATTCGCTCTCCTTTTGACGACTCGGTTGTTTCCAACACCCACTATGCGACGCCTCAACAGATGGAGCAGGCGCTCGCTGCCTCTGCTCGCGCATTTCGCAGCTACCGACGTATCAGCCGATCCACTCGTTCACGCCTTCTCACGCAGATGCGACTGGGAATCGAAGCCCGAAGGGACGAGTTTGTCCGCCTTTTGGTCGAGGAGGCAGGCAAGCCCATCAGTGCCGCCGAGGCCGAGGTGGGGCGCGCGTTGAATACCTTTCAAATCGCGGCAGAAGAGGCCCGCCGATTTGTCGGCGAGCTTCTTCCGATGGACATCGATCCGGTCGGTAGAGACTTCGAAGAGACTGCCGTCGTGCACTGGGTGCCGCGAGGCCCGGTGCTGGGCATCACGCCTTTTAATTTTCCTCTCAATCTGGTGGCCCACAAAGTCGCACCCGCGCTCGCCGCCGGTGTTTCAATTCTGATCAAGCCGGCCCCCCAGGCTCCGGGCGCGGCCGTGCTCTTGGCGCAAGTGTTTGAGGAGGCCGCGCGAACGGCGAGTGACGCGAAGGAGACCATCGATCTGGCCACTTTCCAAGTCGTGAGCTGCTCAAACGAAGTGGCCGCCCAAGCGGTCGCCGATCCGCGCATGACGATTCTCACCTTCACCGGAAGCGGCCCGGTCGGGTGGGCTCTGCAGCGAGCCGCCACGGGGAAGAAGGTCACCCTTGAGCTGGGCGGCAATGCGGCAGTCATTATTCACGACGATGCCGACTTGACCCGAGCCGTTTCACGCTGTGTCGCGGGCGGCTTCGGATACGCAGGCCAATCCTGCATTTCTGTGCAACGAATCCTCGTTCATCAAAACATCGCGGCGGAATTCGAGAAACGAATCGTCGCCGAGACCGGAAAGCTCAAGTGCGGTGACCCTCGTGAAAAGTCCGTGACGGTCGGGCCCGTCATCGATCAACGAGCAGCGGACCGCCTGGAATCCTGGATCCAGGACGCCATCTCTCAAGGTGCGCAATGCCTCATCGGCGGCGGTCGAACGAAGAATCTGATCCAGCCCACGATTCTGAAGGGCATGAAGCACAAAAGCTCGATCTACTGCGAAGAAGCGTTCGGACCGGTCGTGCTGCTGGAAACCTACGACCAGTTTTCCGCGGCTATCCAGACGGTAAACGACAGTCAATACGGGCTGCAGGCCGGGGTCTTTACCTCGGATGAAAGACGGATTCGCCAGGCCATCGAAGAACTCGAAGTCGGAGCCGTGTTGATCAACGAGGTCCCCACGTACCGGGCCGATCAGCAACCCTACGGCGGCATGAAGGGCTCCGGGCTGGGGCGAGAAGGCGTGCGCTACACGATGCAGGAATTTTCGGAAACCAAGACGGTGATGCGGTTCAAAGCCTAATCGACACAACTCAACCGCTGCACCAGCCAATGCTCATTAGGCGTGCTGGTCGTGTCCATCGCCGAACCTACCGAGTAGACTGCGCCCTTTGCCGCAAATAAGTTCATGGGGCTCAGCGACGCGTGGCCTACGTACCGAAAGTCATCGACGACGGACCAAGTAGAGCCTTGATCCTCACTCCGGCGAAGAAGCCAATGCTGAGCGGTGCCCGGAGACTCGGTGCCCTCTCCAAGCACATACACGGTCGACCCGACCGCCACGATCGATACCACCGAATTTCCTCCATATGCGGTGCTCGGCATGTACTGGTAATCATCGACCGTCGTCCAGGTATCACCGGAATCCGTCGATTTTCGAACCAGCCAGTGCGAGGAATTCCAGCTTCCCACGGCATAGACCGTCGATCCCGCCACCGCGACCGCGGTTGGCGCAGTTTCACCGGGCGCGATGCCGACCGCGCCGATCGAGTAGTCGAAGTCATTCACCGTCACCCACGTCGACCCGCCATCGCTCGATTTTCGCGTCACCCAGTGAGTCATCTCACTGGCTATGCCGCCCGATCCAACAGCGTAAACCGTCGAGCCATCCGCCACGATTCCGGTCGCAGCGCTACTTTTATCTGCCGCATATACATAATCATCGACCGTCGCCCAAGTCGTGCCCTCATCGGTCGACCGTCTCACCACCCAATGCCCATTCGAAACGCCTGCGGTATCGTAAGCGACTCCCGCCACCAGAAGGGTCGAACCGCTCACGGTCATCGACATCGCGTAAGCCGCTGTTCCGGTGGCCAGCCGATAATCATCCACCGTCGTCCAGGTCACACCGGCATCCGTCGACTTCCGGACCACCCATCGATAGACGCCATCAGAGGCCAGGCCCGCGGCATAGAGGTTGGTCCCCATTGCCACCAAACTCCCTAGGTTATGATAAGCATCCGTGCTGCCGGGATACTCATAATCGTCGACGGTAGTCCACGTCGCGCCGCCGTCGCTCGACTTCCGAACCACCCAGTGTCGATTGGACGATCCAACGGTATCTTCGCCATAACCTCCGACGAAGAGATCCGCTCCCATTGCGGTAATCGCTGTCGCACCGTTAATTTTATTTGCGCCAGCCACCCGCTCGTAATCGTCCAAAGTGGTCGAAGCACTTTCCCAGCTACAGCTCCCAACCGCCGTCCCACCCGTCTGGCCACAGCCCATCCACGCCTGCGCGGAAACCCCAAGGGCGGCGAGAACGCCCATCCATCCCAGCTGAACTCGTATTGAAATCTTGCGCGCCATCGGCTCTACTCCTGAGATCTTTAAAGATCGTAAATCGCCAGCAGACCCAGCTGCCAAAATACCTTACGCGAGGAAAGACTGACATCCACGCCGCTCACGCTCGAACGCGCCCCAAAGGTCGTATAATCGGCTGACGCACCAAGACGTAAACCATCCCAAACTCGATAGCTTCCCGCCCACCGAAATCCGAGCGGCCCTTTAAACACCACGGCACTCCCCGAAAACGATTCCGCCGTCAGAAGAGAATAGTGGCCCAAGAACTGAAAATCGACCGTGGTTAGAAACCGTGCGATCCGATAACCGACCACAGGCGAAACGATGTTCCATCGATAGCCCCGGTGATTTCCACCCGAGGCGGTGGTGTTGGAATACTGATTGATCCACTGAAAATCCATCCGCAAACCGGCCAAAAAGCCGCCAAAATATCCTGGAAGAAGCTTCTCAAACGAATACGCCGCGATCAGTCCCAAATCGAATTTGACCAGTGCTGGCGCCTCAATCCCTGCCGCCGGGACCGAGCTTGCGTAACCCATCGAGAGATCGACACCGAGATAAGCCGGAAAAGGCAGCCGTGACGTCAACACCCCGACAGGTGCGACGACGGCCTCTTTCTGTGCGGCGTGTGAGGTCGATGCCAAGGTCAGGACAAGGAGAAGCGAAAGCATGAGATGAGTCTGAGCGAAAGTGTGTGATTGCTCAACAGGTGAATTGGCTCTTGCGCGACAACTTTCCCTCGTTTAAGGCGGAACTCTCAACAAGGAGTGACTTAAATGATCGTCAACGCCACCATTGTTCTAGGAATTTTCTTCGCCTCCCCCGCCTCGGCCGCTCAAACGTTACCTCTCGTTACCCGAGACGGCATGACTCTCTCGGGGGTGATCGAACGACCCGCCTCCGCGCTGAAAGCGATCGCCTTGCTGCTGCCGGGATCTGGCAATGTCGGCCTCGATGGGGACGTCAGCTCTCCCTTTGTCGGAACCGGATACCAGGGACAAAAGGCCGCGCTCAGTGAGCAGCTGGCTCAGACCTTGGCGGAAAAGGGAGTTGCTACTTTTCGGTACGCCAAGCGGGGCTTCGAGACGCCTTCTGAGTTGCCGCACCAAACCTTTGACTACTTGCTTCGCGATGCTGAAGATGCCCTCGCCATGCTCCGCACCAGAGAAGCCGGTGTACCAGTCTATGTAGTCGGCTTCAGCGAAGGAGCGCTCCTCGCCGTACACCTTGCGGCGCGCGTTCCGGTGGACAAGCTCTTTCTCCTCGCGCTTCCCACCCGCCCGATTGACGAGCTGCTCGACTATCAGTTCATGGAGTGGCCGGTTGGATTAGTCAGCACTCGGCTCGACCTGAATCGCGACGGCATCGTGGATCCTTCTGAACAACCGGAAGGTGCCGTGTACCCGATCGCGGGCGCGCCCTTGCTCGCCGCTGACGCCAACGGTGACCATTCGCTTTCACTGAGTGAAGAAGTCGTTCCATTTTTTCGAACGGTGTATCAACAAATTCGAGGAATGCTCGCCGATCCGAACCTCCTCGCCTGGTACAACGCGATGAAAGCCCTGCCGTCGTTCGATTCGATCGCCACACAGGTGTCGGCCCCGGTGTATCTCTACCAGGGAACTGCTGATCCTCAGGTCAACTCCCAGTGGCCTCTCGTTGATTCGCGCTTCTTCTCGGGCCTCAAAGGGCTGCGCCTTTTCTCCGGCCTCGGGCATGGTTTTGCGCCGCTACAAGGTCTCTTCGGCGAAGCGAAGACCTCCGGGCCGTTCTCGTCCGTGCTGTTGGATTCGCTCGCAGAAGATATTTAAAAGGGATCCGAGCACTTTTTGATGCCCGGCGCGTCAACAGCATAGGGACCCTGAGCTAGAGGGACGCTGCAAGGCAGCTTGCTGAGGCACTAGTCCCTGTATTTGCCGCGAATATCGCGGCAAATTGGCCGCCCTCAGCGGAACAGTCCAACTGAGTGGGGCCCAGGGAGAAACCCCCGCCCGCGTACCCGGTTACCACGAGGTTTCCGCTGTCATCGATCATCAAAGATTCCGGCCGATCCGTCCCGCTACTGCCCAAGCGGATTGCCCATAAGGTCGCACCGGTAGTACCGGAAATCCGCACGAGAAAAATATCGACGCCTCCGGTAGATGAGAGAAGGCCCGCACCGAGGTCCGTTGCATCCTTAAAAGTACCTGCGATCGTCAGATCACCATTCGGATGCAGAACCGTGAGGGGTTTATAAGCAACCTTCAGAAAAGTGGCGGTCACACTCTTGTCCGCATCAGATAGATCGACCGTGCAACTCCCGCTACCGCTGCAATCGCCCGACCACGAAACAAAGACCGAATCATCGGCCGGGGTTGCGGACAAAGTTGTCAGGGGGCGAGTCATCGGCGCTCCCTCTGACCGAACTCGACGCTCCACACAATTCGAATCCGGAGCACGCGTACACGTCGGTTCGCCATCGACACCCTGAACGAGGCCATTGCCAACAACTGACACGTGCAACTGAGTTTCAATAAACTTAAAATTCCCGGCCCTGCAGGACGCCAAAATGCAAAGGACAGCCATCACGCAAAGCTGGGTGCCGCGTCGACTGATTCGCAAAAATGGGACGCTCGCTATCCAAGGCGTTTTCATAATCTCCTACTGAATGAGACAACGGCTCCATAGAACCGCTCCATCAGCTCCGGCCAACTTCACAATGAGCATCTGATGGGGGTCGGTACAACTGTAGCTCGAACCCGAAACCGAGACAGAGCCCTTGACCGTCAGCTGAAGCAAAATATCGCCACTCACATCTACCTCGAGACTCTGAGGCCACTCGATGCCTACTCCTCCGAGCTGACTAATCCAAACAGGTACCGAAGAGCCCACTCCATATTTCACGACGAACACATCTACGTCACCCACGCTCGAAAGCAACGTGTTGCCAATGGTTTTTGTCGCGTAGAAGGTCCCGGTGACTATCGAGTTTCCCAATCGATCGGCCCTCATCGAGGTCCCGTAGTCGACCCTCACAAATTCCGCTGAAAGTTTTTTGCTGTCGTCTATAGTGACCGTGCACGGGTCGGTCCCCAGACATACGCCGGTCCAGCCAAGAAAACGTGAATCGTCAGATGCCAGCGCTCTCAGCGTCACCGTCGGCGCGGGACCGGGATCTTCCTTTGGCAAATAAGAAATCTCACAAGCCACGTGTTCGCTCAGGTCACTTGGCGCCCGGCATCTGAGATCAGCACTATCCGTAACGAAAACGCCGCTCCCGCTCCCCGTAGATTCGATCGACAAGACATAGGATACCCAGCTGCAGGAAGGCTGCGCGGCGAGTACGGCGCACGTGAAGACAAGTCGGCGCGACTGGGACATTCGTGAGATCAATTATACCAGAAGCGTATAAATGGGTGAGTTAACTGTGTTTTAACACAGGCTATCTTTGGGCTACAACCTTGGCCCGCACCGAATCACCGACGCCGAGGCGTCGCGGGCGGAGACAGGCGTTTCTCCTGGCGCAACGCGGATCGAATTTCCATGCCCCGCGTGATGGCTCGCCCAAGCTCGAGCTTGGCAGCCGCAGCAACGCCCGCCTCGCGTGCATACCAGAGAGGCGCGCGCGATCGGACAAATCGATCGCCCATCGTGCCTTCGCCCGAGGCGACCCACCAGGATTTTCCAGTGCCGTAGCGTGAGCCGCGACCCCGCGTGAGCTGACCCGGCGCAAGTGAGCGCTCTTGCGCAAAACTTCCGCGGGTACAGGTCCAGATGTAATCTCCATCAAAGTCGCTCCAGTCATAACGGCAGCATTCAACGTCGTTGTAGCCGGTTCCGAAGGTGTCGTCATGCCCATCATTGTACCCGTCGGTATACCCGCTATCGTACTCGGCATCGTACCAGTAGGTGTACTGTCCGGAATAGCCACTCGCGTACGAACTCGCGTAACAGTCGTTGTAGATCCCCTCGCGGACCGGTTCGGCAGCCAACTCCGCATCCACCAAGGCCTCAGCCACGCCATCGCTTCGTCCACGGAGGGCGCCGTCGCCATCGCCCGCAAGCGTACCGTTCGTATTTCCAAGAGCCGTCCCGTCGCGAGTACCGTTCGCAGTGCCCTGGGAAGTTCCCTCGCGGAGACCACGCTGGTATTCCGAGTTTGCCGCCACGGCCGCGTTGAACGCGTTCCAGTATGCATTCGCGTCGAGCGTGGTGTTGTAACCTTGATTGTAGCAACCCGTCACGAAGACCGCATCCATGGGTGAGATGCCAGGTCGCTCTCCTCCTCGCGAGGACGAGCTGGCGGCGGGACCACTGAAACCCGGAAAAGGCTCGGTCGCATCGTAGGAGGGAGTTCCCCCCGCGGCCGTGCAATCCGCATAGGCCGAGTCGACGCCCTCGGAATATCCATCGTCGCCGCCGAACGGATAGCCGATTGCATAACCATCGGCGTACCCGTCGTAAGAGCCGTCCGTGAAGCCCGCAGTCTCTCCGTCCGCACGACCACTCGTGGCCCCGCGCGAGCAGACACTCGTGTCGCTGACAAGCTGGGTGAACCGGTCGGTGTAAGTGCTTCGATAGGAGCGATCATACTCGCGGCGGTAGCCGGTATCGTACGCACGCGTGTACGAAGTACCGTAAGCAAAATCGTATGCGGTGCCATAGGCCGCATTGTAGGCATCCGTGTAGGTGCGGCGGCGACCGTCTTCGTAGGTCAGCGCAGCTCCGTCCGTGCGACCGCGAGCGGCTTCGGCGGCGTTACGCGTTTGCGCCTCCGTGACGCCGGAAGCACGAGATGCGGCGAGGCCCGAGTCGAGAGCGCAGTTGAGCATCCCGTACCCCACGAAGCGAACGTTCGCGACTTCGATCAGAGTGTTGTTTTGCTCAACAAAACTGAGGTCGAGGATCTCGCGCTGAAAGGCATTCGAGGTGGGAAAGTACTCGATGACGAGCGCGCAATTGCCACCGTTGGCCGCCAGTACCATCCCGGTTTCGCAGGTGGTTCCGGCAATCACTTGATATTCCGTTCCGATATGCAGAGCCGCATCGCTGATCTCGCCGAGAGTAACGGTCTCGTCGACATCGGTGTTCGTGACCGTGATGACCCGAGAAGAAGAGGTGAAAATATCGACCGAGCCGAAGTCCACTTCCGGCTCTCCCGAAAAATGGACATCCGCGTCTTCGGGGCAGAGCGGGTGATCGGGAGTCCGAACGCAGTTCAGGTTGCCGACGGCTCGAACCGGCAACCGCGCCGTCTCCAAAAGAGTGTTGTGCTCCTCCGTGAAAGGCACTGAAAGCGTGAACGCCATTTCACCCGGGGCAACCGGATTCACCCGAATCGCGATGACACAGGATCCAGTTTGCGAGGCCAAGATCATTCCGCTTGTGCAGGTCGTCCCCGGAAGCAGGGTGAAGGGGGCGGAGATTCCCAGCGTACTGGGGTTGATCGTCCCCAAGGTGACGGATTCGTCAGCATCCGTGTTGGTGATCGTGACGATTTGAGTCGCGTCGAAGGTCACGTCCACCCGTCCGAAATTGAGTTCACGCGCGGGCGTGAACGAGAGATCCGCGTCTTCAGGGCAGAGCGGATGGTCAGGGGTGAATGCGCAGTCGAGAAATCCCTCGCCTGAGATTTGAGCCGCCGTCGAGCGGTCGGCATCGGCCTCTGCGAAACGGTACCGGAGGTTCAAAGGAAAGCCGAAGACACCCACGGCCGTGGGGGAGAACCGAAAGACTAACGTGCACATGCCGGAGCCGGCCTGAAGCACCATTCCAGTCGTACAAGTCGACTCAGCGAGAAGCTCAAAGGGCGCCGCGACCCCGAGCGCTTCCGGAGAAAGATCCCTGAGAGTCGCGCTTTTTTCGGTCAGATTTTTCAGCACTAAGGTGCGCTGCGCGGTTCCAGTCAATGCGATCCGCCCAAAGTCGAGAGCGGGTGAGTCAAAGGTCAGCGCGGGATCGGACCCATCGCAACCAGCCGATAACAGAGCGAAAACACAAAAGAAAACACTCAGTCTTACGCAGGAAAATTTCATAAGTCTTGGCGACTTATCCACTTTGATGCGATGAGTCAACCTCTGCCTGATAAACTCTTTTTTTGCCCGAAACAAGTGTTTCGGATCGGCACGGAAGAAAAAGATTGTCCGGGACTTTCAGTTGGGATCGCCTAGGAGATGCCGTACCTGAGCACTTTATGGATAAAACACTGAAGAAAATCATCGCCGCGCTTCACTTATTTGTCCCACGGCAAGACTGTGGTGACTTGATATGGGAGTTCTACCTTCCGCATCGGAGCCGCTGGCAATATCTGCGCGTCACGAAATACAACGGAATTTATTATTTTTCGGGCAGCGATTGGGACTCCTTCTCCACAGAAAAGGAATGTGAGTTCGACCTGAAAACCCAAACATTTTTCGATGCCCTTCCCTCGCTTTTGCGGCAGGTCCACAAGGAAGTTCGGCAGGACTCGGTCGCGTACCATTGCCACCTTAATCGCAGCGTCTCGGTGCACCTGCGCCAGGGGATTATCCCTCGCTCATTCGTCCGAGATCTGATTCCCGAATACCTGAGATACGATCTGGAGCTGAAGGCTTCAGAGATCAAGAAGATGGTCGCCCTGTTGTCAGGATATCCGGAGACGAAGCTCGACAGCATGACCGCACGGAAATATTTCGACTATTGCCGCGTCGCCTATTTGGCCAATGGGCGAAAATCCCATCCCGAACTCGACCTGGGCCAATCTGGTTTTGCGCTCTACGACCGATGGGCTGACCATCGGGACGGCGGCCTGAAGAAGATCGATCCCGATTCGGCAGAAGATTTTGAGCGTTGGTACAACGACAAGGAACGGATGGGCTGCCATCCTTGGGAGATCTACCGTGGCGGGAACTCGACCCACATCGACATGGCCGTGGTCCAAGATGACTCTGACAAAAAATGGAAGGTTTTGCTCAGCGCCTTTTCCAGCACCCGGCTGGCTGAAACCTGTCGGATCGCGCTCGCGCTCCACGAGGCCAAGCTACCTTTTGAGCTCGGAGACGCGAAATCCTATCTTCTCCGACTCACGGGAAACGACTGGGTCGGCATTCTTCCTCGGCATCACGGGATCGCCTATGGATGGCACGACTTCCCGAAGGAGTGGCACGTTGCCGACTGCATCCATTTTTCTTGGTTTAAAGATGATTCCGGAAAATCCATTCGCCCTCTCCGCACGATCAGGGGCCTGGTGACCTGGTTTCCGCTTCCCATCTTGAAGGTCGGGATATCTTCGACCCGCTAATTTTGTTCCCACCGAGGGGGGTAGACGCAACGTGACGCCGTCTCCATGGTTACCTGGCAGACCGGATTTTCTTCCACCGAGGAACGGTTGCATTCGAACTCCAAAGACCGATTGCAGTCGTTGTAAGTTCGCGTCCGAGGGTCGGTCTGCACCACGAGTCTTCTGGTCAGGCCCGCGCCACCGTCGGAGGGCTGGCTCGTAGAGCGCAGCAGGCTCCATAGTCTCTGGGCATCGCGAGGATTGCTCACCGAAATCTGGACGGTCGCTTGGTTGTTTTCTGAATTCCAGGCTAGCAACCGAACTTTATTCTCAGACGACGGTCCACCCTGAAAAATTGAGACGGCACAGTTCGCGATGGGCCACTGCGATTGGCACATCACTCGAAGGCCACCTGCATTGAGAGCGAAATCACCCCCTTGTGCATCGGCTGAAAGGTTTTGTCGGAGGAAGCTATACTCAGGCGTCCGATCAAAAACGAACGCGAGGCAAGGATTATGCGCACATGCGGAGTTCCACGCATAATTCCCCTCGAAGAATGCGTTGGCGTTTTGAGGGACCGACGACGACACCATCAGAAAAAGGGCGATGGCTCCGATAAGTCTCCAGACGCGCAAATGAATAATCTCCATGCCGCCAAGTAGCACATATAATGCACCGCGCAACAATAAAAATAGCCTCCGCACCTCAGGCTGAGCGGGCAATCCCGCCTCTCTCAATAGCCTTCTGACCTATGCCCACGCTCGTCAAAGGAGCCGGTTCAACGGTCGGACGCCCGGGCTGAGGCACTCCCCCCTCACCCTCCATCCGTGAAACCTCCATCTCGACTTCGCGGAGCTCATCCTCTTCAGTTTCAGTGCGAGCCGATTTCATATTGATTCCTCCTGTCTCATGAGGGGGCGACTACGCCCCACCTGATCGTTTTCCTGTCCTCAACCGACGACCCGAAAGAGGGGAAGCAAGGAGCATACCTCATTGACCTAGAGCTTGTTTGATCCTCAATAGAAGCTCTTGATCGGATCTGTCGGGATCGCAGCGGATGGGATCGCCGTACTCGATTTCGATTTGATCAAAGAAGGTGGGCCGAAGGGAATAATCCCAACGCTTTTTATTGGGAGATGCTGATTGGCATCGATAAGAAACGGGAACGATCTCGGCGCCTGTAGCCCGAGCCAACTCCAAGCAGCCGCGCTTGACCTCAAATGCGGGCCCGGCAGGTCCATCGACTGCGATCACTATGGACTCATTTTTTTTCAACAACTCTTGCAGCGACAAAACCGCGCTCCTGCCACCATCTCCGGATCCCCCTCGAACGAGCCGCAAGCCAGAGTAAACGCACCACCGTGCGATCGGTTCCATGTAGGGGGCGCGACTCACAAGCATCCAGCGTCCCAGACGTCCGTGATGGGTAATTAAAAAAGGTAAATGCTGATGCCAGTTCACGTAAATCACAGCCTCCGGATGATCCGGCAATGACCCAATCACTTTTACGCGAGAAGTCCACTCAACGAGTCTCATCCAGGCAAAAAGAAAGCCGCCAATAGGACGTGACAACGCCGTCCAGAATCCTAAATAATCCGGATTGAACTTCATTTCCTTGAGCGGCGCGGAAAGCCATTGACCCATGTGAATAGTCTAGCTCAGATCCTCTTTAGAGATGAGTTAAACTAATACATAAAGACATTAAGAATGAGTTGCCATATATATATATCAGATACATACTGATATATATAGGTATGAACAATTGCCTCAAATGCTTGCAACCATTGAATTTTTCAGATTCGCACTACGGACTCCATGGCGCATGCTTTAAGGCCTGGTTCAAAGTAAATACGCTCCCTCAATTTTTGGGATTGCAGCAAAAATCTGCTGAAAGCAAAGCGCCAGAGACCGGACAACTCACTCGTTCGTATAACAGCAGTTTTTTCCATGGAAAGTTTAAGAAGTATTCGGCGGACCTCGCTGGGGTTTCCTACATTCTAAAAATGAGAGAACAAGGTGCGCCAGAACTCCCTGAAGTTGAGTATTTATGCAATCAAATAGCCGACATGCTCGTCATCCCCGTTGCGAACTACTACATCATTGAATTTGCTGGCGAGCGGGTTTACGTCACGCAAAACTTCATAAAAAAGGGCGGGACACTGTCCAATCTCAGTCATATTTATCATTCGATAAAGCCCAACGAGAAATACAACTGTCGGGCGCTCATTCGAGCGATCTCGGAAAATACCAAGCGACCCTATGACGTCGAAGTCTTTGTTCATACCTGCCTCTTCGATGCGCTCATCGGCAACCATGACCGTCACGGTCGAAATCTCGGCCTCGTCGTAACCTCGGCCAGGACCACGCTCTCTCCAATTTATGACAACGTTTCTTATCTCAGCCTAGAGTCCGGTTCGATGCTTCAGGCGGATTTTAATCCAGCCGGAAAGATTGCAACCGACGATGCGGAGCATCCTTCCATCGAAGATTACATAAAAGAGTTTTTTGACCTCGACCTTGAGGAGCAAGTTCGCATTTTTTTCTCAAGAGTGAAGCCTACGAAGATCCACTCCCTCGTCGAAAACAGCTTTTGCTCGAGCGCGATGAAGAATGCGATCAAGAAGCTCATCGACAAGCGTTACCAGGAGTTTTCAGATGCCATTGCAAAAAGATCCAAACCGGCTTGATGTGTACTCGGAGGGGCGGAAACGTCGGATGTATGTCGGAAGACTCCAGTTTATCCTCGAGAAAGACCTCTACGAGTTTCGCTATGACCCCCACTATGCGGGATGGAAAAGAGCCATCCCACTTGGGCCCGAGTTAGACCTTTTCAAAAAAATACATCAGTCTAAGAAAAAAATATTTCCATCATTCGCTGACAGAATTCCATCGAAAGCCAATCCCGCATACGAAGAGTATTGCAGGTCGCAAGGGATATCTCCTTCGGAGAAGAGTCCGGTGATTCTCCTCGGCACTATCGGAAGGCGAGGACCCTCCTCCTTCGTTTTTGAGCCCGTGCTTCTAGATTCTTTTTCAGCCTCTGACATTATTCAGTTTCGAAAAAGCCTTGGATTGTCGAGAAATGAATTCTCCTTGGCATTTGACTTCAATGAACAAACGATTCAGCGCCTCGAAACCGACAAAAGCGCTGACCTCAATACTTTGCGTCGCGCGGAAATATATTTGTCTTTTCCCGAGGTCGCGCTTTGGCAGCTGAGGATCACGGGGCCGAAGATTCACCAGAAGGCCCTAGAAGCGCTCCTCGAGCATTTCGGAGGCAAACTTAAACCACCCTCATCTAAAAACGAGTAATATAACTCGTGAAAAGTAACATCTTCTGCTTTATTTCGCGCGGACCGCCGATCAGACAAGGTGAGGTTTCAAGCTCCACTTCAATCTCTTGTGTCAAAAACATGTCTCGCGATCATCTTCGCGACGTGCGTTCTCGCCCCCCACCTCTGGGCTGAGGCACCGGAGCCCCTGAGTTCGCTGTTAATAGGTAGCCAAGCCACGCCTTGGTCCAGACGAACGGAAAAACTCAAGGCCGTCGAATCACTTGTACCTCTCGTCTCGACCCGCGCCGATGTCAGAGAGCTCTTTATACAACTCACCCAAGACCCTGACGCAAGTTTTTCAAGGACGGCGGCCCTTGGACTGGGCCCCGTCGCGAATGACTACGAAGAAGTCAGAACAGCGCTCATTCAGCTGGCCGGAGCCAGATCCCATTTTAGAAGATGGGCAGCGGCACAAGCCCTAGAGAGCGCGGCCAATCACGACATCCAGGTGCGAAAAATGCTCCTGCATTTAACACACGATTCTTCAGAGGAGGTGCTGAAAAGCGCGGCCGTAGCATTGGGTCCGAGCTCGCTTGAGCACGCGGACGTGCGAGCAGCGCTGATCCGCCTCAGCTCGAGTCCTTTTTCCTCGGTACGTTTCGGGTCAGCCCAAGCACTTGAGCCCGCCGGGGCAACGTCTCCAGAAACGCGAGCAACACTGATTCAGCTCTGTCAGGATCAGAACTTGTTCGTACGCGGAGCTGCCGCGAGAGCGCTGAGGCAAGCTGCGATCGGACATGACGACGCTCGGGCTGCGCTGCTTCGCCTGAGTGCGCATGAAGACTCGGGTGTTCGAGAAGCTGTGGCGAACGCGCTGGGCGGAGCCGCAGTCAGGGACCGGGAGGCCCTCGCCGCAGTATTCAGACTCGAGCGAGATTCTGACATCGGCGTCAGGCTCGCCGCGACCGAGTCATTAGGAGCTGTTGCGCCACGCCATCCCGATGCGCTCGCAGCACTCTTGGTTTTAAGCAGGGACAGCGATCCGAGGATTCGTGAACGAGCCTCGCCCGGACTGGCCCAAGTCGCGGCTCAAAATGCGGACGCCCGAATCGCGCTGCTGAGGCTGAATGAAGACCCGTCACCAGAAGTTCGTGAAGGTGCTGCAGGCACTTGGGGTCGAGTACGGGGGACCCTTACTTCAGACCTTTCCATGGAACACCGGCGGCAGTTGAGCACCGAGCTTTTAGACTGGATCATGCGACACCCGGCCGAAAAAAAAGCCATCGCCGGCATGATTCACCTTCTCGCGGCTCTATCCAGAGAAGATGCCGAGCTCAGATTACAGCTCTGGAAAAGAGCCGCCGGAATGGACGCCCCGATCTCCGTGCGGGCATGGAGCGGTTCGATCTCTCGATGGCAGGAAACATCCCGCCAAGCGCTTCGACTCAGCTATGATCCGAGCTTTTCTCCCGGGACCCCCATCCGGTTTGCGCAAAGATCAGAGGGCGGGGCCTACCGCTCAGGTCCGACGAGCACGCCCCCCCATGAGACACCAGAAATCGAGGCGCATCTGCAAACTCGGCGGGCTCGCCTCAGCACTCTTCCTGCGGAAGAGCGAGCCCTGATCCAGTACGTCGCGCAAAGAATGCAGCCACCGGGCTGCTCGACCTTGCCCGCCGTTCTTTCAAACCTGTGAGGGGATCCGAGCACTTTTTGATGCCCGGCGCGTCAACAGTACAAAGGCAAGCCGCCTGTTGTTGTGGCCCTAGAGATCAAGGTTGCTGCGTTAGATTGCAGGGAAGAACGATGGAGGCCTCTTTTCCGACCCTTGAGTAAAAGACTTAAATACGCGGGACTCATTCCTAGGTCACGCGCAAATGCCCGGAGCGAATAGGCTCGATCGGGGAGCTGATCACCGCCCGCTTTAGCAGGTGGACATGATGGCCAAGCTTCAAATAATCAGCCGATCATGAGGCATCTCTGGTTTCTGGCAATCTGCCACCTCCCTCCTCGAAGCAGAAACGCGGCATGCTCGTCCAGGTCTGGACGCAACAGGCAGAGACGGTTTTCGCCTCCAGCGCGCTTCCACTCTCGAGGGCTTTGCGCGATTACATCGTCATGGCGGGGCTCCACAATCACCCCTTCATGATCAACCTCCAACTCGGTGGAGAGCTCGTGCCGAGCGAGGCCGACCTCGCCCTCTACGCTTTAGATGCCCAGCGCTTCGGTATGCGCGAGGCCTGGATCACCAACGGCCTTCACACGGTTGTGATTCCTGCTTCGGAGTTCGGGCGATTACTGAACCAGGGGCTCAAATCCCCCGCTGCTCGAACTCGGCTGCGAGAAAATCGCGAACCGCTCCATCTGCGGCGCAGGACTCGAGGATGCGGGCCGCGAAGTCGGAGTAGATCACGTAACTGCGATATCCATCAAGCGCCCGCAACAGACAGCGCACCACGCGGGCGCGACCGAAACGCTGAGCCGCCAGCCACAGAGGCTGCGTGAATACTGCCGAACTCAGATACGGACTCGGCAAATCCAATTCGCGCTCGCGCGTGGGCGCGCTCATGAGCGCACCATATTGACCGCGCGTTTGCTCGGCCGACCAGGGGTAAGCGTCGTTATACAGCGGAGCATTTAAAATCCCACGCATGAAGTCTCCGATCGTCGGCACTCGATCTGGAAACCGCACAAACCTGTTTACGCTCACTACGAAATCGTAATGGTCTTGCGCGCCGATGACGGGTTCACCGGTGAATAACGCGGACAAGATGTTAGCGATGCCCTCTTGAACGCCGATCTGCTGCTGAATCTCCGCCGACGTGCGAACGACTCCATCCGAATGATCCTGTCCGGCCAGGCGAAAATGGATCCAATGCCCGACTTCATGAGCCACGGTCGTTTCATCCAAAGTCTGTTGCGGATAAGTCAGGTACGCCCCACCGAAACTCGCCCCGCCCGCCGTTGAGGTGCGCGGGTCGCGCTTCAGCGACACGAACATCCCGTTCAGAGTCGGCAACTCCATTTGCCTGAGAAACCGATTATAGAAGCGAATCTGAGCAGTGACGATTCGGCGGGCTTGAGAACGGACCGCTCGGTCTTCCACACGCGCCGCAGGCGCAACTTCCACGAGCCTGGGACCGGGAGCGCCAAGGGACTGAGCAGACGAAAGGACACCCACCGAAAACAAGAATGCCACGACTCCACTCGTTCGCATGAGCATGGGTGCGTTATAGCACAAAACAGGAGGCTGGGCTGCTGCAGATTTCAGTGGCGTATTCGCTTACTGCATCTGCTGATAGGACTGCGACCTCATCTGCAGTAACTGCTGTTCGCATTGAGACGCGGAGGAACCACTCGCCTCGCAATTTTGAATCTGGGCATCTTTCCAAGCCTGAAGAAGGGCGGCAGCACCAGACTCGTCACCGCGCATTCTCATGTACATTGCCATGCTTTCAACATCCCACATTGGCACTTCGCCGATCGGAGATGGCGAAGCTACCCGGCTAAAAGTCGGCAGGTTCGTTTCCTTGCGTTGTCTCAGAACGATGCGATCCACTTCCATCGCCGGGCCAGTACAAGTAATCTGTGTCTCACCACGGAGACATCCCATGAACTGGCTCGCGGAGGCTGGGTAGTATGCAGTACCTCCAGCCACGCAGTCGGTGTAAGAATCGACGCCCAGTGGGCGTTCAACTATCATAGTTGTTGAACAAAAAGTGACCTGCTCCAACCGAGCATGTGCTGCCGGAATACCGACCAACGACAGTCCGAGGATAATAAAACGGTGCATTTTGGCGCTCATAAGGAATCTCCTAAGTTTTGAGAACCTTTGTCACATAAAAGATCTCATGTCACGATAAATTAACGCGTTGCATTAATTTATAAACAGCCTCCTGATTCGCCAAAAGCCTAAGTTCCCTTGAGCCGGGTGCCCGGCTGAACAAATTGGGCGATTGCCCCCGAAGTTCCTTCCTCGACCCCCGCTCTGGCGGGAACAAATGACGTGCGAGCAACTCTATCCGAATGATCCTGTCCGGCCAGGCGAAAATGGATCCAATGCCCGACTTCATGGGCCACGGTCGTTTCATCCAAAGTCTGTTGCGGATAAGTCAGGTACGCCCCACCGAATCTCGCCCCGAGCGGACTCCTGATGCTGAGGACCCTCCACGAGATGAAAAAGGAGTGGCTCCATCACCGCTGGAATCGCCATGCATTGTGCTAATAAAGAAATAACGCCCACAAATAGGTATCTGAGGACGACCTGCGGATCGGGATACCGGGACTTCTTGATGCCTCGGCACGCAACAGTTCCGTATCAAAATAGAGATAACCGCTCGCTACGTCGGTGATCCGAGTGGTCATGGTCATTGGGTTCTGAGCGTTTATCGGAATATTGTTGAAACTTCCGCTGAAAGACAGCCTGCTCATAAAAAGACGTTGAAACCGGTCTCGCCGGATTTCAACGGTGAAGCGGTTTCTTGTAGGGTCCCGGACGGCTTGAAAACATACGTTGGACCTCTCTTCGCCTTCTTCATCAAAGCCGAAGTCCATACAGAATCGTACCTGGGTATTTCGAAGGAGTGTTTGTCCAGAGAAGGTCATTTCAAACCGCAAAGTTCCGTTTCTACGATCGCTCGCCGCAGCGCGATCCCGCTCCAGTTGCTCGAGCCTGGCGCGCTCTGCAGCCGCAACCCTTCGTGCGTCCTCGGCCGCCGCGATACTCGCCCGCTCGTATGGAGTCTGGGGCAGAATGGCCGCCACCGCCTCGATGGATGCATCCGACATTAAGTGACCCGTTAGCCGTCGAGATAAAGATGAAGTTCGTTCTCTTTGGCCTCGTCGAAGACCCAATGATCCCCGGAGCCAGCGGTAGGTGGCCTCATGCACAAACAGAGTCGAGCGCCCCAGATCGTCTAGATGACGATCAAAGAGAACTTCGTCGATCGCAAGTTCCCCACTGGTTCCGACTTGATCCCGAAAGTTGGCTACCTGAACTCGGCGTATTACTCCGTTTCGACAGGTGTCGGCTCGAGGCTGGAAATCCTGTCGCCAGTCGTCGGTCAACTCGAGTGTCGCATCAACCAGGTGCGTGCGTGCCCTCACGTCGGCGATTGCCTCATTCAAAAGATAGCCGTCTGTAGTGTACTGAGGAAAGGCCTGAGCAAACCGTGTTGCCGCTCGTTCTAAGTTTGCCTCGAGGCTCAGACTACTGGCCGCATTGAAAGTAAGAGTATCGTAAGTACGGCCTTCGAAGAGATCCAACAGCTGGAGCCAGCGGATCGGGCCGCTCTCGTTTTGGCTACGGCAAACCCAGGCGCCACCGCCGTTGCCACCTTCCGCCGTTGAGCCTCCGTCGAGAGATTGTCCGTAGGCGGGTCCGGCTAGTAACGCGATGAGGAGGGTAAGAATCGATTTCGCTTTCATAGACAGGTTCCTTCTTCTTCGTTTTGTGTCAGTTCAAAGAGCTGGACGTTCAATTGGTAAACCTGGGTGGGCGTTTTGCTCGAAACAAAGAGCTCCTTCATGCGTGCGCGAAACCGCCGGATTTCTTCTTTGGCCTGGGGAATGAGGTTTGGATCGATCGAGCCACTCAGAGAAGTGATGTCGCGCTTGTCTATGGGTTGTGTCAGAAGCGCGTCCTTGGCCTTCTCCATCAGTTGCGCATGCATGTGGCGTAAGGCAGGACTGGGAGTGCCGCTTGGCGTTGTTACGTGAGTTTGCGGTTTTCGCAAGCCTCCGTCGGAAAGCTGTTCCAGATAACCGAGGCGGATGAGTCGACCCAAGGCATCGATGACTGATAATTCAGGCACTCCCAGGCGTTGCGAAATCCAAGCTGGCTGGGGGCGAAAGTCGACGCAAGTCACTAAACCCAGGATGGCGAAGTGATGCCAATCCGCGATGATTTCAAATTGGTCGAGGGGGATAGTGGTTTGAGTGATCGAGGGCTCTGCCTGATTTCCTAGTTCGTGTTCGACCTGACCCCTGAACGCCAGGACTCCCTCCGCCGACAGTCCCAGTTTCCTCGCAATTTCCTCCGACCGATCGGGAGACAGATCCTTGGTTCCACCGAGAACCCGAGAAAGGAAGCCAGAGTCGAGGCCCAGGAATTTGGCAAAAGCTCGCATTGAATACTGTGGGTGCGCGGCTTTGCGTCGCTTCAGTTCTTGGATGAGATAGGCGCGGTAGCCGCCTTGCTTTGCTCTGGGTCCCTGCATGATGCGGCGTACCTATATGAGTCACTGGAGCAAATCAAGCGGGTGTGCAGCAAAGTGCTGTCCGTGCTGGGCAGCACAAAATAAGCCCTTTTTAGCTGTAGACTCGAGCCTTCTGCGGAACTTCCAGTTCGTTCACTGGAGCTTATTAGTTTATCATCCGATCCGCATGGTATGCAGAAACAAGCCTCTATTGCTCATATCTGCATACCATGCCGTTATGTGCATGAGATGCCGCGCACTGATCGAAGAAGGAGGACGAAAGGGCTTCATTACGTGGTTCGAGGATCAGTACGAGCAAAACTTCCTTGCTCGTGAAGAACTTTCAGATGAAGCGAAGCGCGTCGGCCTCGCCTACCGAAACTCGAGCGGGCTCGAGCATCCCCCTGGCGATTCGAACCGAGAAGGGAGTGCTGGGAATCCTTCCTCTCCAGTCATCGGAACAATTGACCCGAGCCGTCCAAGGGTCCATTTCAAGCTTCTTGCGAAGCTACAACAACTCCAAAGTGCTGGTAACCGTCGATGCCCACGAGGAACCACGGGCATGGGACGATCGCGTCCTCGTCGCACCCGTGTCGTTAGTCTATTAAATCAGGAACGAGGTAGGCGTGGGCAGACGAAATCCTGGATACGCGAACGCACCTGAAATGAGCTCGCAGTGACGCTCAGAAACACCCACACTACGGGCCACTTCATACCACTTTGCCTTCACACACTTTTCCATCTCGTTAACCAATGCTTCGGCCGCCTCCCGTTTGAGGAGGAATCGCAAGCTTTGCGATAGAATATTTTCGGCGTTTGCGTAGCGACCGGCGTCGCCGATACTCAGGGCGAGGTCGCGCCGCTCTATGCTGACTGGCGTTGCGGGTGTCAGATCGTAGGCAGGAGAGAGTTTCCAATCGCGATCCTTCGCGATGATTGCGTGATTGCGGGGGTGATCGTCGATGTTTGAGATCAGTGCGTTGAAGCACATACGCCTAAAAAGTTCGGCTGCGTCGTGTTCGGGATGTGCGCTTGCACGCCGCAGCTCTTCCACAAGAAGCACGTAAGACCATTTGTCCCTCGCATGATGGGTATCCTCCGCGCGCAGTAACGTGAGGCCACTGACCATCCGAGCACGATGGTAGCCGCCTTTCGTTTTTTCTCGATCAAAACGCTTGACGAGCAATACGTCGCGCTCCGCGACTGAGATCACCCGGCTTTCCGCCGTAGTGATCCCGCAAGACCGGGCGAGGACGAGCATGGCATGTTCCACACGTGCGTTATTCCATTGGTCGTCTGGGCGATTGAACTTGGCGATCCATAGACCGTCGCCCTCCTCAACAACACATTTTGGTCTCGCCCCACCCATGGAGGTACCCACCAGCATCAATTCCCCGACTTGCTCAACCGTTGCGTCAGCAGGCAAGTCTTCTTCGGCGACAATCGCGCCCGCGATTTGCTGTAACTTCGCAAGATCCAAGGTCTGGTTGAATTTTCGACGTGGCGCGGGAGGCGTACGATTCAGGCCAAAGCCCAGCGCGCCGGCGCGATCGTCGGGCGAATGGAGCAGATAACCCAGTTCGCTGAGCAGGGGTTTACCGGTATGCCGCTCAATGACCCGTCGGCCCCAGTAATCCGGGCCAGCGTCTCGAAGCGCTCCAAAAATCCCCTTGAGCCCGGTGGTCTCGTAAGTACGGTCCCCGAGTTTAAGTTCGACAGGATCAAGCGCGACCGGATCAGGCAGTGCCAGGTATTGTTTACCGTAGACGAAGCGGCCCAGTGGGGTGCCATTTTTATGGGTCGTGAGCTCGAACCGTCCGGCAGTCACTGCGGTAGTTTGACCCGGTAGAGTGATGTAGACAAAGCACTCAGAGGGCTCACCATTAGAAGTCATTGTTGAGTCCCTTGCGTCGGCGCGCGCGCGCGCCTTCTCGCGAAAGCGCCAGTGCCTGGCCGTCAGCATCGCGGCTGGGGTCTGCAAGCATTTCAAAGTCACTCAGGAGATCGAACGCCCAAAGAAGTGCGACGTAGACTGCAACGCTGGCTGAGGGCTTACCCTTTTCGGCTTCTGAGATCGCTCGGACGCCCGCTCCGACTTTCTGTGCAACTTCTTCGATGGTCAGCCGTCTCCGTAAGCGCGCAGTCCGCAAATTCTCGCCCAGTCGTTTGAGCGCCTTTTCGACAGGATAAGGGGGAGCAGCCAGAAGCGTGTTACGAGCGACCACAATTTGCCCTCAAGAGCAAATTAAACCACTTAATCTGCTCTTGAGAGCATACTGTACTTGGGTTGATTGCACAAGTATGTAAGGGTGACTTGAAGAGCATGGCCCATTTTCGCTCCCACTTATGAACAACTGAAATCCAGACCCGCTTCAATTAGCTATTTGAAGCAGTTCGTTTCTAATAGTGTGGCTCGCTGCAATGCTCTCTGTTAGGACGCCCGCCATGAACCGGCAAGTGCCTTACTATCAACGCCGCCTACGCGAAGAACTTGCCACTCGACAAGGAAATAACTCTTCGTATTCATTACGTTCTTTCGCTCGAAGTTTAGATTTGAGCAGCGGCGCTGTCGCACAACTCCTTTCCGGCAAGCGGATCCCCTCGAGTCGTACGGTGAAGCGCCTACTGGCGGGCTTGAGTTTAGAGCCGGAAGAAGCGCGAGAGTTTCTCACGTCGCTGGATCAGATCCAAAAAGGACGAGGACTTCAACGCAGACGGAAAAGTATCTCTGTGGTGGCGGAGGGAGAGGCCCTCCTGGGGCAAACCGCGCGTGAACGCCGACGTATTGAAAAGGTTTCGCTCGATCATTTTCAGGTGATCGCCGATTGGTACCATTACGCCCTCCTGGAGCTGACCTATTTGGACAGCTTTCAAACAGATGCGAACTGGCGACCGAGAGCTGACGACTGGCGCACACCGCCGCCATCAAAAACAGATTTTGGAAAAAAGCATCGCGAGTCTGGAAAATACTCCGATCGCCAAGCGCAATCACACATCAATGACAATGGCGATCGACCCCGCGTTGCTGCCCGAAGCCAAACGCCGGATGGAAAAGTTTACCCAAGAGCTTTGTGACTTCTTGGAATCTGGGAAAAGAAAGCAGGTCTACGAAATGGCCGTCAACCTTTTCCCAATGAGCAAGGAACCCAGGAGAAACTCATGAAGGTCCAAATTTTGATGATTCTCGCCGCGTTAGGTACGGCGTCGGTTCACGCTGAAGAGGGGTCGGGCGCACACGGTGGTCACCCGGTGGCGCTCTCATTTGTGGCCAAAGCGCAGGAGGTCGCGGACTGGATACGGCGGATGGATCCTACTCTACTCGGTGGATTAACTGCCGAGCAGATTGAGGGGCTGATGACCCCGGACCTCATACTCGACCCCACCGACGAGTCTTCATTTCAGGTGAGCGGCCGCACCGTCTGCTTCTCAAACGAATCGCAACCGGTTCGGCGAATCCGGCTCAGTATTCCCTGTTGGATGGGAATTTCGGCAGATGCTCAACTCGTCATCACTTTCCATGAGCTGCTCGGTCTATTGGCGATGGAGCAAGATCATTATGCCGTTTCGAGCCAATTTTATCGCGAAGTACTGCGACTACGCGGGGAGGCCCGCGATCAACGCTGGGCGTGCAATGTGAAATGTGGCGTCCATAACTTTGGTGGCCAAATCACGGTGATCGATTTGATCGATGAGGTTCGGGGTCGCTCCGCAAGCGCCGCTTACCAAGCTGCTGAGACCGTGTGCCGGGTCCATCGGCACATCCTCCATCCCGGCGAACCCGGCTTCGACATGGGTCTCTATTCGGATGTTTCGGTGGGAAGCTCGGGATCCTGGATCGGGACTCCGGCGTCAGTTTTCGACTGTTACGACCGCCAGGGCGCGGGAGGTGTTCAATGAAGATGATCAGATTGATTTTAATTTTAGCTCTTTTGGGACAAACCACACGAGCAGATGAACCCCCGACGCTTCGCCCCGGCCTCCGGTGCCAGCTGGATGTGCGGCGTCCGCTTCCGGTGGAAGAGATCCGTATTGAATCGACAGACCCTCAGCGTTTTCGTCTGACCTCAGAAGTGCGGCGTCGAATCTCCGACGGAGAAACGGTCGAGGGGTTTCGGATCACGCGGATGGACCTTTTAGGAGACGGTCCAGACCTGGGAGAGACCTATGTTCAGGCGGTGCACGTGGGTCCAGGTGAACGGGCAGTCCTGCTTCGGTACTCCCTGCTGAATGAGGCACCTGCCGTCTTCTTCGTGCAGGGCGCGACGGGCCGGGGCTACATACGTATGCGTCATCAATTCGAATCGGGTTGGTCCTTGGCGGTCGATGAGGGACGTGTCGAATTTTCCTATCAAGGCGAGCGGCGTTTGGCCCGGATCGAACTGGGGAGTTTTGCTCCTCACCGGTGGCTCGTGACTCTGGATAGCTTGCCAGCCTCCCGGCACCAAGAGCTCACGACGGTCGAACCAGAGGCGCGGGCGCGCGCGGTTACCATGACTACCGTGACGACGGCGCCGATGGTCGTACTCGAAATACAAACTCAGTTTCCGGAAGAAATGCGCGAACGATCGATCGCGATCGATCAAGCACGTTTGTTGGATCAGTTGGTGGTGGCCTGTGGCCCGAATATGAAAGAAAATGAAGGAGACTCGCAATGAAGAAGAACATGGCAGTGGGAATGGTTTTGGGACTGGCAATGTTGAACGGCACGGCTTTCGCTGCGGTGGAAAGAGGGCATACGGCCTGCACCCTGTGGATGATGGGGCGTCACCTGAATCAGGTCAATTACTCCTGCGACGGTCAAACTTCACAAGATTTGACTGTGGAAATTAATTTGCAAATTAGGCCCGCAGGCGAGCGGATCGGTGCGGATGAGCGCTCTTCAGCCGCGATCTCTAAATTTATCCACGCCGGCTATCGACCGATGAGCTGCGTGTTGAATACCCCGAGTTCGGACCCCCGCCTGATTTGCTTCTTCATCGGAGGTGACACGTGAAAACGGGAATGTGCATCGCCGTAGCAGCGGCAAATTTTTTGTTTGCAGCCGAGTCGACCGTCTTTGCTCAAGAGGTGGACTGTGCGCAAGTGATGATGACGAACGAACGGATTCCGTTTGAATGCCTTTATATTCAACCCACCGGTGATCATCCACTTTGGATTCGATCCGTTTCATTGGGGCCGGTGGAATATCGGGAACAAGGCGCGGCGGTGATTTCGATTACCATGCGGATCGGCTGCGGGATGTTGGATGCCTACCGCCTTTCAGTGCACGACGATCGCTCGAATGCGGCTCAAACGGTTCGTTTCTATGGATTGATTCAGCAGACTGGTGGCGCACGTACCGCCTCCTGTCAAAGTACCCTGGTTGAGTACCGGTGGTACCTAGGAAGCGGGTCCGTTGATCAGCATAAATTGGAAGGCGCGGAACTCACCCACGAGCGAGAAGTGGCAGACATCAATCACAATTATTTCTTGCGCGATGGTGCCGGACGATTCTATCGCGAGTTACGTTTCGGGCTGACTCCAGGCGAGGGACCGCGCGTGCGCGCCTATTTTACGCGAACGATCGAGACGGAGACGCGGGAAAACTGGCGCGGTGAAAGCCTGCCTACGGAGGTGGAGTATTTCAGTTTTGATCATGTGGATGTGATCGAAGACGCACGGTAAGCGGAGACTCTCGCCGCATTCAAAGAAGCCGCCAAGAAAACCTCCCATAGCGACTACGCAACCTTGATGAGCGAAAAGCTCCGCGAGGAGATGAGGAAGACGTCCTAGCACGCCAGGGGCGGGCCCACTCAGCCACTGGAATTCAAAGGATTCCAAAAAGTCGTGCTATGTCACAAATTTATGACATACTGGGGCAGATATGAAGCCGGTCCGAATCCATAGGAAAATAGAGAAGGATTTGAAATCGGTGGACGTATTTACCCGTTCCCAGATCATGGAGCTTTTGGCTCTGGTGGCGAAAGGGGCTTCGTTAGACTATGTAAAGCTCAAAAACGCGATTTTGGTCTTCCACAGTTTTAAGAAGAAGGCCGAAAAGACGCCCACGATCGAGATCGAAACAGGAAAAAAACGATGAAAGAGCTGGGCCGGGCTCTGAAGCTCCCCAAGGGCAAGGCAGCCAAGATCGATATGCGGACCGATCTGGTCCTTGCGATTAAAAAAACCGTTAAACGAAAGGGCCTGACCCACGCCGAAGCGGCCAAACGCGCGGGCGTCGGGAGGACGGTGGTTACCGCGATCCTCAATGGCAACACGACCCACGTTTCTACGGATCGGCTCATCGACATCGCTCAGAATTTGGGGCTCAGGGTCACGTTACAGGTCGCGTAGGTCGTTCCGAAATCAGACATAGAGATTCTCCAAAGCAGGAGTTTGCATACGAATAAAAAAACACTTTTCAGTAAGTAGCGCTGAAACTTGGTTCGACAATATATATCGGGCGAAGTGGACCGCAGAGAGAAAGTTGGTGGAAGTTCACAAAGGCCCTATTCGTCCTAAGGACCGGCCGATAGCCAGAAGACTACCGAGGCAGTCCGACCGTGACTTAGGCTCGCTTTGACTCAGCTATTGAGAGAGCCAAAAGTCATTTGCCAGACAAGACTCGGGATTACCTGTCTTGAACTGTGTCTTTGCTCTGGAGAACTCCGCGTCACAAATCAGTGTTTCGTCTTTCCCGTTTGATACATCGAACACCTTTCGTATGTGAAGGACTCGAGTTCCCGACTCTTGGATCTCCTGATGCAATCGGCGCTTCAGTTCGAGCTGCCCATCCGAACGCCACGAATAGTAGACGACGCGAAGGCTTGAGCGATCAAGGCTATTGTTCCAACCCCACACCATCTTTTTTTGATTACGCTTTGGGTAGGCAGAAGGAATTGCTGACAGGCCCGGGTGATACTCAAAGCGACGAGACTCCGGGTTCAAGAGCCACACATGCACGCTGTACGCATTCCGAGAAGGATCGTCGCCCGGCGAGTAGATGGCGAGGTCTTTACATCCGTCGTAGTTGTAATCGATGATCGTGAGGGTGTGTGTCCGAATAAGCCCCGCCCAGGTCAGATACTTCGTCGCTTCGTCAAGGCCCTGGAGTTTCTTCCCGGAAGCGTCCTCAACTGAAAACTCTGAAACACGTTCTCGATGGATCAAGTCCCGCTTAAACCTGAACTGAAGGGTACCTGCCTGGTCGCAAAGGGGCGGTCTCAAAACAGCCTCATCACTGCTCACCCACTCGAACTCCGCCCTCTGCTGAACCTGTCGGACTCTTGCCCACTCCATCGCGGCAATCGGCGCTGCGAGAAGTAGGCTCATGAGACCGCAAAGGAGACAGATCTCCCACCAGCGCTTGAAACGCTTTTTGATATCCCCCGCGACAAGTTCTTCATTGAAGAAAAGTTTGAGACCGGGGCGGCCTGTCGGCCAAATCATCCCGCCCCGGAGCCTTGCGGTGATGGAACCTGGCTCTGGCAATGTGACTTGGAATATTACATCTAAAGGCGACAAATTGAGGACGGCCTTGTTGAGGAAGACCAATCTGTCATCGACGTACACTTCTTCGCCAGTTCCAAAAATGAGGAGGCTGAACCTATTTTTTAGAATGATTTTATGGCCGCGCCAATCGGAGGTCCACGTCTGCCAGACCTTGAGCCCCTTGCGGGACCACTTCATACCATCCATGGTGCTCATCGGTGACTGCTCCCGGTAGTTTTTAGAATACCACGGAATGATGGCCCTGCGGAAGGGGTTCTAACGGTTGCGCAGCGATGGCCGCTATGGCGACATTCTAGTCCGCGCGTCTGCTACTGTCCCCGCCGCTCAAGCTCCCGCCGTCGTTGTTTTCGAAGTATCTTGCGGACGACCGCAACGAACAGAAAGGTAATCAGGACCGGAACAAGTAAGATAAGATATCGAATGTGATGGTCAGTGTATTTTGGAAATAGAGAACTGTTTCGGTCCGTTACAATTAAATCCGTAAAGATCGGATCACCTTTATGTGAGTCCATCGAGATTCTGTCTCCTCGCACTTTTGCGCTAGATAAAACTTTTTTTGTCCTTTTTTCACGCGGCCATCGTCCCCTTCGTAGCCATGCAGCATCGTCCGCTCCTTATAGCTTAGGACTCGCCACATAGGTTGGTTTCCATAGGTGGGACGCGATACAGGCTTTAAACCTTAAGGCCACCAGTGTTACGACCACGAGCGCAATTAAGTTGAAAATAAAAATCCTTAATACTGAATATTTTCTGTTTTTCATGAATTTATGCGGCTCCCAGGTCTGCTCTCTTCATTGGGGTGCACCCGAATTTAGAGTAATCGCAGGTATAGAAGATAGATGGCGAGCCCGAACTCCTCGAGCAGACAGATCGTGAACTCTAATGTTCTGAACTTCCTCCAAAACGTGCGATCAACAAAATGAGCCCGCACCCGAGCAAGGATCATTGTGATGATCAAAGGACCCAGGTGCCGAACGGAGGCGGGAATCATTTCTAGAACAACTGAAAATTTTCCGAAGGAAGGTAATACATCTATGATTTCCTTCGCCAACACGAATATTGGAAGCGCACTACCGAGGGCGATGAATTTAAACGCTTCAGAATAGTGTGGCCCATTTCCAGACTTGTTTTTCCGAATTGATGGGTCGAGGTTTGATCCCCTTTCAGAGAATGGGATGGACTTTTTTTGAAGTGCATCCAAGAGCGTATAATTTTCAACCCAAGGCCATACATAGACGAAGGCCTCTAGGAGTGATTTTACGTTCGACGGACTGTCGATTTCATTTATTTTTCTTTTTGATGTCTTCATTTATTAGCCGATGGAGAACCAATCGGAGGCAGGAAGGATGGTCCTGTTGTACCGTCTTCTGAAATAACTATCTCCTGGGCGCAATATTGTTTTCGCGATGTTTGTTGGCGACCCGCCACATCCTGTGGCAGGGGTATTATTGGAAGTCGGATCAGAAATACCCTCCAGGGCCTTCTCCCCTGCTTCCATTTCTGGCTTTAGTACAGTGTAGTAATAAAGCGCTGCTAGGGCAAATGCCGTGAGCCCAAATGCGACAGCGACAGGATTGATCTGAATGCATGCCATCATCAAATTACCTGACGTAACGGCTGCCCCACCCGTAACCCCAATCACGGAAGACACAATACCCGTCAGGGCGGCTCCTCCAGCAAACCCGATCATGAAGGCTTCCGCAAGATCTCTGGGTGAGCTGAACCCGGCAATGGCGTAACCTGCCATATTGAGTAGTCCCGCTGTGAGTCCGCCCACGAGCGAACCTATGGCGATTGCAATGCCGGATGCAAGCGCCCCGGCTCCCAGGACAGGCCCGATCGTCATCGCCAAGCATACCCCCACGGCGGCCCCCATGGGGATCGCAATCGCCGCCGACATCACCTTCGCGAAGAACGACCAGTCCCATTTACCGGTCACGATCGCCTTGCCCACGGTGAAGACCGTCGCGACGGCCGCTCCCGCAAAAAGAGCGCCGATCAAGAAGAAGAACTGCCCATCCGGATCGATGGCGGAGACCGGGTTGTTTCCTCCGTAGGCGTATCGCTGAATAATGGTGGACGGGCTCGCGGCGCTCCCCTCTTTCGGGTCGACTTGCAAGAACCGGCCGATGAGCGGGTCCAGGTAGCGCGCCCGGAAGTAGTAGAGCCCGGTCTCGATGTCGAATTCGCGTCCAGTAAACAGATGCGCGAAGCGAACCGGCGGGTTCGCGGTCGCGTCGTTGCCGAGTCCGTCTTTGGTGGCGAGCAGGATGCCATAGGCGGAATAAACGAAGCCCGCCACCCGCACGCCGGAGGAATTCGTCCACCCATTTGTTCCATTCGTTCATTTCAGACCTCCTACGCATTGTTAGGAATCCTTATGGATTCCCAGGACGGTCTGACCTGTCGCGGCGAGCAAGGCAAAGCACCCCTTCTGAGGAAATATGACGCCAAATATGATGCCTTCGGAGAGCGGAAAACCCCGGCAATCGAACAAAAGCCCTGGCTCCCCGATATGATGACGCACCGGACGGAGTGGAGCGCCACCCGGCGGGCGAACGGAGGCCGCCCAGATTTCAGCAATTGCCAGGAGAAGGTCACTTAGCTGAAACGGTTTGGCATGCGCGATGACGGGAACGCCGAGGCGTCCGAACTTTTTTTGAATTTTTCCGATCATTCCGGGCTGATCCGGGTTCCCAGATGCGATGATCATCCCGACCGGGAGGGGGGTCCTCTGAGCGAGGGCCTCAAGAAACTCGAGTCCGCTCTGGCCTCTGAGATTACTGATGGCAATCCAGCCCGTCGTGCCAACGGAATCGAAGATCTTGAGCGCCTGTGCCGTATCGAAAGTCGAGTAGGTCGCTGTCGACGAGGAGGAGATGGGGTTCTGTGACCAGGTCCAAGGTGTTCATCTGGGTAGTGATGCCCAGTCTAGCGGACGAACCGCTCTGGTTTCTCTCCAAAAATAACTCACCGAGAGGTTTGGAGGCCGGGAATATAATATTGGTTATAAATGCTGCTGTCAGAGTCGTCAGGGCGGCGGTTCAACCTGACGATCAACTGGAGTCTAGTGCATGTGTGGGAAAATTTTAGATGGTGTGCTAATTAAACTCGACAAATAGTCGAACAGCTCTCATGCGCAAGGAGATAGAAGTGATTTTTCGAATGGGCGTCATTGCCGTTGCGGTTTTCTTGTCAGGCTGCGGTACATTTTCCGTTGTCCGTCCTGCAGACACCCTGAAATCTGGCCAATTTGAAGCGAGCGGCGGTCTGACGGCAAACCATTTAGGTGAATTTTTATTCGTAGGGAAAGGGGACTTCGGCATTACCGATTGGCTCGAGGTTGGAGCGCATTATGAAGTCTACTCTTATCTCATAGGCCTAAGGGCAGGTCTTCTTCATACTGACGATCATGGCTTTGCTCTGGCACTAGGCCTACAAACGGGGCGTACTTTACGGCTTCTCAAGGTCATTTTTTCGAGCAATGACACCAGTAGCGAAGGCGCATTCACAGTAGCCCCCTCTCTCACTTTAGGGCGCCGATGGGATCAATTTGAACCTTACCTTGGAATGAAGGTATTTTTGTTTCCCTCGCATATGGATATCGGCGGTGCGGATTTTGATTATATTTTTTCAGGAAAAATTGGTTTTCGGTTTTATCCATCAGAAAAAATATTCTTATTTTTTGAAGGTGGCCCGTCCATTCACAAGATTTTCCTCGGAGAACAAGCAACTCTAGCCGAAGGTGCCTTAGGTGGAGGACTTCAGCTTTAACCCCAGCATCAAAGGGAGCAGTTTGTGACATACTCTTGACGATGAATAGTATCGTTCCGAAAAGGAAAGTCTCGTGCTACATCCCGTACTAGCAAAACTCGCGTCTGAACCAGGATTTTCTGCAACTGAGCATTCTATATTTGGGCGCGTTCAGGGAGTGGTCGTTGCCTTCAATCAGTCGGAGATTAGAAATAATCAATATTCCGTTGTCATAAATCTTCTTCATCTTCCAGAGTCGGAAAGGCGGCCCCTTAAGGATCGCCTTCTTAAGCCGAAGCCAAAGGGAATGGAGAACTCCAGGCTTGATTCAAATACGGGCTGTCTCGTCATCGCGCTGCGGCGCCCATTGCTTGGCGGCGAAGACGCCTACCAGTTGGTCTGCAACTCGCTTCTCGAACGCATTACGACAACAGTACCGGCCAGCCCCGAAGGTCAATTGGAGCTTTTCAACGGTTATCCCCTACTTGACAGTCAAGTGGATGAAGTAAAGAGAGCCGTATTAAAAAATCGAAGACCACCAAGCTTGCGATTTTTAACCGCTCTCGTAACTGGAATGGGTCTTACCGCTATTGCCAATCTGATTACGTATTTTGTCCCTGGCATAAATAGGTTCACAGGAGGACCCTTGTCGTTTTTTTTGATTGGCTTCTTCACGTTGGGTTGCTTCTTTAAGGGTGGTGAGGGCAGTGAAATCAGTATTTTAGCCGAAGCCACACTGTTTGTTGTGACGCTTGGATGCGTGCTTCTTTTTCAGATACTCGGTCTCGGAGTCGCTCTCATCCCCGCTGAATTTCGACGATCCCCCGAACTGATCCAGCTGGTCCTGGAGAAATGGCACTCAGAGTTCGGAATACATCTCTATTTCTTCATAACAATTGTTCTGTTCAGCGGAATAGGTCTCGCCTTCAGGCAACGAAAGGGCATGCTCGCCACCCCACGTATTGGTCTGGATCAGATCGTACTTGATAAATCGCGATCATATTCCAAAGGATCAAAGAAACTTCTCATTTTCTTTTTCGGATCAATGCTCTTCGCGCTTATCAACATTTTCGCCGGAATCACGGTTCATCGGCCTGAGGGTGACGTGGATACCGTTTGGCCTATCCTCGGAGTCGTTTTCCTTTGTCACATTATTTTCTTTGGCTGTGTTCTTGCCTGGATTTTTAAGGACAAAGACCTGCTCACCGCATTAACCCGAACCAACAAACAAAAAGCGAGTTCGGCAGCTGTCCCGCTGGCCTTTATTCTGCCCATATTTCTTACAGCTGGAATGGTGATATGGGCCTTTGTGGTCAACGACATATTTGATCGCTCGACGCCCGAGATACGATATGGGCGGATCGCTTTTCATCGCGACCCAAAAGTGACCTTAGCCAGATGTTGGCCGCTCAACGAGCTCAAAACAGGCATACCGCTAAATAATCTGGTCTGCGAACGCGATACCGGCCCACTACACGGCGGTGAGGTTCTTCAATATTTATACAGAGTGGGCTGGCTCAGAACAGGTGTCCATTACAAAAATCAAGTTCAACGCCCCGAAACTTGGGAAAAGCTTATCGTCGCGCTCGGCACGCCATCCAAAGTCCGCTCATTTGATATCGAATATCTTTTGAAGCAACCAGAAGAACAGAAAAAAATAACCGGAGAGTTCCTCGCCGAATGGAAGCGGCGCTGTGAACAGGGAAAGGGTGAGTTCTGTCGCATCAGTGCCTATACCCTCGACGAGAAAAAACAGGCAGAAGAGCGGTTGAGCTTGTTGCGAAAGGGCTGCCAATTTGGCGACTACAAATCTTGCTATGGCATCCTGCTTGTAAAATCTGGAGAAAAAATGGTGGACGATCAGCACGCCGCACTATCTCTTGCGGCCTGTAAGTTCGGGGAACTAGAGGCGTGCGACGAATACGGATTTTACTGGAAGGACAATGGCGAGCCACAACATAGAGCGAACATTGTTCAAGTAATGGATCAGCTCTGTAAGAGCGGCGACACTGCTGCGTGTGAAAAACTACTCTGGGAGAAGAATCGAATTTAGCGCTTAGGCGGCAAGGTTTATCTATATAAAACATAAATAATTCTGAAAAGTTAGATTGGTATCCATGAGGTGCTTATGGCAGAAAAGAAAATCGCGCGCACACCGGAGGCCGACCATCTAAGATGGGAAAGGTGAGCTCTTTTTCGGATTTTAAAAATTACTACGCGACGATTCGGGGTCGCATCTCCCAGTACGAATCGTCACAAATCTAATTTTTTCAACGAAAAATCGACTTGAGCACGTAGCGCTCCTTATGGCGAACGCAACGCTGCACCGGAACAATTCGAGGACTACGAAGCCACCGTAACGGATTCTGCTGCCAAACGCTCTCGATCACGAGGTGCTCACCGAAGCACCGCATATGACTCATCACGCTGGCGATTGTCGATTTGGAATGAAAGGCCGACCGAGCTCGGATGTAGGCGATAATTTCAGCCTGCCCCAAAGCCTCCATTCGGACGGAGGGTTCCTGTTGGCGCTGCCACTGTCCCCACCGCTCAAGCTCCCGCCGTCGTCCCTGAATCAGATCGGGGGAAAGACCCCGAGTCGCACAAATTCGAGCATGTCCCTCAATCAACTGATCCCACTGACGCATTCCAGCCTTCTCATAGTGTTAAGGGCGCTTAACTGGCCCTCATGAGGTCTGGACTGCCTTTGATCCGCTGCGAAAACGAATGGAACGAAGAAATATGACGCGAAATATGACGGCGTAGGAACCCGTTTTGGCACGGGAATCGAGCCAGGGCGCTTTCTTTAATGATTTCTATAGGGTTAGTAATGGCGATCCCGACTGGGGTCGAACCAGTGACCTTCAGCTCCGGAGGCTGACGCTCTATCCAACTGAGCTACGGGATCGCACTTACGCACGGGATAACACACATCTTGGCGTGATGCATAAAGTCATCTCAAGAGTAACGGCAGAGTGACCCGCGTCACCCCCTTCGATCGCGGAAATTTCACGCTCGCCAGCACTTCTTGAACGGCTTCGAGCAGCTGATTTCGCGTCTCCGCATCGCCACTCATCGCGCGAATATTCTCCGTCAGTACCTGGGGTGGCGTCATCCCACCGTCCGCGCGCACCTTGAAACGCAAGCAAAGGGTGCCGTGCACTTCGTCGAGCTCTCGCGTCAGCTCGCGTAAACGCGCATCAAACTGCGCGAAACCTCTTTTGAACTGGGCGCGGGTCAATGCTCCTTCGATGAAGGGCTGAGGTTCGGTAAACCAGCCATGAACGACGAGGCGGGCTTGCAGCGGATCGCGCACTCCTGACACTCGTGCTACGCCATGAGGGATGCGCGGATCAAAGACCGTCAACCGATTGAACTCGGCGGGGATGCGCTGAAGGATCTCATCTCGCTCCACTCCCTTCCCAGTCGTGAAAGTACGCCAGTAGTCGAGCACTTCGGGGCGCAGGAGAAGCGTCTCGCCCCCTTGAAACTGCCGCTCCTGCCAGGGAGTGAGCGAAAAGACGTACGCCCATGGGCCGTGCGGAACATCAGCGTGAAAATCTTGATAGCACCCGTCGACGTAGTAACTCAGCCAAGGGGGCGAGATCCCAGCGCAGCCCAGGCGTTCGCGACCAAAAGTCAGCAGCCGCTCGTAGAACGAACGAATCAGCTTCTGGGTGAAGAACCTCGCCGCCGGCGTGCGCATCAGCGAGTACTGCCCCTCGACGTTCCAGTAATCCCAGACGAAGCGATCGGCCGAGCCGCGATGCGGGTTTTCGAAACGCCTCTCGAACTCCCGCCTCATGGCTTTTGCGCCGGAGAAAAATCCGTCCTGAATGGAGTGCGTTTGAATCATGCAGTGGCTTTCCGCTTTACGCGGAACATCCACACCAGGGCAAGCAGGAAGAAGAGGTAGGGCTCTGCCCGATTTTTCGAGTCGGGGCTCGAGCCGGACGCGCCGCGAAGACCGGCACAAGCGAACGGAGCGCCGTTGAGGTCAAACTGCGAAATTTCTGAAAGTGCGTAATCGACGGACAGCGCGGTCACGCATGGTGGACTCGCCCCCGTCGCCGAAATGCGCGCGCGTGCTCGGAGATACCGAACTTGGGTCAAGGTAGCGACATCGGCCGCCGCGACGCTCGGACCGAAGGTGACCCCGTCACTACTCGCCTCCAGCATCACCTCGGCCGTCCCATTCACCCCGCAGCCGGTGGTCGCGGTAACAGCACTCACCGAGTAGAGACCCCGCGCCAACGGAAGAACTTGAGTCACAACATCGTAACTCCCAGAGCTCACCAAGCTCACCGCTTGTGAGCTATCATCCGTTGCGGTTCTCGCGGGTGAAACGGTGAGCGTTCCCGCTTCCGCCCCGCTCGTGGTGTCGGCGCGAAATACGCCCCGGGAGCCATTTCCGCCAGTCGCGATCGCCATGCACCCGACGTCCGTACTATCACCGCCGACGCCACCCCGAAGATCGAGGGTCCCGGTTCCGGCAATCGTAGCGGGCGTCTGCACCCACAGCAGTCCGCCAGAACCGCCACCACCGGCGCCGCCGCAAGCGCCACCCGTTCCGAGATTATTGGCGCCACCAGCGCCGCCCTTCACCGACACCTTACCTCCGGCCTGAATCGTCACGTCGGTCAGAGCCGAAAACAGTATCCGACCTCCTCCTCCGCCTCCGGCAGCCCCGGTCGCAGGTGAAGCGTTGGTGTTCGCTCCCCCGCCACCCCCACCTCCCCCGCCGACCGAGGAGGAAAAACCCGATTCAAAAGCACCGCTGATTTGAGTGCGCGTCTGCGCGCAGGTGGGCGCAACAACCGTCTGGCCACCGGCGGCGAATCCCGCGGTCGCATCATTAGCGGCATCGGCGACCGGACCGGTGCCGGTACACCCACCGCTGCCCCCTTCCGCCCACCCGGCTATGGCCGTCGCCCCCCCCCCGGTTCCGCCCAGCGAAGTACCCCACCCCCGCGCGCCCCGCCCCCCCCCCGGCGGGGGCCCCCCCCCACCCCCCCCCCCCACACCCCCCCG
>CAYIHX010000017.1:60335-71205 GCA_964363305.1 uncultured Bacteriovoracaceae bacterium | reverse complement strand
CCTTCTCCGATTGGCAGAACGATTTTTTTCGTTTCTGCGAACGACAGGGCATCTCTGTCGGAAAACGCTACCGCGAGCTGACACCCGCGCAACGAAAACTCATCTGGGAAGGAGAGCCCTCCGACACCACGTTTCCCGGCATTCGCGGCTGTTTCGACGAGCTCAAGCGCTACAAGTACAAACTTCACATTCGCGTTTTCATTCGGCGATATCAAAATCAAAGCCTCTGCACCGAATGCAAGGGGGCGCGCTTGCGAGCCGATGCCTTGGCCGTGAAAGTGGGAGGAAAGTCGATCTCGGATTCTCTCGATCTTCCGATCATCGATGCTCTAGCTTGGCTCAACGACCTCGCGCTGACCCCGAACGAAAAAGCCATCGCAAGCGACATCTACCAGCAGGTCAGTCGCCGTCTCTCTTTCCTCGAAGAGGTCGGAGTCGGCTATCTCACGCTCGCACGACTGGCCAAAACCCTCTCTGGTGGCGAATTTCAGCGCATCAACTTGGCTACCCAGCTCGGAAACGGCCTCTGCGGCACGCTCTATGTGCTCGACGAGCCCTCGATCGGATTACATGCCGTCGATACCGGCCGCCTGATTCGAGTACTCAAACGCCTGCGGGATCAAGGCAATACCGTGGTCATCGTCGAACATGACCTGGAAGTGATGAAAACCGCTGATTGGCTCATCGAAATCGGGCCCGGCGCGGGCTACCGCGGTGGCGAGCTCATCGCCCAAGGCGACGCCAAGCTGCTGGCGAGCATGCCCGCATCCGTGACCGGAAAGTACCTTTCCGGCGAGGCAACGATCACCCGCCCTCGCGCCCTTCGCCCCGAACCTCGGCGCTTCATCGAAATCAAGGGCTGCCGTGAGAACAACCTCAAGGGCTTCGACATAAAATTCCCCCTCGACCGATTCGTCGTGGTCACCGGCGTGAGCGGTTCGGGAAAAAGCACCCTGGTACATAAAACCCTCTACAATTCTCTCTACCGCCATTTTGAGCGCGGCGTCTCGCATGAGGAGGTGGGCCGACACGATCGCATCTACGGCGCTGAACAGATCTCGGGCGTCGTGCTGCTCGACCAAACACCCATCGGTCGCAGCTCGCGCTCCAATCCCGCCACCTACCTCAAAGCTTGGGACGAAGTGCGGCGCATCTACGCGAATCAAGTCGTCTCGCTCCGGCGCGGCTTCACCCCCCAGCACTTCTCGTTCAACGTCGACGGGGGGCGGTGTCCGGTCTGCAAAGGCGAGGGGGAAATCACCCTCGACATGCATTTCATGGCCGAACTCAAACTGCCTTGTGAGGAATGCGAAGGAAAGCGCTTCAAAAAAACGGTCCTCGAAGTCACTTATCGCAATCGGAATATCTACCAGCTGCTCGAAACAACCATTGATGAAGCTTTCGAGCTCTTTCGGGACAACGTGATTCTTTCGCGCAAGCTCAATACCCTACGCGAAGTGGGCCTGGGTTACCTGCGCCTCGGACAATCCGCCACCACCCTCTCTGGCGGAGAGTCTCAACGCCTAAAAATCGCGGCGACCCTCGATGACCGCGATGCCGAGAACCTCCTCTATATTTTCGACGAGCCGACGACGGGCCTGCACCTCGACGACATCAAACGCCTCCTCAGCGTGCTCCACGACCTCGTCGACGCCAAGCACAGCGTGATCCTGATCGAGCATCAGATGGACGTCATCGCGCAAGCCGATATCGTGATCGACCTCGGTCCCGAAGGGGGCACCGGAGGGGGTCACCTGATCGGCTGGGGCTCTCCTCAAGAGTTGAGCGAAAGCCCGAACTCAGTGACGGGGCGTGTTCTCCGAGGAAATTTCGAGGAAGATCTCCGGCCGTAGTTCGCCCGTCGCGTCGTCTTGGATAATCCGCGAGCGAGCCACCACAGGCAACGACACCTTCTTACCCGATCGTGCTACCACCCATTGATCCGCGTAACTGTTCTCCACCACCCGGTAGAGTGGCCAAGACTTGCGCGAACCGGTTGCGAGAGCGGTCACCTGATTCAAATCGACCTCAAACATGACCTGTCCCGACTTCATCCGCGCAATCCACCCAGGCAGGACGTAGCTCTCTCCGTCAGCCAGCTCATACCGGAAATTTCCGACGCAAATCGGCGTAGGAGTCTCCCCTCCCCGAGCGCGAGCGCAGTCCCCGATAGCCGGGACGCCCGATTGCTGCCCCGGGCGAGGGCCTCGGGCTTGGGAAGCCCAGGTGGCCGACCCCGTGAACGCCAACAGAAATCCGACTCCATACGATATCCATTTTCCACTCATGCTCATTTCCCCTCCCTTGGGCGAATGAATCGAATCTTCAGCTCGGGCGCCAAACGGTACCCTTCCTTCCAATTCAGCAAATACTTTGGTTTCGTGACATCAGGCTCCAACATCTTTCTGAGGCGATTGATATTGTAATAGAGTTTATTGTCGTGAGCCTGCGCACTATAGTTTTCGCGCCACACATTCTGAATAATTTCGGCCTTAGAAAGACCTCGGACCGCTTCGGCTTGATGAGCCTGGCAAAGAGCGCCCAGAAGATGCAGAAGAATGAATTGCTTCCCCACCTGAATTTCTTCATTCTCGCGGGTCCGCACCACACCGTGCTCAATATCCACGGTCAAGTCGATCGCGCTGTCCTCGAGTTGCGTTCGCTCTCGCTCCACTTGCTGCTTCATCTGTTTGAAGTCGCCGCCCGAGAGAGCATCACCCAAAAGCGAAAGGTACCAACGGGCCTCCTCGAATCTCCCTTGCTTGCGGCTCAGCCGAGCAAAACCCAGCAAAGCGTACAGGTGATAGTACCAATGATGACTCACCATGAAGGCGCGATGAGCGCGTGAATAATACTCCCACGCGTTCACGAAGAAACCTTCGTTCTCGTCAATCCATCCTTGAATCATCAAAAGGGTCCCGAGGACCGAACGTGACCACACCGGCTGTCGCTTCGCACAAGTCATGAGCCGAGCCATCAGACGGCGAGCCGCCTTTCGCTCTCCTAGCTCCAACCGCGAGACCGCGACCTTTGCCCAGCCTCTCAGCCATTCTTCAAAATAGGATTCATAGGCTCCGCTCTCGGGCGAATACCGCCGCGCCCGCTGGTCAGCGGTCAAAGCCTTGAGGCAAACGAGATATCGGCGGTAACAATCCAAAGCCGCATCCGAATTTCCCAGGGCTGAGTTAATCGAGGCCTTGCAATACCAAGCCGATGGCGAATCTATGTCGCTCGATTTCGCCTTGAGGGCATCCAACTCCTTCGCGATCTCCTTCACTCGGTCGCGATCCAATGCCTCACCCGCGTGCCACATCTGCAGACAGAGCGCCTCAAACGCCACCGCCCAAAGCCCCACTCCCTTCGCCTGGGCAGTGACCCGCTCAATGAGCCGCAGCGACTCCCCGAGTTCGCATTTCTCAGCCAGCAGGCGCGCCAGGCGCAGGTCAGCCCAGAGTTCACGCTCTTCGGGAGTCACGTTGATCAAAACTGGTTTCAACTCTTGCGTCATGAGAATAGTCCGGGGATGGTGATTGCTGACCGCCCGAGAGTCAACCGGAGTTCGCATGATTTTGAATTTTCAGAAATGGCCACCTGCATTGACTGGCGCGGCACGGCAGCCAAGAGAGAAGCTCGTTTTTCTTCATGGAATGGGAGGAACCGGAACCCTCTGGCGCCCGTTGGCCGCCTCCCTCGAGGACGAGTTCGAAATTCTGGCCCTTGACCAGCGGGGCCACGGAAAGAGTCGGATTGCAGATACGGACGTGAGACGAATTTCAGCGGGCTATACTCCGCTCGACTACGGCCAGGACGTGATCGACACCCTCGAACAAGAGAACTTTCACCCCGCCTGGATGATCGGACACTCCATGGGCGTCCGCACCGCCTGCGCAGCCGCATCTCTCCACCCTTCCAGGGTTCGAGGCCTCTGCCTGATCGACCTCGGCTTTTCGGGCCTCGCGGGCGGTGGCCTCGGCGAAGGCCTCGCTTCCTTCATTGGCCAGTTACCGCTCCACTTTCCGTCTCGAGCGGAAACCAAAGCCTATCTGGAGCAGCACTGCCCCGACCCCTCCATCGGCCGCTACCTACTCGCGGTCTCGGAGGTCGACCGAGCCTCAGGCATCGTGACTTTCCCCTTTGATCACCGCGCACTCGTAGCCACGATTTATGCGGCGCGAGACGTATCGGTCCGTTCCTGGCTCGAAGTTCTGGCGAGCAACGGGATGCCACTCCTCGTGCTCCGAGGCGCGACCAGCTCCGTTTGGTCTCGATCAGACTATGAAGCGGAACGAGACCACTTCAAGGCCTATCCGAGCGCCTCTTTTACTGAAATACAAGGGACGGGCCACGGCCTGCCTTTTGAAAAGAGGCTGGAGTTCGTGGCCCTCCTCAAAGAATGGATCAGCCGTCCTGACTTCCACCGATAAGTTCGTGGTTCTGTTCAATCTTGGCTTTCTCGCGAGCGCGCTTCATGAAAATCTCCATCACGGCGCGCTCTTTCTTGCTCGAAAGTTGAACCAGCAGCGCATCACGCTCCCCTGCCAACTTCGAGAGGTCCGGCTTTTCGGCAGCAGTGACGACCGCGATCACCGTTCCTGCTGGCACCGAAAATTGTTTCGCTTTCGATGAATTCTCCGAAAATGCCCAATCCATCAACTCTTTCGAATCACCGACCCCCGGGATGTAGGTATTTGTCTGAGGAATCATCCCGCTCGCCCGGGTGGCCACCCCGTAAGGCTTGAGCAACGCGTTCACGGCCACGTCCCTGGCGTCTGTCGCCGAAAGCTGAGCCAATACCTGCGCCGCGAGTCGCTCATTGATCTTTTTCACTTCCGCTGGTTTCTCTCCAGCGATGAGGTCGCGAGCGATCTGCTCTCGAACCTCCTCAAGCTTCTTCCCCTTAAAATCCCGGTCCTTCCGCGCTTCAAACTGCTGTTTGACCAGATTGACCTTGGGAGTATCCGCAAGGAACTTCTGGATCTCCTCTTTCTTCACGTCGATCCCCTTACGAGCCGACTCATTGGTCAACAGAACGTACTTCAAATTGCGCTTGTCCCGAGTCATCAGGAACTCGTTCTTCAACTCAGCCTCGGCCACCTTGACGCGACTCTTGAAAAACGCCGAGACCCGTTGGAGCGTTAAATCTTCGCGCACCATCTTCTCGTAGCCGTCGGCCGTCATATTATTGGCAGCCAGGAGATTTTTATAAGTCACGGGATCAAATTTTCCATCCTTGTGAAAAACGTTCACCTCCATGATTCGATCGCGCACCTCAGCATCGCTTGCGGACCACCCCAACTGCCGGGCGGACTGAGACATCAGTTTTCGGGAAACAATCTCCTCGAAAACACCGGCCCGAAGATTGAACGATTTCACCTGTTCCTCGGTCAGCTTTCCGCCTGAAAGTTGCTTAAAAAACTCCATGCGCTGATTCAATGACCGTGCAAACTCGGTCCGAGAGACCGTCTCGCCGTTCACCTTGCCGGCCACAGCGCCCTCATGATTCCCGCGAAGCGCGCTCCGACTCGATATTCCCTCGAAAATAAAGACCAAGGCAATCAATCCGACAATGGCGCCTACGATCACCCTTCCAAACTTTTCCCGAAACCAAGTCAACATTTCGTTCTCCTCAATTGCGTTCCCCGACGCTCCTCAGTACCATCGATTTACGAAACCGATGGTCACACAAGTCGATGCTCAAGTACATTAAGGAGTACCGCTTCTATATCTTCCTCGTAGCGTTTCTGCTGATCCCCGTGATCGCGATCGATACGTCCGTCCGCCGACCGAGGGAGTACCGGCTCCATGATCGGGTGATCGTCTTTATTACAAGCCCCATCCAAAGCCTCATCACCAGTACTCTGGACGAAGTCGTAGGCTTCTTTCAAAACTACCTTTTCCTGTGGAACACCCGGCGGGACAGCCTGCAGATCATCGAAGAAAATCGGAAGCTGCTCGCTACGATCGCGCAGCTCCAGGAAGCCCAGCAGGAAAACACCCGCCTGCGCAGACAGATCAAGTTTCAGGAGGAGTTCAAACTCGAGACCATCGTCGCACGGGTGATCGCCAAGGACGTCTCTACCGAATTCCGCGCCATTCGGATCAATCGGGGCGAAAATTCAGGAATTCAGAAGGACATGGCCGTGATGACTAACGAGGGAGTCGTCGGTCGCGTCCTTCGAACCACTTCAAACACGAGCGATATCGTGACCGTGCTGGACCTCCTTTCCGCCGTCGATTCCTTTGTGGCCAGATCCAGAGCCCGAGGCGTGGTCACCGGTCGAACTGAATCCGTATGCCAGCTCAAATACGCCCTGAGAACCGACGACATTGAACCGGGCGATGTCCTGATCGCCTCTGGCCTGGGAGGCATCTTTCCGAAGGGGATCCCCATCGGCACGGTTTCCCGAGTAGACCGCAAGGCCTACGGTATTTCGCAAGAAGTCGAAGTTCGCCCGAGCGTGGACTTCTCCCGCCTCGAGGAAGTGCTTGTCGTCACGCACGCGGAGAGCATCCCCTCAATCGAAAAAATGAAGGAGAAGGAACCATCCCCGCTTAAAAAAGGGACGAAGGCCGCCCGACCGGGAGCCGCATAGATGCTTCGTATTTTTCTACGAGCGCTGAACGCTCCGACTTTTATTCTCATCATGACCGTCGGGGTCGCCATCCAAACGTCTCTATTTCGAAGCACTCCACTCGACATTCTTCAACCAGACGTTCTTCTCCTGGGCGTTCTGTGGTGCAGCCTTCGTAGGCGCTTCTTCGAAGGCGGCGTCATCACCCTCGTGCTCGGGGAGATCGCCGAGGTGCACACCTCGGCTCCTCGTGGCCTCTTCCTCTCGACCTACATGGCCATCTATCTCTCCACCCGAGGGCTCCATCGCTTCGTAGCCCTTCCTTTTATTTCATCCCTGGTCCTGCTCGCCATGAGCGCCTCCCTCGTCTGGAAGCTGCTCTATCTGACTTTCTTAGGTTCGTTTGGTCTCGGTCAATACCAGTGGCGTCACGCGCTCACAGGCCTAGCCCCGGGCGCCGCCGTGGAAGGGCTGGCCGCTTACTGGATTTTTCAATTCTTCGAGTGGTTCGACATCGCGACCTATAAGGACGAGAAAGCGCGACGATCCATGGAAGAGCAGGTTCAACTCACCGAAGAGGGCCTGTAGCGATGTCATTCCTGGGCCAGGAAGAGCAGATCAGGGAATTTCAGGATCGTTTCAGATTCCTGTACGCAGCTCTTTTTGTGGGGCTCGGCGTGCTGTCGCTCCGACTCGTCCATCTGCAGATCCTCCGGGGCGATCAAATGCGCCAGTTCTCCGAAGAGAACCGCATCAAGCGCGTAAAGATCTCTGCACCGAGGGGCATGATCTTCGATCGCAATCGAAAACTCCTGATCGACAACCGTCCCGCCTTCGATCTTGAAATTGTCCCGCAATATCTGAACGAATCGAAGAAAGGCGACGAAACCATCCGACAACTCTCCGGGCTTGTCTCGATGACGGAAGAGGAGATTCAAGCCGTCCTGAAAAAGTCCCGCGTCCAGCCTTCCTTTATCCCGGTAAAAATAAAAATCGATCTCTCGCGAGAGGAGGTGGCCCTGATCGAAGCTTGGCGCATCGACATGCCCGGTGTGCAGATCCAGGAGGAGATCAAGCGCACCAATCTCTATGGGGAGGTCGCATCGCATCTGCTCGGCTACATCGGCGAAGTGAACGCCCGCGAGCTGCCCATTTTCCAAAAAAAGGGGCTGAACTACAAACTGGGAGATACGATCGGAAAATTTGGACTCGAGAAACAGATGGAACCCTACCTGCGCGGCATCGATGGAGAAAAGCTCGTCGAGGTCGATGCCCTCGGCCGTATCAAACTCGACGAAAAGAACGAGACGAACGTAATTGGGAAAGACGAAGAGCGGCCCTCCATTCCGGGCAAAAACCTGGTCCTCACAGTCGATCAAGACCTGCAACTGGCCGCCACCAAGGCGTTTGGCACGAAGATCGGCTCGCTCGTCGCGATCGACCCGCGAACCGGCGAGATCCTCGCCATGCTCTCCCGCCCCTCTTTCGACCCGACCCTCTTCTCTCGCGGCATTCCCTATGCGCTGTGGAAAGAGCTCCTCTCCAACGAGAACCGCCCTCTGCGCGATAAGACCCTACAGGACCACTATTCTCCGGGGTCAACTTTCAAGATCGCCACGGCGATCGCGGGACTCGAAGAAGGAATTATCGACGAAACCACCACCTTTCGATGCGGCGGCTCCATCAAGCTCGGCAATCGAACCGTCCACTGCCACTCCCGGGGTGGCCATGGAGAAATGAACGTTGTATCGGCCCTCCAACAATCGTGCGACGTATTTTTCTATCGCCTGGCGATGAAGTTCAAGAGCGTCGACGACATCGCCAATTGGGCACGCCATCTCGGTTTCGGCAGAAAAACAGGCATCAATCTCGAACGCGAGGTTCCCGGTCTCATTCCCACCGAGGCCTGGAAGATGAAGCGCTACGGCCAGGTCTGGAATACCGGAGAAACCCTCAGCGTGGCGATCGGGCAAAGCTTCGTACTCGCCACGACGCTTCAGCTGGCCAATGCCTATGCTTCACTCGCCAACGGTGGAACGCTTTTTCGACCCTCCATCGTGAAAGAGATCGAGTCCGCGGATGGCGAGGTGCTCAAGCAGTTCACACCTGAGGTGCTCGACCAAACGCGTCTCAGGCCCAAGACCGTCGAGCTCATCAAAAAGGGGCTTTGGGCGGTGGTCAACACGCCACGCGGAACGGCCTTCTCGCAACGGCTGCCAGGTATGGACTTCGTCGGAAAATCCGGAACCGTTCAGGTGCTCAGACTCGCGGCTGACAAAATTTATGGTCATTGCGATCAGATGAAGTTCAAGCACCGACACCATGGTGTCTTTGCCGGTTACGCACCTGCCAAGAACCCCGTGATCGCGGTCGCCGTGATCGGTGAACACGTCTGCGGCGGCTCCACAGGCGCTGCCCCCATTGTCCGCGAGGTCATCAAGACTTACCTTGAAAAATACTATCCAGAACTCTACGGTCCAAAGGTGCTTGCAACGCGTCTCAAGGACGGTGGCCAATCAGTTGCCGTTCCTCGAACTCGGAACATCGAAGCCGAGCAGGAAGACCTGGTCGCTGATCCCGCCCTGCCTGAAGCCGTAGAGAGTGACGAAGCCGAGGCCGCGCCAGACCCCGACGAAAACGCCGCGCCGCTGCGCGAATAGGAGGCCCTTACTGATGACTCATACCGTGATGGAAACCCCAATGGCGCTGGACGAGAGCGCGATGCGCACTGGATACTACGAGCAGGAGCTCCGCAAGTTCAACTGGACGATGCTCATCCTCATGGTCTTGATTTTTGGAATTGGGATCTCAAACCTGATGAGCGCCACCGGGGTACAAGACAAATCCCTTGGGCTCTACAAGACCCAGCTCATCTATTTTTCCAGCGGACTTTTCGTCATCGCAGCCATTGTCCTCTTAGTCCACTACTCGATCCTGTCTCGCTTTGCATACGCCATCTACTTCGCGAATCTCATCCTCCTCGTTCTCGTTCTCGTTCTCGGAAGGGCCTCGCTCGGCGCCCAGCGCTGGATCGGGTTCGGAGCATTTCGCATACAGCCCTCCGAGTTCATGAAACTCTCCATGGTGATCTGCCTCTCGAAATATTTCGAGAACGACAAGACGATCGGAGGATACGGGTTTCGCGATCTAATTCTTCCCGCCTTACTTGTAGCCGTTCCCGCCGGCCTCATCATGCTGCAGCCCGACCTCGGAACCGCTATGATCATCCTGCTCGCCTTCGGTTCTATGATGCTCTTTATTCGCATTCAACCACGCACCCTGTTGATTCTCGCCACCTGCGCGGCGATCGTGGCGCCCCTGGCCTATCGGTACGGCCTGAAACCCTACCAACGGCAACGGATCATTACGTTCGTCAACCCGATGTCCGACCCCAAGGGTGCCGGATACAACTCCATTCAATCGATGATCGCCGTGGGCAGCGGTCAGTTGACTGGCAAAGGGTGGGCCAAGGGAACACAAAGCCAGCTTAACTTTCTACCTGAGCACCATACCGATTTCATCTTCTCCGTCTTTGCCGAAGAATGGGGTTTTCTCGGGGCAATGGTACTCGTATCGCTTTACCTCACGTTCCTCGTCAACGGACTTTCGATTGCCTACCAAGCGAACGATAAATTCGGGCTGATGCTCGCCTTCGGAATCTGCACGATCTTTTTTTGGCACACGGTCGTAAATTTAGGAATGGTGATGGGACTGCTGCCCATCGTAGGAGTCCCGCTGCCGTTCATGAGTTACGGAGGCAGCTCACTGCTGACCTCGATGATCGGCGTCGCCATTTTGACGAATATCGCAAATAAGAAGTTCATGTTCTAACGCGAGAGCGTGTTAAACTCACAAAATGGATAAAAAGGTTGGGTTGTTCGCGGCGCTTTCCATTTTTCTTCCGCTCATGCTGGGACTCAGCATGCCAAGCTGCCCTGGCCAAGACGAATTACAGAGCAAGCTCGAGGCTTCACAGCAAGAAACAACGCAGCTCAAGGCTCGCCTCCAGATGATGACCCAAGAGGTAACGCTGCTCAAGGAAGACTACATCAAGACCAAGAAGCTGGTCGAAGAGATCGGCACCACAGTGCTGACCCAGAAAAGCGTCATCGAGCAGCTGGATGCGAACGTAAAACTGATCGCCGGCGAACTCGACACGCTGAAGAAAAAGGGCCCGATGGCGAAGAAGAAACGCTGATTTCTGCGGTGCCAGGCACCAATAGTTAAGCAAATTAACAAATTTTGTTTAAGTAAAAGCCAAAAAGTTTATTTTCTTTAAAAATGGTGGCGGGGCCCCC
>CAYIHX010000017.1:44354-60325 GCA_964363305.1 uncultured Bacteriovoracaceae bacterium | reverse complement strand
CATTTGTTAAGAAAATTAACTTTTGGGCTTTACGTAAACCCCAAAATTTTAATTTGTTAAACAAAGGGTGCCTGGCACCGCAGAAATTTGCTATGCACCGAGCCATGCCATCCGTTGCGTCCGCAGCTCCCCACCCACCCACTCCGCCGTTTACTCCGACGGCCACTGAGCGCTTCTATAGCTACAATCGTTACCTCCAGAATACCTTCGGCGGAAAAACCTATAAGGTTGTCGTCGCGAGCGGACTCACCTGCCCCACCCGCGACGGAGCCATCTCCAAAGGCGGCTGCACCTTCTGCGATGTGCGCGGCTCGAGTTCATACAATGGAAAGAAGGGTCGAGGCAGCGAGGTGATCGAGCAGATCCGCTCGCGGATAGACCCCATCCGCCAAAGGTTCAATGCCTCTCATTTTCTCGCTTATTTCCAAAGTTACACGAACACCTACGGCGAAGTACCCTACCTGCGCTCCATCTATGAGGCGGCGCTCTCCGTTCCCGAGATCGATGGCCTCTGCGTCGGCACGCGACCTGATTGCTTGCCAGATGACGTCATCGATCTCCTCGCCGAACTCAGCGAACGCACCTACGTTTCGCTCGAGCTCGGCGTACAGTCATTTGAAAATCCGACGCTTGAATGGTTCGTCCGGGGCCATGACGGTCAATCCTCGATCGACGCTATCCGGAAGATGCGCGCTCGCGCCCCCAAGGTGCACCTCTGCGCGCACTTCATCTTCGGCGCCCCTACTGATTCCGTCCGTGCTGCTCGCGACGCTGCTTTGATTCTGAACGATCTCGGCGTCGAAGGCGCCAAGCTGCACCAACTCATGGTGCTCGAGCACACCACGATGGGGCGTCAATACCGCGAACAACCCTTTAAGACTCTCAGTCTCGGCGAGTACGGCGAAGTCGTCCGCGACTTCGTCGATCATCTCAGTCCCGAAATTTACATCGAACGCCTTTGCGCGAACGCCACGCATCCCGAAGAATGCCTCGCGCCCGACTGGAGCCGCGAACGCTGGACGCCACACAACCGTTTACGCGACCTCCTCAACGAACGTGGCTGCCTGCAGGGCCGCGCGCTCGGCACCCCCTCTGCGCGCGGGGCGGCAATTTCGCCGAATGCGAAATCCCCGACGAGTCATCCCGAGTCAATCCCCGAAAATTTCGCATTTGGCGAAATTCAGAAAATGGATGAAAACACGCCCACGGACCAGCCCAGATGAATTTCTCCCATCTCCCCACGACTCTCAAAAAACGGTGGCGCGACATCGCGTTCTGGTTCTTGCTGGTAGCGTTGATCTCGGCACGAGCCCCGACCTGGCTGCGTGCCATGCAGCAGGAGGGCCGCGCCGTTCCGACGCTTGAGCTACCCACCGAAGCCCAACAGATGCGCCTCCTCTACGATCCTTCGCGTGGAAATCAGGCGCTCCTCTTCTGGGCCTCCTGGTGCGGCCCCTGCAAAATCGAGCTCAGTCGCTTCGACTCGAGCGTCCGCGCAGGAAAAATTCCCCCTGAAAAAATCCTTGCCATCAGCATCGACGAAAACCCGAACGAATACAAAAAGGCCGTACGCGAGCGAGGCTACCCCTTTCCCACCGCGTGGGATGCAGGCGGACGAGCCGCGCGAGCGTTGGGCATTGAGGTTACTCCCACCGTCGTGCTCGTCGACAACCAGGGCAAAGTTCGGAGCTTCAGCACCGGAATGAGCTTCATTGGGCCGTGGCGAGTGCGACGGTTCGTGTCTCCTTAAGCACCGAAACGCCCTCAGCAGCCTACACTCCTGTCGCCTCCGCCCCTCAACTCACCGAGGAAGCCCGAAAAAAATCCCAATTATTTCACCCCTCCGAAAGTGGCCCACGGCTTGCTCACCGGGAATGCACGTTCGATTTTCGAACGCTCAACCCCTGCTCTGAGGAGAACGAAAATGTTGATTGAAAACAAAGAATCCCGACACGGCCAAAATCCGCGCTTCGAAACCAACGAATCGAAGTTTGGCGGCAACGGAAACGGCCACATTCGCTGCCTCGGCGTTGTCCCGGTCGCAATCGAGGATCTTCTCAGGGAGATCCAATCTGAAATGGATGCGGAGTGACTGAAGAGCATCCAGAGGGATCATGGATGATCCCCCATTTTAAGGAGACTCACCCATGACACAGCTTACAGTTGTAGGGCTCGGCGTTCGTGAATTCGACCAACTGACTCTTCAGGGATTAGCTGCCCTCAAGAATGCGGATCAAGTCCTCTTTCTCTCTACGACCCCTGAACGAACCCAACAAAAACTCCGAGAACATGAAATTCAAAACTGCGAAAATCTGCGTCCACTCTATCGAGACGGCGCGATCGACATCGAAAACTATAAAGCCCTGCTCAAAAGGATTGTCTCGGCCTGCAAAAAAAATTCTCGCGTCTGCGTCCTCCTTCCCGGTCACCCCCGAATCGGAGTCACCCTCGTCTGCTGGCTGGAAAAGCTAAAAGAAACGCTGGCAATCGAGCTATCCGTAATCGAAGGCATTTCGAGTTTCTGCGCCATGATCAATGATCTTGCGATCGACCCCCTCGAACACGGAGTCTCACTGCTCGACGCCAATCGAATTCTGCAACGAAATCAACCGATAGATCCCGGGATCGACTGTTTCATCTACCATGTCTGTTCCATCGGGGTCTCGCCCACTCACCTCTCCGATGCCAGCAGAGACAATCGTCTCGACCTCCTACAGAGAAAACTCCAGCAGCATTATCCGGAATCACACACGGTGACGCTGATCAGTTCCGGCCGCGGCGACGGAGAGACGACCTCCCTCAGCACAAGCACCGTTGGAAACCTTCAGAGCCTCCTTCCAGAAATTCATTTCGGAACCACCCTCTACATCCCCGCGAGGAATCGCCATGAACACCCCACTTTCTAAGCTCTTGAAACGACATCCCGACTATTTCGCGTTGATGGCGGCGACATTTTTGAGCGGGTTAGGCAACACGCTGACCGGGATCGCCATTTTTCACGAGCTGGCCAGACTCAAAGCAGATTCCATGCTCTATTCCATCGCGTTTGCGCTGACGATTCTGCCGGGCCTGATCTCAAGTCATTGGGGCGGAAAACTGCTTGAAAGATTTTCCGCAAGCAAACTCATGATCGTTCTCGAAATTTTCGGTTCTTCGGTGATTTCGATCTCCTGGGTGGGTGCCAGCCTCGATTCCGTGCCTCTCCTTCTGACCGCCCTCCCGCTCTCTTCCGTCTCATACGGGATTCTCGTTCCTTTCGTCAGCACCTACACGAGGGAACGATTCGAAGATCACGACCTTCTCGCTGTTGCCGAAATGACAAACCTCGCTCTGGTTCTTGATTTTTTGCTCGGCTCATTTCTTGGGGTCCTCTGCATCGATCTCCTCGGAGTCGAGAATTTCTTCCTCATGGATATCCTCACCTACTGGATTGCGGCGATCGTGATCTTCCTACTCTCGAAACAGCATCCAGAGCCCTTTAGACGAGCTGAAAGCAAGCTCGAGGAAGGCCTTCCATTTCTGTGGAGGACGCTGTCCTCCGAACAACAAAAAGCCTTCCTTCTCTACCCAGCGCTAGTGGCCTCATGCGCTCCCTGCACGGCGATTCTCCCAGGTGCGGCGAGTGTGTTTGGCGATGCAGTTCATTGGGGCCTTTTTGCCATATCGCCCCCGTTGGTCCTCCTCCTCTTCAAAACTCAAGGGCAGTTTTTGGGTCCCTTCTTTGTGCGAAGACTGAACATCGACCGGATTCGGAGGCTACGTCCGCTCTGCCTTGCGTGTCTTGCGGCTTTCCTCGTCTGTTACACCGTCGCCCTTCGAGCGCCATCACTCGGAGTCGCCGCCGCATTCGTCTTTCTCGCTCACCTCTTTTCAAACGTTGTTTTCACCATTTCTTTTATTGAATTCAGAAAAGCCTTCACGAGCGAGTCAATTGGAGCCGCAGCAGTAAGGCAATATCAGCTGGGAGTCTTCATTATCGTCCTGAGCAGTCTAGTCGGCGGGCTCTTGACCACTGCGTTCAGCAACCTGGCGGCGGTTGCGCTAGGGTCAGTCGGCCTCACTAGCGCTTTTTTTCTCACCCGGACTGGAAAAGCCGAAATGGGACTAGGCCAATGACTCTGCCGCTTCCTACCTTAAAAAATCTCTCCGAGTGGGTCCATCCTCAGTACCTCCGGTCGCTTGAAGGCGCACGAATTCCTGAAACGATCATCAGCCCAAACCCCTTTCCTCGGGCCGTATTTCCGGATTTTTTCAGACCTGAAGTGATCGACGCCATCGCCCAACGCGCAGCATCGATTCAAACGGCGCCAGGACGCTTGAATATAGGGGCTGCCCGAAGAGCTCAAGTCGAGTGGGGCCCCTACGCAGACCCTGAAGTTCTTCGTTTTTTTTGTAGTCAGGGATTTCGCGCGCTTCTTCGAGCCACGCTCGGCTCGACTTTCCGGCTGAAGCGCCAGGCCGTTCCACAACTGGCCCATTTCCATCCCAGTAGCGGCGGTTTCAACTGCCACAATGACCGGGACCAACCTCGCGACGCCGTCGCACTTCTCTATCTCACTCCTTATTATCCGGAAAACGGCGGCGGATGCCTCCAAATTCATGACCATAAAAAGGAAATCGTCAGCCGCATTCAACCCAAAAAAAACACCCTCGTGATTTTCGAGGTTTCAAACACGTCTTGGCACTCCATCGAAGACATGAGGGGGGACTGGGTCCGACGCAATATTCTTTTTGATTGGGAAAAAGTGGATGAACGCGCCTAGGCCGACGGAGTAGCGGACGAAACATAGTCTTTATGCTTCTCCGTCCCCCGCGCCGTCCCGAAGATGGAACGCAGCTGGCCGCAAGCGGCCAAGATATCCCGCCCACGTGAGATGCGCACGGTCGCGGTCATATGACGATCGAGCAGAAACTTTTGAAATTCACGCACGCGTTCGTCGCTCGGCCGTTTGAACTCGGAACCCGGATGTTCGTTGAATGGAATGAGATTCACCTTCGACGGAATACCCTTCAAAAGGTTGAACACCCGCGCGGCGTCCTCGAGCGAATCGTTGAAGTCCTTGAGCATGACATACTCGAATGTGATCCGGCGATGCGCTCCGAGCGGGTACTGTCGACAGGCCTCGAGCAAAGCGGCGATGTTCCATTTCCTGTTCACCGGCATGATCTGCGAGCGCTGCTCATCGTTCGACGCGTTGAGAGAAATCGCCAGGGAGACATCGACCCGTTTTCCGAGCTCGATGATCGCCGGAACGAGACCGCTGGTCGATACCGTCACCTTCCGCTTTGAAAAGCCCATGCCGTCTGGGTCGAGCAGAATTTGGCACGCCTTGGCGACATGATCCAGATTGTGCAACGGCTCGCCCATGCCCATGAATACGATATTCGTGATCGGGGCTCGCATACGTAGCTCCCACACCTGAGTGACGATCTCGTGAACCTGCAAATGCCGATCGAGCCCTTGCACGCCCGTCAGACAAAATTTACAGGCCATAGCGCAGCCCACCTGCGAGGAAATACAGACCGTCAAACGCGACCAATGACCGCTTTTCAAATCAGCGCCACTCTTGATTCCGACAAACTGACTAGGAGTCACCGGCACGGGATTCTGACCTTCACGCAGAGCCTCTTCCTCGACCGTTTGGCCCGCTACCCACGAGCCATCGTCGGAGTCATCCTCCTCTTCCGCTCCGAAAGCCTCAGACGCCCTCTTCTCCTTCAAAGCGGCGGGGATAATCACGCTCTCTATGGTCTTGCCTTCGTGCAGATTCCAAAGAAACTTATGCGTCCCATCGAGGGCCAAGCGGGACGCTTTCTCACCCAGGCGATAGATCTCAATATTGCCTTTCAGCCAGACCCGCAAATCCTTGGACAGATCCGACATCTGCTCCCACTCATTCACGTGCCGCTGGTAAACCCAGTGGAAGATCTGCTTCGCTCGATAGCACGCCTGCTTGCGCTCCTTTTCTTCCCGGAGCTGCTGAATGGCTTCTGCAGAGGCCCCCTCCGCATGCGGGACCTTCTTTACGCGGCTCAGAGGCAAAAGCAGATCAGCCAATTCAAGCTGAGTGAGGGATTGGAAGTAGATCATAGGGCCTACGGATCTTTAGCTCAGTGCGGCGAGCGAAGCAACTTCTGAGGGGTCAGGCTCCAAAAGTTAAGTGAGTTAACAATCAGATTCGGAAATCGAATCTGATTGTTAACTCACTTAACTTTTGGAGCCTGACCCCTCAGATCGCCGCACGCAGCAAAATCAGCAAGCGTAAGCCCCAGCTGCGCGTGGACAAGAATACCTGCTTTTTAAACAACGCACTGGCCACTTCCGACCAGGGATCGAGGTCCTGGGACCACCGCACCCACAGGCGATTAGGTACCGTCGCCGTAATCACGGGAAGCATGTAGCGCTCCGATAGATACTTGGACAACTCCTCGGGCGCCTTGCGACCGCTGGCCTTGAAAACCGAAAGATCAGGCTCGTGGAAGCCCTCTAGCTTACCTCGGCGCACCAGCAACAGGCGATGCCGATTGCTTCCTCCATTTTCAGACGTGAGCTGCAGACACAAACCATAAGCGGTCGGCAAGAGGCGACGCCACCAACTGCGAAGCGTATCGACCAGAAAATGACTCTGCTGGGTAGGCACCAAAGTAGTCTGCCCCAGAACCGCGTCGTTCTGAGAATCGCTTTTTAATACCGACCTGAGGTATTCCACCTGGTCATAAAACTGCGGCTGAGACATCCCCTCCGCAACCGCCCGATGCACGGATTCTTTCTGAACCACCCGCCATTCGCGATGCGGGTTCTGTCGAAAAGCCTCGGTAAGTGAGGTTCCCACCCATTCCTGCAAATTCTCTTGCTCGGCGTAAGCGGTGACAATCCGATCGCCCTCGACCACAAGAAACGCACAACTCCCCGCATCCTTTTGCGCATCGGCCGCAGTCCGGCGTGCTGGGTGAAACGTCGACTGAAAAGACCGCCAGTCGAACATCAGCTCCATACGCTGTCCCCCCTCTCAAAACCGGGAAGCTCGTTCACCACCTCAAAGGGCGGCTGCGAGTGATCCGGCGCGCCCAGCCGATCCTCAAGACCATCAACCTCAAGCGGAAGAACCCCACACGGAGGGACCTCCAGGGCAAACCGATTCGCCGCCGGAGCTTTCGCTCCGGCCGACTCGACCTTCGCGCCGTGAGCCTCCGCTGAAATCGATACGGCGAGATCACCGACCCGAACCGGCCGACTGAACAGTAAGTCAGCCGACACCTTTCGACTCGTTCCGTTCAAGATAAACACTCCCTGGCTCCCATTGCGGCGAGCCAGCGGAATCACGGACAGTCTCCCGTCGCTCACCTGGCAGGGCTCTTGGACACCCGCGAGCGAAAGTAGAGACCCCATGAACGCATTCCACGCCTGAGAGGTTTCAGCCGGGGTGCGATTCCCTTCGAGGAGCTCATAGATCATTATTTTTCCATCAGCGTTCGGGATGATCTGAAAACGAGTTCCAACTTCCATCTGAATGGATTTATCCGCCTGCGCAAGCCGCTCAAGATCAGCTCGGGCCGGCGAACTGAACAGGGGCGACCGAGGAATCGCCACCACGCGATTTCCATTCGACGCCCAAAGCCGCAAGCGCTCTAGAATATCCTGAGTAATGACCACCATCGGATCGACTATAAGAACCAGCGCTTCACGATCGTTGCAGACATAATCGAGCGATGCCGTGAGGCGAGCTTCCGAGCGCACGCGCTGAAAAAGAGAATCCCAGATTTGCGACGGACCCGACCACAAATGCGGGGCAAGATAGAGAGCTCGATTCCGAAGTTTTAGTTCGCCCTGATGGGTAGCGCGACTGAGAGCCTCAGCCCGCGATCGAAAACTAGCAGACAGCGAGAACCATTCCTCCGAGTCAACTATCACGTCGCCGCCGCGCCCTTCCGCGAGCAAGATCGACTTCAGGATGAGAAACTGCTTCTCCGGATCAGTCAGCGTTCGAAACCCTGCTAGCCCTGTCCAATGAACGGAAAAAGGCGCGGTCTCGCGGCCCACGGCCGATCCACGTGCCGCCATCTCGTCAAGAATGCTCGAAAGGCGGGCAAAGTCGCCTCCGCGTCCGTTCATCAACTGCAGAAAATGCGAGTAAAACATCGCTGGATCCGCTTCAGGCGTATGCAGTTCGATCTGGCGCACTCGCGCTAAACGGGCCTTGCGGCCCAAAAACTGAGCACTGCGGACACGAAAGGTGTCTTCGCACTGCTGATAGAACCAACGACGGTTCACGTCTTCATAGTGTCGCGTTTTCCATCGGTTCGCTGCCGTCAGGCTCTCGCTTGAGAACTCGCGATTGCCATAAAAGGCTTCGAGCGACTGGCGATAAGCGACCGCCGCGGAACCCGAAAAATCCCCAGAAGCGCCACCGTAAGCCGAGACAGTCGAAAGTTCGGGAGCGCGATAGTATTTCCACAGACTTCCCGTGATGACAGCGGTGACGTTTTCAAGGAGCTGGGGCTGGCTGCGCCCGAGTTCGGCCAGCAAGCCATCCATGCGAGAAAGAAAATTATGATAGCGCTTGGTAAATTCGGACGAAAGCAATGACGGGAGGTTAAACGCGTTCGGGGGCAGAGTCGCCGCGCATTCCTGACCTCCCACCTGCTTGGCTAAGGCATTGGGTTTCTGGAAAATATCCTTGGGAATGCCAGAATTCGTGTAATGCACCCCTAACTCAGGACTGAGAATGAGCGAGACCTTCATCTTGCGCTCACCGATGGCCTGAAGGAATCGGACCAGCATATGAGAAATATCACTCTCAACAGCCTGCCAGGGGACGAACGTAACAATCTGCGTAACGCCACGATCAACCAGCTGATCGAGCCTGGCCCCCACGAGCGAATTTTTCGGTGAGGACCGGATTTCCCAATAATTTACAAGTAATTGAATCACGTTTTGCTTGACCTTCCTGGTCTTGGATGAAGTATGACACGGTCAAAATAAGGAGTCACCCCCATGTGGTATTTTTCAGATGAGCATCGCATGTTACAAGCCACGGTGCGTCAATTTGCGCGCACCGAACTCCTCCCGCAGATTGAAAGGCTCGATGAGGAGGAAGGATTCAACCGCGCGGCCTTCCTGAAAATGGGAGAACTCGGCCTCCTCGGAATCACCGTACCGGAAGCCGACGGGGGTACCGGCCTTGACTGCATCTCCGCCACGATCGCAATGGAGGAAATGGGAGCCGTCGACGCCTCAACCACCCTCTCCTACCTCGCTCACACCATCCTGTGCGTGAACCAAATCGCAATGAACGGCTCGACGGAGCAGAAAAAAAAGTATCTACCGAAACTCCTCACCGGCGAATGGCTCGGGGCGATGGGGATGAGCGAGCCTGAGGCAGGGTCTGACGCGCTCGGCATGAAGACCCGAGCGGTTCGCCAAGGTGGCCAGTATGCGCTGACGGGAACGAAAACCTGGATCACAAACGGTCCGGGCGGGGACATCTTCTACGTCTACGCGAAAACTGGAAATGAAAAAAAGGATCTCTCTACTTTCATTATTGAAAAAGGAATGAAGGGGTTTTCCACCGGAAAAAAATTCAAGAAAATGGGCATGCGCGCCTCTCCCACCGGCGAGCTCGTATTCGATGGGGTGGTGATCCCCTCTTCCGCGCGAGTCGGAGACGAAAACGGGAGCGTGAAGCTGATGATGCGCAATCTCGACATCGAGCGAATCACGATCGCGGGCATCTCTCTCGGTATCGCGCGCGCTTCGATCGAGTCGGCGACGCAGTATGCGCGCGAGCGCAAGGCCTTCGGCAAGCCGATCGGCGCGTTTCAGCAGATGCAAGAACGCCTCGCCGAAGCCTCCGCCTGGTACGAGGCGTGCCGGGCACTGACCTACAATGCCGCGAAGATGTGGGACGTTGCCATCGAGGAGGGCGCGAAACCCGGCTCAGACCAGATGCGCGCCATCTCAGCCACCGCCGGACGCGCCAAGCTGCAGGCCGCGCAGATGGCCACCCAGGTGGCCCTCGACGCCATTCAGATTCTAGGCGGCTACGGCTATACCCGCGAGTTCCCGGTCGAGCGCTACATGCGCGACGCCAAGCTCATGGAAATCGGCGCCGGCACCAACGAGATCATGCGCCTCGTGATCGCGCGCCAGATGCTCGGCTCGGATGTGGTCGACGCGTAGACTCGATCGACGCGCAAACACAGGCAACGCGTCAGCACGCTCGGCCTCACCTGCTGGACCCGCGCAGAAGGCTTCGCATTGGGTCCAGCTTTTCGCTCAACGCGAAGCCTGGAACGAGTCATTCCCAGTAAGTACGACCAGATTTCGCATTGAGCGAAATCCCGCAGAGGCGGTCGACCGGACGAAGCCGTACATCCGTCAAGACAAGCTCAACCGCCTGGATGAGACGCGGATCCGTCCTTTGCCCCTTTTTTCGGATTTGCTGAACGCGCCTCGGCGTCATCCCGAAATATTTCGCGATCACTCCGGTACCGCATCGATACTTTTCCGCCGCCAGAACGATCGCGACGTCCCGAAGCAAACGCCTCCCGAGCGTTGTCGTCTCTTGATTTCTCTCCGCTACCACGACGGCGCGATCCAGCGCCGCGATACTCAATACGTCAATCGACCCTGGCCGAGCCGGAGGGAGAGTCCCCTCAACACGAACAGAAGGATCAGCCGAAACATAGGCGTGCAGGCGCTCAGCGAAGCCCGCAGTCGCCCACTTCAACTCTTTTCGGACTTTCTCAACATCAGGCCACGGGCGCTTCACGCCGCCGACATAGTCCCGATGCGTCGACCACTCCCATTCCAATGGGTCTCCCGCCAGGGAATCACGGCAGGGATTCAAGTGAACATAACGAATCTGCCGGAGAAGATGCTTGCGATCAGGAATCGCCTGAGGCTCCGGAACCCCCTCCCAATGATGAGCCATTCTTGGAAAAGTCTTTTGAAGGCCCGTCAGAACTCGCACCAGCTTGAGCCGGAGTTCATGCGCAGTCTCTCCCCACGCCAACACATGCAGATGCGTCGGCATGAGGCAGGCCGCAGCAATGTCCGGAAAAGCATCTCGAAGGCGCTTCCACGCGACGCCCGCCTCCCTTCGATCCTTGAAGGCTTGAAATCCAAAGCAGGTACGAACAGTCAGATGAAAGTATTGCGCCATAGTCCGATCTCCTCGATTCAACCCTGGAGCGAATTTGCTTCGGATCGATCACGGGGCTCATGTGCAAAACAAGGGCCAAAAAAAGGCGCATGGGATCACGAACGAGTGAAGTAGATCCACCGAAAAACAGGTTCCAGTCCGAGAATCGGATTCGCCATGAGCCCTTCTCTGATCATCAAGTAAGGCGCTGCTTCCCATTTCGCCCAAAGCGAAGCCCGGAGTGAGTCACCCCGACCCAGGGTCCCAAGATTTCGCATAAAACGAAACTCTGACGCATCGTCCCCAAGAAAGCGACGCCTCCAAGAAAAAACACTCCAAAAAAAGAAGGATTCCACCTTGTCATTTTTTCCGAAGGAGCTAGCTTGCGCCGAGTGAACCCCCTTTTGCTTCTTTCGATCGCGCTTCTCAGTTCGCTGGCACGGGCCGCAGCTCCCGTGGTCAGCCTGCCGGCAGACGCCCTGCCCGTCCCCCTGACTCGGCAAGCAACCGTATATAGCTGTGGCGCCGCCGCCGCAGTCGGAGTGCTTCGCTACTGGCAAGCCTGGGAAGGCCCAGAGATGACCCTGCACAAGATGCTCGATACGACCGAGGCGCAGGGCACTCATCCGAAGAAGATACTCGAGACGCTCAAAACGTTCGGCCTCAAAGCCGAGTTGAAAAAGGGAATGACAGCGGAAGACCTCAGGGGCCACCTCCTCCGTGGAGAGACAGTCATCCTCGACATCCAGGCGTGGCCCGATCAGGCCGACCGGCTCATCGAGTGGAAAAATCTCTGGGATTCCGGTCACTACGTCGTGTTGGTCGCGATCGATGATGCCAACGCCTACGTCATGGACCCCTCCGTCCCGCAAGGCTATGCTTGGCTCCCTGTTCCGGAATTACTCGAACGGTGGCACGACTTCGAAAATCGCTACGGCACGTACGAGCGGAACATCCACCTAGGAATTATCGCAAGTGGAGCGAATCCTCTGCAAGCTTTCCCGGGGTCGCTCCTTCGGCTGGAGTAGCCCCCCTCCTAAAACGAGCCCGGTCGGACGGCGTTTCGCCCAACACGAAGACTGGCAAGCGTCATCCTGAGTCACTCCTCTCAAAGTTCGCATCGAGCGAAATCCATCTCCGAACATCGCGCCCCACAGAGAGCGGGCTGCAGCGCAGGGGGAAGGCCCTGCACCTCCCTCATGCCCGACCAGTCATTCCAACCGGCGCCCCGCCATGGTACATCCATAAACAATGTCCTACCTTGAAACGCCCGAACGCCAGGAACTCCGCAAGCTCGCCCGCCAGTTCGCCGAGAAGGAGCTCGCCCCGCTCGTCGAAGGCGACGAGGCCACCGAAACTTTCCGCCCTGAGTTGATCGCGCGCTTAGGCGAACTCGGACTCACCGGTATACCGGTCGCGGAAGAATGGGGCGGCGCGGGCCTCGGCTATCAAGAATATGTCATCGCGCTCGAAGAGCTCTCGAAGGTCAGTGCAGCCTATGCGATCAGCGTGGCCGTGACTGGCCTGCCGCAAATGATTCTTCAGGCATCCGGAACAAGCGAACAAAAGAAGAAATTTATCCCCAGACTGGCCGCAGGCCAGGGCATCGGAGCCTTTGCTCTATCGGAGGCCGGAAGCGGCTCGGACGCGGGTTCGCTGCGCACAACGGCACGCCGCGACGGCGACCACTACATCATCAACGGCACGAAGCAATGGATCACGCAGGCTGACTCGGCTGAAGTGATCATGCTCATGGCCCGCACCGGCGGGCCCGGAACAAAGGGCGTCTCGTGCTTTGTGCTTGAAAAAGGTACGCCTGGATTTCAACTGGGCAAGCGCGAAAAAAAAATGGGCGCAAACGCCTCCCACACGATGGAGATCGTGCTGGAAAATACCCGTATTCCCGCCGCGAATCTCGTGGGTACCGAAGGCGAGGGATTCAAGGCCGCGATGAAGGCTCTCGACGGAGGACGCATCACCATCGCGTCGATCGCGGTGGGCGTAGCGGAGGCAGCCATGAGCGTAGCCATTAACCACGCTCGCCAGCGCGAGCAGTTTGGGAAAAGTATCGGAGAGTTTCAGGGCGTTTCCTTCATGTTGGCCGACATGAAAACCCAGCTCGACGCCGCCCGCCTGCTGGTCTACCGCGCGGCATACCTGCGCGACCAAGGACTGCCTTTCTCGACAGAAGCTTCAGTGGCTAAACTTTTCGCCACCGACATGGCGATGAAGGTGACCACCGACGCCGTGCAGGTGCTCGGCGGCTCGGGGTATACGCAAGACTTCCCGGTCGAGCGCTACATGCGCGAGGCTAAGGTGCTTCAGATCGTCGAAGGCACCAACCAAGTACAGCGGCACATCATCGGCCGCGCGCTGTTGGCATAACCCTTCCGGCTCACGACAGCCCGAGACCGTCGTTTCCCCTTTGGCGGACGCGTGCTACAAGGCCTTCATGAGCACCACCGCAGGAAAACTTGGCAGCGCGCCCCTCACTCTTGATTGGTCCGGACTCCTTCACGGCCCCGGGAAAACAGCCGCCGAGGGCTTTGACCCGGCGCAAGCCTGGTCGAAGTTGCATGCACGCTTCGACTCCGGCGAGGTCGGCTTCTATAACGCGCCGATTGACCTGAAAATTTCGCAGCTCGAAGCCTGTCAAACCCTCACCTCCCAGATTCGCGGAACCCTCCATCCCACTGACGTTCTCTTTCTTGGAATCGGAGGCAGCTCACTCGGGCCCATCAGCCTGATGGCCGCCCTCGCGCATCGGAAAAACCCCGAGCCCCGCTTTCACTTCCTGGAGAACCCCGATCCCATCGAATGGCGCACCACTCTCGCGCTGCTCCGCCCGGAAAAGACGCTCGTCTGCATCGTCACGAAATCAGGCACCACGTTTGAAACCATGGCCCAGGCGATGCTCGCGCTCGAGTGGCTCGGCAAAGAACGCTGGTCTAACCAGGTGGTCGCGGTGACGGACCCCGTGCGTGGAGACCTCCGAGCTTTTGCCATCCAGCACAAAATTCGCACGCTCGACATCGATCCTTCCATCGGCGGCCGCTTCAGCGTCTTCTCTCCCGTTGGACTCTTTCCGGCTCTCCTCGCGGGGCTCGACCCAGTCAGTTTCCTACAGGGCGCCAAACAGGTGCGTGATTATTGTGAACGCACTGCCATCGAGAAAAATGCGCTTTTCACGATCGGAATCGATCTCCTCCGCCACGCCAAGAAACGCCCAGTTCACGTCTGCATGCCTTACTCGACGCCTCTGCGCTCGATGAGTTCCTGGTTCGTGCAGCTTTGGGGCGAGAGCCTAGGTAAGGACGGAAAGGGCTTCACACCACTCGCAGCGCTCGGCACGACCGACCAACACAGCATCCTGCAGCTCATGCGTGACGGCCCCGATGACAAAGTGACCTTCTTCCTCACGATCGACCAGGTCGAAGACGAGGTTAAGCTCCCGCGGACGCTGGCCGGAGCCGGACTTTCTCAGTTTCCCGCTTTCGACCTCTTGAGCAGAACCTCACTACACGACCTCCTGCGAATCGAATATCAAGCGATCTCTCTCGTTCTGAGCAGGCGCGATCGACCTCATTTCTCGTGGAAGCTCGACATCCTCGACGAACGCAACCTCGGTGCGCTTTATTTCGCCCTCAGCACGCTGACCGCCTTCGTAGGCACCGCCTGGGGGGTCAACCCTTTTGACCAACCCGGCGTTGAAGAGGGAAAAATATACATCAAGGACAGCCTCCAGCGGGGCAGCGAATTGATGGATGCGGAGACGCGCCGCAATGAGGATGAAGAAAATTCGGCGTATGCCCGTCTTCGGGGTCGCCGCGAGGAATGATTGACGCCAAGCGATCATTCCTTTTAACCTTTAAAAACCATGAGCGTACCCCCCCAAGACGGAGACGATAATAGCGAAAAGACGACGGTCCTCAGCGGCGACCAAGCCACCCTGAAAAAGGAGATGGAAAAAGCCAAAGACCAACCGGCCTGTCTAATCATTGTCCGGGGCACTCCCCAAGGGCAGCGCTACTTTCTCACGCAGGAGGAAATGGTGATCGGTCGCGATCCCGCGGTGGAAATCTCGCTCGCTGACCAAAGCATTTCGCGCAGGCACGCGCAGATCACCAAAAAGAACGGCGTGGTAACCCTCACTGACCTCGGCTCATCCAACGGTACGTTCGTGAACGACAAGAAGGTCGAAGCAAACAGCACCGTGAAACTCACCAAAGAAGACATGGTTCGCCTCGGCAATTCCATTCTCAAATTTCTTCCCCAGGGAGAGCTCGAAACGCTGTTCATCGGAAATCTGAGCTCGGCCGCCCATACCGACGCGATGACGAAGATCTTCAACAAGGGTTACCTGATGGAGGCGCTCGAGGCCGAATTCAAGCGCGCGCGCGCACTCCATACGGACTTCACCCTGCTCTACTTCGATCTCGATTTTTTCAAGAAGGTGAATGACAACCATGGGCACGATGCTGGCGATTTCGTACTGAAAGAATTCACCCACCTCATCAAGACTTCGCACCTCAGACCCAAGGACATCTTCGCGCGCTTCGGTGGCGAGGAGTTCGTCGTGCTTCTCGGCAACACCAGCCTCAAAGACGCGATTCAGCTCGGGGAGAGAATCCGCAGCGCGATCGAGTCACACGCTTTTATCTATGAAGGCAAAAAACTACCCATCACGACCAGCATGGGCGTGGCGGAGATGCGTGCCGATACCGACTCAGGCCTGGCCCTGCTCAAATGCGCCGACAAGGCGCTCTATCAAGCCAAAGAGACCGGCCGAAACAAAGTCTGCGTCGCGAGCTGAGGGGTCAGGCTCCA
>CAYIHX010000017.1:0-44344 GCA_964363305.1 uncultured Bacteriovoracaceae bacterium | reverse complement strand
AAAACGGAGCGTGGCCTCATCTTTCACGGCCACGGAGTCACCTCCCCGAAGCGCCACTCCGTTCACCGAGACCGCCCCCCGGACGGCATGAACCCAAGCCTTGCGCCCCAGTGCAAGCGGCGCTTCAAGCGCGCGCCCCGCCTCCAGGCCCGCCACATAGAGACGCACATCTTGTCGAATCGCAATCGACCCGTTCTCACCGCTCTTCGAGGCAACGAGACGCAAAGCCCCCCGCTTCTCCTCCGGGCTGAACGACAAACGCCCGTAACGAGGCTTCACTCCCATTTCGTCGGGCTGAATCCAAATTTGAAAAAGGTGAGTGACCTCGCGATCGGAACCATTGAACTCGCTATGAGTCACGCCCTGGCCCGCGCTCATGTATTGAAACTCACCCGGCGGAATCGTCTCGCCGTTACCCATGCTGTCTTTATGGCCCACCCCACCGGAGATCACGTAAGTGATGATCTCCATGTCTCGATGTCCGTGGGTGCCAAAGCCTTCCCCCGGGGCGATCTTGTCCTCATTGATCACGCGCAGATCGCTGAAGCCCATGAACTTCGGGTCGTGGTACTGGGAGAAAGAAAACGTGTGATAGGTGTCCAGCCAACCGTGATCGAAATGACCTCTCTCTTCGGACTTTCTCAGTTGAATCATTGGAATCCCTCCGGGCTATGAAAATCGGACTCCCCCAACCCGAGCACGCGAGCATCAAACCAACCCGCGGTCGGAAACAGGGTGAACGAGGTCCTGGAACCCTGCCGAACGAGGCCGATCGGCAGCACACTCAGCACACGAGCTTCCACTGCGAGCTCGGGTTGATCTGTCAGGAACGAATGCACGAGCGTGCCCCAGGCCGTCCAGCCTCCGTCCGTCTCAATCCGAGGTGCGCGAAGCCACAACTGCTCGGACGTCAGCTCCCAGTCGAATTCGGCCATCAGGTTGCGCGCGCCCAGCAAACTGACGGCCAAGCCCGGCAGCTCGAGAGTGTCTTTCAAAGCGGTGAGCATGGTACCGAATTCACCGATCTTCAGAACGGACGACCCACTCCAGTTTCCATCACCGCCCGTCGCCACCGGGAGAATTCGACTGAGCGCTTTCGTTTTGAGGCTCACCGAAAACCGATCAAACATCCGCGTGCCTACTGAGAGATCGACATCAACGTCCGAGAAGCGCGCGCGTCCGGTACGAAGATCGACGGGCTCGAGGTCCGTGCGAACCTTTCCCGTGGCGTCGAAGTACGTCGGAGTGACGGAGGAGATGAAGTCCGCGAAGAGGATTTCAAAGGTCAGACCCGCTTTGGACCGCTGAAAAGGCCAAGAAGCCGGTGGCTCGTCGCCGCTGACCAGAGAAAAACCTCCCTTCGCCAAGCCCTTCACAGACCAGTGCGGGTCCGCCTTGAATTTCCGAATGCCTCGAGCGAAAACTCGCGCCTCCCGCAAATCGACACGAGCCCGAACGCCGACGAAGGGCTTCACGAGATGGAGTCCTTGAATTCGGGCCCGAGCTTGAATTCGGCTGGCCGAAGCCCGGACTTGCGCCATCTTGCCGGCCTGGACCTTGAATCGCACGGCCCGTACATCGCTCTCGATTTCCGAATAAGACGCCCCCGGCGCCCACGGAACGAACCACCGGACCTTGCCCCTCCCGGCCAGCTCAAACTGTGGGCTCTCAAACTCGATTTGGCTCGGATCGACGACCAGCTCGCTACCGGGCTGAAGCATCCCCTTCCGCGCCGCTACCGTGAGCTGGACATTTCCGCCCAGACGGCGAAAGCGATAGCCGGGCAAACTTCGCAAAGTCAGGTTGAGCGCCTCGAAATTTTCCGCGGCGCCTTTCGCGGTCACGTCGACGTCGAAGTACCGGAAAATCTGGTCCCCGGACGAATCCCTCAGCCAGAAGCGATGGAAACGGGTCTCGCCACGGAGCTGAATCCGCGTGATCCCGGAACCAAAAGCGCCCCCTTCGATCTCCAAACTGGACGGGAAAACCTCTGCCGCGGTTCCTGGCTGAAGAAAAAATCCACCGCGGACTTTCATCTTTTGACCGCGAAGCTCCCGTCCTTCAAACGAGGCGCTCTCGACGTTCAAGACAATCCCCCGAACAAAAATTTTCCAGTTTTTTCGGGCCCGAAGCTCGAGCTCTTCATCCGACACGGACTTCTGGGTCTCCGCGGAGGAATGCTCACCGTGGAACGCCGCTCCTTCCGAAGCGGTTTTTGCAAGGTACCGAAATGTCGCCCGCTCGCCTCGGATTGAAAGCACGTCGACTTCGCTTCGAAGCAGCCGAAGGGGATTGATCCACCCCACGATATCCCGAACCTTCACTTCGATATCGACGTTCGAATCCAGCACGACGACTTTGAACTCGCGGATGTGAATCTTTCCAGGGACGAGCGACCAGGCGCCGGAGAACTCGGCGTAGGTCAAAGTGGGGTCCTCCAGCTTTGCCGCCCAGCGGAAAAAAGGGGTATCCAGAATGAGGATCACGGCAAGAACATAGAGCAGGTAGATTCCCAGGCTCATCCACGCAATCACCGTGAGGTACGGGGCAAGACCTTTCTTCGGAGGCGAACTTCCGGTAGGAGGCGATGATGCGGCTTCTGGGACCATTTTTGACATTACTCACGCTTTCAAATTGCAGCGCACTGGAACGATCCAGCCTCGACCAAGACTTACGGATTCAGGGGGTCTATCTCTGCCCGAAGCAGAAGGTGCCTCGGCCCATCGGCGAGGACGCTAACATCACGGTGACACGCTGTCATCAAGACACCCTGACGGTGTCTGGCGACCAGATTCAGTGGTCAAAGCGAATCTATGCTCACTCACGTTGCACTGGCCGAGAGATTGGGGTCGCGGGTTGGGTCACGCCGATCCCTCAAGCGAGCGCGGCGTCGGCCCGCTCAACACAATTGAGCTACGGCCCCGTCCGCGACCGATCGCTGACGCGAAGCGACTACAACTGGTTCATGGATCAGCCGATGAGGTGCGACCTCCGCGACTTGCCGATGAATAAAGCGGTGCGGCTCGATGCAGCCCAGGAACCCGCGGAAGAGAAGGGCGGAGCGGACTGCGGCGCCCTCTACCCAGATCCGGTTGAAAAAATCAGAGCGGCGGTTTTTCTGACGCGAGGAAAAAGCGGCGCAAGCCAAGTTACCCTGGAGGATGGGGTCGTCTGCAAACGGTAAGGCGTTATCGAGGATACGTGATCCCAGCGTCGTCGGCGAACTTTTTCAGAATGCTACGTAGACATGAGAGAAGGTCATTGTATGAATAGAAAAAATAACGAAATCACGGACAAACTCATCGAGCTAGAGAAAGGCGCTCTGGATCGGTGGGGGAGAGGCGATCCATCGGGCTGCCTAGAAATCAGCGCCCCGGACATAACATACTTCGACCCATTCATCGAACGCCGAATCAACGGCCTCTCGGAGCTGACCCGATACTACGAAAGTCTCCGCGGAAAAATTCGAGTCGACCGCTACGACTTGATTGACCCAAAGGTCGAATTGGTTGGGAATGTCGCAATCCTTACCTTCAACTATGTCTCCTGCGGCGGCACTGAGACTTCGCGATGGAACTGCACCGAAGTTTATCGACTGTTCGGAAAGGACTGGAAAATTATTCAGACACACTGGTCTATCTCCCAACCTCGGCTCGCAAAGGCCTGAGAGCCACTGAAATGTTGAGCGCTCAAACTGAGTAATATAGGTTCGAAATCATGACTCCAGACTCCGAACATCTTATTTTTCGTCAGCCCCAACCTGGAGACCTCCTCGATCTACATTCATGTTTTAGCGATGCCGAAACGGCCAGATATTGGCTGAACGGTTTTTCAAATAACTTAAAAGACACCGATGAAAAATTAACTTTGATGATGGGACATTGGACAAAGTACGGGATCGGAGATTGGGTTCTGACGGAGAAAGATAAGAATCGAGTCATTGGATTTTGTGGACTTCATTTTATTAAAGACATGAAAGAGATAAATATTGGTTACATGCTTCACAGATCGAAATGGGGTTTAGGTTACGGTCACGAAAGCGCCACTGCCGCCATTCGATATGGCTTCGAATGCCTTGCGTTGAAACAAATTGTGGCTGTTATCCAACCTGGGAATATTCCTTCAAAGCGAGTCGCTGAAAAATCTGGACTAACTTTCTGGAAAGAGATTCAGTGGCAAGGTAGCGATCGAGTTGTCTATTCAATATTAGCCAAAGTTTCTGAAGCATAGAATTTGAGGGACGGCAGAATGGATATTCTACAGGAGCTAGAGGTTTCCAGTGAAAAATCACGATTAGATATCGATGTGATCCATGGCTTCTTGAAACGAAGCAGCTGGGCATCAAATAGAACCAGAGAAACCCTCGCTAAAAGCATCCAAAACTCTCTCTGCTTCGGGGCGTATTTAAAAAATCGTCAAGTTGGGTTTTCCCGTGTCGTAACTGATGGATGCACGTTTGCTTATCTCTGTGATGTTTTTGTCGACGAAAAATTTCGGGGCCTCGGAATATCCAAACACTTGATGGATGAAATAATGATGCACCCTGATCTTCAAAGTTATAGGCGATTCACTTTGGCTACCAGGGATGCCCATGGCCTCTATGCCAAATATGGATTCAAACTGGTTGACGCCGATAGGTTTATGGAAATTAAAAACGACAATATCTGAAACCCGCGTTCACCAGTACAGATTGTACTGAATTGTTGAGTGTACGGCGTCGATCCGCCTTGTTGCGCACGTGCTATAGGGCTATGAGAGCGGCATAAGTTCCTCAATAAGGAGTCAATATGAAGTCGTTTTTAGTTTTGTCGCTCATCGGAATGATCTCGAACCCTGCATATTCAAACGAGCTGGTTCGGCTTGTGATCCAAGGCGGCGCTACGCAAGAGCTAGCGATCTACGACGAGGAAACCGAAAGCCTCGTCCTGAACTGCTCGCGTGAATTAGTCGCGACACATCCGCAGTCAACGGGCGGGAAAGTCGTCCATGAGTGTTTTTTTGAAGCAGAAAGAGTGAGGATCGAAACCCTGAATGCAGGCGAAGTACAAGTCGAGTTCGCCGGAGAGGCCGTCGCTACAATCGAAGATTACCTGGCGCGCTATGGGAGCGAAAGGATTCAGTGCGATTCGAAGTCGGATACTTGCTCGATGATTGTTGAAACAGCTGAAGTCGTTTCATTAAATCCTCGAGTCCATCCCAGCGTTACCGTGACCAACTAAGGATGCCTTCGATTTACGACTACACCAATTATCGGCGGTACCTGCGGGACGTTTTCAACGATCTGAAAAATGCTCCCTCAGGTTTCTCTTACGCACGATTTTGTAAAGCTCTAGGCCTGAGGTCAACCAACTACTTGAAGCTCATCATCGAAGGGAAACGCAATTTGACTCCCTCGAACGTTTTGCGTTTGGGAAAATTTCTGGAACTGACATTCGAGGAAACACGCTACTTGGAGACGTTGACATACTTGTGCCGTTCCAAGACATCGCTCGAACGGAGCCATTACAGTAACTGCCTCAAATCACTCAAACGTGAAGGTGCCGTGAAATACGGACGGAAGGCGCCGAAAGAACTCTTAGAAAAGTGGTACTATCCAGCCGTTCTCGTCGCGCTCCACCAATGCCCACTGGACGAGTCGACCGAGAGAATGTTGCAACTCATCGGGATCTCGGCGGAAGAGGGAAGGGCCGCCGCGCAAACGTTACTCGAAATGGGCGCACTCATCTTGAACGAACAGCACTATCAAATGGTCGACGCGAACGTCCTCATGGTGGACAGTAAAAAGTCCAAACTGAAGTACAAAAATTTTCTGAAAGACCAACTCAAGCTCTCGAGTAAGAAGCTAGAAGAAGAATACGACCACGGGGCTCAGTTCTTTTCCCAGACTCTGAGTATTTCAAAACAGTCCTGGCCGACCTACCTGCGGAGCGTGAGGTCGCTCATGAGCGAAACCGCACGACAATCTGATTCGGATTCCGCAGAGCAACTGATTCAGCTCAATGTGCAGTTGTTCCCGCTGGGACGTGAATTTAAGGGATGATCCACAAGCGCTCTCTCCGTTTCTCCGTACTTTTCAGCGGTGCAACGCAGTTGCCAAGTTGACCACGACATCCCCTGAACTATTTTCAGCTTGGTCAACAAAGTTGATCAGAAATTCGCGAAGCTCCGCTTTGAGCTTGGGCAAGGAAGAGCGGCTAATGGAAAGCGAAGAGACAAAGAAAAGCGCGTCAGGTGCGTCGATCGACTGAGTAGCGCGCAATTTCGCCTGATCCAAGGCGTCCAGGAACACGGATTGGAAGTTCTCACACTTGCCAAGCTCGGTGCGAATGAGATGCATATTTTTGGCTCGCATCCTTCCCTTCTCCGGCAGCTCCTCAATGAGATCCAGTTCCATGAGCCTCTGAAGCGCCGACCGTAGCTTGGCCGACGGAAGCGAGGTGCGTGCCTGAATTTCCTCCAAGTTAGCCCCGCCCTCCTGGGTTCCCAAGGCCGCATATACCCGTGGGATACATTTGAGTTCGAACAACTTCTCCGAAAAGGCAGGACAAGCCTCGCTTGCTAGGCGCGGCCTATTCTTTCTTCTCAGCCGCTCTCTCAGCTTGGCGAGTTGGTTGCTTCGTTTATCATCGCTCCACCCGTTAAAATTCGCGTCCGACTCCTCCAGGCTGACCAGGAGTCGGAAATATTCCTTCCACTCCGCGCTGAGACCCATGGCTTGGACGAAACCTCCCAAAGACTTCGCGGTGAGTCTTCGTAGTCCCAAGATGACTTCTCGGACGTAGGCGCGGGACGAAAACCCAGCACGATGAGTGAACTGCGCGTAGCTCCAGGCCCTGCCATCCAGCCCCTCCCGAGCCAGAAATACCCGTAAAAAGCTCCGATAGTCCGGAGCCTGAAGCAAAGCTTCGATGAACTGCGCGGTCCAGCGTTTCACAAAAAAATCAAAGAGGAGCAGGTTAGTTGGAGCCGGTGAGCGCTGGGTTAATGAAATTTTCGCGGTCTATTTCGCAATCTGCCGTAATCCCACGAGTGAGGTCGGTAAACCGATACTCCTCTCGGGACGTTTGACTCAGGCTGAACTCGCCATCCGTCAGTGTGTAGAACTCATAACGGGCGGGCTCGAGGCCTTCGCCAGGAATGAGTTCCATCACCACGGCATAACGAGTCGCCTGAACGATTTTCGCGTTCAGCTCTGAAGAACGCTTAAGGGCCACGAGGCAATCTGATTCTCCGGAGATCACTCGCCGGATATCGAAGCCGGTCACATTCTCAGGATTCGGGATCGTACAGACTAGGTCCAGTTCGGTGGCTTGCGCCGGAGTGTTCAGGACGAGCAGGGTAAAAAGCGCGGTTGCTAAAGTTTTCATTTTATCTCCTAGATATTGAATATTGTGCTGATAACGTGATGCACGAATTAGTGCTAATCCGGCATGCCTTCAATGGAAATCAGGACTTTGATTGAAGAATCCGTACCCAAATGGGTACGCTGGCCCTCGCCGTGGGCATCAATGAACGGCAGCTCGTTGAAGGAGATCATTTTGAAATCCTTCCTGAACAGGCTCGCGCGAGCAATTTCCACGCTTTGTCCGTCTGGTACTTCGCGCGACATCCCTAGTCACCCAGATGATTCGACTCACAAGCTCCAAAGTCGCATAGCGCGACTTTCAACACGATGAAGCGCTTTCACGGCCACGAATGTCCCACCCTGCGACTTTCAGCTCCGTGAAAGACCACGGTGCGCCGCGCCACTGCCCAGAAACGGGTCCGGACTCCCCCCAGACCCGAAGAGCGAGCCAGGCTCTGCAAAAAGCGCAGGGACTTTCTGGTCAGCGGCGGTGGGGAGGGAGGCGTCGAGCGCCTATGGCGCGCGCGTCACAAAGTGACGTGCAGCCGCCTTGAAACGAGACGCCTCCCTCCCCACCGTCGCTGACCAGAAAGTCCAGCTCCGCGCTTGCAGAACCCGCAAGCGAGTGTTGAATTGCGCCCATGGGCCAAGTCAAAATCCTCGACGCCATTGTCGCAGAGCGCATCGCAGCCGGTGAAGTCATCGAACGCCCGGCGAGCGTGGTCAAAGAGCTCGTCGAGAACGCCATCGACGCCGGTGCGACCGAGATCAGCGTTCGCCTCGAAGCCGGCGGCAAACAGCTCATCGAAGTCACCGACAACGGCGCCGGCATGGACTACGACGACCTCGCGCTCGCCATCCGTCGCCACGCCACCAGTAAACTCCGCGCATTCGACGATCTCGAGCGCCTCACCACGCTCGGCTTTCGCGGCGAAGCGCTCCCCTCCATCGCCGCCGTCTCCGAGCTCTCCATCGTCAGTCGCGCGAAAGATACCGGCACCGCCCACGAACTCGAGGCACCGCCCGAGTCTTCTCCGCGCCCCCCCCGGCCAAAAGCGATGACCTTCGGCCACTTTCTCGGCGCCGCGCACGGCACTCAAATCCGCGCGCGTGGGCTCTTCGCCCAGATGCCCGCACGCCTTAAATTTCTCAAATCCCAAGCCGGAGAAGTCAGCCAGGTGCGCGAGTGGATCGAACGCCTCGCGCTCACGCATCCCGAAATCGGCTTCACCCTCCAGAGCGACGAACGCAAACTCGTCAACCTCCGCCCGCATACGCGCGCCGAACGCGTGCGCGCCGTGCTCGCCGACGGAGAAGACTACCCGCTGGTCGAGGCGCCGCTCGAAGGCCCCATCCAGGGTTCACTCTTCTGGCTGCAAGGAATGAGTCAGCCCAATACGCGAAGACTCGTCCAGGTCGTCAACGGCCGCGCCGTAAGAGATCGCCTCCTGCAGCAGGCTCTGCTCGGTCCGTTCAAGCAAGCGCTACTGCCCGGGCAATTCCCCGCCGTGGCGCTTTTTCTCCAGATCGACCCGAGCCAGCTCGATGTCAACGTGCACCCCACCAAGACTGAAATTCGCTTCCTCGACACGAGCCAGGTCTTCAAGACGATCGTGCATACGGTAAATCAAGTCATCGGCCTCCACGGCGCGCCAGCATTCGCGCCCGGCCTCGCCTTCACCGCGAGCGAAGGCGCAACCACCGCCTGGCACCTCACGCCCACGGCAGCTTCCGCTCCATCCTACTCCGATTCCACGCCCGCAAACCCGGAGTGGAAACTCCGCGCTGGGCCCGGATTTTTTGATTCACGCCCTCGGCTCACCGATGAGCGGAGCCACGCGGAATCCACGCAGGACCAGCCAGTCCCGACGCCTTACGCCGCCCATCCATTTTCGAAGCATCAGTACGTTGGCGTGATCTTCCAAACCTATCTGCTCTATGATCTCGGACAGGAGCTCGCCCTCATCGATCAGCACGCGGCTCACGAACGGATTCGTTACGAGAAACTCAAGCTCCGCGCCCTGAGCCGCGAACACTCGGGATCCCAAGCCCTGCTCCTCCCCGAATCCGCGCCCTTCGATGCGGAGCGGATCACCGAGGTGCTGGCGCGCCTCCCTTGGCTTGAGCAACTCGGCTTCGAAGCCGAAATTTTCGGCGAATCCGCCCTGCTGTTCCGCGCGGTACCAACCGAGTGGGGCACGGAGAACCTCCGCGTCCGTCTCAAAGCCCTGCTCGAGCGCCTCCTCGAAAGCGAAACGCCTCCGGTCGGCGCCACGTTCGATGAGCGCCTGTTCGAAAAGCTCGCCAGCGAAGCCTGCCACTCGGCCATTCGCGCCGGAGACCGCCTGGAGCCGATCCACGCGCTCGCGCTCGTCGACCAACTCTTTGAAACCGAGCATCCCTGGAACTGCCCGCACGGCCGGCCCACGGTCGTGCGCATTCCCCGTGGAAGGTTTGAGGAATGGTTTCAACGCCGAGTCTGACCTCAGTCGCCATCCTCACCGGGCCCACCGCAACCGGGAAAAGCGGGCTCGCCCTCGAGTTCGCCCGCCGCTCGCCCGTCCCGATCGAGATCATCAACGCCGATAGTCTGATGGTATACCGACACCTCGACATCGGGACCGCGAAACCCTCGCCGCGGGAGCTCGGCCTGGTGCCACACCACCTCGTCGATATCCTCGACCCGAAACAACCCTATACAGCGGGAGACTTTCGGAGAGACGTAGAGCTCGCCCTGCGGGACATCCACTCGCGCGGGGCGCGGGCCCTGATCGTCGGCGGAACCGGCTTTTATCTCAAAGCCCTCACTCATGGCATGTGGGACGCGCCGAAATCCCCCCCCGAGCTGCGCGCGCGCCTCGAGGCGCACCAGTCATCCGATCTTTTCCGCACGCTCGAAGAAAAAGACCCGGCAGCGGCGCAAAAAATCGGGCCGGGCGATCGCTACCGCCTGGTCCGCGCGCTCGAGCTGATCGAGACGACGGGCCAGCGCGTTTCAGAGTTGGAAAAAAATCATGCGACTCGCCCCGTGGCGCCCCACCTCCACCTTCTTGTGATCGACCGGGAGACCGAAGAACTCGAAAAGAGAATCGCGGATCGCACGGACCAGATGCTTCAAGCCGGTCTGCTCGACGAGGTGAGCACTGCGGAAAAAAAGTGGGGCGCGGTCCGCCCCCTCGAGGCCGTCGGTTACGCGCAATGCGTGGCCTATTTGAAAGGAGTGCCCCCGGAGGGACGAAAACTACGGCCTGGTCTGCCTGGCCTCCACGACGAAATCGTCCTCGCCACTCGGCAGCTCGTGAAGCGTCAGCGAACCTGGTTTAAGGGGATTGACGGCGCTGAGAGATTTACGCTTCCCTCTGAGGCAAACCTCGTGAACGATCGATTGCAGGAGATCTACGAAGCCCTATGACCCCACCTACCGAGGTACCCCAGCCCAAGCGCATCATTCTGCTTTCGGACGGAACCGGCGAGACCGCCGCCCAGATGATCAAAGCGGCGATGGTGCAGTTCAAGAACCAGAGCGCGTATTTCACGCGCTACAAAAACGTCCGGACGGAGGCGCAGATTGAGGCGATTTGCGAAGACGCCGCGACGAACAACGACCTCATGATCTACACGATCGTCTCGCCCCAGCTCCGCCAGTACCTACTCGACTGCGCTAAAAGGATGGGCGTGCGAAACTTGGTCGACCTCCTCGGGCCATTGCTCGTGGGACTGGGAAACTACTTCGAATTCGCGCCAGGAACGGTCGCAGGCCTCTTGCACGATATCAACGAAGACTACTTCAAACGCATCGAGGCCATCGAATATACCGTGCAACACGATGATGGAAAAGATCTGACGAACCTCGCCAAGGCGGACCTCGTCATCCTGGGCATCTCGCGGACCTCGAAAACCCCCCTCTCCATCTACCTCTCGCATCTGGGCTGGAAGGTCGTGAACATCCCCCTCATCAAGGGGTTTCAAATTCCGGAAGGGCTTTATCAGATCGATCAACGCAGAATCGCGGGTTTGACTATCGACGCGATGGACCTGACCACCATTCGCCGGGCGCGCTTGGAGCGCTTGGGGCATGATCGCGGCGGCGAGTACGCGGATCCCGACAAGGTGATGGAAGAAATCGAATACGCCAATGAACTTTTCAGGAAGAACCGTCGCTGGCCAGTTTTTAACGTGACAGGCAAAGCCCTAGAAGAAACGGCTTCTGAGATCATCAAACTCATGGTCTCGCGAAGGCTCTCCCCCACACAGCTCTAGTTGACGAGCGAACGGCGGATGGGCATCATCCGTTCGAAAGAAGGTAGGGATCATGGCTCGTGGTTCACAAGTTTGGTTCAACGGAAAAATTCTGCCAGCCGAACAGGCCAAAATCAGCCTTTTTGCGCACGGACTCCACTACGGAACCGGCGGCTTCGAGGGAATTCGCGCCTACCGCCAAAAGGCCGGAGGGGGTGCGATCTTTCGCCTCGATGAGCACCTCCAACGCTTTACCGAGACCGCGAAAATTCTCGACTTTGAAATGCCCTACACCGTGGATCAGCTGGTGCAGGCCTGCATCGACGCCTGCAAAGCAAACCAGTTTGAGGAATGCTACGTGCGCCCCCTCTTCTTCGTCGGCGACGGGCCGCTCGGCGTCTACCCTAGCGCGACGCCTCCGATCGAGGTCGCGGTTCTCGTCTGGGAATGGGGCAGCTATCTCGGCGACAAGGGCGCCAACGAGGGCGCCAAATTGAAAATTTCGAGTTTTATTCGACCGCACGTCAACTCGATCATGACCAAGGGCAAAATCACCGGCCAGTATGTCAACAGCGTGCTGGCCAAGACCGAGGCCATCAAGCTCGGTTTCGACGAAGCCCTGCTGCTCGATGCGGAAGGGTATCTCACCGAAGGAAGCGGCGAGAATCTCTTCATGATTCGAGACGGCCAGATCAAAACCACGCCCCTCACTTCGATTCTCTCCGGCATCACCCGACGAACCGTTCTTGAGTATTTCGAATCACAAGGATTGAAAGTTCACGAATCCCGATTCACGCGAGACGAAATCTGGTGCGCCGACGAGGTGTTCCTCACGGGCACGGCGGCCGAGATCACTCCCGTCACCCGGATCGATTCGCGGATCATCGGCCGCGGGCCTCAAGCGGGAAAGCCGGGCCCCATTACGGCCAAGCTTCAGAAAGACTACCAAGCCATCGTCCGTGGCGAACTCAAAATTAAGGGTGGAGAACGCTGGCTCACTCCGGTTCGCTAGACGGCTAGTTCCGCAAGGTCACGGGAACCGGGGGTGAGAGTTTCATCCTTGCTCGCATCGCTGCCTCATCCAGTGAGTTCGCCCAGAGAAAGAGCACGGTCAGTGTCAGTAGACCAAAAAACGCTTGTACGTAAGACTTCCATCCAGTTCCGCGCGGGAGCAGATCGGGTTCCCAATTCATGGCAACCTCCCTCCAGCTATTATCACCCGTAATGACTCACTGAGTCAGTATGAAATCAGGCTTCACATTCCTTTAAAATACTCGTTCTTTCATAGAGATACACACTCGATCTAAATAAATTGTTAATTTTTTTTAACAATCATTCAGCCTGTCAGGGCGGTTACGAACGTCAGAGCTGCGCGGATCTCATCCCGGCTCACGGTCGCAGTGCCCCGCTTCCCCACCTCTACGCCCGCCGCAAGATTGCTGAGGATCGCCGCCTCCTGCAAAGAAGCCCCTACCGCGCGCGCCATCGAAAGGACCGCGATCACCGTATCCCCCGCGCCACTCACATCGTAAACCTCGCGCGCGTAGGTCGGAATGCCGATCACCTCCGCACTCCCCGCCTGGAAGATGGCCATACCCTCCTTACCACGGGTGATGATGGCGCTCTCGCCCTCGGTCATCGCCAAAAGCTTCCGCCCCGCTTCGAAAAGAGTTGCCTCATCGATGATCCGAACCCCCGTCAGAGCCTCCGCCTCGCGAGTATTCGGCGTAATGACGGAGACCCCGCGATAATTCTCTCGAGGACTCCGCGGATTCGGGTCCGCCGCGATCCATTTTTTCTTCGCGCGCGCCATCGCCACGATCTCAGCGCAAATCGACGGCTTGAGCAAACCCTTCGCGTAGTCCTCGACAATGACTACGTCACAAGCGGCTAACGCCCGCTCAATCTGACCGAGAATTTTCGCATCCATCGCGGCCGGCAAGGCATGAGTATCCTCGTAATCGATGCGCAAGAGCTGCTGCCGTTCGCTGACCACCCGCTCTTTCAAAATCGTGCGCCGCCCCGAATCGACCACCAGTGTTCGATCCGAAATTCGAGCCTCCCGAAGGAGCCCACGAAAAACCTCAGCGTCCGAATCCCCACCCACAACGCCCACTAGCATCGCGGTCCCGCCGACGGCTTGCACATTGTCCGCCACATTGGCCGCGAGTCCCAGCTTGTGCGTCTCTTTCGTGACCTGAACAATGGGCACCGGCGCCTCCGGAGAGATGCGCTCCACTCGTCCTTCCGTATAACGATCAACACCCACGTCGCCTACGACGAGCACCTTGCGCCCCTCGAATGCCGCGAGGTAACTCAGCAGCTTCTTATGATTCCACTCGCCAGGAGAAAGCTCCGACCACCGAAGCCCCGATTTTCCCGCACTCTTTTTTCGCGCCATGACTTCGACCCCTATTTCTTGTTCAATCCCTGTCTGCGTACTTCGTCCAGCGCCTGGTCAACGGTCAATCCGCGCATGCAAGGATAGTAGTTGCAGAGAACCCCTCGGCACTTAAAATCCTGCCCGCAATAAACATCAGGCACGAGAATACTCGCGCGCTCCGAATCCTTCAGGTACGGCCCCCAACGGAGCGCGCTCATTACTCGAATCGGAGGGTAAAAAGTGACCACCGGCGTGCCGACGGCCACGGCAACATGAAGAGGCCCGGTGCTCGGCGCGACGACGACCGCAGCCCAAGACATGAGCCCGGCCAAAAAATCGATCGCGCCGACCGCGGCGCCCCCGTACTCGATCAGGCGGGCCTTCTCCTCGGCGCCGACCTGCGCAAGAATCGAGCGACGCACGCGCTCGAGCATCCCACCCTCAAGCGGCCCCCCCGTCAACAGCACCCGCTTCCCTTCGCGAATCAAAGTCGCCGCCAACTCGACATAGTTTTCTTCCGGCCAGTTCAATGCCGAGCCGCCCATGCCCGGGTGCACGGCCACGAGAGTCTCGTCAACCTTCCAACCTTGCTGCTGAAGCCAGCTCTTCGCTGCTGCTCGAGTCTCAGGCGATAAACTGAGCTGAGTTTCAAACTCCGTCCTCGCGGCCCTCACCCCTAAGCGCCGCAGCAGTTGGAGGTTGTAGTCCGCTTCGTGCATCTCGACGCTCGAGCGACGTTGTCGAAGCCCGCGATTGTAATACAAGTACGAATGAATCCTGCTCAGCGGGCCGACCCGGTACCGGATGCCCGCGCCGAACTGAGCGGCGGCAAGCTTTCGCACGGACTGAAGATTGACGACGATTCGAAATCCCCCCTGACGGAGGTCCTTCATCAGCTGAAAAAAGCCCCGCCAGCCGAAGTGACGGCCGATCGGATCGTAGATCAACACCGCATCGACCGTGCTCAGCCCCCGCACCAAAGGAACGACCCCCTCTCGCACCATGAATGTCAGGTGCGCCTGAGGATAATGCCGACGCAAAGCCGCCAAGACCGGGGTCGAGAGAAGCACATCGCCGACGCGATCGGGACGTACGACGAGAATTTTAAGTCGCGAACGTTCAGACACTCCTCATCCCCCCAGGCGCTCTCGAACCTTTTTTTCCATCCAGGACACGACCTCGTCGAGAGTGAGCTCGCTGGTATCGAGCTCAATCGCATCCGCCGCCCTCTTCAGGGGCGCGACAGCCCGAGTACTGTCTCCTTTGTCACGCACCGAGATCTGCGCTTTCACCTCCTCGAAAGACGGCGCGTCCGACCCTGAGGCCTCCAGCTCCGCAAGGCGGCGCTTCGCCCGCTCCTCCACGCTCGCATTCAGGAAAAATTTCACATCCGCATCCGGAAAGATCACGGTTCCGATATCGCGCCCCTCCAGAATCGTTCGACCCACGCACCCCATCCGGCGCTGTAGCCCCAGCAGAGCGGCCCGCACATCAGGAATCGCCGAAACTTGGCTCGCCATCATGCTCACTTCCGGGGTCCGGATAAATTCGGTGACATCCATCCCATTGGCGAAAATTCGATTCGCGGGATTTTTTCCCAAAAGCCGCTTGAACTCCAGGTGCACCGAATGCGCCAGCGACGCGGCATCGGCAGCCGATGGCGCCTCTCCCGTTTTTTCCTTCTTCGCCAGCAGAAGGTACGCGATCGAACGATACAGCGCGCCCGTATCCACGTGCACAAATCCCAACGCCTCCGCCAACCGCTTGGTCGCCGAGCTTTTTCCCGTGCCTGCCGGGCCATCAATTGCGATCACCGGTCCTTGCTTAGGAATCACGGCTGCCTCCCTCTGTGCATCACCCCGAGAAGTCATCCGTGCGACGCCCTCACGGCCTGCAACGCCTTCAATGCGAATCGATTCTCCATCGCGGTCCCCAGCGTGATGCGCAACGCCTCGGGGTAGCCATAATTTGCGATCGGCCTGAAAATGACGCCCTTTCGCAAGCACTCCTGAAATACCTCCGGCCCCGTCATGCCCCAACCGCGCTGAACATTTGCCAATACAAAATTCGCCTGGCTCTTCCAGTACGGGATTTTCAAATCCTTGAGGGCGTCGCACCAAAACTTCATCGCCTCTCGATTGAGAGCCAAGGAACGCTTGATATGGGCCGCGTCCCGCAACGAGGCCGTAGCGGCGGCAAGCGCAATCGACCCGACATTGAACGGCATCCGCACGCGCTCCACAAAACCCAAGAGCTCGCTCGATCCGATCGCATAACCGACCCGTAACCCCGCCAGCCCATGCACCTTTGAAAACGTTCGGAGCATGACTACCGTCTCCGGAAACGCATGCAACAACGCGTCGGCCTTCGGCGCATCCTTCGCTGTGACGTATTCTGCATACGCATCATCGAGAACGACTCGAACCGCCCCCTCCCGCACCCGGGCGATCTCCGCGATAAACTTCGTCAACGGCTCCTTGGATACGTAGGTTCCGGTCGGATTGTTCGGGTTCGGAAGGAACACCAGCTGCACCCGCTCATTCGACCTCACCAACCGGAGCATCTCCTCCAGATCAAAAATGAGGTCCGACCCGATGGCCGCCTCAAGCGTCGAGACCCCGTGCGCCTGGGCGCTGATTTTATAAGCGATGAACGCTGACTTCGAAGTCACGATGCTATCGCCGGGCACACAAAGAGTTCGAATCAGCAGCTCAATCAATTCGTTCGAACCATTCCCGACCGTCACTCCGAAGCGATCGTTCTTCTCGAGTCCGTGCAGGCGACGAATCGCAGTCTTCAGGTGAAACGCGGAGGCATCCGGATATCGATGGATTTCTTTCTGGGCGAGAAGGATCGCCTTCCGCGCCAGACGGCCGCACCCGAGCGGATTCTCATTCGACGCCAGCTTCACGACCTTCTTCAAACGAAGCTCGCGTTGAGTTTCCTCGATCGGCTTGCCCGGGACATAGGGGATGAGAGAGCGAATCGACTCGGGAATCTGGACGCGCATTTCTTCCTGCGGTGCCTGGCACTGTTTGTTAAGAAGTTTAATAATTGCGGTGCCAGGCACCGCAATTATTAAACTTCTTAACAAACAGTGCCAGGCACCGCAATGATCAAACCGGTCGAACTTTCGTCGTCGCCCGGAACACCGACTCCCACTCCGTGGAGAACCGCTCCAAAGTACGCTGCGCAAAAGCAATCGGGTCGAGCTCAAACTCCTCGAGCCCCACGGCCGGAACGGGCGCCCCCGACGCATCCACATTGATGCCCGCATGCAGCAGCACGGACACCGCCGAGGCGGTCACGATTGAGACCGAAAGCTTCCGATCAGCGATAAAGAGATCATCTCCGTCGCGACGGAGGCCCTGCACCCCTTGCATCGTGAGATCCTCGAAAATCTGAGCGATCAAAAGGCGCTGAAGCCAGACGCCCTCGCGCAAGGTAATCCCAAAGAACTCACCCAAAAAGTGCACCATCCGGGCCGAACGGATCGTGTCATTCACGAGGCGATCCTCCCAGTCCACGAGGTGATCCGTCTTCACGTCGCAAGGCCCCAGAAAGGCCGCCAGGGCCGATCCCTCGACGCGAAACTGGCTTAAAATAAAGTGAGGCCGCAATTCCGGACCCCAGTAAGGCAACTCTTCACGATGCAGATGAATCGAAAAAATCATGACCGACTCATCCTTCCTCTAAGGCACGTTTCAAGCGCTGGCAGGACTCGCACTCGCCGCAGGGAGCTACGCCGCCGCGATAACAGCTCCAGACTCTCTCAAAAGCGAACGGCCGACTCAGCGCACGAAGCGCCCGCACCATCTCTCGCTTGTCCATGCCGGTCGTGTAGCTAAAAAGCTCCACGCTGCCATCCCGAGACGAAAACGCCAGGGCAGCGCTCGAAGCATCCAGGAACGCCTGCGTATTATCCGGAAAAGTAGCGGCCTCCTCGCGATTAAAACCAACAACCACCCGGGGGCAACCCAGACTCTCGGCGAAGGCCGCCGCCACCTGGATGAACACGCCATTCCGGTTCGGCACCCAAACCGCGCTCGCCGACGCGCGAGTCGCGACGACTTCGTCCAGTTGGTCGCGCTTGAGCTCCGGCATTCCCAGGGAAGAATCCGTCAGCGCGCTCCCTCCCAATTCGCCCAACCACCGTAGGTCAATCACCCGATGGCGAACCTCATAGATCTGGGCGAGCTGCCGAGCCGCCTCAACCTCCCGGAGAGCCGCCTGCTGGCCGTAGTCGATGGTCAAAGCGAGATGAGGACGATCATATTCCGCGCACAGTGCAAGATTCGTGGCCGAGTCGAGCCCCCCCGACAGCAGAATGACTGACGAAACCCGGTCCTTGCGAAAAGCCATCATCCCACCGGGCGCTTTCCAGGCTCCCAATAACTGGCCGAGCAGCGATCATTCTCCCAAATCGTTACACGCGCGATCCAGGTCTCCGAGCTATCCACGCTCAGAGACAGCCGCTCGTAAGAAAGCCGCGCGATCTGCTCGGCGGAAGGGTTGATCGTCTTGAAGTCTTCCAGCTGATTTAAGTCCTGGTGGTCCCAGCGGCCAATCAGATCCTTGGCCGCTGCTTTCAGAGTCCGGAAGTCGAGGGCCAGACCAATGGAGTCTAATCGTTCCGACTGAGCAAAAATTTCCACGATCCAGTTATGGCCGTGCGGTCGCGCGCAATCCCCAGGATACCCCTGGAGATGGTGCGCAGCAGCAAAATCAAGTTTAACACGAAGCTCGTACATGCCTGGATCGCCTTTCATCACGACAGCGAGACGCGATTAGCTGCGCTCTACCGAAACGAGCTTTTCCTGGGAAGCCGTTTGTGTACGAATGACTTCCTTCACGCCGGGATAGAATCGAAGACTAGGCACTCCCGCGCGAATTTTCTCATAATAGTCTTTCGTGCCCGTCGGACGAAACCCCTCTTGGCGCTTCATGAGGTGATCCAAACGGCCGGGGCCGATGTTGTAGGCCGCGATATGAAAGTACGGGCTCTGGCCCCGGTACTTGTTTCTCAAGAGAGACAAATAATTTACACCTAGCGTCATGTTTGTGAACGGATCAAAGAGAGCGCTTTCGCCCCGGTACTTCACTTTGGCGCGCTGAGCAATATAGCGAGCCGTGGCCGGCATGAGCTGCATCAGGCCGCGAGCGCCGACCGGAGATACCGCCTTGATCTTAAAACTGCTTTCAACATTGATGAGCGACAAAATCAGTGCGGGATCAAAGTGGTGAGCCCGGCAGAGGCGCATCAGGTGCCGCGCCAAAGACGGTACATGCGAGCGAGGAAAAAGATCGAGACGATCCAAGAGAACCTGAATCACCTGTTGCTCAGTGATTGGACTCGGAAGTTCAACGACCGGCTCATACTGAAACGTGGCGAAGCTGAAATCGTCGGAAGGATCCGCCTGCAAATGACGCATGGCAATCGTAGAAAGCAAAGCTGTGGAGGCGAGCGCGGCCCACCCAAAAAATCTTCCAAGGTACATCATCATTTTGAGAAAGGGGCCTTATCGAGGCTTTTTTCCCATGTAAAGGCTGGATATTTGCCAATTCTTGACACAAATAGTCCACATTGGGACCTCAAAATGACGCTACGCAGTACATCGACATGGCGTCCAATCCCCCGTCTTTCCTTTGGATTATTCAACCAAAAACGCAGCGCAGCATCTCCAATTAATGGTCAAGTATTTGCCGCTCATTAGTTGACAAAACTAGTTCGAGAGTAAAGAATTATTACTTTGCATCGCATCAATCTCTACTCAGCACTCACGATGCTCGAACGATTGACGAAGATCATCGCTTTTCGCTCCCCTTCATACAGAGCTGGCGAGACCCACCGAAGATGAACAGCGACCGAGCGGCGCTGCCCCAGCTTCTCGACAAACGTGTAACGATTGAATTTCGGCGTGAAGCTGTGCCGATAAAATGCGACCCTGAGCTTGAAGCCCATTTCGAGAAAAAATAAAAATACCTGAGGAGGAAATTTCGCCAGATCCATCCAGCGAAGGCAGTACACCTCTTCTAAACTCATGGAGATGTATTTGAAGAACTGAAGGTTCTTGAACAGAGCCGTGCCGTCCACATGATAGACCTCAACCACATCCTCATCCATGATCCTGTCGAAGAGATCCGATTGAGGAACCATGCGCATCCGCGCCAATGCTCGCCAGATCAACTTCGAAGAATCGATCCTCACCCCTTCCTCTGCCGCGAGCTTAAAAAAATCGAGCTGATGACTCAGCACCTGCAGGACCTTCCGCTGCGCCTTCTCCGTGAGGGCCCCAAAAAGAGGGAGTGCTGCGTCGCGGTACGGCACCATGACCACCCCCGCCTGCGCGGCGAAGTCACGAAGCTGGTGCGTGTACTCGGCGAAATGAATCCTGAGATCCTGAGCCGGAGGAAGAGGACTCTGAAACCCGCTCATGGTTTCCCCGTTTTCTTGAACCGAGCGCGAGCCTCTTCGAACTTGTCATGGGCTTTGCGCTCCGCACGGCTCCGATGAAACTGCAGCAGCTGCTCGTAGGCCTCGCTCTCGGAGATCCGATACAACTTCACCAAACGCAGCAGCATGTCAGCCGGAATACCGGACCCTTTTCCGTTCTCCCAATCCCAAACCGACTGAGGGCTCTTCAACCCTAACCGCTGCGCAACCTCGACCAAGGTCAGCTCGCTCGCCCGGCGGGCCTGCGCCAAAAAATCACCGAGGGAAGCTTCGCGATTTGAACCCAGCTTTACCATGACCCTTTGCCCCCTTCCCGTGTTTGACGTTGTGCGCTAATTATTAAGTTAGATTTACCTTAATTTTACCTTGCCAGAAAATTTTTGCTTCGGCACCATTTCCCAGAACCACTCAACTAAATCCAGGAGGATTGCCATGTCATTGAAAAGAATTCTTTGCGTTACCACCTTTGCGGGCGCCACGCTGGCGGCGGCGGGCTGCGGCGGCTCCGGCACCGTTACGATGAACGTCAAAAGCATGTCGACGGCGACGATGCTCAACGCCAAGACCCAAAAGATCGAGACCTACGACGAAGTTCTTCGCCGCGAACGCGCGCAGCTCGAGAACTTTGCCGCCGGCGACTACGGCGAAGCGGCAGTGGCCGCCGGAGGCCTCACCTCCTTCCAGATGTATTTTCGCGAAATCAAGATCTGTAATTCACTGACCGTGTCGGGCTCAGGTTATTCCGGCCAATCCGGCTGCTCTACGGTGTATTCCAATCTGTCAGACGCCTACGAAATCACCAATACCGCCCAAGCCGCCACCTCCTTCAACCGCGCGGCAGCGGCGAGCGCCAGTACCGGCAAGTACTTCGACGTACTCTCCGCCGCTGACCGCACCAGCCTGACCACCGCCGCTACCGTGAGTGCCGGCGAATACAACTACGGCGTGATCGAGGCCCACCACTGGGTCAAGGTCAACGCGAAGGTCAATAGCACCACCGCGGTGTGCACGACCTCAGCGACCGTCACGGATACCGACTCCACCGGAGGCGATGGTGTCGTGACGACCAACTCCATCAGCAGCGACGTAACATCCTGCGGTAGCCCAGCCGAGGCGATGGTGTGGCTCGGCACTGCGAACACCTCCTTCAAATTCCTCAGGCCCTTCACGGTTGCCGGCGGCGACACAGTCGAACTGGACTTGGCTTTCAACCTGGCTCAGCAGGTCAAGGGCGGCGCAGCGGGCGGGAACTACAACTACAAAACATCGGGCGGCGTCGGCTTGCAGGTCCCCATGCTTCGCATGGTCCCGGTGCCGCGCAAATCGACCGAGACCACCAAGGTCGAGCAGTACCTCCTCACGCCCGCAAGCTCTGCCGATTGGCAGCTACGGGTCGAGCTGTACTATAACAGCGCTGACGCCGACAAAACGGTCCTGGCCGCCATGATCACCCCGGTCCAAACGACGAGCGGCACCAGCAACGTCGATCTGTCGACGTTCAGCCTGTACGCCTACTCGGTGGCACAGTCGGGCACGACGGTGACCTTCAAGTCATGGGACGACAGTACGAGCCTGATTCTCGATCGCGCGGGGACCTCGGGCACGATCTCCTGCCCGACCCACTCGTCTGGAGGCTACATGCTGACGAGTTGCGGTGCGGCAACGGTAACAGCGACTTATCCTGCCCCGACCGTCTACACACTCAACTAACTCAGCGAGACCCCACTTGGTTTGACAGACGGCCCTGGCGACAGGGCCGTCTTTTTTTGCCCGTACTCACCTTCTCCACCCTTTCTCCGAAACGGGGGGTTGACGGTTGTTTTGCCGGAGTGTTTCAATTTACTGGCATGAGATGGAATGACGCTCCGCTAAGAACAAATTTACCGTCGGTTCCGGAGCGGGAGGCGGTTCTCCGTCTTTGCCAAAGGTGGAAAATTCAATCGCTCGATTATTTTGGGTCCATTCTCACGGATCGATTCAATCCGGAAAGCGACGTCGATCTCTTGGTTGCGTTCGATTCGACGGCCCAATGGGGTCTCTTCGACCACGCACAAATGGAGGCTGACTTTGAAGCCCTCCTCGGAAGACGAGTCGATCTCGTTTCAAAGCGGGCCATCGAACAGAGCCGGAACCCCTACCGAAAAGGTGAAATTTTAGGCAGCAAGCAGGAGTTCTATGCTGCTTGAAAAAGGGATAATCCAAGACATCCTCATGGCCATCCAACTCACCCATGACTTTCTCGGCGTGATGTCGCGAGACGAATTTCTTTTTGACCAAAAAACTCAATCGGCCGTCATTCACCAGCTCTTAATCATAGGTGAAGCGGCCGGGCGACTCCCCGATCCCTATACGAAAAAACACTCCCATATCCCCTGGGCTCAGATCCGTGGAATGAGGAACCGGCTGATTCACGGCTACCACGAAGTGGACCTTGACGAGGTCTGGCAGACCGCTCAGAACGACCTCTCCATGCTTCGGGCGAAGATCGAACCTCTTCTGCTCGACGACACCCCCCTCTAGAAGGCCAGCGTCTTCGCGACGTCCTCGCCGACCAGCGGAAGCTCCATCGCGTAGCCGTCTTCGCCATTCGAGTAGAACCCCTTCTGAACCTTCGAAATCAGAAAGCCGACCTTCTGGTACAGCTGAATAGCCGGGAGATTCGACTTCCGAACATCGAGCACCACTCGTTTCAATCCGCGGGCAAGCGCATCCTTGACCGCGTGCTGCACGAGGAGCTGCCCCTTACCCAGGCCCCGATACGGAAGCGCCACGGCTACGTTCAGAATCTGAGCCTCGTCAAACATCACCCAATAGACGACGTAGCCCATGATCTCGGAATCCGTCTCGTCATCCGTCAGGACCAGAAAATGACTGTAGGGCTTCGCCAGCTCCGCCTCGAAATGCGGGGCGATCCAAGGCGCGACATGCACGTGCTGCTCGATCGCCAGCAGAGCGGGAAGATCGTCCGCGGTTGCGGGACGCAAGCTGGACTTCTCCATCGAAATTTCAGAGCTCATCACTCACGCACTAATCGGTCACCGGGTGTGTCGTCAATTCCTGACAGGAATCCATGCGTAATGACACGCCGAGTAGCGACTTCGTAATTGCCAAACCACCCATCCCGCGTATGCTTAAAAAAACCCGCATCTTCATGGAGGAAATGCAATGCTACTGTCCACTCGTTTTCAATTTCTTGCTCTTGCCCTTGCCGCTCTCGGAGTGTCCGCTTGCGGAGGCTCCGGTAACGTCAGCGCCCGTTTCGCCGTAAACGGGATCAGCAACGTCGTCAACCTACAGAACCTGCGCTGGCAAGGCCAAAATCTCTTCGATTCGCTCCAGGGCAAATCCCCGGTTCAAAGCTTCGCCTCGGGTGACGTCGGCCAAGTCGACGGGAGCGCGACCCAACTCAGCTCGCTTCAGTTTTTCATCACCAAAATCGAGCTCTGCGAGAAGCTGACCATCTCCGGCACCTCCTACCAAAAAGACGGCGCCTGCGCGACTCTTTACGAGGGCGGTGGGGGCGACAATGCTTATGATACCTATAAAATTACCCATGCCGAGGCCGATACCAACGCTGACAACTGGCTCGACCTCATGAGTGCGACGTCCATCGCCGCTTTTGCCGCACGAACGAACACGGTCAGCGCGGGGACCTACAATTATGGGATCATCGAGGTTCGTAAACCATTCAAGATGAATGCCAAGTTCAGCGCGACAAATGCCGCAAATATGCGCACCTGTACGGGCGGGACCGTCGTCGACTCCAGCTCCGGCAATGACCTTCGCCAAACCACTACCGTGTCAGACATGACTTCATGCACTCAAGCGACGGCGACCCTCGGTGGCCAAGGCGGCGGACGCTTTTTCCGATTTCAACAACCGGTTGAGATCAGGGGAGGTGAAGACTACGTCCTCGACCTGGCCTTCAATCCGGTGGGCGCGGTCTACGGAGGAGTGGAAGGCGCAGGCGGATGGGGCACGGAAGCGACCTACAAAGACGGCACCCGAGTTATGGTGTACCCGAACCTGGACGTTTCTCCTATTCTGCGATCGACTACCCAGAAGACGATTCGCGAACAGTATGAACTTTCAGGCATCTCCGGCCTAACGGGTGGAAGCATCATCGTAGACCTCTACTACGTGGGCGCCTTAGCCGACGTCGGGACGGGCACCATCGTTGGTGCTCAAACTCGCGTCAAGCATGGCGCCACGAGCACTGTTCTTCAGAAGTCCTTCTCGCCCTATTCCGTCACCGCGGCCTCGGGCGCTGTCACCCTCAAGAACTGGGAAGCGAACGACATCGTCACCAGCCTGATCCGCTCAACGACTCAAACTGCGGGAGGAACGCAAACCGTCTCCCTGAACGCGGCCACCTTCACGGCGGCTTCAGGCGGATACGGCTCCGGCACGGTTTCCGGCGTAACCGCTACTTTCATGGGCGTCACGGAGCAATAAGCGCTTTGGATTTTTAAATCTGAAACCCGGAAGAGGCCTCCTCTTCCGGGTTTTTGCTTTCTGAGGTAGCTTGGCAACACCTATGTCCTCCCTCAAAGACTTCGAAGAGCCCGAGATTCACTCCAATATCGAAACCGTCCGACATTCGGCGGCTCACGTCATGGCCCATGCCGTCGCACGCCTCTGGCCCCAGGCCAAGTTTGGCATCGGCCCGACCGTCGAAAACGGCTTCTATTACGACGTCGACCTGGGCGACGTGAAGCTCACGCCGGAAGACCTCCCCAAGATCGAAGCCGAGATGAAGAAGGTCTTCAAAGAGCGCAAAGCCTTCGTGCGCAACGAGCACTCCATTGAAGAAGCCATCGCGATATTCAAGAAACTCAACCAGCCCTTCAAGGTCGAGATCATCGAGAACCTACGAGACCAAGCTGGCGCAACGACCGTCTCGACTTATACCGAGGGAGATTTCACGGATCTCTGCCGCGGCCCCCACGTCAAGTACGTCAACGAGATCAAGGCCGTGAAGCTGATGTCGTTAGCCGGCGCTTACTGGCGCGGAAACGAAAAAAATCCGCAGCTGACCCGCATCTATGGCGTGGCGTTTCTCACGCAGGAGGAGTTGCAGGAGCATCTGACGATGCTCGAGGAATCGAAGAAGCGCGACCATCGCAAGCTCGGCAAAGAGCTCGACCTGTTCAGCATGCATCCGGAGGCGCCGGCTTCGCCCTTTTTCCACCCGAAGGGCACGATCATCTATAACGCGTTGACGAAGTACATCCGCGATCTCTACGGCCCCTACGAGTACGAAGAAATCATCACGCCGCAGATCATGGATGTCGCCCTCTGGAAGACCTCCGGCCACTACGACAACTATCGCGACGCGATGTATTTTACCGAGATCGACGAGCGCCAGTTTGCCGTGAAGCCGATGAACTGCCCGGCTTCGACTTTCGTCTATGCTTCGCAAAAGCGATCCTACCGTGACCTTCCCCTCCGTTTGGCCGACTTCGGACGCTTGCACCGGTACGAAAAATCGGGTGTGACGGCCGGCCTCACGCGCGTTCGTTCATTCTGCCAAGACGATGCCCATATTTTCTGCACGGCCGATCAGATCGAGAAAGAGATCAACAAAGTCGTGAAGATGATTCTCACCACTTACGAGCTCTTCGCTTTCTCCGACGTCAAAATCTACCTTTCAACCCGCCCTGAAAAGCGCGTGGGTTCGGACGACCTCTGGGACAAAGCCGAAGACGGCCTTCGTCGCGTGCTCGATGCCCTCGGCAAGCCCTATGAAATCAACGAAGGAGATGGCGCTTTTTACGGACCCAAGATCGACTTCAACGTCCGAGACGCTCTGAAGCGCTACCATCAACTCGGTACGATTCAGCTCGACTTCAATCTACCCGAGCGCTTCAAGCTCGACTACGTCGACTCGAACAACTCGGCTCAACGCCCGGTGATGGTACATCGAGCGGTGCTCGGATCGATCGAACGCTTCATGGGGATCTTGATCGAGCACACGGCCGGGGCGTTTCCGTTCTGGCTCGCTCCGATCCAAGCGCGCCTGGTGCCGATCGGTGATGCGCACGCCACCTACTGCAACGAGTTCTATCAAGCACTTCGCAAGCGGGGCTTCCGCCTCGACGTCGACGCCCGCAACGAGACGATGGGCCTCAAAACTCGCGAATCACAGATGGCGAAGATTCCGTTCACGCTCGTGGCCGGAGACCGCGAGATGCAGGCCGGGCAGTTCGCCGTCCGAAAGTATGGCGAAAAAGAATCAAAGGTCATCAGTCGTGAAGAGATCACCGCGCTCTTTCTTGAACTGAGCGAAGTCCCTCTCCAAGTGCGTGATCAGGCGCTGCTGGAATTGGAGAGGTAGGGTGCATGGCCCGAAGCCTCCCCACCTTCGCCGGCCTCCTCGCCTTCGCCCTCACGGCATGCGGTGAAATCAAGCTCTACGAACCCCGGGCGCTCCCCGGTGTGGACGACCCTTCCTGGAAGAACCCCCCCTCCGCAGGAAGAAATCCGGAGGCACATCGAGTGGGCGACGTCTGGTCTCGACTCACTCCCAACGAAACTCGGGCTCTCGCGCTTTCGACCATCGAACAAGAATGGCTCGACAGAATTGGGGCCTTTCGCCACGCCACGACCTATTTTCTCGGGGAGTTCTCCGGACACTCTTACGCGCTCACCAACCGACACGTCGTCTCCGACGAAGAAGACTGCACAGGCTCGCCGATCTCCTTTCCACGACTCAGGCAAAACGCCATCTGCGCTCGCCTGCTAGGCTCCTGGCAGAACATCGATGCTAGCTTGATCGAGATCCGCTGGGAGGCAGGCTTCGGTGCTCCGTCCCTTCCCGCTCTCCGTCTGCCCGTGCCACCGGTATTCGAATCGGGCATCCCACTCGCCACATCTGGCTTCGGCGTCGCGGGGCAGTTCACTTCGGCCATTCCTCAGACGCTGAGCCGTGACGACGATTGCCGACTCTTCTCTCCCTCGACCGCGCCCGAGCCCGCAGGTGAAAATGCGGTTCAGTCTTTCGTGCTCGGCTGCGACGTCTCCCCAGGCGACAGTGGCTCGCCGGTTTGGAAACGCGTCACGGGAGAATGGGTGGGCATGGTCTGGGCCGGCGTGGTTCCGAAACCCGCGTTGGCGCAGCATTCGCTTTCGTTAGCAGACTGGCTTGCCGAGCCCGCCGCGCATCACGCTGAAATTTGGGAGTCTCTGAATTTCGGCATCTCGACTTTCGCATTGAGACGTGCGTGGGAACCGCTCCCCTCGCTGCCCAGCACATCGGCCGAACTCAAGGCTGCGCTCGAGGCGCTCCTGGGCCCTTGAGCTGCGCCTCGAGAGTGGCCCACGCGTACTGACCGGCCAAGGCGAGCGTTTGCCTTTTCCCTGCGTCGCTTCCCAGGTCAGGCGCAACCTCCATCAAGTCAGCGCCCACGAGCTCAAACTCCGCGCCAAGCCGCGCAATCAGTTCGAGGAAAAATTTCGACGACGGCCCCCCGGCAGCAGGAGTGCCGGTGGCGGAAGCCTCTGCTTCGTCGGTTCCATCGATGTCATTCGAAAAATAGAGCTTCCGCACTCCGGCGGCCCTCAGACTCCGAACGGCCTCGTCGATGATTTCGCTCGACGGGCGCTTGAGGATTTCGTCCGCCCAGAACTGGCGCACGCCCGTGAGGCCCTCCCAATGCGAGCGCTCCTTCCCGGTTTGGCGAATCCCGAACTGCACAAAACGCGCGCCGGATTTGGCGCGGGGCTTATCCTTTTGCAGAAGCTTATTTGCGTGAAACGACCAGGTGCCGAAGCAGTACTTCACGCCGAGGCGCGTGGCGAGCAGGTCGGTATGCGCATCCGGCTGCGCGATACCCAGCGCTCTTCCATGAATCTTGTGAAGCACCTCACTCACGGGCCAGGCCACGGAGTGATCTCCGCCCATCACGAAAATTTTCAGGTGAGGGTGCTGTTTGAGAACCGCGCCCAGCACGGCCTTCGTCATCGACAGCGCCGACACGGGGAGCTTCGCGCGTGCGGTCGGATTAAGCTGCGGATACATCTCGTTCTGGGAGGCACGGATCTGCTTCGGATTCAGCATCTCGTCGTGCAGGAGGTGCGGATTCACTAGCACGTCGCCGAGGTCGATGAGCTGTCGACTGCGGAGCACCTGGTGAAAGCCCGGGTTACTCAGAAGCTCATCACGAATCGCGCGTGGACCATAGGCCGCGCCTCGGCGAATGCCCGCACCGGTATCGAGCGGGACTCCCAACAGCGCAACCCGCGCTTTCGGAAGGTCTGCCAAGGAGATCCGCCAGGCGGCCTCCAGCTCGACATAGTTCTGTGGGGACTCGAGTCCCAGAACGTCAGCCCAGCGAAGCTGTTGCTTCCATGCCGCCCCGTTTCCAGCTGAGACGGTGTAGATCCCGCCTCCCAGCGGACGAGTCATCGGGATCCAAGAAGGGTGTTTCGAGGGCATGCCTCATATTAACGCATGTCAAAAAGGGATCCGCTTACTTTTTGATGCTCCATGCGTCATGGTGCCAAAAAATCATGCTGCGCCGAGCATCAAAAAGTAAGCGGATCCCTTTTTGACATGCGACACTAAGACTCTGGGGCTCACGCTCGGGCCCTTCCACGAGGGGAGTTTTGTTTGCCTGCACCTGCACCGTCACCATCACCCGCCCGCAAAGCTCCCACCCGGCGACCGATCTCCAGCTCTCGCGTCATCTTCGATGTCCTGTATGGCTTCATCCCGATCACCGAATGGGAAGAGAAGATCATCAACTCGCCGTACTTCCAACGCCTTCGCTGGATCAAACAACTCGGCTTCGCGAACTACATCTTTCCGGGCGCGGAGCACAACCGCTTCGCGCACGTCATCGGCGTCATGCATTCGATGGATCAAATGATCCGCGCGCTCGGCCTGAACGTCCCTGATCACGAGCTGTTCAACCCACGCTCGACCGGACCGGCCGCCATGCTCCACAAGAGCCTCCGCATCGCCGCCCTCCTGCACGACATCGGCACCTTCCCGTTCTCGCATGCCATCGAGCACGCCTACGTCCGCCACGGCAACCACGACCGCGGCGGAAAGAAAGATTCCCGCCCGAAAGGAAGAAAGAATCCGCTCAAGCCACTCCCGAACTCGCACGAGCATCTCGGTTCCTTCATTATCAAGAACACCCCTTTTGAAGGCGGGCTGACGCGAATCCTTGAAGACTACGGGTTCGACGTCCAAAATATTTCCAACATCATCAAGGGTGAGTCGCCCCATCTTGTGGCCAACCAGCTGATGCATTCCGATCTCGACGCCGATCGGATGGATTACCTCCTCCGCGACGCGCACTACACCGGCATCAAGTACGGCCAGTTCGATCGAGACTACATCCTGGCCAACCTCGTCACCTACGACGCGGGCGAAGGGCATGTGGCGTTCGGAGTTCGCGAAAACGCCGCGCACGCGGTCGAGGATTTTCTCTTCGCGCGATTCAGTTGGTACTCCCAGATCATCAAAAACCCAGGCTCGGCGAAGTTCGACATCATGTCGTCACACATCGCCGAAGCCTTTCTGCAACAAGATCTCATCCATCAATTTCAAGATCTACTGACGATGGTCGAGGCCCGAGACGAACGTTTCTTCTGGTGGAACGACATCTATTTCATGAACCGCTGCCAGGAGCTGCGCATCTCCGGAAAAATCAGAAAGGATCACCGCACCTCTGAATTGACGGAGATGCTGCTCTACCGGCACGCGCCGAAGACGGTGAACCATCCGCTTTTTTCTCATCGCATCCTTCGCAATGAAGGAAAAGGCGCCGAGAAAGAGAAACTCCTGAAACAGATCCACGCGAAAGTGGCCGAACTCGAAGCGACCATCACCCGCTATGGCACCGGCCGGGAATGGCTCCTCGCCGATTTACCGCAGAAGGACGTAGTCTTCGCAACCAAAAGTGCCAACCTCAGCCGCGAGCGCGATCCCATTCGCATCGTCAACAAGAGGAATGAGCCACGCCTGCTGGTCGAGCGCGAAAATTCGCTGATGAAGCACCTGTCTGGTTTCGTGAACTTCATTCCGAGCGTCTACTGTAACGAGGGGGCGCTCAAGCTCTTCAAGAAGCATGGATTGGTAGAATAATTCAGTTCGGCGGACCTGCGCCATCGGCGCCGTACAGGCAGTTCGCACGGCCCATATCGTTGTCATTCAAAGACGTACGCGACTCGCCCAAACCCGAACCCGACTCGAAACTCACCACCGGGAACATCACCGCGTCGTAGTACTCCGACTGATCTCCGGTCAGCTCGCGACAGTTCGGCATACCCGTTCGCGCGCTCGAATTCTCGCAGGAGTGGTCGAGCCCGAGTAGATGTCCGAGCTCGTGAATGAAAATGGATTTCAGGTCGGGCAGCTTCTTCCCCTCGATGAAAAAATCCTCGTAATTCACTTCCATCACTGCCATGAAAATCGTCGGAATCGGCTTCGCAGGCACCGGACAAAAACTCGTCAAGGCGATCGCCGAATGGTTCGAGTACGGCCAACGGCCCTGTTTATAAAGCACGACATTCCCCATGTACTGATTGCCCTGGATCAAACCGGTCGAGCAAAGATTGCTTGGCTTGCTAGCGGAGCTTTCCTGAACCGCGCTTTCACCGTAGTTCAAAATTTGAAGCGACAAACTCGCGCTATAGAATTTATTCCATACGTCAGCGGCTTGTTTGAGCGCATCGATCTCATCCGCATCGAAATCGGCGGCATGAACCGCGATGGGAATCGGAGCCACCCGCCACCGCCCCGAAAGCGTGCTGCTTTGATCAGTGGGGAGCACGCACTCTTTGACGACTCGGCTACTTTGGCTCTGAAAGATGCAATTAGACTGGGTCAGAACCAGGGCACACAAAAGCCCTAGCTTTCCGAAGCTAGAAAAACCAAATGAATTCAACCTGATGCCTGTCCGCTCCGCCAACATTCAGCTGCATCTCCAGTACCTTACTATTCTAGTACAGAATTGAGCAATTTAATGCATCATGTTGGATTTTTTTTCTGCTACGTTTCTCAATACTTATGGCGACCGACAAGAACCTCAAAACAGTGATCATCACCGGGGCAGGCAGCGGAATTGGCCTCGATACGGCCAAACTCCTCAAAGAAACCGGTGGTTACCGACTCATCCTCGTCGGTCGTGACCAGGACAAGCTCCAGATGGTCGCGAAGGAAATGGGAGGCGTCTCCGACTCCTTGATGACCGTGCCCTGCGATTTGCGCGATTCGCAGCAGATCAAAAAGGCAGTCGATCGCATCACCTCCAACCACAAACAGATCTATGGCCTCGTCAACAACGCGGGCATCTACCCTTTCGGCGGCCTCACCTCGACGACTGAAGCCGTCTGGGATGACGCCATGAACGTGAATCTCAAAGGGCCCTTCCTTTTCACCCAAGCCGTAGTGCCCTACCTCGCGAAAAGTCCGGGCGGCGCGCGAATCGTCAACGTCTCTTCGACTGCGGGAATCTTGCCGAACCACTTCGCGCTCGCCTATTCGGTTTCGAAGGCCGCGCTGGTGCATTTCTCGCGCACGCTCGCAAAAGAGCTCGGAAAAGACGGAATCACCGTCAACTGCATCTGCCCCGGCGTCGTCAAAAGCCCGCTACACTCCGCCTATCACGCCAGCCAAAACGAGCTCGAAAATTTCTACGCCAAGCGGGGCGCGGCCTTTCCCATGGGACGCGTCGGTGAGCCTCGTGACGTCTCCTCCGCTATTCGTTTCTTCCTCAGCGAAGATGCCTCCTGGGTGACCGGCGACGTATTCGTCGTCGATGGCGGACGCCTCCTGCTCTAACGAAGCAGAGACAAAGTCCCCTCGAGATCAGTTCGGCGAACCCGCACTCCGGGCGGAATCATCCGCAGCACCTGCGCGTGAGGATGGCCATAGGAGTTTCCCCCTCCCGACGAAATCCAAACCTCCCGCACCGCGAACTCCCGAAACCATTCCTCCGGCGTCGAAGTCCTTGACCCGTGATGACTCAGCTTCCAGATCCACGGCAACGCAGGGAGCGAATGCAGCTCCCGCGCGAGCGAACGCTCGAGCTCACGCGAAGAATCCCCGAGATTGACATAGATCCAGCTCGGGCGAATGACGACCAGACCGAGCATCGTTCCGTTGCGTGCGCGGCTCGCCTTCGGAAGCAAAAGGCGCCAGCCCGGCGGAGGCGAAAACTGAGCCGCTGAGATTCTCCGAATTTCGTCAGGCACTCGAAGGAACTCCCAGATCTCCGAGCGCGCCACGACCTCGTCGATCCGCATCCACCGAGAGAGCACCTGCAGGCCTCCGACGTGATCTTCATCCTGATGAGAAACCAGCACGCCCCGCAACTCAGTGACATCACGAGCCGCGAATTGCCTCAGCCACTGCGCCGGCCGCATGGCCCGGGCCGACCCCAAGTCAAACAGCCAGCTCTCGCCCCTTTCATCGCGAATCCAGGCAGCGTCGCCCTGACGCACGTTCCATTGCTCGAGCGCCTCGGCTGCATTCGTGGAAAACGCGAATCTCAAAAAAACCGCCACCAAAAAACCGGCAGCGACCGAGCGCCTCGGGGAGCAGCCTCTGTACCGCAGAAGCAGCACCCCACACAGCAGCGCGGCGCCGACCGAGAAAGCCGGCACAGAGATGACCCACAGGGCATCCAACTCCCGCACGCGCGCCACGAGAAACTCGAGCGCGAGGGTAGTCGCGCGGGCCATCCAACGCAGGCCGTCCAGCTCTCCGAGCGCCAGCAGCAGCAAGCCGAGCGGCAAAACACCCTGGGCGAGAAACGGAATCGTGAGCAGGCTCAAAACCGGCGTGAGCGGTGCCACGAGCTGAGTCTCCCAGACCTCCAGCGGAACAACGAAAAGCCACGACCCGAGCGCCATCGCGAAGTGGCGATGGAAACCGCGCCAGGGCGAGCGAGGCACGCTCTCGGAAAGCGCCCAGCCCACCACCCCTCCCAGGACGGCAAGGGCATAATGCAGCCGTCCCCAGGAGAAACTTTCAAAGCGCTCATCGATCGCCGGAAACAGAAAAGAAAACAGCCCGTCGATCAAAAGCGCGAAAAATAGAGCCGCCCCCCGTCGAAAACGAGTGCCCTTGACGGCGCCTCCCCGTTGAATCAAAAGAAGGAGTCCCGGCCTCAGCATGCCCGCGCGCGCTCCACAAAGGAGCCAGACCAGCCCCCAAACCCCGATTGAAACCAGCTCAGCCGCTCTCTTCAAACGAGGAATCTGCGAAGAGCGCGAAGTGAAAAGGCGAACGATCATGGCGATCCCTGAAGCCAACGCGGCAAGATGAATCCCCGTCGAAGTAAGAACATGAACAAATCCGAGTTCACGCCACGGAACCGAGGCCAACCCCGCGACCTTCTGTCCCAAAATGAGGTGCCGAAGCACGCCTGTGCCGTCATCTTGCGCAAGAGCTTCGCTGGCATGCAGACGAAACCGTTCAATCCGCAAAATCACCCCACGAAAAAAACTCACCCGACCCCCTGCCGGCTTCACCCCGAAGACCCACCTCCTCTGTTCATTCCGGGTATCTGAAGCCCGCTCGAACCAATCGAGTTCCCAGCAGCCCACCGACGGAGCTGCCGTCATCCTCCGCCAATCTCGCCAGCGAAAACAGAACGCCGCGCCGCCACTCGCCTCGACCCGAACCGCGCAAGACGACTGAGGATCTCGGAGATCGGCCAGCAGTCCATCCCCGCACCAAACGGAAGAGGTTGCAGCCGCAGCATCCGGCAGCGCAGAATAGAGAAACAGGATCAACCCGATTCGGAGCCACCGTATGAGCGCCATAAAGCTCTTTTTTAGCAAACTGAATGCCAGGCATCCGGGGCTCAGCGCGGAATGGTTCCACACGCATGCGCTCTTCATTCAGGCTGGAATCGTGGCCACGTTCCTCCTCGCCGCCTGGTTCTTACTTCGACCTAAGGTACCGAAATCCCAGTTTAGCGTCCGAGAAGCGGACCTGCGCGCCGGGAAAAAGCCCCCCATTCGCGGCGTGGTCGATCCCCTTGGAAAATCACGCATCACTCGAAAGTCGCCGCTCGAGCTCACTGGCATCCGCGTGGATAGCGCGCCTCACGACCTACTCGGTGTCGCCATTGACGCCAGTGAGGCTGAAATTCAGTCGGCCTATCGCGAGCAGATCAAACGCTATCATCCGGATGCGGTCGGGCGGCCCGACTCTCGCGAGTGGAAAGATGCCCAGAAAATAGCGGAAGCACTCACGAATGCGCGCGCGGCGCTGTTGGCGCGGCTACGTAAGAGCTGACTCCGAGTCGAATCGCCCTCGGCGCGACTCTTGCTCATAGAAGGGAAAAACCTCTCTCCCAGGAGCCCCGCCATGATCGCCGCCCCTCTCAACACCGATGTCTTTCCTGCCCTGCAAGAAATTGAAGTCTCGAGCCGCTTCCAGATTCCTTCCTTCCAAATTGTCGGGCTCGCCGACCGGGAAGTCGGTGAAGCGCGCGAGCGGATCCGAGCGGCGATCGAATCCTCCGGCCGGGAATTTCCCCGCAAACGAATTCTCGTCAACCTCTCGCCAGCAAACGTGCGAAAAAGCGGCACCGGCCTTGATCTTCCCATGGCGATCGCCATCCTCTGTGACGGCGAAAGCCTCCCCTTCATCTGCGCCTGGGGCGAGCTCGGCCTCGACGGGCGCCTGAAATCTTCCGGCCAAACGTTGCGCGCGCTCTATGCTGCCTGGAAGCACGGCGCGAACTGGCTCGTGCTCCCCACCTGCGACCGCGCGGATCTCGCGGAAGCCTGGGCCCTGCTCGAGGAAAGTTCGCCCTCCGACGGCCAGGTCCAACCGCCCCGCCTCTGCTTGCTGAGCAATCTCTCGGACTGGGTGGGTAAAGAATCGCTCGAAAAATTCGAACACATGGTTTCCCGCGCCGCCACCGCGCCTCGCAGCTCCACATCGGCCTCTTTACCGCTCGGGCCCCAGCTCGCCCGAAGCATCGTGATCGCCGCCAGTGGAGAACACTCGGTCTACCTCGTCGGGGCACGGGGCGCCGGCAAAAGCACCGCCATCGATATGCTGGCTCGAATCCGTCCCCGAGCCAACGCACAGGAACGACTCACTCGCGCCCTTCTGCAAGATCTCGCGGGCGTAAAGAGACAAGAGGGACCTATCCGGGTCAGCCAAAACGTGCGGCCCGCTGCGCTGATTGGGCGGGTTCGAGGCTCGGAGATTCGGCCTGGGCAATTTTCACTCGCCCACGGTGGAATCCTCGTCGCCGACGAGCTGCCGGAATGGAGCCGAGACTCGCTGGAGATCCTGCGAGAACCCCTCGAGCGAGGCCAGATCTCGTTGACCCGCGCCGAAGGCTCGGCCGAGTTGCCGAGTCGGTTTCTCCTGGCCGCCACGGGCAACCTCTGCCCCTGCGGCGGGGCTCGATGCCGCTGCCCCCCTTCGATTCGCGAGCGGTATGCCCGACGCATTTCCGGACCTCTCCTGGATCGGATCGATCTCGCTGTTTTTGTTCGAGCCGAGCTCGGAGCTCCCGAGACCCCCGTGACTTTCCTTGAAGAGCAAGTCGCTCGAACCCGCGAAAGTCTCCTCCGTAGCTGGGGCAGCACCCCGGGCTCGTGGAGGGCGGAGGCCGTGGAGGCCATCCTTCAAGAACGGCCCACGCTGCAAAATTCACCCCTCCTCCAACAAGCCGTGAGCCTCCGAAGTCGCCACAAGCTGCTTCGAGTCGCCGCGACCTTAGCCGCTTTGGACTCCCGACCCACACAAATTCTCGAGGCAGATCTCCTTGAAGCCCAGAGCTATCGCATTGAAATACCAGATGTTTACATTAGTTGACCATTTTAATCAGAATAAGCTATTCTTAACATTGGGGTATTCGATGAAAGGGGCTTCCGGGTTTTCATATTTCCGTCTCCAGCTGAAACTGACGAGGACCGTCATTGTCGGGGCCCTCCTTTGCCTTGCGCTGGCTGGCTGCCTGCCTCAGTTCGGGACTCCGACGGATCCCTCCTCGCGGAGCACCGGACTCTCCTCGGCGACCTCCACCACCTCCTCCTCGGGCGATTACTGCTCCCGCTTTGACCCAGCGAACCCGGAGTATGCGTACTGCGTGGATTGCAGCCGAACTCTGATCGCGGAGCGCTGCCAACCCGGCGTCTCCACCGTGACGAGCTGCCTGGACGCCTCCTTCCGAAGAAATTACACACAGCTTGTGAATCAGTGCATCAGTCAAAGCGCCACAGCCGGAAGGCTCTGCTCGCTGACCTGCCCCGCCGGTCAAGTCGTCGATGCGCGAGTCTGCCGCTGCGTCTCCAGCTCGTCTTCAAGCGCCGGGACCGGGGGTGCGGGACTCTCCAGCATCGACAGCGGCCAGTACGACGTCGGGCCTCCGGTGGTGCAGCTGTACTGGGACCGGAACAAGTTCAAGAGCGAATATGTTCGCGCCGCCAGCCGAGTTTCAGGAACGATGACGGGCCTCTCTTTTGAGGTTCGAAATCGCGGCGGAACCCACCCCCGCGACAACCAGAACACGGTGGTCGAATCGTTCTGCGAGGACTCGTATACCGCCGCGGGGACGGGCATTGGATCGGTCGGCGTGCTGCTGTCGAATACTGGCAACTCGCTCGCCGCTGGAACAAATATTTCCGCCGGCTTCACGGTGTCCACCGGGGGATACACCTACAACCGCAGAAGCTACTTCTTTGATCCTGAAAAAATCCCAGTCCCCTCGGCGACTGTTTTTCCGTACTACCTACCCGCGATCATCAGCAATCCTTTCGTGCGCAACTATGTGCCGCTGACTGGCTACACGAGCCTCCGAGACACGGCCTACGTCTACAAGAGCAATAGCCTGGGGCTCTATGTTGCCGGCGGCTCCACTTTCACGAATGGCCGGGGAGACACAGAAGTAAACGGCTTCGGCGTAAACCTCACAAAAGAAATCAACTCCGGCTGGGGCGCTGACTACAATAACAATTCGGCACGTTACCCGAACGCGGCCGCGCAACAGTACTCGCTCACCACTGATCTCCTCTTTCTCGATGGCTGGACAGGAGGCGACGAGAAGATCGACCTCGCCTTTGGTGGCAGTTTCGACGGAACCGCTTCCGTTCCAGATTCCGCCGCTGGGACATCCATCCTCTATGATCCTCCCTCCGCCGCTCCCTGGGTCTATCTGGCAGCGCCCGCCAATGAAATGAACGCGAGCGATTCATACATCCCGAGTATCAGCAACGGGGCGGTCGACGGGTTTTCCTCCTATTCGCTTTCGATCCAGCACCAGCGTGACGGCCGAAACCTGGAGAGCACGTACCAGACCTGCGATTACGGCCTGAACCCCACGTGCGCCGCTGATTCACGAGCGCGAATCACTCTCAGCGGCCCCACGCTCGCTGACGGACTTGTCCTTCGTTACAAAAGAAGTTCAAATTTGGCATCCTCTAACGAGCATCGCGTCGGCCTCGACTACGTCAAGGTCGAACCGCTGAACGGCGCCCCCCGTTGCAGCATCAAGTATCAATTTCGAGATTCGAATTTTCAAAGCTCCTACTATTGCCTCAACTTCGCGGTCAAAACCACGTGCGGAAGACGAACCGATGACGCCACCTCTGGCTGCGGTCTCGAAGTCGATACCTCCGCCGGTTCTGAAGCCGGAAATCGGCTCGGCTTCTTCGCCGCGGGTGTGAGCGACCGCTGTATGTGCACTCCCTTCGTCGTCTGGGACGGGGACTTTGATGCTGACGGAGTTCCTATCCTCGTCGACACCTGTTGTACGCCCTACGATTACTCGGACCCATTTGGTGGGCCACCGGACGGAATCATCCAAGACGCCATCGACTTCGGAACTGGCGTGGGCGGCGACCGCTGCCTCCCGGGGTCCCGGATCCTCTGAGGGGTCAGGCTCCAAATCTTAAGAGAGTTAACAATTACACACTGACCCCCTTGAGTGTGGATGAGGCGACCGCAACTCTTTCATTGGCATGGTCCCTGCTCAGAGATCGGGACCATGCCACGAAAACCCAGATCAAAAAGCCAGACCCTTCCCTTTCACGTCACGGTTCGATGCAACAACGGCGAGCCCTTCCCCCTTCCGCTCGAAAAAGCGTGGCCGCTCTTCTGCCACGCACTGTATGAAGCCGTCGTGCTCTATGACCTAAAAATCCACGCCGCGGTGCTGATGCCCAATCACCTGCACTTGGTTTGCAGTACGCCGCAGGAGGGCCTCGACCTCGTCATGAAGCGCGTCCTGCAGCTTTTTACACAAGACCTATGTCGGTATTCCGGGCGGACCGGCCGCATCTTCTCAAGCCGATATTTCTCAAAAATCATCGACTCCCTCGACTACTACGAAACTGTCCTTAAGTATGTGTATCGAAACCCCGTCCGAGCGAAGCTCGTTGAACAAGTCGAGGACTATCCATTCTCCACCCTCCACGGACAACTCGGTTTCGCCCCCTCGCTGCTCCCTCTGAGCATCCCTGTCGTACCCGTCCGAGGAGTAGCCAAGGTGACTGAACTTCATACCCTGTTGGAATGGCTCAACACGCCCTTCCCCGTTGAAGAAGAAAGTTCGATCAGGAGAAAACTCTATCTCCGCTGTCGCAACCCGAGCACCAAAAAGAGCAGCCCGCAAAACACAGAGGAGGATTGTTAAGAGCCTTAAGATTTGGAGCCTGACCCCTCAGCCCTCAGCCGCGATATACGCCACCCAAGCGTGATCGTTGGTGCCGTTCTCCGTGCGAAGGTACTCGCCCGTGCCGCGCCCCTTGTGCTCGGACTCCCAGTACACGTGAGTTTCCTTGAAGCCGGCGTCCTTCATGATGTCGCGCAGCTCGGGGATCGTCCAAAGGCGCCAATGGTAGTGAAACGCCTCGTTCAGTTCGCGGCCATCCGGCATCCGAAAATGGATCGCATAATGCGCCACCCGCTGAATTGGATCATAAGACTGCTGGTCCCAGATGTAGGTCGCGACCCGCTTCCCTTTGTTCCGGACAATTTTCTTCTCTCGGATTTTTTCGATCATCCCCGGACCACCGGCCAAATCGATCAAAAACAATCCATCTGGTCTCAAGGACTTCCGGGCCGCCTGAAAATATTTCAGCATCAGCGCGCGCTCGTGAAAAATACAGAGAGAGAAATTGCAGGCAATCACCAGGTCCGAGCCCGGCCGTGTCACCGAAATCACATCCTGCTTCAAGATCTGAATACGATCCCGCTGGTTCGCGGTCATCGTCGGAAAATTGGTCTCCGCGCCGTACGCCAATGGTTCGAGATCTAGATCCAGGCAAATAGCACGATTCAGCGGATGGAGCTTCACCCACTCCGCTGAAATTTTGAACGTGCCGCAAAAATCCTCGCGCAACCGCCGCGCAGGTTTGCCTCGCAACTTTTGATAAACCTGTACGTACCATTCGACATGAAAACCCGGACTTTGAACGGCCTGCTCATAGAGATCATACTTCTCGCGAATACGCGGAGTGGTTCGAAATGCTTTCATGGACTCTGGAACTCCTCGGATTCGTGAAAGAAAACCCCGGAACGCGAATCGAAGCAAGCCTCAAGAAGGGATTCGGCCACTCGGCCCGACTCTACGGCCCGATACCGCCGCAAGGGCCCCTGCAAGGCAAGACTTAAAATCGGCATCACCGACAGGGCAAACCGCTCACCGGGGCGGGGCTCCGATCGTTCCCCGAGAAGTATCGAAGGCCGAAAGAAGTGAGTACTTACAAAACGGAGAGCAATCACATCCCGCTCCACTTCGCCCTTGATCCGATTATAGAAAACCCGCGAGTGAGAATCAGCGCCGATCGCCGTGATCACCAGAATCCGCTGTACTCCCTGCTCCCGCGCCGCTCGAGCGCAAGCGACCACATAGTCGTGGTCGATTCTGCGAAACGCCTCCCGTGAACCCGCCTTCTTGAGGGTCGACCCCAACGCAATCACCAGCAGCTGCCCCAGGTCCCCTCCCCACTGGGCAGGATTCCCGATGAGTGCCTCGAAGTCCACCAGGCGCTCCTCCAGTTTTGGGTTTTTCAACACCAGAGGACGCCGCCCGATACTCAGCACTTTCGTGATGCGCTCGCTCTCCAGCGCCAATGCCAAAAACTGACTCCCCACCAGACCGCTCGCACCGACTAGACTCACCTTCATACGATCTCCCGCCGCAAAACGATTTTTGTGATTTCTGGAGAAACCCCCAGACGAATCGGAGGACCCCAGTAACCGGTACCCCGGTTCACGTAGAGGGTCGTCCGATGTCCACCCTGAGAATGAATGGTATACAGGCCCTTATAGTGCTTATAAGCCAATCGTACAAAAAAATTAAAAGGATAAAACTGCCCGGCATGCGTGTGACCAGAAAGCTGAAGATGAACCTCTTCACGAAGCGCTTCGAATACGGGCCCGGGCTGGTGAGCCAGCAAGACTTTCACCGCTGCTCCGCTCACGCCTTCAAAGGCGCGCCGGATGTCGGGAACATGCGATGGAACGAAGCGGTTCGCGATCACATCGGGAATACCGCCGATCGCGAGTTCGGCCCGCCCCCTGTGAATCAGGCGATTTTCGTTCGTCAACGGCACGATTCCGAGTCCTGGGTACTCCTCGAGCCACTCCGGCGCATTCCAGAAATACTCGTGATTCCCGGTCACGAAATAAACGCCGTCGCGCGCGCGCAGCTGCCCTAAGACCGAATGCACGGCGCGCAGCTGCTTCGTGAAACCATCGACCATGTCCCCGGTCAACGCAATCACGTCGGCATCGGCCGCATTCGTCCGCGCCACGACCTCATGGACAAACGACGACCCGATCGTCGGACCGATATGAAGATCAGAGATCTGGGCAATCGAAAAGCCATCGAACTCAATCGGGAGCCCTGGAATGGGAACCTCCACCGTCTCGACCGAGGGCACCACTCGGGCCTGAAGCACCCCCCCGAGCGTGGAGAAAGCCGACGCGCCGACGATCACCGCCGGTACCTGTCGGGTCAGCCAAAGGCGCTTGGACGAATCTATCCCTGCGACGCCGAACCGAGTCGATAGCCGCTCGTAGACCACCCAAAGAGCTCGGCCCGCGTCCGCAAAGAAGGAGTAGGAGAACAAAAATGCGGCGAAGCCGAGAAAAGTAAACGACACCCAGGAGAAAGCCCAGCCCGGACCGGACCAAGTATAGGGAATCGATCCGCGGTAGACCGGCTGCACGACAAACTGCAGGCCGAGCAACCCAGCGAGAGCGATGCGCGCTATTTGCCTCGCGCGCCGAGCAGGGAGCAGTCTCTTGAGCAGGCTCAGATCGAGGTAAAGAAAGCCCACCACGAGAAATGAAGTCAGGATGGCCAGAAAAGCGGAGAACTGAAAGCGGCTCATGGCTTCCCCTTATCCTGCTGAGCGGTAGGCGCCCCGAAAAAAACCAAGGCCTGCTCGAGCTCGTCAAAACGCTTCAGAGTCTCAAACCACGGACGGGGGCGTCGACTATGCGCCTGCCGAAGCCATTGCTTCACACGCCCCAGGCCCGCCCCGATGGTCACGAACTCCTGAATCAGCGGCGCCCAATCCTCCGGCTCCATCCCAAAGGGCTCGGTCACCTCCGGCGCGGGCAAACCCAGCTCGCGCGCCACCCGCCACGCAAGATGCGGATCCGCAAGTGCGCCTCGCCCCAACATGAAGTGCTCCGCACCAGTGAGGTCCCGGCAGCGCAGAAAGTCTTCCAGCGTCCAGATATCCCCGTTGGCCACCACCGGAATCCCTACCCTCGCCCTCGCCTCGCCGATGGCTGTCCAAAACACGGGGGGCTGATACCCCTGCATCCGGGTCCGCGCATGAATCACGATCCAATCCGCCCCTCCGCTCGCGGCGCGCTCCGAGTTCTCATGAACGGCCTCAATCGAATCCCAGCCCAGGCGGAGCTTCGCGGAGACTGGTATTCCAGCTGGAACCGCGTTCCGAACGGCGCGAACGATTTGCTCGATTCGCTCGGGGTACTTCAGAAGCGTTGCGCCTCCATCATGGCGATTCACCGTCTGCGCCGGACACCCGAAGTTGAGATCAACACCCGGTGCCCCGAGCTTCACCGCAAGCGCAGCCGTCTCCGCCAACCGCTCAGCGTCGCCGCCTAGCAGCTGAACCTGCACGAGCATCCCCGTCGGAGTGCGCCATCCGTCCGCCATCTCAGGAATATGAGCGCGAAACACATGAGCCGGAGGTACATTTTTCGTCACTCGAAGAAATTCGGAGACACAATGCGTGAAGCCCCCCCGCGCCGACATCAGCGCACGCATCGGCGCATCCGTCACCCCCTCCATCGGGGCCAAAATCAACGCGGGTACTCCTGCTCGAATCATGAATTACAAATCCTTAAGCGCCTGAACAATCGGTGCCAGGCACCGCAGAAGCCGCTCCTGAATCACCGCGAAATCTGCGGTCTTCTCGCGCGTTTGCTCATCCATGTAAAGCGCTCGATTCAGTTCGACTTGGACTGTTTCGTGACCTTCCGCCGGATGTCCGTAGCGTTGAGTGATACGCCCCCCCTGGTACGGATGATTTCGGGCGATGGAGAATCCCTCCTCCCTGAAAACCCGGCAAACGAGGTTCATAAATTCTGGGGAAGCGGACGTCCCGTTTAGATCGCTCAAAACCACGTTGGGTCTCTCCGCGCCCGCATCCGTGTGGGCCCCGGTGCCGCGAGAAGGCATGCTGTGGCAGTCCAGATGATAGATGGACCGCCCCATAAACGCCGCCCGCACCCGCTCCACCTCGGCGGCAAACTGCGCATGAAAACGATCATGATATTCGCGAACCCAGTGTTCATGCAGCTCACGAGAAATCGGCATCGGCAACACCTTCGCGCCCTTCGTCGTAGAGACCCAGTGAAACCCCTTCGGAAATTTTCCCGACGGATTCAGCGAGCCCACGACGGAATCCCTATCAACATCCTCCGGATACCGATTCAGATCGACAGCATAGCGATGCACCTTGGCCACCAAGGCCGACAACTGATACTCGGTGATGGCACGCGCATACAACTGGTCGACAAAGCGGTCGACATCCGTGAGAAGTACCTCGGGTGACAAAGCCCGCAACCACGTCGCATCCGGAGGGAGCACCTCCCCGCTATGCGGAATCGTCAAAACCAGAGGCACCCCGAGGCACGACTCGCCCATCAACACCCCCACCGCCCGGCGAGGAAAACCAGTCGCGGAGAGATTCTTACGCCGAGGGAAGAATTCATAAATTCTGAAAAAAAAGCCAACCCCGCATAAAGACACACTTTCTTCGCCATAGTGCGAGACTACCCCGACTTAAGAAAGTTGCAAAGAACATGAAAAAACTGCGGGAATGTCGAACGGAGACCTGATAGAGATGAAGCCCTCATTTTGGAAGCTCAATGAATTTATATCAAAGCCAGGTCAAACGAGTCTTTACCCCGGTCGCATGGCGAGAAGGCCAGAACCTCTTTCGCGCGGAACGCGTCAAGGAGGTGAAGCTGCGTGGCATGAGGATCAACGCCCAGATCGTCCTGCCTAACTACAAGACCACCACCTGGATCGACATCGCCCGCGGCACCATCGCGAAAAGCGATTGTTCATGCGGCAAAAATCACTCTCCCGACCGCAACTGCGAACACGTCGCCGCGATCTGCGTTTGGGTCATGACCCGCGGGAGCCTCCTGCGCTCGGGCGTCGTCAGCGCGGATGACGGAGTCGCGGATACTCCCGAACTGGACGATGACGAAGATAAACCCGCGGACGCCGAAGCCTGCACCTACGTACGCGCCCTCTTCGAAAGCGACCGCTTTATCGGAATCTCGCTCGAACCTGCCGCCCGCTTCCTCCATCCAAAACGAAAAGAAGAGGAAGTTCAGCTTCTTTCTCGAATGGCCCGCCAATATGAATACCGAACCTGGCGACATAGCGACGGAACCTACGTCCGCGTCCGCAGCGACGGCATCCCCTTTCTCGAAACG
>CAYIHX010000016.1:0-72576 GCA_964363305.1 uncultured Bacteriovoracaceae bacterium | reverse complement strand
GGGTGCAGACGAGTTCCGTTTCACTATCCTGAAAAATCCAGGTGCTGCCATCCGTTCAGTGCCCCAGGACAACTCAGATTTTCTGGCATTCGTCGCCATCACTCATCCTGAGTATCAGGTCGTCTTGCACGGGCTGGCACTTGCCGAACAAATCATTCTGAAGAACTTGAAAGTGAAGACCAGCTCATGATTTTTTTGGCACGAACGTTGTCCGCGGCTATTTTGTTTTTCTTCCTGGGAAAGGCCAACGTTTGGCTCACGCCCCAGGCCAATACAACCCTCGCTTTCGGGTACCGGGTCTTCTTGCTCCTCTCCCCCTTTTTGGTGGCTCTTGGAGGCAAGAATGCTACCGCACTGAGCTTTCTGATCGGGTCTGCCGGTGTTGGCCTTTGGATGAGTGGCCTTGGGCTCGCCGGCGCCGTCTGCGTAGCCTTGGGGTTAAGCTGCGGCGGGTACCTCATCAAATCACAAGCTGCCGAAACGGCACATGGAGCCGCGCTCAATAAGATATCGCTAAATATCGGCAGTCTTTCCTCCGGACTTTTGATCGCCCTGCCGTTTTTTCAATTGAAGGACGCCGCCTACTCAGTGGCGCTTTTCACCCTCTTGGTTTGCGTAGGCCTTTCGATTCAGAGCGCGCGCAACCGTGAAGTGCAGCCAGCAATCGTCGCTGCGGGCCGCAGCCTCTTCCTCGCCGGGGGAGTTCTGCCTTCCCTCCGCTGGGGGCTTATCGGGACGGCCATCGGTATCAAGATGTTCGGGATCTTCAGCGTCCTGCCTCAGTACTTAATGCGCGAAGGCGGCTTCCTGCCGCCCTGGTACGGAGCCCTCATTTCGCTGAACAGCTTGCTGGTCATCGTTCTTCAGCTCCCTATCATGAGGGCCATTCAATCGATTTCTTCAAGCAAAGTCATAGTTATTTTATTTGGAGGTTTGGTGGTTCTGGGGTCACCCCAAATTTTCAGCGTGGACCACGTCATAGGCGCTACCATCTGGGTTACACTGCTCTCCTTGGCGGAGTGTTGCGTTTCTAGGCTCGATGTTGACGCGAGTTCACAACAATCGCTCCTGCCTAAAGAGGCGTCGGTCGGACTCGGGGCCGCCGTCTCAGTGATCTGCATGCGGTCCCTTTCGGCAGATGTTGGACCTGCGTTGTTGGCAACGGTAGGAGGGTCTGCCCTCTTTCTTGCTTACTTGATGCGTATCCGAGAGCCTGTAAGGATTCGCGTGACTTCCTCATCAGTGACTTGAGGAAATTCTTCGTAAAAACGACCCACTGACATAAAAGTATCCGGAGTATGAAGGGCCACGAGGTGGTCGGCTGCCGCCGCAATGGAGGCGACAACCGAGCGCGCCGCCACGGGCGTGCATACGACGATTTCTCTGGGAAGGCGTGCTCGAAGCGACTGAATGGCTGCCAGCATTGTAGACCCAGTGGCGATACCGTCATCGACGATGAGGACCGTTCGCCCCCTTGGATCGAGAGGTGTGATCAAAGGAGTGTACTGCGCGCGTCGTTCCCTGAGCTTCAGAAGCTCGGCGCTGGCGAGACTTTTGACGACATCTTCTGAAATGTCTAGATACGACGCGTCCTCATTCATGATGAGGTCACCAGCCTCGGTGACCGCTCCAATCGCGAACTCTGGATTGCCCGGGGCGCCGACCTTGCGCACGAGTACTACGTCGAGGTCACCGTGCAGACGGTCGGCTAGAACTTTGCCCATGCCGACCGACCCGCGTGGGATCGCTAGGATCAACGGGTCACGTCCACGGAACGTACTGAGCCTCAGAGCCAGCTGCTCCGCGGCTTCCTCGCGACTGTGAAAAATCAACTCGAGCCTCCCTGGATCATATTCGATCTGTATGAAAAAGTTTTAAGCAAATGGGGTGCCAGGCTTGCTACGAATACGGGGAGTTTATGTTCGATGTGGGGTAACGATTTTGAATGCGTGGGCTCATTCTGTGGCTGAACGAGGCAATCCTCCCCGTGGCGCCCTTCGTGGGGTTGCGAGCCAAGTATTATTTTACCAACGTGAGTTCAGTCACTACGTCCCTCAAAGGGATGCACCCGTGAGGTATCGTTCCTGATGTGGAGGAGAGTCTGATGACGGGAATATGGGCCGCTTCGAGGAGGGGCGAGGCAGGAGCATGATTGAAGTCGTAGGTAATGATTCGTTGTCTTGCAAGTACCTTTTCAAAAAGGCCGCCGGTCTCAAGTAGGTGGGCGGCGATACCTGAATCAAAAACTCGAATTCGATCGCGTGGTTTGATGTGGCGGTAATCTCGAGTGATCAAAACCTGACGATTTCTTAGCCGTAGGGTAGCCAAGCTCCATTCCAGGGCTGCGTCCTTGGGGGGATCGTTTCCGAGAAAGATGAGAAATTGATCGGTGGGGCGAGTGACTAGGGATCGAATGAGTTCAAAGTAGCCATCCGTCGGTCGAGGAAGACCATCCTCAGCAGAGATGTAATGACCGTCAGGGTTTTGTGAAAGGTCTAAAATAAAGGTGCGAGGATCTCGATCGAGATCGCGCGCACGAGCGGGCAGTCTTCGGATATCTGCCGCGTGTTCCCGAAGATCTTCGACGATCTCTTGGTAACGCGGAAGGCGTTGCACCTCTTCAAGGACCGCTGGAGTTAGGTGGCTGGTATGACCTTGGGCCGCCAGCTCGTGCAGGATTCGCGTAGAGGATACGGGTAGCTCGCCTTCGCGTCGAATCAGTCGCACACCAGATTCAGGAGTGGTGGCCCCCACAGGAATGGGCAACTCTCCACGGGTGACCACTATCCTCGGCCTTGGATCAGTCACGAGAAGATTTCGTCCTACAATGCGATGGAGTGAATCGCCTCCGGCGACATGAGTCAGCTGGCCTGGGCTGCCGATGGATCTTTCAAGGTTTGAAAGGATGTCCCTGAGCTGCGGCTTTCCACTTGAGGGAGGAGTTTCTACGGGCCACCAAGGGATGATCCGGTCTTCGCTACGTGAGCCCAAATCGACGAAGCGCTGCCTTTCCCGCCACTCCTCGATGCTAAAGCGTTTGGTTTTGGGATCATTCGTCGCGTGCGGAGTCGGTATAATGAAGAGAAGATTCAAGGGTCCCGCATTCAACGCGGCCTGGGCAACCGATAAATGGCCATTATGAAACGGCGCGAAGTCGCCGGTAAAATATCCGAGCCTCAAGGGCGCTTGACCGCGTCTGGGACGGATCAGACGTGAAATTTCGTGAGAAAAAAATTCGGGCTCCACTTGGCGGAGAGTTCGTAGGAATGGTAAGCGCTCTCTCGGTGAGACTCTCTCGAGAAGTCGGGTCAGTCGTTCCGCAGCGGAGGGCACGTCCGAGAGTTGGTTTGGGCCTAAGAGTTGAGTGAGTTTAGCAATGCTTTGGCCGGAAATCCATCGTCCTAGCGCCGGAGAGATCTTTTCAAAAAACCCGATTGCTCCGAGCTCTTTTAGCGCGAAAGCCGCTTCTGGGTCGTGAAGAAGTTTGAGGGTATTGCGAACGATTTGGAGCCGATTGGTTTCCGAAACTCCTTCGATAAGTGTCTTGAGGCGCCTTCTGACCTCGAGAGGAAGCGAACGTCTTCCGCTTCTCAGGTAGGTTCTCAGAACCCGGATGGACTGAAGAATGGGATCACGCTCAATCTCTCCCCAATTGACGATAGAGGGGCGTTGCCTTTGCCATGCAGGATACCCTCCCTCACGGTCGATGATCCAGTTGCGCCTGATCGCTTGATTCGGCGTTACACTCACCATTCTTGCGAGCGTCGATTGCAGCGATTCGCCCTGACGGAGAGGGATCATCACCCGATCCACATCAAAAATACCGTTTCGATCGAGAGCCGCATCTGAGTGATAGATGGAGAGGTCGATGATATCCCCCGCAGAGGTATTCAGAGAGAATCCAAAACCGGCATTTGTTCCCCCTCTGGGGCGGGGTCGTAGTTCGTTTGGCTGGTAGGTACCGAGGTGGGTGGCTTCTAATGCTCGGCCCAGATCGTCCGCAAACTTTGATGTCACCGTTTGGTGCGCCACAACGAAAATGTCTAAATCCCTGAATTGCAGTGGGCCGCCGAAATAGACATGATCCAGGATCGCTCGCGCCGATCCACCGCCAATCATGATCTGATCGAAGCCGTACTGAGTGGCGAGTGCCGTTTGAATTTTGGTGAGAATTCTGGAGAGTCTTCGGATCTCCGGTGGATCGCCTTGGGGGGGGGCACAAAATGCCTGAGACAAAGGAAGGAGATTCAGAAAGATGGCAAATAGAGTGAGACGGGAGAGTCTCTTCACCATCGAGTCTCCACCGATCCGGTAGCGGAAACGTCGCGTTCCCCGTCCGGGCCCTCTTCTAGATCCATCGAGCCGGTGGCGCGAATCGAGACTTCCGGAATGGGGTTGAGGACAAAATTCGCGATCGCACGCCGTCGACTTCCCTCAAGAAACCCCGGGTCGATTCCGCTCCACTCACCGAGAGAACCTTCGACTTCGAGAGAGGCTGACGCGACCGGTGACTCGACGCCGACTCGAAGCCGACCTCTCGCAACAAACTCATCGTGGGCGATGAGCATCGCGTTCGCAAAAAGCAGCAAGTCAGGGCTAAGAGGTACGCGAGCTTCCGCCGCGCCATAGGCGTGGTCGAGGATGGGAACAATCGGCGCGGACAGGTCACGGATATCCAAAGTTCCGGGACTGACAATGGCGCCGACGCGAGCGCTGATCGAGCCTCGTTCCGAGAAGCGGTGTCGAATTCCGATTTCCTCACGGAGACTCATGGTTCCGTCCGCTGCTCGAGAAACGGTGCCCGTCTGTGTGGCGACGTCGGGACCGGCATAGGCCAAGCCGTGGAAGCTGGTATCGGAATAGAAAACCGTGCGATCGTTTATGCGCGCTTCCGGGCGAAGGTGCTGCTCGAGCGCGATCGCGAGGTAACCCAAATATCGTGAATCGCCGACTGGGTCTTCCCGCATTCGCGCGCCCACGACGACTGCGGATCGGCCCGGTAAAATGGAGCGCGCCCCCCACGAATCCGTAAATGCTCCGAATACATGCCGGTCCCCTCTGCCGTCCTGAGCGATCCCCGTTCGGATGGAGCTGCCCGGTCGAGAGGCGATGGGGATGTCGGCCACGATGAGTTGGCTCCTCAATCGGCTCAGCGGATCGGTCGCGGTGGGGTCTAGTCCCGAGGCCTCAGTCAGAAATCGCCCTAATTCGCTCGCCGTGGTCATGACGCTTCTACCGCCGGGCTGTGCGATTCGAAAGACGAGGCCCTGTTCGTTCGGGGTGCCTTGGAGTGCGCGGGAGTCTCCCGCGCGCCTCAGGCCGACTTCCCCATAGTCGAGCATGTGGACATGGTCAGGATCCTCGGGATTTCGCACGACCAGAGTCGTGTGATAGCTGTTGTCGATGGCGAAAGCGACGACGTAAGCTTCGCGTACTCCCATGGCACGCGCGATTTCACCTAAAGCGCTCGCGATGTCTCTGCAAACGCCCGCGTATTCGAAATCGCCTGGCGGGGCACCGGCATACATCCAGCGGTTTGCAGCTAAGAGCATTGTTTTTCGGCTGGCTTGGAAAATGGTTTCCCCGTCAACCGCCCCAGGATTCCTGGACGGAGAGTCTCGGCGGTCAGGGTGGTAGTGGTCAAAGTATTGGCTTCCCATCAGTTGCCAGGCAATGAGCTTCTGCTGAAAGGTCATGGATCGGCTTTCACGTGCGGCGAAGGCAAGCGCCTCCAGCAATGATTCCCTCTGGAAAAACTGGTGGTGGAACTGAAAAACTTTGATGTCATTCGGAGTGAGTGTGGGCGCGTCGCTCCATGCGCTGCGGACGATGGGATTGATGACGTCAATATTCCTTGCCAAGAGCAGATCCATTTCTTCTCGGATGACGCCCGCACGGGCTTGTGCGCAAGCGAGGTACGCGCGCCCGCGGTCCGGCGCCGTTGTTTCGTCGGGTAGCGGTCCTCTTACGGCCTCAATACGCGCGACTTCGTTTGCGCCTACGGTGGTGCAGTAGCTGGAAGCGATTGCCTGCAATGCGCTGAAGGCGCGAGCGGAGCCGGGCCGCATCGCCCGCTCCGCGCTGGAGAGCGCGAGGGTGTCGGCCCGGACTCGGGCGAGGAACTGAACCCGTGGTTCGGTAAGAAGGCTCCGCTCCGCCGCTCCTAGGACAGAGGCTCGGCAGTGAGAAGGAATCTGCCGCCAGATCTCAGTGGCCCGCTCGCGCGCCGCGAGCTCTTCGAATGAATGAAATGCGAACGGCTGCGTCTCTGCGTTCGGATTCGTCCGTCCGGTGAGGGCCGGAAGCGAGTTCAGCAAGAGCTGTAGCGGGGCTTGAAAAACGAGGAATCGGGTGCACTCGGCCGGACATGGGTGGGCCGCGGGCCCTTCGTCACGAGGAGAGGGCGCCCCGAAGCTTTTTTCGGCTGCGACGAGTCCAGTCAATAGGATGACGCTGAGAAGCGCTCGGATCCTCATGTACGTCTTATCGGCAAACGAACAAAAAACAGCTGCCCATAGCAAGAGCGGCAGCCCAGCTCAGAAGCGCGGATTGACTCGATTAGGCTCGGGTTGCTTCTCGCAGCAGTTCTTCTAGGGGGATTCGATAGACTTTGGAAAGTCGAACCGACTCGTCTTGTGTGATCCCTCGATCACTGTACCCCAGTTCGAGCGCTTTGAGGCGCTCGGCAGGCATCGCTGCACTTTGCGCCGCCGCCTCGACGGTGAGCTGTTGCTTGGTGCGGGCTGATCTCAGCCACTCGCCAAATCGAATGTCGCAATCGTAATCATCGGTCTCACGGCTCATCCGGAATTACTCCTCCATCGGTGCGGGCTGGGGACCAGGAAATATACCAATCAGGTCTGGATCTTCGCCAGACTCACTAAGGTCCACACGAAGCTTTTTTTGCTCCTTGCGGACAGCTCGATCTGCGCCCTTTTCTGCTTGGCGCTCTTTCCTGGTTTGCTCGCGTTTTCGTTTCGCTTGGGTGGCTCGGTTCGCTTTTGCCATAGAAATCCAATCGTTTGAAATAAATACAAAGAAGCGATTTCGGGTGTTGTTCCCGAAATCGCTTACCGAGATTATAGTCCGGGGAGCCTAGTAACGACGGTTGCCGCCACGGCCACCGCCGCCGCCGCCACCACCGCCGAAGCCGCCGCGTCCACCACCACCGCCGCCGCCACCGCCGGCTCCACGGGGTTCCATCGGACGTGCTTCATTCACCGTGATGGCGCGACCATCGAGGTCGGTACCATTGAACTTCGAAATCGCAGTCTGAGCTTCCGAATCACTCGACATTTCGACGAAGCCGAAGCCTTTGCTGCGCCCGGTATCGCGGTCTGTGATGATCTTCGCAGACTCTACCTTTCCACATTGAGAGAACGTCTCCATGAGGCTTTGATCGGTTGCGGAAAAAGGGAGATTGCCAACGTATAGTTTCTTGCCCATGTGACCTCCTGAAAGGCTGGGTGCCGCTAAAGAGGACATAAGCCCAATGCTCGGGAACTCGATATGCGACTGACGCTGTTCAGGGTAGCACGGAGGAAGATTGATTGACAGGTTGATTTCCCTGGCAATTATTTCTTCTCGTTGTCTGGTGCGTTAAAAAACGACGCACGCGGGATTTTGGATGGTCCTCATTCTGCTGGTCTGGGTTGCCTTGTCGCGCGCGTCGTCCTGCCCCCCTTCCCTCCCTTCGCCAATTTTCTAACAGTTCGATTTTACTGCAGAAACTTTCAGAAAAGCCGTCTTAGAGAAGAGAGGCGAGGATTGTCGCTAATTAGATGCTACGCGTCATTTACGCGCAATAAATTGAGTCGGTGGCTATCGGGATCTGGGGCGATCTTGGCGGCACTTCTTTGCCTGGAGGGAGCTGCGGAGGCGGGCCCGCTCACCCTGGCTTTTCGCGTTCAGAGAGATCATTTCCGCACGGAGAAGGTTGTAAAGACTACGGTGGTCCCTTGTTTCAGGGCCGATCCGAAAACGGGCTCCATGATGATGGGGCTGTGTACGGAGTTAGTGCCGGGAATGGTATCTTCCGGGCCGGTGGCGCCTCCACCGCCCCCTCCTCGCCCTAGTTCCTCTTCGTCGAGGCTGCCAGCTTCCCCGCCCTCTACTCCCAGCGAAAAAGCAGAGCCCCTAAGGTCAGGAAGAGTAGGCTCAGCGTCAACAGAAGGCCCAGCTGCGGCGCGATCTGCGCCAGCGTTGCTCCCTCCGTCATCACCGAGCGTGCGGCGTCGATGATGTGGGTGAGGGGCGACATTTTCGAGATTCCGCGCACCCAGGGCGGCGATCCCTCGAGAGAGAACCAGACTCCGGACAGAAACATCATCGGCCAGGAAATGAGATTGAGTAGGCCGCCCGCCAACTCTTCACTCTGTACCCGTGCCGCGACGAGGAGGCTCAATGAGATGAGACAAAACGAACCGAGGATGAGAATCAGTGCGAGCGTCCAGTAAGAGCCCAGCATCGTAAAACCAATGAGAGAGTTGCATCCGATAAAAACGAACGAGGTGACGAGCACAATCAGAAACAGTCGAGAGAGGATCTGTGCTGTCAGAAATTCGATGGCATGCAGGGGGGTCGCTTTGAATCGTTTGAGGACACCCGTTTTCCGGTAGCGGACGATGACATATCCCACTCCGAATAAGGCGGCGAACATGATGTTCATGCCAAGTAGCCCGGCGATGAGCCAATCAACGTAGCGAATCTCTCGTCCCTGTACTGTTTTTTTAGTGAAACCGGAATGGGGGCCGAGGATTTTCTCCAGCAAATACCCTTGGGGAGAAGATTCATTGATCCAGTAATGTTCCGGCTGCCCATTGGGCCGGGTGGACAGAAGGAGGTCGATCTGGTGGTGCTTGAGTTTTCTAACGGCGATATCCAGGCTGGAGAAGTCAATCCATTCAATGTACTGAACGGCGAGGAAGGAGTGATTGCTCGGGCGCTCCCCATGAATGCCGACCTTGAAAAGATCCTTCGGTTTGCCCGAGAACGCGAAGGCAAACCCAAACACGACGAGAACGGGGAACAGCACCGCCCAGGCGAGCGAACCTCGATCGCGCACGAATTCAAGATTTCGAGCGACAAATACCGCGAACATTCTTTTGAACATCATCCGCGGAGTTCCTTTCCGGTCAGTTTCAGGAAAAGGTCTTCGAGAGTTTGCGAGCGGATGCGTAGACCACCCAGTGGGGTGCCGGCAAGCTGAAGAACCTCGATCAATGAGGCTACCGAGCTGGTCTGGATCTCGATCCTGTCTTCCCGTTCGAGGATCGTAAAACCAGCGGCTTTCAACCTCGTTGAGGCGCTATCGGAAAGATCGTGCCTGGGGAGTTCGGCGGAGATTCCCTCAAAATGTTCACCCAGGAGCCGATCAGGAGGCCCTTCGATGAGGATTTTCCCCTGATCCATGATGATAATCTCGTCGCAGAGGATGTAGGCTTCCTCCATATAATGAGTGGTGAGGATGAGCGTCTTCTTTTTTGCCTTGATGGCTTGGACGAGTGCCCAGAAGTTTCTGCGCGCTTGCGGATCCAGACCCGTGGTCGGCTCATCGAGAAAGACGACGTCGGGATTATTGACCAAGGCCAGGGCAAGCAGCACGCGCTGCCTTTGGCCGCCGGAGAGCTTGTGGGTGTCGCGGTCGAGGAATTCTGAAAGGTTACAGAGTCGGATGAGTTCACTGATGTCGGAGTTCTCTTCGTAGAAAGTAGAAAACAGACGAAGAACCTCTCTTACGGTGAGGAAGTCCGGCAGCGCGGTCGACTGAAACTGGATCCCCAGCTTTTCTTTGAAGTCAGGAGTTCTGGGTCTACCTCGGTAGAGGACCTCTCCGCCCGAAGCAGGCGTGATGCCCTCGAGCATTTCGATCGTAGTGGTCTTTCCTGCGCCGTTCGGTCCGAGTAGGCCGAAGCAGATGCCTTCACGAATTTTGAAGCTGACGTTGTTTACGGCTTTGACGCCACCTTTGAATTCTTTGCGAAGATTTCGCACCTCGATGAGCGGGATGTCGTTCATTCGGGGGTTGTATCGTAATCAGCAGCCCCGAAGGAAGGACCTTCGGGGCTGCCGTGGGTAGCCGGTTACCGGGGATGAATGGAGGTCCCTCGGCGATGCAGTTCGTACAGGCCGCGCTTCATGTTCTCGTCAGCACGGCGCGAAAGTTTTCGCTCGTAGAAGTGCGGGCTTGCCTGTTGTTGTCCGCGATTCATGGCGGCTAGCACCTGCTCGACGCCATTGTCGGGAGCGCCGGAGGAAAGCGCGCCTTTCGTCGAGCCGATTCCCTCAACAGAAGGAGGCTTTGGTTTTGCCAGGCTCTGCAAGAGGGGCCCAATATCAACGAAAAGGCCGGGGCCGGTCTGGCCCGAATCGGGACTGCTAAAGAGTCCGCCGGTCCCGCGGACGTCTCCGAATTGAAATGGTATGAAGGCGTTGCTTCTTCCCATGCTGCGTCCGAGGCCATCGAATTCGCGGATGGGAATGGCGAATCCCATGAGGGCGACGCCGCTTCCTAGTGCGAAATAGGCACGGGCGGCGGTATCGCCCACTTTGAGGCCGATCACCGGCGTATCGCCTAATCCACCGATCGGAATGGTTGTGCCGTTCGGGAGTAGGGCGTCATCTGAATCAACGTCGGCCAGTTCGGTGAGATCGAGTCCGACGGAGATTTCGGCGCCAGAAGGAAAAACCTCCTTGAGGCTGACCGAACCAATGGTGATGGAGGGGTGGTTCGGGTCTGGGATCGGCAGCGTAACAGCGGGAACCCGGATGTTCCCGGTATCCCACACGGAAGTGATCTCGACCGATACATGTCCGGCCTCGCTCTGTTGAGTCTTTGCGGAGACATCCCGGAGGATCTGATTTTTTCCGCAACCGCTCCCCAGGGCGGCAGTGATGGAGAGGGCAACACAAGATAGAAGACGTATGGAACGATCGAAATTCATAAAAACACCTCGTCGCTTTATTGTTAAGAAAATATAACAATATTTATAAAAATTGACATAGTTCAGGTGAACCTGTCAATGCTGTTTCGGAGGTTGAGGTGAAAACTCGCGGAAAAACTGGTTATTTGGCGAAAAAAATCTACGGCGGGGCCAATATTAACCAATTTAATTGAGTTCGAAGAGATTCGGACGGTAGAGAGGGGACAAAATAGCCATTTGGGCGTCAGTAGGAGGGTTTGCGTGACAGAATACTGCCGAATTGGGCTCGGTAGTGCCAAAGCAAGTAAAGTTCCAAGCCTGTCATTGCAAAGGCTATCGGGAGTCCCGCAGGCGCGAGAAAAAAGTGAAACAAATCGATATTTACGATGATCGGCGCGAGGAAGATCAGAGCGAGGGGGACATACCACCCAACAAGGAGAAGGGCGCCCGAGAGGATTTCAACGCTTTTCAGGAGCTTGAACAGATATCCGGTGCTCAAAAGTGCACCGATGAACGCACCTGCTCGCTCTGGAACGGGGAAGTCTGGAATAAAATGAAAGAAGCCGTTTAGGCCGAAAACAAGAAAGATGATCCCCAGAAGGACTTGGGCTGCGGTAGAAATTCGTTTCATGACCGCTAGTTTAACGAGGGTCCGCCGTAATTCAATCAATCTTTGAAATGTTTTCTTGCCGCCGAGGCGTACTCTGAATTAGTAGAGTCGGAACGCCAAGCAGGGGCTGTTTCAAGCGGTAATCGCCGTTGCAATCACTCATTGCCTAGGCTAGTTACCTCTGTCACCTCTGGCATTAGGTTTTGGAGAATGATTCGATGAAGCAAGGAATTCACCCTGTTTATCGCGATGTAGTGTTTCAAGATGTTTCGAGCGGCTTCGCGTTTTTGACGCGTTCGACGATCCAGACAAAGGAAACTGTCGCTTGGGAAGATGGCGAGACCTACCCGCTCGCGAAAGTAGAAATTTCGAGCGCCTCTCATCCGTTTTATACCGGCAAAGACAAGTTGCTGGATACTGCGGGCCGAGTTGAGCGCTTCATGAAGAAGTACGGCACGAAGACACCGGGGGCCAAATGAGAGAAAAAGTTCGCATCGTATCGACGGCCGGTACGGGCTACGCCTACTACACGACCAAGAATAAACAACGGACGACAGATAAACTTCAGTTCAAGAAGTATGATCCTCGTGTCCGTAAGCATGTTCTGTTCGTGGAAGGCAAGATGCCCAGCCACAGCAAGAAGTAATAGGTAGGAAGTCATGAATCTGACTCATCGTTTTCATATTCAGAAGGGCGATCTCGTTCAAGTGATCGCAGGTCGCGAAAAAGGCAAGCAGGGGAAAGTCGTCCGCGTTCTCCCCAAGACTGAACGCGTCGTGGTGGAAGGGCTCAATATGGCGAAGCGTCATGTGAAGGCCAGTCAACAGAACCCGCAAGGGGGAATCATCACGAAGGAGCTTCCGCTCCACGTTTCAAATGTCATGATCTTCGACCCGAGCGCTGGGAAGCCGACCCGTGTGGGCATGAAGAAAAATGCCAAGGGGCAATGGGTGCGCTTCGCGAAGAAGAGCGGCACCGTGCTCGATCAGGAGAAGTGAGTCATGGCACGTGTTTGTGAATTGACTGGCAAAGGTCCGGTAACGGGAAATCTTGTTTCCCATTCGAATACTAAAACCCGTACTCGTTGGCTGCCGAATCTGCAGCGCAAGCGGTATGCGATTCAAGAGTTGGGGCAAATCCTCACTCTCCGTCTTTCGACGCATGCGATTCATACCATCGATAAGGTGGGTGGAATAACGATGGCGATTCGTAAGGCGAAAGACGAAAATCTGTCTCAGCAGCTTCTCCGAGTGAAGAGATCTCTGGCGAAGCAGGCTAAGATGCAGGGGAGTAAGAAATAATGTCGATGAAAGAGGGTTCGAAAAAAGGAGCAGACCGCGGTGGAGATCGCGGCGGGGATCGTAATTCGGATCGCGGCGGTGACGCCGGAGCAGACCGCGGAGAAGTTTTCTCTCGCCGTCGTTCCCGTCCTCCGGTCGATTTGATTTTTGATTATAAGGACGTTGAGTCGCTTCGTCAGTTCATTACTGAGGGTGGCCGCATTGTGGCTGCTCGTGTGAGTCGTTTGAGTCGCAAACAGCAGCGACATGTTGCGACGGAAATTAAGCGAGCCCGCCAGTTGGCGTTGCTTCCTGTTTCGGATCGTCATCGCAGTTATCGCGACCTTTAACTGGTCGAAAAATAGATCAATCATTTCAAAGGCGCTGAACGAAAGTTCAGCGCCTTTTTTGTTTCCGTCAAGAGGTTGACTCCTTTGATATATTTCTTTGCATAGGCTGAAGTTCTCCTTCAGACTCGATGATGGGAAAGGACCGGGATTTATGGATGAATCTTGGGATAGCTTCGTAACGGAATGCCGCAAACGATTGCTCAAGGCTCGTCAAGATCGCCTGAATGGTATGCGTGACCTGGAACCCGCTCTGAAGAGCGAGGTTACGGGAGACGAGGGCGATATGGCGCAGACATTGACTGATCAGCACACGGCATTAACACGTCGCGAAAAAATAGTGAAAGAGCTGGGCGAAATCGCCGACGCGCTTGTTCGACTCGAGGTGGGCACCTACGGGGTCTGCGAAGAGACGGAAGAGCCGATCGAACGGCAACGCCTCCTCGCTTTGCCTTGGACTCGACTTAGCCTAATAGGGGCTGAGATCCGTGAGACTCGTCAGAAGCGCTTCGCTTAGTTCTGGAAGATCCTGGAGTTTTTGGGGTCGACAGGGCTTTCGGTGGTTCGTCCTATGGGGCGCGCTGTCGGGGGTTACTACGTCGGCACCTTGGGCGGATTCTGCACCGAGCTTTGGTGCGCTGCCTATTCTTCAAGGACCTTCTACGGCCACCACCGTAACGGTTGTCGTCGGCTTTACTGGGCCGAACGAACCGGAGTTGCGTCTGGTGGGTGCCGATGGAACGGCGGTTGCGCCTGTTCAAGTGGTGTCAAAAATTCGAATGGCCTCCCCTCTGAAATTACGGGTGGCGCGTTTCGACGGGCTCCGTGAATCAACAGAATACCGCCTTCGAGTATCCGAGGGCGGACGCCTGGTTGATCAACGCCTGCTTGCGCCTCTTCAGGCGTCCGCGAACCCTATTCGGATCGTCGTTGCCGCGTGCATGGATGATTACTACGACGAGTTGCAAAAAAAAATGTGGAGCCAAGTATGGGGGGAGCGGCCCAACGCCCTTTTCTTGATCGGCGACAACACCTATGCCGATCGGAGGGGTGGAAAGGTCATTTCTCCGGAGCCTGGTTTTGCGGAAGTCGTCAAACGCTACGGGGAAACTCGTTCGGCGCTCGCCCTTTTTCGCCAAGAACGTCTGATCCCTGTTTTTACGACCTGGGACGATCATGATGTGGGTCGGGATAATAGTCACAAGGGTACGCCAGGGCTGAGCCTAGTGTCGAAGCTGTTTCGCGACTACTTTCCCGGTGATTCGCTGGGGTCTCAGTATGAACAAGGTCCAGGAATCTCGAGCGTGCTCAAGTGGGGTTTCTTGCGGTTCCATTTTATGGATGATCGAACCTTTCGGACTTCCGAGACGCATTGGGGGAAAGAGCAGGAGGATTGGCTCATCAGGGGCCTCTCCGAAAAGGGCAAGCTTCTGCACTGGGTGATCAATGGAGACCAATTTTGGGGGGGGTACGCCCCGCAATTCGAGTCCTACGAGGCAAATCATCCTCGAAGCTTGGCTCGCTGGCTAGAGAGAGCCAAGAGGACTGGGGCGAAGCTCGTGTTTTTGAGTGGGGACCGGCATCTGCTGGAGTTTCAAAAAATTGAGCCGAAAATTTTGGGATATGAAAGCTATGAATTTACGACGAGTGCAATTCATGCAGTCGTGTTCCCATCGAGTTGGGGCGAGTACCCCAATCGCCGCCAGATTTTTGGTCGTGCAAATATTAATAATTACGCCGTTTTTGATTTTTCACGCAAAGGGGAGCGGGCGGAGGTTCGAGTGACAGGCATGGGCCCTTCTCGCGAAGTTCTCAAGGAATTCAGCTTTTCAATGCGTCTGGGTCATTGATCCGGATGGTGCTTCAGCCAGAGACGGCCCGCTTCAGTGCCTGCCCATGCCAGCATGAGGATGATGGGGAGGAAAGTGATGAAGCCCATGAGAAGTCCATAGATGAGGCCTGATGTCGATGCATGGGTCCATTCTGCTGGATTTCGGACCGCGTCTACAAAAAGTGCACCGCCACGAAAGGCGATCTGCTCCGTGAGCGCCAAAAAAGCCGCAGCCATCAGGCTTTGATAGCGGGACCGTCCGGCGAGGACGGTGAGAAGGAAGCCAGTTGCAAAGAAGAGGGCGATGCGAAGGAGCGCGTAAATGCTGTTGGCCCAAAGGTCTCCGGCGATTTTTAGGAGGTAAGGGCTCACCAGAAAGAGGTTTGCTGCGAGGCAGAGGAGTCCGGCGGCAAGGAGGCCGAAGTATCGCATGAGGGGGGGAATGCCCGAAAAGAGTGCGAAAGTCCAAACTTTTGCTAGTCACGCGGCGTCGGCTCTCGTAAAACTAAGGGACAGGTTTATAGACTATTTCCCTTCGAGGAGTGCGACAGACATGGCACCAAGTCCGGGCGCGGCATCGTCCGCATCGATTCCAGCAGAAATATTGGTTACTGGCGGTAAGACTTTTGGAAATGTAACGGACGATGTTCTACGTCCGTTAGAAAATTTCCCGGAGTGGAAGTGGTGGACCTGTTTCGGGGTCTCGCTCGGCGCGTTGGGCGTTTGGTTGATGACCGTGATCTACTTTCAGACCGTCGGTCTTGGAGTTCTGGGGTTCAACCAACCGGGCGGCTGGGGTACGGACATCACTAACTTCGTGTTTTGGGTGGGTATCGGTCATGCCGGTACGCTCATCTCTGCCATTCTGTTTCTGTTTCGGCAGAAATGGCGCACGGCAATCAACCGCTCTGCTGAAGCAATGACGCTCTTTGCGGTGATCACAGCGCTCAGTTTCCCACTTTTGCATACCGGACGTCCCTGGTACGCCGCTTTCTGGCTGTTGCCCTATCCCAACCAGCGCCAGCTTTGGGTGAACTTCCGTTCTCCTCTACTTTGGGACGTGTTCGCCGTCGGGACCTATTTCACGATCTCGTTCGTGTTCTGGTACGTGGGATTGATTCCGGATCTTGCGTCGGTTCGCGATCGCGCTAAAAATAAAATTCGTAAAGTCATCTACACGCTCCTTTCGCTCGGATGGCGGGGCTCGAACCGGCATTGGAATCACTATGAAATGGCGTATCTGATTCTTGCCGGACTCTCGACACCGCTTGTGCTTTCCGTGCATACAATCGTTTCGTTCGATTTCGCGGTCGCTCAGATCCCGGGATGGCATACGACGATTTTCCCGCCGTATTTCGTTGCGGGCGCTATTTTTTCTGGATTCGCAATGGTGGTGACATTGCTTGTCATTATGCGCGAGGTGTTTGGCTTTAAGAATTACATCACCTTGGACCACCTGGAAAAGATGAACAAGATCATCATGGCGACGGGTCTCATGGTGGGCTACGCCTATACTTGTGAGTTCTTCATCGCTTGGTACAGCGGATCGGGCTTTGAGCAGTATGTTTTCATTAATCGTGCCTTTGGTCCTTACTGGTGGGCCTACTGGACGATGTTTAGCTGCAACGTTTTCATCCCGCAGATATTTTGGTTCCGCAGGGCGCGTCGTTCGATTCCGATCATGTTCGTGGTTTCATTGTTTGTGAACATCGGAATGTGGTTTGAACGCTACGTGATTGTCGTGACCTCGCTGCATCGGGATTTTCTGCCTTCCTCTTGGGCGATGTACGTCCCGACTTGGTGGGACTGGGGATGGACGTTCGGCGCCTTCGGTTTGTTTTTCACGCTCTTTCTGCTGTTTGTTCGGGTATTGCCGACCATTGCGGCTGCTGAGGTGAAATCGGTGATGCCAGTCGTGGATGGCTGAACAGCTTCCGTACCTCATCAAGGATCTCGCTGCCGTGTTGGTCACGGCGGCGGCGGCTACGCTGGTGTTTCAGAGGTTAAGGCTTCCCGTGGTGATGGGGTACCTCCTGGCTGGCATCGCTATCGGGCCGTGGGTCGAGGTCAGCCAGATTCAGACTTTATCTGCTCTGGGCGTGATCTTCCTGATGTTTTCTCTGGGACTTGAGTTCAGTTTTCACCGTCTGGTCGCCGTGGGGTTTTCTCCGGCCTTGACCGGCTTGATGGAGATGTCCGGTCAGTTCATGTTTGGCTATGGAGTGGGCTGGCTGCTCGATTGGCCGCGAATGGATCGAGTATTTGTGGGAGCGATGGTCGCCGTGTCGTCGACGACCATTATCGTTCGGGCGTTCGATGAGTTGAAGGTCAAGTCTAGGCGGTTTGCGGAGAACGTAGTCGGAATTCTGATCGTTGAAGACCTTGCGGCCATTTTAATGATCGTCGTGCTCACCAGCTTCGTGAAAAGCGGTACGATGAATTTGTTCTCCCTGGTTCTGACGGGAGGGAAGTTGTTCTTCGTCGTGGGGAGTTGGTTTCTTGCAGGATATTTTCTCGTCCCTCGTTTTGTCCGGTATGTGGGTAGAGGGGGTTCGGAGGAGGTCTTGACAGTGATTTCCGTCGCGCTTTGTCTGGGGCTGACCGTGGTGGCGGACGCGTTTCATTACTCCACGGCCCTCGGCGCCTTTATCATGGGATCCATTCTTGCGGAAAGTAGCGAAGCGCATCGAATCGAGCACGTCATTCATCCGATTCGTGATCTTTTTGGCGCGGTATTTTTTGTGTCAATTGGGATGCTTCTTGATCCGCGCGTGATCATGCAGAACGTGGGAACGGTGCTGCTTCTGAGCGGTGTGGTCATGTTCGGGAAATTTTTTTTTGCGACCTTCGGTTCGTTGCTTTCGGGGCAGACGTTTCGTACGGCGGTGCAGGTAGGTTTTAGTTTGGGGCAGATCGGCGAATTTTCCTTCATTATCGTCAGTGTGGGGATTGCGCTTGGGGCGGTGAGCTCGAGCCTTCTGCCGATCGCGGTGGCCGTATCCGCGGTGACCGCTTTTTTTACGCCGCTTCTGATCAGATTCGGCCATACGGTCGCGGTGAAGGGGGAGGTGGCCCTTCCTTTTTGGCTTCGCGACGGATTGAGTCGCTACGCCTCATCGTTGCGGAGCAGTCAATCGGATCGCACGACGCGGATTTGGTTTTACCGACAAGGACTATTGTGGGCGATCAATGCGCTGATCGTGGCGCTTATGTTTTTGATCGCGTTGGAATGGGTCATTCCGTGGGTTCGTGTTCAATGGGGCTGGCGAAAGGGTTTTGCGCTCGGCGCGCTTCTCGGGATTCTCTTTTTCAGCGGGCCGTTTCTCTGGGCCATGTTCACTTCATTTCGGCGAGGTCGGCCGATTTTGATGTTTATTGCTCGCGTGTGCTCAGTGGCTTGGATCGGTCTCTGGAGCGCTCGGGTCGTCGGAACGTGGTCTGCAGTGTTTTTGACTTGCTCGGGGGCAATTCTGTTGGTTGTTCTTTTTTACCGCAGATTGGAACGTTCTTATTTGTGGTTTCAGAAAAATTTTCAGGAGGGTTTCAACAAGGCGCCGAAAAGTCGCAGGTCCGTCGACTTGCGCCGCATTTTGGCCCCATGGGATGCCCATCTCGTCAGGATCAAGGTTCATCCGAATTCTGAGATCGTTGGAAAAACGGTGGCAGAGGCGGCCCTTCGATCGAAATACGGCATAAACGTCGTGGTGATTCAGCGGGGATTGAAGACCCTTGTCGCGCCAAGCGCTTCGGAGGAGATCTATCCGAAAGATGAGCTGCTGGTCTTGGGAACCGATGAGTTGATTGAGCCGGTTCGCTTTTCAATCGAGAAGCCACCGGGTCTCGAACAGCGGTTTCATGGTCTCGAAGACTACTTGCTTCGAAGCATCTCGATCGAGGCAGCGTCGCCTTGGAACGGGAAAACGCTCGGGGAATTGCAGGTTCGGGAGATCTTCGGCGTGATGGTGGTAGGAATCGAGCGGGGCGAGCGGCGCATGATGAATCCCGGATCTGGAGATCAGATCAAGGCAGCGGATTTGCTCTGGATCGTCGGGGAGGTCGCGAAGTTAGAGGGGGCCATTCAGGCCAGTGCCGCCCCTGGCCCATTAGATCCGGGCGCCAATGAGGACCACGAGCTGAAAGGTCAGAAAGAACCCGGCTGCGATCGAAACAACAGCACCACCGACGAGACCTAAAAAAAACGGAATTCGAGTGAAAGGATTCGCGATCAGCTTTGCCAGCAGAGTTTCGATCTGTTCCATAGTTGAGCTGAGTATAGCCCAAGCCTTCGTCGACGGGAAGAACTAGAAAATGATCGTGATCCCGATAAAGAAACACCATCCACCGGTACCGGCGAACATACGATCGATCGCCGGCGAGTGGGTAAGTCCTGCCAGCAGCGTGACGCTGTCGCTGAGTTTCCAGCCGATGGCGCCGGTAAACGTCATCCAGCGTTGCTCATGAAAGTCAGTTGCCGCCTGGGTTGAGGCTTCAATGAAAAACTGGTTATTAAAAAGCAGTCCGACCCGGGCGCTTCCGCCGAGGACGGCGCGAACAGTGGGGAGTGCTTCTTCGAAGACTCTCATGCCCACCCGAACGCTCATTTCATAATAGAGGGCGATGTCGCGGTGAATTTGAAGAAGGCCGCTATGCGTTATTTGGAGTGGGTTGACGTCGATGCGTCCTGTTGTAGCGACGCCGTCCCAGCGGATGGCGGCATCGAGCGTGCCGAGGTCGAAGCGAGTGGCTGTGTACAGGGGGGCGCCCGCGAGGGTTCCTTCGTGATTAAATTGAATACTGAAGACGGTTGTGGAGAGCCGAGTGACGAGGATTGCGTCTCTGAGTTCTTGATTGGATCTGCTCAGGGCGCCGTCGACTGCGATTCGGGTTCTTAGCCATTGCCGATTTTCGCCAGCCGAAATGCCGGGCAGCTCGGTCCACAAATTAAAAATAGGCATGTCTCCAACGCCTAAGCGAGCGCCAGCCTCGGGGGCCGCTTCAACCATGGGACCACGGGATCCCTGAAGAGGTGACGGCTCGGAGACGGAGACTCTACTTTCTAATTCTGCTCTGCGTTCAGTTTTTTCTAGAAAGTCATCTGCTGCGATATCGGCGAGTCGAGAGATTCGTTCCTGAATTTCTGGCTCCGAAAGGTGAATGGGGACGAGGAATGCCGAGTGGTATCGGAGGTCGTGATTCAGGAGGTCGATTCTCACTTGTCCTTCTTCGATTCCGAGTTGGGGTTCCGCGAGAATGATGTCGGGGAGGCCGCGATCCCGGAGATTTTTCTGGAGCGCTTGAGTCAGCGATGGGGTTTCCGCGGTCCATTTTCTGAGAGCAAGCGACTCGGCGCCCGGTGTTTGGGCGAAGGCGCCAGTACAGGTGAGGAGTCCGAGCAGGAGCGAGAAAGGAAGCCGCATCGGGCAGATATATAACGCAATGCGTTATATATGACAAGCTCATTATTCCCCGGCTTTGTTTGGATTTCGAGTCGGAGCCGCATGTGAACGGATCAGGCGGTCGTTTTCATAGACAGCTTCACCAAGGGGAATTCCTGAGGGGTCCCAGTAGGATACGATGCCGTCAATTCGGCCATTTTTTACTTGAGCGACGGATTTCGCATTTCCATTCTCATGCCATTGCGTCACTTGCCCATCGACGATGCCTTTTTTGAAAAAGGCCTCTCTGGCCGAATTACCGTTGGGCCAGTACCGAATTTCTCGTCCCTGCATCTGGTCGTTCTCGAAGTCGGCGAGTGCTAGCAGCGAACCGTCCGGATGATACATGCGTCCCTGCCCATTTTTCTTTCCAGCGAGGTACGGAATCTCCTTGATGAGAATTTCTTTTTCGTTCCATTCCCGCATCACGCCGTTCATTTCATCCCGCGTGTAATTACCCGCGAACTTTTTGGTTCCGTCGGGCAGCCAGAGCGTCCAGAGGCCTTCCCTTTTTCCGTGGATGAACTGAGTCTCTTCCATCTTCTGACCGTTCTCGTGCCAGGAAATCCAGAGACCATCTTTTTCATCAGCTATATAGTCACCCTCTTGGTACTTCTTTTTCTCGGAGTACCAGGAGATCGAGGGTCCGGATCGTACGAGTTGACCATCGCGATCCTTCTCGACGCAGTAGATTTCGCTACCGATGGGCGGTGGAAATCCCGCGAGCGTGGAGCCGAGGGGACAGCGAATCTTCTGCTCCGCATAAGTGGGACTCGGCCTGCCCAGGTTATTGAGCGTAGCGCACCCGCTGAGGGCGAGAATAGCTCCGATGAGAACAGGGACCCAAGATTGAAACCGACGCTCTTCCATGAACGCGAGCCTCCGAATCTCTATGACAGCACCGGATGGGCAATCTCCCAAGTTTTTTCGATCTGTCAGTTTTTTGACCCGATGGGTGGGCCATTAATTCGAGAAGAGATCCTTGAGGAGGGAATCCTGCACGAGTTCGGGAAGAGTGACCCTCAGGCGGTGCTCTTGTTCCATGGCTTTCTGGATGGCGAAGAGCGCCCCCGGATTTCGAGCCCAGCCTCTGCGCGCGATCCCATTGTTGACGTCCCAAAACAACAGGGAGGAGAGTCGGCGCTCGGCGTTTACGCTTCCGTCGAGGACCAGACCGAAGCCTCCGTTGATCACTTCCCCCCAGCCCACGCCGCCGCCGTTATGCAGCGAAACCCAGGTAGCGCCTCGAAAGGAATCGCCCACGAAATTTTGGACAGCCATGTCCGCAGTGAAACGAGAACCATCGTATATATTCGATGTCTCGCGGAAGGGGGAGTCGGTCCCCGAGACGTCATGATGGTCTCGCCCTAAGACGATCGGGCCCTGAATGTCGCCCTTGCGAATCGCGTCGTTGAACGCTTTTGCGATTTCGATACGTCCATCGCTGTCAGCATAGAGAATCCTGGCCTTCGAGCCTATGACCAATTTGTTTTCTTTGGCGGCGCGAATCCAGTTCAAGTTGTCTTGCATCTGAGATTGAATTTCCGGCGGAGCAGTTTGCAGGAGGCGTTCAAGGGTTTCGGCGGCGATGCGATCAGTGGCGACGAGATCGGATTCCTCAGAGCTTGCGCATACCCAGCGGAAGGGCCCGAAACCGTAATCGAAGCAGAGTGGGCCGAGAATGTCTTGCACGTAGGAAGGATATCGAAAGGTACCATCAGGCCGGACGATGGGCGCCCCAGCGCGCGAAGCTTCGAGCAGAAAGGCATTTCCGTAATCAAAGAAATACATTCCTCGCTCGCACAGCAGGTCGATGGCCTTGATTTGCCGTCGCAGAGAATCTTGCACGGCGGTTTTGAAGGCGGCGGGGTTTTCAGTCATCAGACTTTGAGAAGCTTCAAAGCTGAGTCCGGCAGGGTAGTAGCCGCCCGCCCAGGGGTTATGGAGCGAGGTTTGATCCGAGCCGAGTGCGACATCAATAGAGTTGGCCGCAAAGAACTCCCAGAGATCGACGATGTTGCCCCGATAGGCCAACGAAACAGCTTCTTTTCTGGCTTTTGCCGTCTCCACTCGGTCGACGAGCTCCGCGAGGTCGGAATACACTTCGTCAACCCACCCCTGAGTGTGGCGTTTTTCTACCGCGTTGGGATCGATCTCCGCGATGACGCCGATGGCCCCGGCGATGACGGCCGCCTTTGCCTGCGCGCCCGACATGCCGCCTAAGCCAGAGGAGACGAAGATTTTTCCAGCGAGGGAGCCCTTGTCCTTTTGAAACATGCGTCCGGCGTTCAGCACGGTGATGGTGGTGCCGTGGACGATTCCCTGCGGACCGATATACATGAAAGAGCCGGCCGTCATCTGACCATATTGAGTGACGCCCAGTGCGTTGAATCGTTCCCAGTCATCTGGTTTCGAGTAGTTTGGAATCATCATCCCGTTGGTGACGACGACTCGGGGTGCCTCGGGATGGGAGGGAAAGAGACCGAGCGGGTGTCCTGAGTAGAGCACCAAGGTTTGTTCGTCCGTCATGGTAGCGAGATATTGAATCGTCAGAAGGTACTGCGCCCAGTTCTGGAAGACGCTGCCGTTTCCACCGTAGGTGATGAGCTCGTGTGGGTGTTGCGCGACGGCGGGGTCGAGGTTGTTCTGCAACATGAGCATGATCGCCGCGGCCTGCTGTGAGCGATGCGGATATTCATCCCAAGGCCGGGCGTGCATCTCGTAGGCGGGGCGAAAACGATGCATGTAGATTCGACCATGGGCATTGAGCTCGGCCGCGAACTCTTTCGCGAGCACTTCATGGTGACGATGATCGAAATAGCGGAGGGCATTCCGGACGGCCAGGCGTTTTTCGTCCGGAGTGAGGATCTCTCTTCTTTTGGGAGCGTGACTCACGCTGGTATCGAGGGGGCGTCGCGGGGGGAGTTCTGGGGGAATTCCGGTAAGAATCGCTTCGGCGAACTTCGGGTCGCTGGTCTTCATGAAGGTACTTTAGTGGCTTTCCGAAGATGCGAGAAGAGGAAATCAGGCGGGCTGGAGGTTCTTCACGATCAGGCTGATCGCGTGACCGTCCACCTGGAGTGAGCCCGTGACGATGAAAAAGGAAGCTCTCCAAAAGGTCTCTTCGAATTTCTCATAGATCGAAGCATGAAAGATCAGATCAATGAATCCGTGCTCGTCCTCAAGCGTGGCAAAGCAAGTGCCTTTGGCGGTCGGGGGCCTTTGGCGGATGATGACCATCCCCGCGAGCGAGATCCGTTGACCGTTGGTTCCGCGCGCTTTGAGCCACTGTGAAGTCGCGCCTGGAAGGTCCGGGCGTTGAAGCCGAAGCGCGCTCATGGGGTGGCCCTGAGTAGAAAGTGAATAGGCCGTGTAATCCGCCTGGAGGGTCTCTGGGTAGGAGAGACTGCTGAATTTCAGGTTTGGCTCGGCAGAAATCCAGGATTCAGGGGCTTTTGAAAAAAGACTGAGCTGCCTCTCTGGGGAGGAATCCCGTGGGTCATCCTTCAGTAGATCGGAGGTGTAGGCCAGCACATCCCAAAGCGCATCGCGAGGCTCTCTCCCGAAGCAGAGAAAGGCACCACTCAGTGCAAGCGCCTGGAGTACGGAAAGTCGGAGTTGGGTCCGAGAGACGAAATCAGGAAGGTTCCGAAAGGGTTGTTGCTTCCTTTTTTCGATGAGGGCTTTCGCATCCTCCGCTCCGAGGCCGTTTACAACACGGAAGCCGAGGCGAAGCGCGCCTTCTTCCATTACGCAGTCCCATTCAGAAAGATGGGGATGAACGGGAAGAATCCGGGAGCCATGCCGTTTTGCATCATGCACCAGAGTCGCGTTCGAATAGAAGCCCATGGGTTGGGAGTTGATCAGGCCACAGGCAAATTCAGTCGGATGGTGGCATTTGAGATAGGCGGATGCGTAGGCGATGAGCGCGAAGGAGGCCGCGTGAGATTCCGGGAAGCCATACTCCGCAAACCCGTGGATCTGTTTGAAAATTCGATCCACGAACTCCTGAGGGAGGCCCGCTTCAAGAAGACGCTCCATGAGCTTTCGACCGAGCCGATCGATTTCTCCGCTGGATCTCCAGGCCCCGATGGCCCGCCGCAGCTGATCGGCCTCTCCCGGCGTGAAGCGAGCGAGGACGATGGCCATCTTCATCACTTGCTCCTGAAAAATCGGAACGCCCAGCGTTCTTCCCAGGATGGGCTGAAGTAGAGGGTGAGGCATGTCGATGGGCTCCTCGCCGCGTCGACGCCTCAGATAGGGATGGACCATGCCGCCTTGAATCGGCCCGGGCCGCACAATCGCAACTTGGATCACCAGATCGTAGAACGTTTTGGGCTTCAGGCGCGGAAGCATGCTCATCTGCGCCCGCGATTCGATTTGGAAGGTTCCAACCGTATCGGCCCTCTGAATCATGGAGTAGGTGGCCGGGTCTTCCGCCGGGATGGTAGAAAAAGTCATTCCTGGAATCAGCGCGAGCGTTTTTCGGATGGCGCTGAGTATGCCCAGAGAGAGAAGGTCAACCTTGAGGAGACCGACGATCTCAAGATCTTCTTTATCCCATTGAACGATGGTGCGTCCCTCCATGCGGGCCGGCTCAATGGGAACGGTCTCGATGATGGGCAGAGCGGACAGCGTGAAGCCACCGGAGTGAATCGACAGATGTCGTGGAAAACCATGGAGGTCATCAGCGAGTCGTGCGGCTACGGCAGTTCTAGGGTCGGACGGAGGTGCTGGCGCTACCAGCTCAAGCGCCTTATGAACCTCTCGCATGGCGAGTCGACTTCGATACGTGATGATCGCGGCCACCATTCCGGCGCGGTCCCGTCCATACTTTGAATAGACGTGTTGGAGGACTTCCTCGCGGCGTTCGTGTTCAAAGTCGACGTCAATATCTGGGGGTTCGCCGCGTTCAGCCGAAATAAATCTCTCGAATAGAAGATCCATTCGAACGGGATCAACCGACGTGATGCCCAGGCAGTAGCAGACGATGGAATTCGCCGCTGATCCGCGCCCCTGACAAAGAATGTTTCGGTTTCTGGCAAAATCGACAATTTCCCAGATCGTGAGAAAGTAGTCTGCGAATTTCAACTCAGAGATGAGTTTGAGCTCATGCTGAATCTGTTTTTGAACGTTGGCGGGAGTTCCGGCGGGGTATCTCATTTTTTCGCCCTGCTCGACGAGATGCCGCAAGTAGGAGGAAGCATCGAAATGGGGGGGGATCCACTCGGAAGGGTAAAAGTAGCGTAGCTCGCTGAGCGAGAAGGAGCATTGGTCCGCGATCTGTAGACTGTTTTCGAGGCAGTGGGGGAGGTCAGAAAAAAGGCGCGCCATTTGTTGAGGACTCTTCAGGTGGCGCTCGGCGTTTGAGAAAAGACTTCGGCCGGATTCTCGAAGAGAAGAGCGCACTCGAGTCGCGGTCAAAACATCATGGAGCATCCGTCTCTCCCCGATGTGGTAATGTGCGTCGTTGCTGGCAAAGACCGGAAAGTTACTTTCCTGAGAAAGCGCGAGCACTCGTTCGGCGCGTAAGCGGTCTCGCCCGTCGAGCAATCTCTGAAGTGGAAGATGGATGCGATCGGCAGCGCGTTCGCGGAGGTCCCGCCACTGAATTTGATCCAGCGTATCCAGCCGGGTACTGGGAATCACGATGAGACTCTCTGAAGCAGGAAGTTCGAGGAAGCTCAAGATCTCGTGCCATTCCAAAAAAGCCCTGCCCTTGGGCTTTCCTTCGTGTGCGCGGGTGATCATGCGGCAGAGAAGACCATAGCCTGCTCGATTTTTTGCCAGAAAGCTGATCGGTGGGTGATCCCGAAGAGTGAGTTCTGCGCCGCTGATCAGCTTGACTTCTGTGTGCTGCTTGGCTTGGCGAAAGGCTTTGGGGAGCGCGTAGACTCCATTGAGATCCGTGATGGCGAGCGCGCGCAGCCCGAGTTCTGCTGCGCGCTCCACCATTTCGGAAGGATGTGAGGCGCCGGAGAGGAAGGAGAAGCAGGTTTTGGCCTGCAGCTCAGCATAGGAAGAGTTCAATCAAAGTAGCCATGGAGAAAGAATTCGTCCTGTGGCGTCTGGTAGACCCAAAGCTGTTCGCCATTGATCGAGGTGACCCGGTAGTAGTCTCGCTTGAATCCCGAACGCCCGTCTTCCCGGCGTTCCCACCACTCTCCGCTCACGCGTTCAGGGCCAGACCATTCGAAGGCTTGCCAGCGGTTCTCCGTTTCGTTTTGCGCTTCATTTGTGATCAGCCAGTCTCCGACAATCACCAGTTTTACCGGTTTTTTGAGAAGTCGATTCGGCCGCTCGGAAAAAAGAGAGTGAAGCGAGCTGCGATTGAGGGTGAGTCCTTTGGGGGTCATCGATTTGTCCTTCCAGGGTTTGAGGGTTTTTTGCCAAGCCGCTTCAGGGCGATGGCTACTGACGAGTTCAGCGTGAAACACTTTCAAGGCGCCCAGCTTGGCGGTCAGCCGGGAAACCAAAGACGAAAAATCCTCCACCTCTTCTTCCTGGTGATGAAAAAAGTCCTTCTGCGCACCAGCGCCGGGCATCGTTTCGACTATTTTTAGGTGGAGTCGATTCACCGGTGCCGCGAGAGGGTTTTGGCTCAGCTCGTTTCCGAGTCGGTCCCGCAAAATTTGAAAGAGTCCCCGCGCGCCTCCCTGCGGAAGCGGGAGGTCGATGCGCCAGCTGCGTTCGGTCAGGCTCTGGCCGACGCGACGGAGCAATTCAAACCGCAGCTCCAAAGCCGTGACGCGCAGTCCTCTTGCATGGAGCCGGGCCGCGAGTCGTTCGAGTGCGGGCCGAAGGGCAAACAGCAAGATCTCCTGGGTGTTGCATGCATCGAGGGTTTCAACCTGAAACAGATCGGCAAACTCTTCGATGATCTCCGGCGGATGAAACACAGGCCAGGCATCTCCGAGGCCTTCATGAAAGGCCATTCGGACGCGTTCGCTGATTCGCAGCCCCTCCTTCGAGAAGCGAGAAGGAAGGGATCGGAGGGGGAGTTGAATGAATTGCCCAAGGTTTTGGATTCCCAACTTATGAAGGGATGAAAAGATGGTTGCGCATTTCTTGGTGAGTTCTTGGTCAAACTTGAATGGGCTGAGATAGTCAGAAAAAGCTTCGAGGGGAAGCCGTTCTGGGTGCCTCATTTGATGACGAGCACAGGCCAGGGCCGTAGCGGCGTCTTGAGCGAATGCGATTCTTGTCCTTTGAATGAGCAGGGGATCAAAACGTTTGATCAGGCTTTGAATTCTCCGAATGAGTGCCTCTTCCGTATAGAGATTTTTACAGCGACTGATTTCTAGAAAAATCGCTTCATTTTTTCGAACCGCCACTTGGGGCGTAAATCGAATGCAGGCCTCGGCGATTCTGTTTTGTAACGCCGGTTCGATCTGAGGGAAGAAGAAAAGAGCAACCGTTCGAGGTGCCCGGACCCTTGGAATGACGGCTCCGGAGTTGATATCGGTGAGACTGTCGGTGGTCATCATGCTTTCCTCCGGAAGACCCAAGATGCGCGAAGCATGGGCCGCTCGCTCATCAGTAAAAGGGCCGTATTGCCCTGATGCGCCAAGATTTGCAGGCGGCGAAGATCTTGGTCAGAAAAAGATTTCTGACCCCGCTCGAGCACGACAATGGGGAAAAGTTGGCTCCGGAGAAGCTGCTGAGTCGACCAGAGGAGGTGGTCTCCTCCTTCGACAAAAAAGAGACGATCGACGTCGATCCCCTCAAGCGGCAGCGCAGCCGGGTTCAGGCTCAGCTCGCGCTCAACCCAGGCAGCGCGAAGAGGGGGATGTTCTCGGAGGAGTTGCAAGAAGACTTGAGTGCGTCCGCTCCCGTTGCTGTGGGCGATTTCTGTGATGGCACCCCGCGGGATACCTCCAGAGACTTTGGAGCAGGCCAGGGTGTTCTCCTCGAGGGGCACCTGGATCAGCCCTGGGAGTTCTCGAAGTTCGGAGAGGGTCGGCCGCTTTTCTCGGGAGAAGGGAATGAGTTCCCCTTTGTTTTGGAGTACGTTCTGCAAGGTAAAGCCCTCCCTAGCCCTTGTTCGAGCTTTTTTGAGGTCACGTTTTTGACTGCGTTGCCTGCGTCAGTGATCGAACTTGCGAATCAGCCCGGTACAAATTCCTTCCACTTTGAACTGAAAACTCTCATCAGAGTTTTCTTCAAAAACGAAGGGCTGGTAGGCAGGATTCGCGGGGTGAAGCTCAATTCGACTTCCGCGTTGAAAAAACTTTTTCAAGGTGGCCTCGCTGTTGACGAGGGCAACGACGGTTTGCCCGTTTTCAGCATGATCTGTTTTCCGAATCACGACAAAATCACCATCGAAAATTCCGTCATCTCTCATCGAGTCGCCCTTTACCTGAAGGACAAAATGAGCGCTGCTCGGCCCTTTCAGCATCGTCGTGGGAACGTCGAGCATCTCGAGCTGCAGGACGGCTTCGATGGGCCGTCCTGCAGCGACTCGTCCAAGGAGAGGGAGGGGGACCGACCCGGCCAACGCAGAGGTGGCGGAGGGTGTGGTGTGGTGATCCACGTTCGTCGGGTTGCCAACGACTTGGGCGCCTCGTCGCGCATTGAGGGTCTTTTTCAAGAACCCATGGCGAGTGAGGCGGACCAGGTAGTTCTGCACGGTCCCCAATGATCGAAAACCGAAGTGCTGAGCGATTTCTTGCTGGGAGGGGGCATATCCATGTTCCGCAGCGAAGCTCTCGATGTAGTCGAGGATTTCTTTTTGTTTCGGGGTCAGCGACATAAATAGAGAATAGCGTATGTTATGCGTAAGTCTAGCGTAAAAAATACGCTTTTGAAATTAAGCAGATAGAAAGGAAGCGCCACTCAACCGAACTCCCGGCGCCCCTCGGCGGCGTTGGGGACGCGACACGTGAGGACGAGGTTTTCCGCCGTGTGCGAGCCCCCGCGTGCGAACAAAGACCAAGCGGCGAAGCGCGGCGGGGATGTAGCGCGTTCGCGGAGCCGGTGGTTGAAAAGGCGCCGAGCGGGGCACGGAAGTCGTCGCCGAACGGGGATTGCGAGCCGCTCACCCATTCCAGGCCGACGCGCCTTATTGCTCCTTCCGCAGCGTTCAATGCCGTTCACATCAATCTAGGATCTCTTGTATCAGAACCCTCCAGAAGTAGGGTTCCGTGCAAAGTGAAGCAGGCATTCTGGGCGAGAACCCTCTTTTCGGAGGGTTCTCGGAGAATTTACTCTCGGCCACTACAACGCCATTACAGAGCCGGTGCAGCTATGGCGTCGATTGCTGGGACCGTCTCTGAAGTAGGGCTGTTTTCAACTGATTTGCCACTTTCTTTGCGGTCTGAAACTGCTTCGTTTTGTGTGCGACGATCATAGGACCTAAGCACAGTTTGCCCAAAATCCCTGAAGGCTCGACGAACTTCAGGTTCGATTTCTGCATCTCGAATGCTCGGTAAACAGCCATGGTATATTGCGCGTTCGATAGCTTTCTTTGTTTCTTCGATGACGGGACTAAACCTAGTGCTGACTCGTGAAAATTGAATCAGAGTGCGGTGTCCCCCCTGAGCCGGAACAAACACAGACAAAGAGGAAGTTGGAAAATTTTCCCGGAAATAGTTTAGGTATCCTGCGAGGGAATCTAAGGCGTTTTGAGTCGATTGGATCACTGCATTCAGTTGCGAAAGACCAGTCCAAGGCCACGTGCAGGCCTCGGACACATTGCGGTTGGTCTGAATCGCTATTTGCCATCGGGCAACATCTGACTCGATTGACGCTAGAGACCGGGCCAAGCCGTCCTGGATACTCGCGAATGAATTCAGCTCTTGTATTAATGCATCCAGGTCAGCGGAGCACTGGTTGAGAAGTGCAGGCTCTTGAGCCAAAGGGGCGTAGTTCACTAGGCGCCGGCTAGCGCTGTAGCCGTCTGGGTAGCTAACCATTTGTTCAGTCAACCTCGGATCCAGCCTTTGTTGACCGGCATTCCCATAAGAATAGTGAGATCTCCAAAAGTTTGCCGCTGCGAACCGTAAACGTTCTTCTTGTAGCGGTATTCGACCGCTACTTCCTCCGTTGGAGTTTTCGAATTCAAATTCGGTGAGCAATGCTTTACGAACAAGGATTTCGTTCTGTATCCTTCCCAAGTACGTCACGTTTTGAGTGGTATTGCATTCAGCTCGAGCGGGTTCGGCACTACCTGCCGCAAAAAGAATGCTCCCAAGGATTCCTAGCACCGCAAAACGTTTCGACATAAAAACCTCAAGCGGAGTCAGAGCAAAATGTAGGCCAATTTTCATTGAGTAGATTCAGACATTTAAGACGGGTTCGCCTTGTCAGAGCGGCATTGAACCCGCTCAACTGGCTAACTCTTAGACACCTCAAAAGACTCACGCGCTCAATTATTTCTCGCGTTGGCCCTGTGTCATGTCAGCGAGGTTGCAACCCTGTTTGATTTTGTAGTCTAAACTACATCCGCCTTCAAAGTAAGAGTCACAGCCTTTCGCCGTTTTGTATGACTCAAAGATCCATGCGCGGTCTTTCTTGTCGAGCGCCTCATCCCTCGGATTGATGAACTGACCGGAAGCGCACACGTGGCTTTGCTGTGCCGTAAGGCGAACCCACTCCGCGGCGAAGGCTTTGCAGTCTTCCAACGGGATGGCCCTGCGGGATAGGTATTCATGAATGGCGCCATGTTTTTTGAGAACAATGGCTAATATCGCGCTTGGACCGTCCTCATTTGGCTCGCGCTCATCGCATTCAAATGCGGACCCCATGAGCGAAAAACACTGCCAATAGGGGTGAGCTGTCAGTTCATGAAGTGAGAAGGGTTCGGCACGAGCAACACAAGAGCTTGCAGCGAGGTCGTCTTCAGTGAGCAGGCTGTAATCATCTCCAATGATGGAAAAGGGGTACCTTTCGAGCAGCCTTTCCAGGTGTGAGGGATGCTTGTAAGGGGCTGCGCAGGCGGAAACGACGATGCCCAGGCTTAGTAGGCTGAGATATTTCATTGATTTCCACACTTTTTATAGTCACTGAGGTGTTCAAGAAAACGATTCATCAATTCGAGATCTCGCTTCACTCCCTTTGTTAGGCCTTTGCGAATGCTCTTGTACTCCGCGATAGCTTCTTCCCAAGTTTCCTGAGATTGCGGTCGAAAGTTCGCGCTTGCCGGGAGAGATGCATGGCGATCCCGCTGATCGGATAATCGTTGCGACCGCTCGGCTGGGCCATGTCCGAGGGTGTGGGTTTAGGATTCAGTGAGATGAAGAGGAGCCATCCGTCGGAGAATTTCAAGCCAACTACGCCCGTCTGCGCTGCGGAAACAGGCTGGAGTAGTTCAGGACCAATTTTCTTGGCACAGAGACCTCTCCACTCAGGCTTTCCACCGACGCTGGAAGGCGCATTTTCAGCAAACCTGCCATCAAGGCTTTGAGAGCCACCTCGTTCACCAATTCCAGCGGCTTCGCATGCGCCTTTTCCCACTTCAGTACTGATACGTGGCTCAAGCCCAGTTTCTGGGCAAACTCCCGCTGAGACAGGCCCAGAAGACTTCGAAAAAATTCGACCTCTAGCCCGCGGACATGGATACGGCGGGTGATGATCTCGCGGGCCACCTGCTTCTCGATATCCGCGAGAACCTGGGCATCCACGGAGTCACCCAACCCCGGATAGACCTTAATGGGGACGTTCTGAACCTCAACATACTTCAGGTTCCCGACACCCCTTAACGTTTTACGGACTTCGCCAGCTTCTTTTCCCATTGAGTCAACCTCCGTTTGAAAACTGTGACCACCAAACCTCGTCGAAAAGTACCGCAGTGAAGCCCCCTGGCCGGTCCGGAGAGAAGAAGCCTAAGTACAGGTGGGTCCCTTGCTTCTCCTGCCATCGCCAATGGAAGCAGGTCTTCGCGCACCGAATGATCTGCTCCACAAAGACCCCGCGTTCCGTGCTCCGCTGGGAAGCGTGGGAGAGTAGGCTGAACCGCCCATCGATAATGCTAGCCAGAATATGCTGACATTCTTCGGGACGCTCCATGGTCATATGGTAACTTAGTTACCATGAAAAGGCTATCGAGAATTCAGGTCCCCGATATGGTTTATCTTTTCGAATACCTTCAGTAACATTGAATCCACGATCAAATTCGACCTTCGCAACGGCGATCTTTAGGTTCCTGACAGCAGCTTCTTGAGCACGCCTTTGAGGTTGGTGCCGCTGCATCCCGCCGCGACGAGCGCCACAGCCAGGATCGAGCCAGCCGCTGCCGCGCGCAGTTGAGCGGGCGACGTCCCCGGGCGAGTTGTCAAAAATCGGACGCATGTTTTGAAAAAGGACCGCTTCACCTCTGACGTATCGGGCCATCCAAATGGAACATGGGGGGCGCGTGTCTCAGGCGGAGTAGGGCGGTTAACCTCTTGAAAATTCGGCGCAGTGGCGGGATCCGCGCCTGACTCAAGGTTCTAACTAGTGGGGATAGAAAAATGGGGGCTGGGTTTTGCCCGGCCCCACTCGTTTAGCGAAAGCTGAAAACGGGGGGATTGAGGCCACAGGCCGATCCCTCGTCAAGGACTTTGCCGTCGAAGTTCACCACGAATGTTCCGCTGCTACCGCCCGCGACCACTGTGAAGGCGCCGTTGAGCGTGATGCCGTTAGCCGGTGAACCAGTCGCGGGCTTCGTGAAGGCTAGGTTGCCTGTGCCCGTCGAAGCGGTGCTCAAGAACAGAAGCACTTTTTCCCCTGTGGTGGCGGTTGAAGCCGTTGTTGCCGTGGTCAAGGCTGAGTCATAAACGAGAACGTTGCTCGCGTTCGGCGAGGCGGTCGTATACGTACAACTATTGCCCGAGTTGCAAACGTTGATGTGGTATGAGGTACCGGCTACGCAGTTTGCGCCGTCGTTCGCCAAGGGCTTGAAGTTGATCACCGAGTTCATGTACAAGATCATGCACTGGTAGGTGCCCGGAGTGACGGTGCCCGTGAAGATCGAGGGGTTGGTTTTGAAATCGTAGTCTACGCCTGCTTCGCTATAGCCCACGACAGTGGCCTCGGAGCAGTCGGCATTTGCGGAGAGCGCCACACCGTAAATTTTGAGGGTGGCGACCGAAGGGTCGGTGACGGCCCACGAAGTGGAGGAGAGGGCGAGTATTGCAAGAGAGGGGATGAGTTTTTTAAACATGGATGCGGTCCTTGTTAGAGTTTATGGGCGTTAGATTTCTTAAGATTTGATCGCGTTCAAAGCTCAGCTGCCGGCGCCATAGAAGGTAGTGTTGGTGCTGCTTCCGCAGGCTTGAAGGCCGGCGGCTGATGCGAAGGAGAGAGTAAGAATTGCCGCCAAAATGAGCCATTTTTTATTTTTCATAGTGTAGATGAATCGGTCACCGGAAGTAATTTCTAGATCGATCAATGTATAATTTTATATGTGATGCTATTTTGACGAAGCAGGAACAAGGTGGCCACCTTTGGCTCTTTTTATTGGAACTCGAAAGGGGTAACTTTATTGACGGGAGCCTCTTTGTTTCTCAATAAGATCAACCTCAACCATCTCCGTATCTTCGAAGTCGTGTATCGGGCGAAGAGCATGACTCTCGCGGCCGAAGAGCTGCACCTCACGCAATCCGGCGTGAGTCAGCACATGAAGGCGCTGGAAGACGCCCTCGAGGTACGCCTCTTTGATCGGATCAAGCAGCGGCTGGTTCCGACGGCCGCCGCCGCCACCCTATTTCAGAAGTGCGCCAACAGCTTCAATGAAATCGAGCACGCCTTGGTGGCGATCTCGGGCAAGGAGACTGAGCTTTCAGGAACCGTCATGCTGGGGATGCCGATTGAGTTTGGCAACAATCTGATTCTTCCATTGCTAGCGCGTTTCGCGGAGAGGCACCCCTTGGTTCGTTATGAACTCAGGCTGGGTTTCGCGTCTGAAATGAATGATCTGTTGATCCGCGGAGAGGCAGATTTCGCTTTTGTCGATAGTTTTGCGATGGATCGGCGAATTACCACCGAGCCTGTCTATGACGAGGTTCTCGATCTGTGCATCCATCCAGAGCTGCTGAAGAAGAAGGGTGGAGAGCCGAGCAAGGATCCCAAACGCTTCTTTGAGAAGCTCGACTACGCCGAGTATCAGAAGGGGGCGCCGGTTCTCCGGATGTGGTTCGCTCATCATCTGGGAACCCGCCAGATCGAGATCAACACGATGACCACGGTGATGGATGTTCAGGCGATTGCCCGTTTGGTTCAACTCAAGGCCAGCGCCGGGATTCTCCCAGACTATTTGGTGTCGAAATTGATCCAGGATGGTCACTTGATTCATATTTTCCGGGGGAGCGGCAAGCCTTTGAAGAATGAAATCAGCGTCGCCCATCTGAAGGAGCGGACGCATACGCCGGCAGCAAAGGAGCTTTTGAGTTTTTTGGTCTCTGAGCTGAAGGCATCCAAAAGCAAAGGAGCCCGCAAGTGAAGAAATGGTCGACTTCGATTCCGCTGTTGGCAGTGGCATTTTTTCCGTGGCCCGAGTTCATGAAGGTGCACTACGCCGAGATCAAGGATGGCGAGAAGATCGAGGCAGTCGTCTCTGAGTCTTGCGAAAAATCGGGTGAGGCCGGGCTGATTCAGCTCGAAGTTGCCAAGACCGAACCTTTTCAACGCAAGGGACTTTCAAACCGCCCCCTGCCTTTGAAGAAAAATGCGGGGATGATTTTCATTTTCCAACCAAAACGCATCGGGGAGATTTGGATGAAGAAAACGCTGATTCCCCTTCAGCTGGTGCATGTGGTTCCTGAGGGAAAGGTTCTACAAATCCAAGAAATGCCCGTGGAGAAAAATCCAGAGCACCCTACAAAAATTTACCGCGCTTGGCCTGAGGTCGATGCAGTGCTCGAACTCAAGCCGGGTCGTTTGCCGCCCTCGGATATCGGCAAGCAGTTTTGCGTGAGGCGAGTGGCGCCTTAGCCACGGATTTGCAGGGATGAGTTTGAGAGATGGTTTCAGTACTCCGACGTTTCATTGCAGATCTTGTCCGCATGAAGTGGTGACCGTTCGAATATTGAATATATAGGGTCGATAATATGCGACCTCGTGAACTTGACGTGCGGAGGCAGCGCTCCTGGAGACCCCTGAGGATCTCCGTTCTGTCGCCGCCAGCTCCGGTCATGGGTGTGTAGCTTGAAGCGCCGGGCATTGCAGGAGACTCACCGTTCGCAACGACGCAAAAGGCAGTGCAGAGATACCCCGCGTAGCTCGAGGACGAAGAGAGCAGCATGAATGGCAACAAAAACAGAGGAAGTTTCATATGAGTCCAATTAACGCAATATGTCATATTTTTCAAGTCGGGTTTGGCATCCTTTTCGGGTAGGCAGACTTAGACTACGGATTCCCAGGGACGGATGGCGATGCGCCCGTCCTTGAAGGGGGCGTCGATCGCTCCGTAAGCAAAGAGGGATACTTGCTTGCCGGAGGCGGCTATTTTTTTTGAAAAGCTCGAAAGCAGCGCGATTTCCCGGCGATCGAAGCGCTCTTCATCCATGAGTTTGATTGCCGTGATGGTTCGTGCGTCTTCTAGAATAAGATCCAGTCGGTTGCCTGTTTTGCTCCGTAGATAGCTGAAGCGGGGCGGCGAGGGCAGGTCGGCATAGGAGTGCTGAGAAAATGCCTCGATGTAAAACCAAGTTTGAAGCCGCCGTTTGAAGTCGGCACCGAGTACTCCCGCAATTCCGCAATCAGCAGGGAAGTAAAGGGGTTTACCACTACCGAGAGGATGAGGCTTGAGTTCCACAAGGGCGAAAATCTGAGTTAGTATATTAAGGTGCGTGGCAATCTTCTTGCCGCCAGCGCGCACTCGGGCGGCCATGGCAGCGGCGTTCGGCTCCTCAAGGGTTGCACTGAGCTCGAGTAGGCGACGGCAGAGATCAGTGTCTATTTTTCCTTTTTTTGCCTGCAATACGTCGCGTTCGCAGGTGAGTTGAATCCAGTCTTCAAAGAGGCGGGCTCGCTCTGCTTCGTGTCTGACATGAAATAGCGAGGGCATGCCGCCCCTGCCAATATAGCGCAGCAAATCTTTGCGCGTGCAGCGAGGCTTAGTTTTGTTGGTGTGGAATCCGGTGGCGGCCCGACAGGGGAGCTCGAGTGTTTCAGCTAAATTCATGGGGTAGATCCGTATTTTGGAAAGCCGACCCGTCAGTGACTCTCGGACCCGGAACTCAGTCGAGAATTCCGTTGATCCGAGCAAGACAAAGCGGCCTGGGCGTCGATCCTCATCGACTGAGCGTTTGATTTCATCGAAAAGATCCGGGGCCTTTTGGGCCTCATCTATGATGAGAGGATGGGCGTTCTCGTGCTCCGTGAGAAAGGCTTCGGGATTTTTCTGCGCAAAGTCCTTGGTTCTGGCTGAATCGAGGGTTTCAAAACGACAGGAACGCCCAGCGTTCCTGAGAGCCTGCGGTAAGAGCTCTCGGGCAAGCGTGCTTTTGCCACAAAGGCGCAAGCCTTGGATGCTGACCACGGGGGAGAACTTCAAGCGATGCAGCAGAGGGACGAGCCCATGGCGGAGTCTGAGATGTGGCATATATAACCATAGCTATTATGGCATAAAAAATACTAAAATAGCCATGGTTATAAAGAGTCAGCTTGGAGTCAAAAAGCGTGGAGTTTATGAGCTTCGCCCCGGCGAACCGAACCACTTCACAAAGCGGCCGACGCTGAGTCCCTGGACGAGGATTGAGAACACGACGACGACGTAGGTGATGGAGAGGAGCAGGTCTTGCTCCGAATTCGAGGCGAGCGCCAGAGCCAGCGCGATCGAGACGCCGCCGCGGATTCCGCCCCAGGTCATCAGAAAGTAGGCGCTTGGGCGAAAATCCGCGCGAAACCCAAAGATGAAAACCGCAAGCCAGATCGACAGAAAGCGCGCTAGCAGAACCACGGGAATGGCGATGAGACCCGCGGTCAGCTCTACCCGAGTAAAGGAAAATGCCAAAACCGCGAGGCCGATCCAGACGAAGAGTACGGCGTTGAGAAGCTCGTTGATTAGCTCCCAAAAAGATTCGAGCTGGTGCTTCGCGGTTTTGGACGGCGAGGCTTTGCGGTTCTCGTTGCCGATGACCAAGGCGGCTGTCACGACTGCGACCGGACCCGAGACGTTGAGTGGGTGAGCCAGCGCGTAGCCACCGCAGGCGGTGGCGAGCGTGATGAGAACCTCTACGGGGAAGTCGTCGATCTGGCGCAGCATTCGGGCGGCCATCCAGCCGAGCACCAGTCCGAAGAGCCCGCCACCCACGAGTTGGCGCAGCAGGAGCATGGCGACGGAGTCCGCATCGATCTGACCCACTTTGCCGGAGGCGACGCTGACGAGCACGAAAAACAGCACTACGGCGACGCCGTCGTTGAAAAGCGCCTCACCCGAAATTTTCATCTCCAGGCTCTTGGGCGCCTTGAAATTTTTGAGAACCGCCAGAAGGGAGACGGGGTCCGTGGGCGAAATCAATGCTCCGAAAATCAAGCATCCGAGAAAGGAGATGGTGATGCCGAAGGAGTGAAGAGCGAAGTAGAGACCACCTCCGGTCAAAAAGGTCGCGAAGGCGACGCCGACCGTCGCGAGGAGCGCGATGACATACTTTTCCTGCGCGAGATCCCGAAGGCGAAACTGCACGGCGCCGGCAAAAAGGAGGAAGCTGAGCAGCCCGTTCATGAGCGTTTCGCTGAAGTCGATCTGGCTCAGAATGCCGCGCACATAGGGCTCGACATTCACGCCGCGCGAGCTGAGTTGCACGACTCCCAGTGATACGAGCAGCGAAATTCCCATGAGCCCGACCTCGGTGGGCAGTCGAATGAATCGGGCATTGATGAATGCGAGGAAGGCGACCGTCGTCAGCATGATTGCAATGATGTTGAAGATATTCATAGTTCATTCATTAAAATGAGGGCTTTCCTGGAGAAGCGAAAGAAGTTTCGCACGGTCGAGGGGCTCTGGAAAATCATAGGGAAAGGGCTGGCTGGATACGGAGACCTTTCTCAGCCACTCAGGGCCTAGCGGGGCGCGAAGGCCCGACCGATCCAGACTGGCCTCGGTCGTCTCTGACTTGGCTGGGGTTGCAACTCCCCGGCCGACTTGCAGGCCCGCAAGGATCATCGCGCTTCGCACGGGCGTGGCAGCCGCGTAGGTGAGCAGCAGGGTGCTGGGCTTCAGGTGGGGCAGGATGGCGCGGAAGGAGCCGGTGCTCCAAAGTGATGGAAATACCGAGGGAGAGTAAAAATCCCAGAAAATGAGGTCAGGCAGATCGACGTTTTGCCGCAGGCATGCGAAAAAGTTTCCTTCCAGGAGCTGCCAGTTCACCCGTCCGTTTTCAAGGCTGATTGATTTCTCGGAAACCAGCTGCGCCAGTTCTCGGCGGAAACGCAGGAGGAGGTCAAACCGTTCGGCGTGAGCGAGCGCGGTGCACATGCCGTCGAGGTCGTTTTCGAAGCTGATGATCCTGAGTCGACAGCGCGTGTGGGCGATCGCAGTCAGGGCGTTGGCGGCGATTCCCATTCCGACGTCCCAGATCACGACTTCCTCTGCAGGGCCTTTTTCTTCCACCCTGCTGGGCTCGAGATAGACCCGTCGCGCTTCTTCCCAGGTACCGAGGCGCGAGTGCATCGCTTGTCCTGACTGACTCTCGGTCAGCGTGAAGGAGCCATCAGGAAGAGCAGTCAGTTCATGTCGAGCCATGGTGCAGCTAGGCCGCTGCGACGGCCAGATACTCCTGAAATACGTTTTGCTCGTCGGGATGCTCGTAGAGAAATCGCACGGTGACGCGGTACCGATACTTCGTTGGCGAGATGATTCGGTTCGTGCTCTCGAATTCATGACAGCGAAGGATTTGAGCACGGAGATAGATGGTTTCCTTTGATTCCAGAATGAGCGCCACTTCCTCACCGACCTCGACCTTGTCGGTGACAAAAAATTCACCGATCTTGCGATTTACGTCTGCGAGGGCGGTCCAGGCCCCGAAAGTCTCGTCCGGGCGACTGGGATGAGTCGAAATTTTGATTTGCGCCCGTATTTTTCTCATCAAAGGTCGCGTGGCCCGTCGTTGAGCTTCAGCCAGGTTTCTTTTTCGGTCCTGCTCCAGCTGAAAGCGGCGTTGCCGGCCGATCTGTCTGGAGTAATACCCGGGGTTGTCCCACATACGTGCTTTCAGATCGGCTTTTTTTGCCGGGAGCTTGAATATCTGGGGAGCTTGAATATCTGTCCCCGAGGCGGGCTATGACAGGGGTATGAGACTCTTCTATTCCCTGCGCTCCCCTTTTGCGCGCCGAGTGCGCCTCGCGTTGGCCCGATCTGGTTTGAAAGCGGAGGATTGCGTCATCGATGTTTTTCATCCGACCGAGGCGTTCTTGCAGGCCAACCCCTTGGGCCAGGTTCCGCTGTTGTTGCTCCCTTCTGGGGCTCCCCTTGCCGATTCAAGCATCATTCTCGAGCATCTCGAAGACGCTGGCCTGGCGTCGATCTGGCCCCCTCAGGCGGATCTCGCCCGTCGAGCGCAGGTCAGGCAGGCGTCGACCTTGGCCGTGGGGCTCATGACTTACACGGTGCAGTCATTTCTCGAACGCCAAAAGAAACAACCAGACGGGGCGACCCTTTCGGATGCGAACGAAGTTCTGACCCGAACCCTGGCAGTCCTCGCCCGGCCTTCGGCGGAGGTTTTTTGGGGGGCTCGGCAGGACCTGACCTGCGGTGGCTGGGATGTGGCCATTGCCTTGGAATACCTGGAGCTTCGCGAACCGGCCTTAGATTGGAAACGACTCGATACCGAGGGTTCCCTGGCCGAAGTGCTACGCCAGGCCCGGTTGGTTCCATTTTTCTTGGAGACCAGCCCACCTCGGGCTTGAGACGCGGCGTCAATTGAGGTAACCCAATCGCACCTTATAAGGAGGCGGAATATGCGGAGGAGAGAATGGGTCATTCTTTCGGGGAACGCTAATCGCCCGCTCGCTCAAAAAATTTGCGAGAAGTTGGGGAAAACTCTGGGTGAGTGTGATGTTCGTCGCTTCTCGGATGGGGAAGTTTTCGTCGAAATTCGCGAGAATGTTCGCGGTCGGGACGTTTACATCATCCAGCCGACCTGCCGCCCGGTGAATGACACGCTGATGGAGCTGCTCATCATGATCGACGCGCTCAAGCGGGCGAGCGCGAAAGAAATCACGGCAGTGGTGCCTTATTACGGTTATGGCCGTCAGGATCGAAAAGTGGCGCCTCGCACTCCCATCACGGCGAAGCTGGCCGCCGATCTTCTGGTCGCCGCGGGCGCGACGCGCGTGGTTTCAATGGATCTGCACGCAGGTCAGATTCAGGGTTTCTTCGATATCCCGTTCGACAATCTTTTTTCCCAGCCCGTGTTGCTGGAGCATCTAAAAGAACGGATGAAAGGCGTCGGTGAGCTGGTGATCGTGAGTCCGGACGCCGGAGGCGTGGAGCGCGCCCGTTCGTATGCGAAGCGCCTGGACGCTGGGGTTGCGATGATCGACAAGCGACGTACGGGGCCGAACGTCGCGAAGGCGATGAATATCGTCGGAGACGTGAGTGGTAAGACGGCGATCATCCTCGACGACATGTTTGACACGGCCGGTACGTTGATTGAAGCGGCACAGGCGGTGCTGGCCCATGGTGCCACTCGAGTTTTCGCGGCGGCCACTCATGGCGTCCTTTCGGGGCCGGCCATCGAGCGCATCGAAACTTCTCCGATCGAGGCGGTGATCGTGACGGATACGATCCCACTCTGTGAGGATGCGAAGAAGTGCTCGAAGATCACGCAGCTGTCGGTGGCCGATCTCTTGGCTGAAGCGATCTATCGAATCCATAATTATGACAGCGTGAGCAGTTTGTTCATCTGATGAAGATCGTCGTTGGATTGGGAAATCCGGGTCCGAAGTACGAGCTGACCCGGCACAATGTGGGTTGGTTTGCGCTCGATCGGATGGTCGACCGTTGGAAGGCCCAAGGACCGGCCGGAAAAAATCTCGGCGAAGTTTGGCAAGCCGATGTCGCAGGCGAAAAGGTGCTTCTGATCAAGCCCATGACTTACATGAACGACTCCGGGAAGTGCGTAGCGCCGTTTTTCCAGTTTCATAAACTAGCTGCGGGCGACGCGATCGTTCTTCATGACGAGCTCGATCTGAAACCCTTGTCCTTTCGACTCAAAACGGGAGGAGGAGCTGGAGGGCATAACGGCCTGCGCTCTATCGATGAATGTCTTGGTGCGTCGAATAATGCCTATCACCGGGTACGAATCGGTATTGGTCATCCTCGGGCCCTGAATCTGCGGATCGCGCCGGTCGATTATGTCCTTCAATCTTTTTCACGGACGGAGCTTGAAGGCCTTGATCCCCTTTTGGATCAGATCGCCGATGCAGTAGAGCAGATGATTCGGGGCGACGTCCGGGGAGCCATGACTCGCTATAATCAAAGTTGAGCGCTGCGAGGTGTTTTTCCTCGCGCGCTGTGCTACCTCCTGGCTCACTATGGGCTTTCAGTGCGGTATTGTCGGACTTCCGAATGTGGGAAAATCCACGATCTTTAATGCGTTGACCTCGGCGAAAGCGGAGGCGGCTAACTATCCTTTTTGTACGATTGAGCCGAATACGGGCATCGTCAAAGTGCCTGATCCGCGGTTGGAACAGATTCGGCAGTATATCAAAACTGATCGAGTCATTCCCACGACGATGACCTTCGTGGATATCGCCGGCCTCGTGAAAGGCGCCTCCAAGGGCGAAGGGTTGGGGAATCAGTTCTTGGGGCATATTCGTGAAACGAACGCGATCGCCCATGTCGTGCGTTGTTTTGAGGATCCCAACGTGATTCACGTCGACGGTTCGGTTGATCCGCTTCGGGATATCGGTGTGATCGATACGGAGCTGATGCTCGCCGATCTAGAGTCGGTGACGAAGAAATTCTCAAATGTGGAGAAGCAGGCCCGTTCAGGTGATAAAAAAGCCGCTGCGCAGTTGGGCGTTCTCCAGCGTGTAAAAGCGGCGCTTGAAGCCGGCAATCCCGTTCGCTCGCTCGGTTTGACTCCTGAAGAGCTTGCCGCGATTTACGAGTATCATTTCATCACCGCCAAAAAGGTCATGTACGTCGCGAACGTCGATGAGGACAGTGCGCCCAATCCCTTTGAAAATCCCCTCGTGAAGAAGGTCGTGGCACACGCAAAAGCGGAAGGCAGCCCGGTCGTACCCATTTGCGGGAAGATTGAAGCCGAACTGTCTGAGTTAGCGGCGGAAGATCGCGCTGATTTTCTGAAGGAGATGGGCATGGAGGAGCCGGGCCTGAGCCGGGTGATCCGAGCCGGTTACGAGTTGCTCGGACTACAGACCTATTTTACCGCGGGCGAAATTGAAGTTCGCGCCTGGACTTTCGAGAAGGGTTGGAAGGCGCCCCAAACCGCTGGGGTGATCCACACTGACTTTGAAAAGGGATTCATCAAGGCGGAGGTATTTCACTTTGACGATCTGATGAAATATAAAAGTGAAGCCGCGATTCGGGATGCAGGCGCCTTGCGGCTCGAAGGCAAAGAGTACGTGGTGCGCGACGGTGACATCATGCATTTCAGGTTCGCGGTTTAGTGAGGGATCTATGAATCGACCCACAGAGCAGAATCAGCCCCAGCCCGCCCTTTCGAAGGTGCGCTTCATCATCGCGGTCGCGAGTGGCAAGGGTGGGGTAGGTAAATCTACGGTGACCACTAACCTGGCCCATGCGCTACGTGCTCAGGGCGCCAGAGTGGGGATTCTCGATGCGGATATCTACGGCCCGAGTCAGCCTGGAATGCTGGGTTCGGGGGGGCTAGTCGGCAAGGGCGGATCAACAGATGAGCAGGGGCTGCTGATTCCGACGGAGAATCAGGGCGTAAAGTTCATGTCGATGGGTTTGCTGGTGCCCAACGATGGTCCGGTCGTGTGGCGTGCTCCGATGGCGGTGAAGATGATTCACCAGTTCCTCGGTGGAGTGGCCTGGGGAGAGTTGGATTATCTTCTTCTCGATCTGCCTCCGGGCACCGGTGATGTCCAACTGACGTTAGCGCAGCACGCCCGCCTTTCGGGGGTGATCATCGTGACGACGCCGCAGCAGGTGGCCATGGGGATCGCGAAAAAGGGTTTGAAAATGTTCCAGCAGGTCAACGTGCCTATTTTGGGCGTGATCGAGAATATGAGTGGCTTCACCTGCTCCCACTGCGGCGAGGAGACCGCCATTTTTAAAACAGGCGGCGGGCAGGCGCTGGCAGCTGAGCAGAAGCTGCCTTTCTTGGGCGCGGTCCCTCTCGATCCGGCGGTGATGATGAGCGGAGATTCGGGCATTTCGATCCTTGAGTCCGCGAAAGAATCTCCAGCGGCTGCTGCGTTTCGTGCTCTCGCTGCTCAGCTTGAGACGCAGATTGTTTCAATGGGCCTCGATGTTTCGATGGGCGAGCCGCGCGAAGTGAACTTGACCGAGGACGGCAAGCTTCGGGTGGTGTGGCCCGAGGGGAAGGAGTCGGTTTTTCATCCCTACAGTTTGCGGATTCGTTGCGGATGCGCGGCCTGCATTGATGAGAACAGTGGCAAGAGGATCTTGAATCCTTTTTCGGTCCCGGGCGACATCCGGATTTTGAGCTTATCGGCCGTAGGTCGTTACGCTTTGACGGTCACTTTTTCGGATGATCATTCCACTGGGATTTATCCGTACAAGAAGCTGCGGGCTTATTGTGAAGAAGCGGCGCGAGATGTAATTCCCGCTCCGGCGGTGGTCTCTTCAGGTTCAGGTGGAGGCGGCGACCGGGAAAAGATCGAGCAAGTTTTGCGAGACTTGATCAATCCCGGATTAGCGGGGCACGGAGGCCGAGCCGAGCTGGTCGACTTCAGTAAGGGGCGGGTCTCTCTCCGTCTGAGCGGGGGTTGTCAGGGATGCGGAGCGGCTCAAATGACGCTTAAACAGGGGATCGAGAAGACGCTCAAGGCGCATTTGCCCAGTGTGCATGAGGTTCTGGATGTCACTGATCATGACGCCGGTACGAGTCCTTACATCAAATAGGCGGGCCTAAATTCCGCCGGGTCCGGCCTGTGGCTGCGGTATCGGCTCGTTCGGTAGCGAGGGTATCGGTATCAGCAATGGAATCGTAGATGGCGTTGGCACCGGCTGGATGGCCTGTGCGAGATAGAAACGGTCGAGGTCGCGCAGCGGTTCCTTCGCGAGAGTCCGCGAGTACCAGAAATAATTTCGAATGATCGAGCCGACATAGTCACGAGTCTCGCGATAAGGAATCTGTTCGATAAATTCTAGGAGGCCCCGGTTCGCGCGATTTTCGCGAATCCAACGGTCCACTGCTCCAGGGCCTGCGTTATATGCGGCGAGCGCGAATGCCACATTGCCGTTGAAGCGGCTGAGCATTTTTTTTAGGTAGTGGGCACCCACCCGAATATTGGTTTCAGGTTCGCTTAGCCGTGCTCTTTCAAGGCCGGGCTCAGTATCGGCTGCCGTGGCTGGCATGAGTTGCATGAGCCCCTGGGCGCCGACCGACGAGGCGATTCCTGCTTCGAAAGCGCTTTCTTGCTTGATGAGGCTCAATACGAGCAAAGGGTCGAGATCAAATGACTCCGCGGTTTTGAGAATCAGATCATAGTAGGGGGAAGGGAAGACCAGAGGGAGGGCATGAGACGAATAGGCTGCATCAGCGCCCCGGTTGATCAGTTCACTCAGGGCGCCAAATGAGGTGAGGTGAGCGCCGACCTGACCTGCAAGGACTGCGAGGTAGTAGAGAAAGCCATTCGAGAGAGAATCTTTTGCTCGAAACTCCCGAAGCTCGTCGGCAGCGAGATCGCGCGCGCCGACGGCGAGAAGCCCTTCGGCTCGCTCGATACGGATGTAATCGGCGGGCTGCAGATTCGCATCAAAGCTTTGCGCATTGGGGAGCGTCGCCGAGATGGCCGTTTCAGGGGTGACTCCGAGGGCAAGAGCGGCGGCGAGAGCGTGAAAACTGAGAGGCGCATCGCGAATCACCTGCTCGAAGAGACGTTGGGCGCGTTCGTGATCGTTATGGGTGGAGAGCGCTTGCGCGAGCCAGAAACGAGCCCGGTGTCGATGTTGGGAGCGGGGAAATTCATCCAGAAATTTCTGGAGATCTTTCGTTCCACGCGAATATTGCCGCTGGAGAATGAAGTCAAAAGCGGCATCAAAGGCAGTCTGGTCCGGGTCAGGTGCTTTGTAGGCTTGAGTGAGTTTTGATCCAGACCAGGACGATTTGAGCTGCAAGGCCTGCTCCGGGAATCGGCCTTGGAGAGCCGCGAATTCGGCGGAGTCCTTCGGGTAGAGGGCAAGAAGTCTCTGAATCCATACTCGGCAGAATAGCCGTTTGGTCGTCGCGCAACTTTCCGCGAATGAGCTGATGGCCGAGACCTCAACGGAACTCAGGCGCCCCGCCCCGAGGAGCTTTTGGAAACCATCGTGGAAGGCATCGAGGGCCGTCGAATGAAGTTTTCGTTTGGATCGGCTTTCGCCGATGATGAGGTTGGCGCGGCCGCTATCCTCCGACGACGCATAGTCGTATCGCGCGGCGCTTTCAGCGTTTGCCCATTGCTTTTCCTTGAGTCTTTGCAATGCGAGACCGAGGTGGGTTTGACCGATCAGGCGACTGGCCAGCGGGCCGTACACCCGGTCTCTCACTACTTTTTGGACAGTTGCCCTGGCGGCGAGCCATTTTTGCGCAGCAAGAGCCACGGAGGCTTGTTTCAATGCTTTCGCGTTCAGGTCGGGTCTGGTTTTTTTTGCCTTTTCAAGAATGAGGTCGATCGGCTGACCAGATTCCGTAACTCGGGTTTCCCAGGTGACCGGGGGGGCAGGCGGGGTTCTCGCAGCCCACGATGCGTGAGTAGAGAGGAGGCAAATCAGGATGGAGAGCCGATGGGGTCTGAAGCGAATCAAACTTTCACTCATGACGACTGGGTGGGCTATTGTGCGGTGCGTTTTTCGGACCGCTCGCGGATCTCGCGTAGAAGAGAAATGGCTTCGTCCACTTCTTTGCGAGCTTCGCCCGCTCGTGGCGCGCATGCCTCCAGACGGGCGAGTGCAGCGTGGGCGGCGTCAAAGTTTTTAGTATAGTGGGCACGAAGGCCACTTACCATGGAGTTGTAGTCCTGGGCCAGGTTCTGAAAGTAGTCAGTCTTTCGGAAGTGGAGAGATTGACTGAAATCGCCTTTCGCGAGGTCGCTGAAAAATTTTCTCATTTTGTAGATGGGCCCGGCGATTCGATGAGACACAAAGATGCTGATGACAAAAATGACGATAACCGCACCGATTTGGCTAATAATGAGCTGCTGCGTGACTTGTTTTTTTAGCTCCAGGAGCTGTGTGAGGCCCGGACCATCGACGGTGACGCGCATCACCTTGATGAGGGCGTCGACCATATTCTGAATAATCAGAGGATAGGCAATCCCGAGTGCCGCAACCCAGGTGACCGTGTAGATCGAGAACCGGAGCTGGAAAGGTTTGTCGATCAGAAATATGCGTCGTTTGTATTTCATGACTCCGAGTCTAATGACGAAAGCCTGTTGTTTTCAAAGGGAAAGATTTCGAATACGCTCGAGGCGTGAGTCAACGCGATGGAATGCGAACCAGTATTGTAACTTTGGTCTTTTTTGGCGTGGTTTCGGCCTGGGCGGCAACGGAACCGCAGCAAGGCGGTCCGATCGTGCTTTCGGTCGAGGGTGACCATGTCATCGTCGTCATCAAATCCGACGGAAAGAACGCCACGGCAGAGAGAGGGACTCGTCTTGACGTGGGGGACCACCTTCGAACGGGTCCCCATACTTCCGCAGTCATAAAATACGTCGACGGATCGAAGCTTTTTCTGGGTCGGGGCACTGACGTCGTGCTCGGTAAAAACAACGGAGAGACTCAGTGGAACGAGATTTCATACGGCCAGGTCCGCGGCATGGTGCCTAAGCCGAAAGGTGCATACCCTTCCGGCCCCCCACGCTTTGCGGTGAGAAGCAGGGCGGCCGTCATGGGCGTGCGTGGCACGGATTTCGTCTTTCAAGCGGCCGAAGGGTTGAATACTGCGGAAGTCCACACCTTGGAAGGACTCGTGGAAGTCGCGAAAGATGACGCAAGCCTGCTTGCCGGCAATTCGGTAAAGATTCGTGAAGGGCAATCGGTCTCCGCGGATGGGGATAAGATCGATGCGGTGAAGAAGTTTAATAAGGATAAATACCTGAAGGAATTCGAGTATCAGCAGCCGGAAGTGATGGCGATGGTTCGGAGCGATCCGGATGCCCGGCCGCAAACGCTGGTAGCCGCGCAAGAGGCAGTCGCGCGGACACCAGCGAAAAATTACGGCAGAACTTTTCGCCCCTGGTTGTTCAGCGCGAGCGCCTACGTCCAGACCGAGCTGAAGGGGGCCCAATTCCGAGATCCGTTTTTGACCGGTCACCTCAGTTGGAATCCGTCGATGAGAGTCTTGTGGTCGCTCTTGCATGTGCGCGCGCATTTGGGCGGCGCCTTTCTGAAAAGTCAGACGGATGGAAAAATATTTCCTACGACGCAGTTGGCGCTGCTACCTGCGGTTCATTTATTTGATTTTATTTTCGCTGAGGCAGGCGGAGGGATCGAGACCTGGTGGGCTCATGGAAAGACTTCTGCCTTATTAATGGCGAATGCTGGAATTTTGCTGAATTCTGATGGTTTTTTTGAGCGCATCTTCGTCGGGGCGAGTCTCTATCCGCAGGACGGAGGGGGGGCCGGACCTCGGGCTTTTTTTTCAGTGCGAGCGGGGATTGGGTTTCAGATTCCCCCGAGTACCCAGGGTAACGCTGATCAGCAGCAGCGCCCCTGACAGAGTTTGAGTGATATTTAAGCTGGTTCCGAGGAAAAGCGTGTTGAGCAAGACAGCACAGATCGGGAACAGTAGCTCGATGATCGTGACGGTCGAGGCTGGGGTCCGATCCAGGCCCGCGTAGTAGGCGAGCATCGCGGCTAACCCGGGAATAAGGCTGATATACAAGAGGCCGAGAAAAACGTTTGTTGCTCCCAGAGAAGGAAGCCAGGGGGAGCTTTCCAGTAGGACGAGTACTGAAAGTCCAAGCAGGCCAAAGACGAAGCGCCAAAAGGTCGCGAGCGGGGCGCTGTGACGTTTGAGAAGGACCTTGCCTGCGACGGTCGAGACGGCCCAGATGAATGCCGCTCCCAGACTATAAAAAACGCCCATGGTAGAAGTGGAGGAAGCGGGGAGGTCAGAAGAGGTGGCAGAGAAACCTAAGGCGGTGGCCGAGGCGATCGCAAGCGCGCCCCAGAAAATAAACTCGATCGTGATGGTTTCTTTCAGGAAGAGGACGGCGAGGAAAATAACAAGGATGGGTTGAATTTTTTGAAGGAGAATTGCGATGGAAGGGTTCAGGGTTTGGAAGCTGGTCGTAAAGAGCAGCGTGGCGACTCCTGAGCCGAGCAGGCCGACCCAAATGGCCGAGATCCATTCGGAGCGAGTGAGGTCAAAGGTCTTTGCGCGATGACGGTAAAGGATGAACGGGGTCATTGCGATGACGGCGAGGAGGTGTTCGATGAACACGATGGCCGTGGGTGTAAAATGATCGAGCGCTGGCATGCGAAAAAGCGCATCGGTCGCCCAGAGAAACGCGGCGAGCGCGATGAAGCCAGGACCCCAGCTGCGAGGTGCCCTCTTCACGCGGAATTCATCCAGTCGCGGAACCGAAGAATGGCCTGCTCAGCCATCATTTTTCTGGCTTCGTCGCGCGGCAATCCAGCGACTCCCTCAAAATACGTAGGGTCAATGAGGGCGAAGCATGCATTCATGGGCTGGTATTTTTCCGGGTCGCTCGCCGTGATGTGGCGAAGTAACGCGCCAAGAGCCGTATTCGCTGGCGGAGCGTCGTGGGCTTTCCCTTGGAGCCGTTGCCAGATGAATTGCGCCGCGAGGAGTCCGCACGCGGAGGATTCGAGGTACCCTTCGACGCCGGTGATTTGGCCGGCCAGGTAGACTGCGGGGTGCCCCTTGAGCGAAAGATCAGCACGCAGAACCCTCGGTCCGTTCACATAGGTATTTCTGTGGATGGATCCCATCCGTAGAAATTCAGCCTTTCTAAGGGCGGGGATGAGCCTGAGTACGCGCGCCTGTTCACCATACTTTAGCTTGGTCTGAAAGCCGACCATGTTGTAGGCCGTTTTTGACTGGTTCTCCGGCCGAAGCTGCACCGCCGCGAAAGGACGCTTGCCTTCGCGGGGGTCAGTCAGTCCGACTGGCTTCATGGGGCCAAAGCGGAGACTTTCTCGTCCGGTGGCCGCAATCGCTTCAATGGGTTGGCAGCCTTGAAAATAAATCGCCTTTTCAAAGTTTTTGGGAGGAACTTTTTCGGCGGTAGCAAGCGCGTCGATGAAGGCTCCGTATTCCTCCTCGTTCATGGGACAGTTGATGTACGCCTCCTCTCCCCCCTTTCCGTAACGGTTGGCGATAAAAGAATGCTCAGGGTCGATGCTTGAGGCATCGATGATCGGCGCGATCGCATCGTAAAAATAAAGGTCAGAGTGATCTGTGGCTTTTGCCAGCCACGCACTCAGCGAGTCCGAGGTGAGCGGGCCGGTGGCAAAAAGCGTAATGGCGCCTGAAATGGGCGCACTGATCTCTCCTGTGGAGCGGTCGATGAGTGGATGTTCCAAAAGGGTTTTGGTGATGAGAGCAGAAAAAATATCCCGGTCGACGGCAAGAGCATCTCCACCAGGGACTGCGGTTTTCTCCGCCGTGGAGAGAACAAGGGAGTTGAGTTCCCTCATTTCAGACTTAAGCATTCCTGGCGCCGAGTGGGTGATCTTCGATTTGAATGAATTGCTGCAAACCAGTTCCGCGCACCGGTCTGTTTTGTGGGCTTCGGTCATGCGGGCAGGGCGCATTTCATGCAGCAGGACCGGGACACCTCGTTCGGCCAAGAAGTAAGCCGCTTCGCTGCCGGCAAGGCCCGCACCGACAATGTGGACCGTGGGAAATTGGGAAGAAGGCGTTAGCTTCGGCATGGGGCTTGGCTTTATCATACGAGGAGTGAGTTTGCCTGAAGCGCTTGATCTCTTTTTGAGAAATCTGGAAGAACGCCGGGGATCGAGCCCGCACACGGTGCGGGCGTATCGTTCGGATTTGAGTCATTGGATTCTTGTCCTTAAAAAACAAGGACTTGAGACGTCTATGGGGCTTTCCGTATCTCTTAAGCCAGCCCATCTGAGGAGCTATCTGAGCGGGCTCTACCAGACGCACGACCGGAGTTCCCTTTGTCGGCGATTAGCGGCGATTCGCTCATTCCTCAAGTACCTGAGGGTACAGGGTTGGATTACTCGAGACATCGGGAGCTTGGTTCCCTCTCCTCGTCCGAGTAGAAAACTGCCGCGTTTTCTAAAAATAGAGGACATGAGGGAATTGGTGGAGGCGCCAGATCTGTCCCGAAGCCTCGGCCGCCGAGATCGGGCTCTCCTGGAGCTGATGTATGGGGCCGGACTCCGAGTGAGTGAGGTGGTGTCATTGAACCGCAGTGACATTGATCTTTCAAATGGCTGGCTGCGGGTGCTTGGGAAAGGCTCAAAAGAAAGAATGCTTCCGCTCGGAGAGGCGCTTCGAGAAAGTTTGATGCTTTATTCGGAGGATGTGGCTCTGGCAGGGCCGACTCAGGCCTTGTTTCTGAACTATCGCGGGGGGCGCATCTCTGCACGAAGTGTGGCCCGCATGGTGGCGAAGCATCTGGTACGGATCGCCGCGACGCAGAGTATTTCCCCCCACGGACTGAGGCATAGTTTCGCGACTCATCTTCTGGCTGCCGGGGCCGATCTCCGAGTTATTCAGGAGCTTTTAGGGCATTCACGTTTATCGACGACCCAGAAATACACCCATGTGGATCTCGGGGCTTTGCTGGATGAATACCGCAGCGCGCATCCGCTCCAAAAAAAGAACTGATAAATCGACGGTGGTTCGAGAGGGCGGTCTTTGATAGGCTCAGGTCCGTGGATTTTTTCGTCGATTTTCTTCTCACGTTGAGTGGGCCAGGGCCTTACTTTCTTGTCTTTGCTGTGCTGTTAGCGTGTGGGTTGGGATTGCCCATTCCGGAGGATGTGACGCTCGCTATCGGCGGGCTGATGTCTTACTACGGCGCCACGGATCTCGGCTGGATGATTTTAGTTTGCTTTCTCGGTGTCTTGGTTGGTGATTGTTTTATTTTCTATCTAGGATCCACCTACGGACGGAAGCTGACGAAGGTGTGGTTCTTCAGGCGGTTCTTGTCGGAGGAGCGGCTCACGATCGTCCAGGCGAAATTTCACCAGCGTGGAAATATCCTCCTCTTTTTCGCGCGTTTTATGCCGGGCTTTAGAGCGCCGATTTTTTTCTCGGCCGGGACGCTTCATATCCCGTTTCGAACATTTTTTCTGTGTGATGGCAGCGCTGCTCTCTTGAGTGTCCCGACCATTGTGGGAGCGGTTTATTTTTTTGGCGATGAGTTTGATGCCGTCGTTCGATTCATCCGCCGGCTCGAATACGGGATTCTGTTCGTGGCGATCGGATTGGTGCTGTTGCTCATTCTGAAATGGTACATCTCGCGTCGGAAGGTCAAGTCGGTTTAGTCATTCGCTGCGGTGATGGGAGTGAGGGTGACTAGGTCATTTCTCACCCAGGCTGTTTGCCGAGAGTCTTGAATCAGTACTTTGAACCAGCGCTCCTTCCATTCCATGACTACGTATTGCAAGGAGGGATTGGCATAGCCCAGCTCCTTATAGCTGGTTCCAGGGCCGCTCCGTAGCATGACCATCGCGCTTCTCGGCCGGATGACGAGTCCAGGAAGGGGGGCCGGATCTTGTTCTGGGGTAGCAGTGGTGGCCGGAGTCGCGCTTCGAGTTGGCGCGGCTTGCGCCGACGCTCGGACTTGGTCGATCTCGATCAGTCGCTCACCGGAGACGACTGGCTTGATCGCCTGCGCGACCTTAGCGGTCGTAGGGGGTTCGACGCTTCGGCGGTAAAGATTTTGTCCCTGCTTGAATAGGTAGAAGCCAGAACTCATGGCTACCACGCTCATTAGCGCCATCGCGAGTGGCAGAATTTTCTGAGCGATGCCTTTTTCGTCATCCACGCGGGGCAGCGGGGGAGGCAGCATCGGAATCGCTCTTCCTTGGAAAGGGGGCGGCGTGGTCGCCTTATTAGGGGTAATGGGTCGCCGCCGAGCAGGCAGAATCGTGGGCTTTGGTTGTCCTCCGTTAGAGACAAAACCCGCGAGATTCTTCATCGCGGTACTACTGAGGGTCGGGGTCTCGCTGCCCTCGGGAAGGATCACCTTTTCTCCGATCGGAGCGTGGTCGACTTTTACGAGGTTGACGTCGGTTTTTCGAACGAGCGCGAAGCCGCCGCATTTATAGCAGCGCGAGAAGGTCCAACTCGAACTCAGCTTCTCGTCTGTGACCGCGAGTGCGATACCGCAATGAGGACAGTTCCAACGCATGTCGTTCCCTCTCCCTACTCCCTTATAGGATCGGGAGAACTGGTTTCATAATCAATGGGCAGAAGGTGCCGGGGGGATTTCTTCCGTGGTGACGTCAGGAAGGGGGATGTAGTCGGTCTTCGGCTGGAGGATGCGCACGACCACACGTCGATTTTTTGCCATTGCGGCTTCTTGAAATTCACCCGCCGGGGAACGTTCAACATTTTCGGGATACGTGTCTGCGTAACCGATGGCGGCCATCTGCTTGGGCGAGAATCCCCGCTCGAGAAAGAGCCGCACGACCCGTGAAGCCCGGGCGGCGGAGAGCTCCCAGTTGGTGGGGTAGGCACCTGAGACCACGGGGCGTGAGTCGGTGTGGCCTTCGATGACAACCTTGTAGGTGACGTGATTGAGCCGCTCCCGCTCGGAAAGTGCTGTGATCACTTTTTCGATTACACGCTGTCCCTCCACGAGGATGTCGGAGCTGAGAGTGTCGAAAAAGATCGTCGACTGGAAGGTAATCGATACCCCTCCGGGGTCAGATTTGATGGAGATCTCTTTTTCCACGCCGGCCTCTTGGAGAATCTCTGTTACGAAGCGCGCGAGATCAGCCGTCGGCGATTTATATTCGCCCCCAAATTCTTTCGCGATCGACTCTTTTACCTTTTCGTACTTGGGCTCGTCGAGCTTCGCCATCGAGAAGAGCATGATGAAAAAACCGCAAAGGAGCGTCATCATATCGGCGTAGGAGACGAGCCAGTTCGACTCGTCGTCGTGCCCGGCCGCGTGTTTGGCATGCTCAGGCGGCGGCCCGCTGTCTTGGTCTTCAAGTGGTTTCTTCTTCTTAAAAATCGACATTATGCGGCCTTTCGCATCACTCGATCTTTAGGTAGGAGGAAGGAGTTGAGCGACTCCCGCATCGCGATCGGATTGACCTGCTGCTTGAGCATCACGGCCCCTTCGAGGATCAGTTTGCGCAGGTTGATTTCTTCCTGTGTTCTTTCCGTGAGATTTTCTGCGATGGGAAGAAATATTAAATTGGCGGTGCCGATCCCGTACAGGGTTCCGATCAATCCAATCGACATGGCTGGGCCGATGAGCTTCTGGCTGTCTGGTTGGCCGAGTTTCTGCAAAACCGCGATCATTCCGAGCGTTGTCGCCAGAAGTCCGAACGCGGGGGGGAACTTTCCTATGGTGCGGAACATGTTGGCTTCGTGCATAAACCGGGCTTCGGTCGTTCGAATTCGGAGATCAAGAGCATGCCGGATTTCCTTTTCAGTGAGAACGCCTGATGCGACGAGGGTCACGGCTTCCTTGAGGAAGGGATGCCTGATCGTGCTGATGGAATCATTGATGCCCGTTAGTCCGTTGGCTGCTTTCTTGTTAAGCTCCATGAGTTGGCTGATTACACCGAAATAATCGACCTTGTTCGCCCCGAGGACGCGTAGGAAGAAGACTTTGAGTAGTGAAAGGACTTTGAGGATCGGAAAACTGATGCTCGCCGCGGCCAAGGTGCCTCCGAGCACGATTGAAATTCCGTGGACGTCCAGGAAGAATTTCAAGTTGTCCGTCGTACTGGTCAGGGCAAAGTACATGACCGCGATTCCGATAGAAATTCCGATAATTGAAGAGAAATTCATTTTATGCCGCCTCCGACCGCTTTTGCATCGCGGTTTTCCAAAGTTGGTATTGGGTTTCGATGAAATTGTCGCTGAGTTCCTTGAGTCGGTGCGCCAGATCACGAATGCAGGTTTCGTAAAAACGCTGCCGTCGGTCAGGCGAGCGACTCAGGAACTCCATGAAGCTCTGTTTGGGAATGTTGAAGAGATAGGTCTCAGTGAGGGCACGAACGGTCGCCGATCTCGGGTTTTCGTCGATCAGGGACATTTCTCCGAAATATTGACCGGTACGCATCTGGCCGATGTCAAAGGTGTCACCGCTCAGCTTGTTGGTTTTGAAGATGCCGACCAGGCCATCGAGGATGACGTAGAGGCCCCAGGTCATTTCGCCCTCGATGACGATGTTGCCATGCGCCTCGAACTGTCCGAGCGTGCCCAGAGTGAGGAGTTCGGCGAGTTCCGCATCGTCAAAGACTTGCAGAAGTTTGACCTCCTTCAGCATCGGGACATCAGGTCTTCCGTTGAAATCTACCATCCAGACGCCTTTCCTGGTGTAATTCCGGAGGTTGTGGCTTGGGTGGCATCCGCCGGACCGGCTTCGACGAAACCGGTTACCCCGCCCCCGGCTGTGGCAAACATGCGCTCATTCGTTTCGACGAGATTGACCAGGCCTTCGTTGGCCATGATTTTCAGCCGATTGAGGATCTTGCGCTCAACGGCCATATAGGTCTCCCTGCTGAGCAGCTGGACGGTACCCAGCTCCTCCTCAAGCTCCGCAACCAGGTCTTTTGGACACTTCGAAAAGATGGATGCCCGTAGTTCGTTGGCGGCGCCTTTTAAGAACTGCAGTAACTCGTCGTGTTTCAGGCTGAGAACCACCTCGAGTAGCTGGCCGTCCCGCAGATGGCGAAGGGTGTCGGTGCTGACGAGCTTCGCTTTGAGGTTTCTCGCGCTTTCCGGATTTGAAGCTTCGAGGCTCTTGACCACGGTTCTTTGCACGTCGGGTCCGGTGCGTTCCAGGAGGGTAAGGAGTACCTCGGAACCGGGCAACGCCTCGGTGTTGAGTTTCGGATTCTCCCGGCGCTTCCGCTTCAGCGCGTTGGCGACATTCGTGATGTAGTCACGTGGCAGATAGTCGATCCTCGAAAGCTCCGTCATGAGCTGCATGCGATGGCGTTCGTCCATCTGGGTAAAGATCTGTTGGCGTTTTTGATGATCACACTGGGTCATGACAATCGACTTCACAGTCAGTGACTCGTTTCGTACGAGTTCCATGATCTGCAGGCCGTCCATGTCGGCCAAGAAGTCAAAGAGCTGAGAGGAGCGGGAGCCCATGACCACGAGTTTTCCGGCGATAGTCCGGTTATGGAGCACTTGGAGCAGTTCCAGGCGTTCGTCGTCCGTGAGGGAGATGGGATTTTTTGCGTAGTACTCCATCAGCTCATTCATGTCGTTCTGTAGGCTCGGATCGCGAAGCATATCCAAGACCACGCTTTCTCCGAAAATATTCACGTACTGGGCGGTAACTTCGACGCCCTCTTCTGTGAGGATTCTCGAAAAAACCTGTTTCGCGACACGAGGTTGCTGCGCGAATACTCCCATGAGTTCGTCTTTTAGTCGTTCGATTTCGTAACGCTTGACGACCAGACCTGTTCGGTCGTCTCCTGCGCTACTCGAAGAGCCTACCGTGGGGCCTGAGCTTGCCGTGATGGGGTCCGACGCGAGCTGTTGAATGATACGGGTCACGCCTGAGCCGCCGGCCGACGCCCGGGGGCGATAACTGGCCATCGCGAGAAAGATCAACAGGGAAATTACGGAGCATGCGAAGATGAGGCCGAAGACCTTGAATTTTTGAAGTTCCTTCTGAACCGCGTCTCCGCTTTCAACACGTTCAATTTTCTCGAACCGCTCGTAGCGTTCCTGGCGGGCATTGGTTTCGTTGGAGGAGCTCTTGTTCTCCGTGTTGACGTTCGAACTGTTCTGGTTAGTGTTGGTTTGGGAGGAGGAATTTTTTTCCTCCAGGGAGTTAGTTCGAGTTTCCGTCGCGTTTAGCAATGATTTTGAGTCACGAGTGTCGTTTGAGGAATTATTTGAAGCAAGACTTCGACCGGCACGACCATTCCCGGCGAGGCCGTTGGATCCCATCAGTCCGACCGGTTTCGGAAATTTGAGGGAACGCAGATTCATTGTGACATTTTTGAGATAGTTTGTTTTCAGTTTGGCCATCTCGAGGACGTTGTTGCGCTCCTCTGGTAGCAGGTCGTCGTCGACGAGGAGGGTGCCGGTGATGTTTTTGACCCGAATGGCGATACCGCCGTCCTCGACAAATTCACGGCTTCCGCCATAGCTCGCCTCTTCGCTATTCACGACCTCCGTTTGAAGCTCGTAATCGGCAAGCATGCATTGCTCTGGGCAAAACTGACGAAAAAGATCTTCGAGGGTGTTTTTGAATTGTTTGCTGACGCGATCTCGTAGCTCGGCCACTTTGCTCGCCGAACCGATTGGCTGCGGAAAGTGAGCAATTTGGGTTTCTACCCGAACCGGGAAATCTAAGGTATCGAGGTACTGCTGTACCAGGTCCATGAGCTTCCCGCGCGAGATGGGCCCTACCTTTTCATCCATCAAAATTTTAGCGCGCGCCGACGAGGCCATGAGCCTTACTTGACTTCTTGGATCAATATCGTCGAAACCAGGCGCGAGTTGATCAGGGCTCTCGAGGTCGACCTGCGCCGTGACCGACATCAATTTGCATTGATCGCGGCAATATTTGTCGAGTAGGGGTTCGAGTAGATTTCTAACGTGGAGTTCGGCGGCTCGTTGTACGCCCTCCATTTCCTTGGCGGAGTTTGCGGCGTGAGCAACTCCTACCAGCAGGAGGCTGAGAAGAACTGACATCCATTTCAGTGATTTCATCATAATTCACCCACCTAGTGCGAAGCCAAGTCCCTGGCTTTTTGTTTTCGTTCGATGAAGCGTCGCAGGGCTTGATTGCCTGGCTCGAGCCTCAATGCTTGATTCCACGATTTCAGTGCCATGTCGGAACGGCCGACTCGGTCAAGAAGCGTTCCACGCATCTGATAAAGTTTTGGATCGGTAGGATATGCATGCAGCATCTCGTCGATCTCGAGCAGTCCCGCTTCATTTCGCCCGAACTTGAAGAGCTGCTTGATGTGGTCCATTGAGGCGAGGTAGCTGCGGTCAGCGGCTGGGGTCTCGTCATCAGTTACGTTGAGTCCGAGGCCCACTTCGACCTCGCGTTGGTCGCCCTCTTGGCCCGGAGTGATCGTTGGAAATTGGGACGTGATCTCGCGATCAGTGAGACTGGGTTTGCTCTCCCTGAAGGATTGATCATTTTCAGGATCCGAATGGGCGGAGGATGAGGAAGCGAGTCCGCGACCGCTTGAATCGCCGAACGAGGGGGACATCGGAATCACGAAGTCAGTCATGGCGGCGTTCGATCCCGGAAGCTCGATTTCCAACGAGCGATCGCCTTTTTTAGTCCTAAGGATGATGTTTTCCTTGTTGTCTGAATTTTGAACGTAGTCGACAAACGGGTTGCCAATGGGGGTCTGGCGGCTCTTTGCGGCATCCGCAGCGAAGATGCTTCGGAAGGTGGAGCATCCAGGAGAAGTCAGCGCGAGCGAAGACAGCGCGGTGAAAGCGATCCACGCCCGCTCAGTGCCGTTTCGTTTCCTGTTGTGCTGAGTGTTCTTTCGTTCTTTCAATGTCTTTCCTTTCTAGAAAAGTCCGCTGATCCCTAGTCCGAATTCAACTCCGTGGACGGCCCCGACGGCCGTACTGTTTAAGAAAGCTGTGCTGGGGGGGCGGTAACCGAGGTTTCCGCTGACCGCCCAATGTTTTGCCAGGCGCCATTCATAGCCGGCCCGAATGAGCCCACCGAGGAATCCTGAGGCATAGGTTCCACCCACTCCGGCGAAGATGCTGCCTCGCGCTTTATTGAAGTTCTCCTCTTCGCCAATCAGGTTCCAGGCATGCATGAAGAGCATGGTCAGATTGACGCTGCGGTAGAGTCGGGTCTCGGTCGCTGCAGATGCTGCGGAGCCTGCGATAATCGAAGTATCGAGGAAGTAGTCGAGCTCGAAGCCTACCTCGCTTCTGCGATTGTTATACCGTTCCATCAAACGAAGGCCGGCGCCGAGGCAGCCTGTATAGAGGCCTCCGATGTCCGGCTGGAACATGTAATAGATCGTGGTTCTGAACTGAAGCATAGGAGTGTATTCCATCTGCTTGCGCGCGTCATCGATCTGACTGTAGTCGACCCCGCGTCGGAACGCAGAGGCCCTCGAGGTCTCGGAGTTATAGCTCCTCGACCAGACGATGGAGCCCCCTTCTGGTTCAGTAATGTACATGGAGAGGACCATGCCGCTGGGTTGATAGGAGAAAGCGAGATCCATGAAGTGTTCGATGCCTGCCATTTTTGCGATGCGGGCTAACTCAACTGGATTCGTTTCAGCCGAGCTAATCGTGACCTGCTCGCCGTCCAGCGTCGTGCGTTTGGATCGGCAGGGCAAACATTGGAGAATCCGACTCTTGGTTGTCTTGAGGATCTTTTCGGTGATGACGAGTTCGAGATGGTTTTTGAAAGAAGGCGGAATGTTCTCGCTGGTCGCAAGGTTGCGGATCGCCAGATTTTTGAGTCCTTCGACTTCGCCGTTCTTCAGGTCGTACTCGAAATCGGAGACCAGGTCTTGAAGGACTTCGTAGAAGTTTCGTACCCCTTTGCCGTCAGTAGATGCGGATTTCTTTGGTGCCTCTGCCTCGGGAGGTGGAGGGGCGTCCGCTCCCCAGCTCGCGGTGCAGAGGACGAAAATCGACGCCAAGAGTGCCGAGAGATTGACGTGTAGTTTTCTACTTCCGACATTACGCATAAGGGCCCTGAGGTTTCTCCTCACTGGCATCATCGGTCATATGGAAATTCGTCTTGAGGGAACTTAGGGAGTGGGCGTTTTTTGCCGAGACGTATTGTGAGGAGAGGGGTCTGATGCGTTCTAAGAGTGTTCAGCGTCTGAAATTTGTCGGTGTGGCGCTGCTTGTTGGGGTTGGCTGCTCGAGTATTCAGACCGACCCCATCGGGCCCCTGCCTCAGCTGCCGCCCGAGTATGTTCAGGTGCCCCATCCGGATGGACTGGATCGGGCCGATCTGATCGCGATCTTCACTGATTTAAAGGCGCCCTCGCCCGAGCAGGTCATGAACTGTGATGCGGATTTCATACTTTTGCGCAAACGCACCAATAGTAAGGAAGAGCAGCAGACCGGTGCGCGGGAGCTCGTGAAGCGGGACCCGCTCAAGTATCACTGGTGTTTCTACGGTAAACTTTTGGCGCTCGACGACAAGTTGAAAAATGACGTCTATCTCGATGAGAAGCAGAAGGACGTTCTGACTACCTACGTTTTTTTGACGCCCATCGCCCGGGCGTTCATGCAGGAGTTCGCGGATACCCGGTACATGCGGTGGGCCGTGAATCGATACAAGCGTCTCAGTGAATATGTGTTTTATCGACGCTTGGAGATGACGCCACGCTCGACGGAGGAATTAGCTTCAGCGTCGAGTCCCTTTGGCGCTGTTCGCCCGAATAACGAGAGCGCGACGAGCGTGCTGACCAAGTATGGAATTATTCGGCCGGACGATGCGGTCACGGCGCCGGTGGATGGGGCGGAAGGGCCGACTGGCGAGCCCGCCGCCGCCCGGGCCGACATTCCAGATCCTCTCGACCCCGCGGCACCATCGGTGAGACCTGAGGGTGAGGGTTCCCCGCCGAGCGAGACCCTCGTCACGCAGGGTGTGCCGACGGAGGAGGCGACTCCGGATCCGCTCTCTCGCGAGCCGGCGGCGATTCCGCCCCCTGTGAGCGCAGATTTGCATGAGGCGTCGGCCGCAAAAATTTCTGCTGGAGCGCCGGCAGAGGTTGAATCCGCGACCTCCGCGGTCTTGAATGGCGATCAGGTCGTTCAGCCGGAGTAGCCCTATTCCTTGATCGCAAGTGGGTTGCATAATGATGTAATCTCGATAGACAGTCGAATCATGATTCGTTCCCCATTTTCTATGGAGCAGCATGCAGTATTGACGAGTCTGATTCGAGGCGTTGGCCTTCGAGTGACAGACGCACGTCTATGGGTTCTTGGTGAGTTGAGACGGGAGCATGGTCCTTTTTCCGCGGAGGAATTGTATCGACGAAAGGGAGGCTCTCGTTTTGATGTAGTTACGATGTATCGTGTCCTTCAAGATATGGATGAGAAGGGCTTGGTTCGTCGCTGCGACCTAGGTGATAGGGTTGCTCGTTATGAATTTGCCGAATCGCATCACCATCACCATATCGTTTGTCGAAGATGTCGGTCGACGAAACCCGTGGATCTTTGCATTCCCCAGTCCCTGCTTGAGGAAGTCGTGCGTTTAGGTTTTCGCGATGTTCGTCATTCGTTGGAATTTTTTGCTATTTGTGACTCTTGTCATAAAAAGTCAGCCTTGGGAGGCAAGGGCCCTAGAGTTGGCCCTGCAGGCCCACGATAAAGTTCCTTCCCGGAAGGGGTGCTCGATCCTTGAGGACGGAGACGTGGTTCCTGGCCTCGGCATCAAAGACGTTATTCAGGCGGGCGAGCAATCGCAGGTTGACGACTGATATTTCCAGAGGGACTTCTATCCCGACGTTGAGTAGCGTATAGGCGTCCGTTGGCAGTTCGCCCGGAGCAGTCATGAGCTGTTTTTCTGAACGTTGAAGTTCAGCTTCGGCCAAGGCCCACGGGACCCTGTAGGTGATTCCGAGGGTTTCGCGGATCGGTGTAATTCTGGGTAGGGATGTGGTGGTGTCGGTAAAAATCAGCCCTCGTACAAAATCAATTTTTCCGTCAACTTCAAAGAAGCCTGGGCCGACTTTCCAGGGAAGTCGTTGGTGATATTCAGTCTCTGCCCCGGCAAAGAATGCGTTGACGGCTTGATATTCGTATATCGGTAGTAACCAAGACGCGTCCGTTGTGCCCGTGGGGTTAAGAGCTATGTAGTTGGCGAAACTTTGAGCGAATAAATTGATCCGTCCCTGTCCGGATTGGGACTCGTGCAGAACGGAAAGCTCGAGGGAGCGCCCCACCTCGAGAGCAAATTCGGAGCGCCCTACTTCGAAGATACCGGTGGCTAAATGGGGGCCGTTTGCAAAGAGCTCCTGGTAGTTGGGAGCGCGAGAGGTAAGGGAACTGTTCAATCCGAGAGAAAATCCCGCTCCCACCCGATAGAGGGCGCCGATGGCCATGCTGCCTGGAGCGTACCATTTTACGGATGATCCGAATCGGCTATCTGTCTGTGCATAGATCCAGGACGGGTCGAATCTCAGACCAAAAGAAGGCGTGAAATCACCCAAGGCGCCTTCCTCATGGAGAAAGGCGGCCAATGAGGAATTCTGTGTGGTCGGAATGAATGCCTCTTCGCCCGCGACACTGAGGTTGAAGTATTTTTGATGAATACCCAGGATTCCGCTGAACGCAGCCATGGGGCGATGCTTGAATTCAACCCGATTTTCCGTGGCGATATTCATAAAGGTGGTGGCAATTTGATCGCCTCCTTCGATTTCTTGATGCTGGTATCGGGAAACCACACTTTTGATGCGGACCGACTCAAGCTCTCCGAGTTGGCGGAGTTCAGACGAGGATTCCAGACGCTGGCGGTTCATATGAATGGTTATGTCCGGTTCAGCAACTGTTCCATACTGGGTTCCAAAGGCTGAAAAAGACGCGCCCATGTATCCATTGTCCAAGACATAGCTCGTTCCGATTCCTGCCTCTAAAGCCTGGGCGCCACTGTTGGGGACGCGCCCATGCGCTTCCTCCGTTCCCGCGGCGAGTGGCGCGGCTTCTCGGAGGCGAAGTGAGCGAAGGAACCCTGGAACCTCGTAGTCATTCGAGGCCCGAGTCATCCCGTCGAGATGGAGAGCCACCCTCCCAAAGCTTTTTCCGAATACGAGACCCATCGATCTCCCTAGATCGTTCGAGGAGAGGCGAGAATTCTCCTTGAGCAAGGTTCCGAATTCAAGCTTCTCGGGGATCCGGCTGCTCACCGTGTTTACCGCGCCGCCGATTGCGCTGTTTCCATAGAGCAATGAGCCAGACCCACGAACTATTTCTATGCGCTCAATGAGCAATGGATCGAGTGAGACCGAATGGTCCGGACTTGTTCCCGATGCATCCTGTGTTCCCAGGCCGTCCTGGAGAATTTTCAGCCTCTCGCCATCCATCCCGCGGATCACGGGGCGGCTCGCGTTTGGGCCAAAAAAAGAGGAGGTAACGCCAGCCTCGCGTGAGATGGTTTCGCCCAGTGTAGCGGCTCTTTTTCTTTCGAGTCTCAGTCCAGAGATTTCGCTCACGGTCGGGGTGTGTGCGCCGGTCCCTGATTTTTCTTCTCCTGTGCGCCCGAGCACGGAGATCGCAGGCGTAACGAACTCATCCATTTCTTCCGCCAGAGCCAGAAGGGGCATCATGGAGAGGTAAAGAAGAATAAGCCGGATCTTCATATTGAAGGCATATCCATGCAAATGAGTTGTTGCAATTTATTTGCAAATGAAAAGCAGCTATCTGCTGAGTTTGTATTCCAGTGGTATGTGGACGTGGACCCTACTTGGGGCCCCGAAAGGAAGTGGTTCGAGGGGAGGGAGGTCCCGGACGGCCTGGAGGGCCGCTCGATTCAAGGAGTCATAGGGGCTGGGCTCTTCGACAGTCAACTCAACGATGGTTCCATCTGTCAGAATGGAGAGCGCGACGATGACCTTCCCCTCTTCCTCGCGTAAGAGAGCATTTCTCGGGTAGAATTTTTTTCGATCGAGCATCTGGGAAAAATCGGCGATGTAGGCTTGTAGGGCGCTCTGAGGATTTCCTGGCGAGGAATCGATCACCGGCTCGGACGCTTGAGGCAGCTCTGGGGATTTTTGAGAATCACTTTTTTCTATGGTTTCTATGGTTTTAGTTTGGTTTTTCGCATTTTTAGGGTGCGAGGGAACCCGCCGAGTGTTCGTCGCTTTGTCTGGGTGATGATTGGCGATTTCGACGAGCATGCTTATGGATGATGTTCGTGGTGTCTTTCCGAAATCGAGAGTTCCGATGGTTAAAATGAATATGCCATGGAGAGCCAAACTAACCCAGAGCGCGTGTCGAAGGCTTCTTTTTCGCGACTTGTGGGACATCAAGCGGCTCTGCGACTCTCATCCGCTGGTGAATGGGCAGGCGGAGCTTGCAGCGTTTCGAGGCGGGCGAGCCGCTCCTGAAGCGTCGGATGTCCTGAGGCATTTGGTTGAGTCGTCGATGGGGCGCCGGGGAGTTGATTTAATTCGGCGAGTTTCTTGAGGACATGAGCGAATTTCTCGGGTGAGACGCCGAAACGTCTGACGGCCGTTTCATCGGCCTCGAATTCTTGCCGGGTGACCTGGGCGCGCACCCATTTCATGGGCCAGAACAGGGAAAAGAAAGCGAGTGCAAGGACCGGAACGACTTGGGTTCCGGGGGGGAGCAGTTGAAGAGCCAGTACGCTTCCGATGCCCAGCAAGGTGGATGAAAGCGCGAGAAGGCGTACGGTATAAAGGAAGCGCTTACGGAGATGCTGAAGCGCGATGTGACTGATTTCGTGGAGCACGATCGCTTCGAGCTCGGCGAGGTTGAAGTTTCTCAGGGTAGGGCGAGTAAGGAAAAGGCCGGGTTTGAAAATGCCTTTGCCTTGGGAGAAGCCGGCCACCCAGGCGTTGTTCCAGTTGGAATGGGGCGTATCGACGATGAACAGGCTGGGTTCCGCGATCCCAGCTTGGGTGAAACAAGCTCGGAGAAGCCGGAGGAGTTCGGGGTCTTCTACCGGGGAGCATCTCATTGATTTTCGGATCTGGAGCGGCGCGAGAGCAAAGGTGAGAAGAAGACCGCTCACGATTCCGAAAAGGCCTCCTGCCAACGTGAGAGTGAGGCCGATGGTGGCCGGAAGATGAAGCGCTTGAGAGAGAAGCGCGCAGAGGAGCGCGCAGAATTGAACGAGAAAGAGATACGCGGCGATGCTGCCGATGTTCCAGAGGATCAGACGAAGGCTCGAGTTGAAAGACTCGGCGGCGGTCGCGCCGTCTTTGCGGAGCTTGGCCTCCATCCGGCTTTGAAGGTGGTTCTGGCCGACGAGCGTGATCGCGAAAAATGCGGCGGCTTGCCACCAGTAGGATTCCCGCAGGGGCGAGGATGCGATGTAGATGACGACTTGGGCGACCATCGTGTAGATTCCCGCCGTCCTGAGTCTGCTGAGTTCTTGTGGGGTGTTCGGAGGCGTCTGGCCTCGGTCCTGAGCGGCCACCTCCAGGTAGCCTTCGAAATACTGGAGCCAGAGGGCGAAGGCCGCGATAGGGATGCTCCCGGCGAACAGGTAGGCGATCAATCCTCTGACAGCTTCATTCGAATCCATCAATCTCTTATCGGCAGTCGGCGGTTGTGCTAGACCCGGAATCATGAAGCTCGTCGAAGAGATGAGGGCCGGGAACCGGCTGGCCCTTGCCCGTTTGATTTCAAAAGTTGAAAACCGCGACGGCGATGTCGGGGAGGTCATGAGGATTCTGTACCCCTTGACGGGGACGGCGCAGGTGATGGGGATAACCGGCCCCCCGGGCGCCGGGAAGTCGACCCTGGTCAATCGGCTGACGGCCCATCTGCGCAAGCGTGGACTTCGCGTGGCAGTGGTAGCGGTTGATCCGTCGAGCCCTTTCACGGGTGGAGCCATTCTCGGTGATCGCATTCGGATGCAGGACCATGTTTCGGATGAGGGTGTGTTTATTCGTTCGCTCGGAACACGCGGGCAGCACGGCGGTCTCTCGATTGCCACGAAAGAGGTCGTGCTGGTTCTGGATGCCGCTGGGTTTGATGTCATTTTGGTAGAGACGGCAGGCGTGGGTCAGACTGAGCTCGATATTTTGAAGCTCGCTCAGACGGTGCTGGTGGTTTTGGTGCCGGAGAGTGGCGACTCCATTCAGGTCATGAAGGCCGGCCTGATGGAGATCGCAGATGTTTTTGCGGTGAACAAGAGTGATCGCCCCGAGTCGGACAAGCTTGTCCGCGAGATCACGCTCATGCTGGGAATGGGGCCTGACGGATCGAATCAGGGTTGGGAGGTTCCGGTTCTTAAAACGGACGCTCTTCGAGACGTGGGGACCTCAGATCTACTGGATCGTTTATTGGCTCATCAGGAGTATCTGACGCACTCAGGAAAGCGGATCGAGAAGAGTCGCTTGTTTTTGAAGAAAGAAGTGACAGATATCCTGACTGAGAGACTCAATCTAACGATTGAGGGAGCGTTCAGTACTCGGTCGGGTGAGGAACTTTTGGAGCAGTTGACCGAGCGCAAAATTGATCCCTATTCAGCGGCAGATATCATTTCCTGCGTGTAATTCAATAGTTAGATCGTAGAACGTAAGTCATTTCGCTGGCGCACATACCTGACTTATTAAGTCTAAAGTTCCATCAGTACCAGACCGAAATGATCTATGAACAAGGGGCGCTCTGTAGGGAATGGTTCCCTAGAGGGAGGGCTCCGGCAGGGGTACAGCAAATTCCTGCCAATTTAACTTGGTCTTTGTTTCGGGGGATTCCCTCGTCTTCAGGTGCATTCCTGTGCCTGGCGGCGTTGAAATTCGACGGGATGGAGACGTGTGTGTCGAGGTGGATATGGGTTTACGAATTAATACCAATACTCAGTCTCTTGCTTCTCAGCGTACGCTGGGTTTGAACAATGCTGCTCAGACGAAGAGCATTGAGAAATTATCATCCGGTTCGCGTATCGTTCGGGCCGCGGATGATGCTGCAGGGTTGGCGATTTCCGAACGAATGAGAGGCCAGCTCAGGTCCCAAGCGCAGGGCATTCGAAATGCCAACGATGGGATTTCGATGATTCAGACGGCTGAAGGCGCGATGAACGAAGTCAGCAATATGCTGATCCGTTTCCGAGAACTCTCCATGCAGGGTGCATCGGATACGATCAGCAATACTGAGCGTAAGTTCATCGATACGGAAGTGCAGCAGCTCAATACTGAAATTGAGCGCATTTCTCAGTCGACTGAGTACAACGGAACGAAACTCTTGAACGGCGAAGCCGGCGTTCTTGAGATTCAGGTGGGTTTGAACAACAACCCTGAGCAAGATCGTTTCGTATTTGATGCGGGCAATACCAAGGTGACTACGGACCATCTTGGTGTCAGCGGCCTCAGCGTGTCTTCGAAAGAAGATTCTCAGGGCAATCTGGAGAAGATCGACAATGCGTTGAACACGGTGAATGCTAATCGTGCTTCTCTCGGTGCTATGCAAAATCGCCTGACTGCATCCGTGAGCAACATGCAGATCTATAGTGAAAATCTCGCGAATGCGCAGAGCCGTATTCGTGACATCGATGTGGCTTCTGAGACTTCCGAGTTGACGAAGGCGAACATCCTCACTTCTGCTGGTATCTCGGTCCTCAGTCAAGCTAACCAAAACCCGATGGCAGCTCTCAAGCTCATCGGCTAAGTCCGGGACACACCAAACCAGGAGTGAGGTGAAATTCCCTCACTCCTGGTCTTACCGGATGACGTTTTGATTCAACGGGGAAAACGGTGGCCTTCGGGGTACAGCAACCCTCCGAAAAGATCCTTTCCTTACAATGAGATATCGCCCATTGTTAAAACCTGAGCGCAATGCTCAAGAATTAATGCGGTGCGCCGATAGGTAGATTGTCAGCAGGGAGCATAGGGCCCCCTGAACACCTGACAACGTCTGCCTAAAGTACTTTGCTGTTGCTCAAGGCAGTCCTGTTTCGCGCACTGTCGATCGGTCGTGCTGGTAGATCACACCGAGAACTCCTGTTGCCATCTACTCAGACGTTCCCTCAATCAACTCGGCTGTCTAGGCTTCGTGATCTGGATTGATTTCGATTTCTAGATAGAAGGATCGCAAAAGGGCTTCCTTGCGCCAGAAATGACGCAGTGCAGCAATTGTGCGTTCCGATCTTAACGGAAGGACGTTTGTTATGGGCTTAAGAATCGCGACTAATACTGCTTCTCTGGTTTCTCAACGGGCTCTCGCTAACACCACGGCGAGCCAGTCCAAGAGCTTCGCTCGCTTGTCGTCAGGTCAGAGAATTACCTCTGCCGGTGACGATGCAGCAGGGCTCGCAATCAGCGAAAACATGCGCGCTCAGATCCGCTCGATGGGTCAGGCCGAACGCAATGCGAGCGACGGGATTTCCTTCGTTCAGGTTGCTGAAGGCGGATTGAATGAAGTGGGCAATATCTTGATTCGTATTCGCGAACTGGGTGTGCAGGCTGCTTCGGATACCATCGGAGACAGAGAGCGTAGCTTCGTTGACAAAGAAGTACAAAGCTTGATCTCCGAAGTCGATCGGATCGCTTCCGTTACACAGTTCAATGGAACTCCTCTGTTGAATGGTGAAGCGAAGAGCGAACTCTCGTTTCAAGTCGGCATCCGAAAAGAAAACGATGATTCCGATCGGATCATTTTCAAGCCGAACGAATATAACGCAAAAGCGGCAGAGCTTGGAGTCGAAGGCCTTAGCTATCTGTCTGCGAGCGATGCTCGCGACAGCCTCAACAAAGTGGATGATGCTTTGGGCAAGGTGTTTGAAGCCCGCGCTAACCTCGGTGCGACGCAGAATAAACTGCAATCGACGGTGAGCAATATCCAGGTGACGAAGGAAAATTTGGCGATGGCCCGGAGCCGCATTGCGGACACGGACGTCGCGGCGGAAACCGCTGAAATGGTTCAGCGGAACATCATGCAATCGGCTGGTGTTTCCGTGCTGGCTCAGGCCAACATGGTTCCGCAACAGGCTCTGAAGCTCCTCTAAGCGACTGGCTGAGGAGAGCTTCGCGCAAATGCGCCTGAGTGCACGGGTAATTTGGCCCTTGCACTCAATAAGCCCGACCCCGGAGAGTGCCGAGCTCTCTGGGGTCTTTTTTTGTTGGCGCAAGGCGCCTCTAAGCGACTTTTTTCTGGGGATCCCGCACAATCACAAACTCTTCGCCGTGATAGCGCCCCTTGCAGTCCGCAATCGATTTTTTCACGATCCCACCCCTGAAGGCGTTGTCGGTTTCCAGCCAGCGCTTGGCCAGCTCTTCGGGTACTCCCGCCTCCCTGAGCGACTCTCCGAGAATCTGGCTCCTGAGAGTGAACATTTCATCGGTGATATACATATTGGCATGGGCATGGACGGGAAATTTTCCGCTGTAAATCGCCTTGCCGCCCATGGGCTGGGTCATGAAGTCGGTCTGCTGGTTTTCTTGGCGCAGCTGGTCCTTGCCGATGAAAAATTGACCCAACCAAGGGTGCGCAAAAAGCTTGTCGTAGAAAATTTTGTGCACCCGCTCCAAGGTGGGACGACCTCCCAGCAATTCAAAGAGTGTTTTTTCTTCAGCCATACTCCTGTCAATCGGCGACTCCGGGAGCGTACATGAGAAAAAATAAGGAATAGGTTTAGGACGTGGCCGGAAGCGCGGTTCTTTCGATTTTCGCGTCTCCGGGGCTCCAGATGAGGTACGAGCCATGCGCCCGGGGATAACCCATGTTAGCATAGTGGCCCCTTCGGCCATCTACGAGAAACGACATCTCGTCGAGATCATGGCAGTGCCCGAGAACGACGAAATCGAAGCCTCGGGAGATCTGATCGGCCGCGAAGCTTCGGTAAATTCTTCGAAGGCGTTCGCGTTTTTCAATCGGCAGTTCTTGGCTGAGCAGCGGCTTTCTACCTCGACTCAATTGGCTGAGGGTCTTCCCCAGGCGGTCGATGAACGGACCTGGCATCAGCCTCACAAAAGCGCGGAAAGGAAGCGATCGATAGAACGAGCGAAGGAGGAGGTACCCCCAGTCGCTCTTATCGACTAGGTCTCCGTGTGCGACGTATATTTTTTTCCCTGCCATTTCGAGCGAAAATTCCATGGAGTTCCATTGGGCTCCGCTAGCTGCCAGGGCGTCTCCGAGGAGGAAGTCGTGGTTTCCCTCGATATACCGCAGGTCGACGCCTTGGTGAACGAGGCGGGTGATTGAAGCGAAAAATTCCGAGTAACGCTCCCTGAATAGTTTTTTATTTCCGACGAAGAGATCGAAAATGTCGCCCGCGAGAATGACGGTATCTCCCCTTGTGGCGTTCTCGTTGAGTACCCTGAGCAGCGACGCGTACAGGGGGTCTTGGTCCCCGGAGATATGGAGATCTGAAAGCACGAGGAGGCGCATCTCCCTTGGGTATCCTCCGGGGAGAATATTACGGCAAGAGTGAAATAGGCTGCAGCCGTCAGTACTTTCGATCGAGGAGGCGGCCCCGTCCGCGGCCGTCTTGGGAGGAGGTTTCGCGTAATTTGAGGAATTCGTCGCCAGAGAATTGTCTCACGACTGAGCCGTTGACGTCCTTGAGAACGACGCGAAGCCCTGGGCCACTGCCGTCTTTCTCGGCAAGAAGGCCACTCGCCTGTGTGGTTTCATCAGCACGGAACCGCTCGATCGCGGCCACTACGGCATCTTCGCTCGCTTCGACCTGTACGGCCGGTTCTTGGGGCTCGTGCCGATGGTCTTCCTTCGCCCCGTGGTGAGAATCACTTCCTCCGCCCGCGCCATGACCGGCGTCTTCGTGTTTTTCCTTGATCGATGTCACCCAATTGACAACTGAAGCATTCGTGTTGATCTTCACTTCTTTCGTCCCCTCTGCTTCCTTTTCGGCCCAATGACGTTCAAACTAGAGGAATGAGTGCTTACGTCCAGGATAGGACGAATGAGCCCGCTCCCCCGTGGGCCGATAATCAGAATACTGGACACCCCGTCGAAGCGATCCTTCGTGGGGTGAACGACCTGCGGTCGGCGCTTCACGAGGCGGAGGCGCGTGTTAAGGCGCTCGACACCGAGAAATCTGGTCTTCAGGAGCAATGTAAAACCGCTACTTTGCGCGCCGAAAAGGCGGAAAAATCCGCGGCTCATCTTCAGGCGCAGTTCAACTCGCTGATTCAGCAGGTTCAGGAACGCGAGGCGAGGCTTCGTGATGAAATTTCCAGACTAAGCCGTGCGCGACAGCTTAGCCAGGCTGAGGCGGATCAAGTGGCGCAGGCGAAGGCTAGAATTCGTTCGCTCGAAACGCTGTCGAATCAGTTGCGAGCGAAAGTAACGGACGCGCAGAACGACGCTGCTCAGGCGCGAAACAGCCTGAAAGCTCGGGATGCCGAATTTCAGCGTGCGATTCAGGATCGAGAACGAGCGCAGGATGCCGCGAGAACCGCGCATGCGGACCTTCATCAGGCGCTCGCGAAAACGAAGGCTGTCGAGAGCGATCTTTCGGATCTTCGTCGCGACTATGAGAATGCGATTCGGGAAAAGCGCGAGCGTGAGGTTGAGCATCGACGCGCGGAGGAGGATATCCAGCGCCGGACACGGGCTGAGCTTGAGTTGGAGAGGCAGAGGGGCCTGCTGGAGGCGCGCGAGAAGCTAGATTCGGGGCGCCGGGGGGAGATCGAGGCCGTTAAACAGCAGGTGACTCAGCATTATGAGCAATTCATAAAGCTCGAACGCTTGCGTTGGTCTCAAGTGCTACGAGATCGTGAAGCCGAAACAGGGAGGCTCAGGGTTTCTTCCAAACAGAGCGAAGAGAAGCTGGCTAGGTTTGCCGCGGACGAGGTGGAGCTGAGGCGCAAAACAGCTGAGCTTGCCTCCGCGCAGTTGAAGTTGGCCGAAATTGCAGCCGAGAACAGATTGTTAAAAGAGGACTCAGTTCAGAGGCTTGCGGAGGCAAAAGAAAGAAGCAGACAGGAATCAGTGGTCGCTAATCAGCTCAGGGCACAAATTCAGGACTTTCAGAATGAGTCGAAACGCTCGAAAACAAGCTACCCTTTGCACGATTTAATCCGCCTTAAGGAGGCGGAGCTAGATCGCCTGAATGTGGAGTTACAACGGGCCAAGAGTTCGGGTGTCGAACCCAAGGCGCTGAGCCAGCTCGAAGAGCGTCAGCGATTCTGTCGCGAGCAACGGGACGCGCTTCGTACCCTTACCTGACACCGATAATGAGACCGTTGAAGTCGCCGACATTTCTTTCGAAGAGTTTCGCCTGAGGCGGAAGATATTCCTCTAGATCTTCTCGTAGGCCTTCTAGCTCGTTGGCTTGTCCTGAAAGCGTTAATGATGAGATTGCTCCGTCCTCATGTAATGTTTTAAGCATCGGCCAAACGGGAGAATCGGTCGAAAGATGATCGACTTTATAACGAATGGAGGCTTGCCCTGAGGGTAGGGTAGCGGTTTGGGCCACGGGTTTTCCCGTGACTAGGTTGGCAACTTCGACGAGGTGCTCGAGATCAACGCTCGGAGACGGCCGAGGGCTTCGTGGCCTCTCGACGGTTGCTTGAGACACGGAGATCCTATCGAGGCGACGATGTTCCCTGTCGCGGCTCCAGATCATCAGGTTCTCCGTCCTGTGCGCCTCTTCAAGTTCCAGCGCGAGTAGATGTCGCTGATACTCCAGGAGGATGCCTCCGCCGAAGGCGACCAAAACGATGATGACCAGACAGGTGAGGGTAATGCCGATAAATCTCATCCCTGTGTCTTCTCGGACGTGCGTTAAGATTTCATGAGCCGCTGACGAGACGATTATTGGTGTATTTCAGTCGGTTAGCATCATTTTCCGTGGTCATGTTCTTGACGATCTGTTGCGGTAACGCGGCAGCATGGGCCCAGACGTCTGATCAACAGGCGGCATGCCAGTGCGATGTCTATCGCGATCTTCTAGCTCCTTTTTCAGCGACCGCAGACCTCGAACGGATTGGCGCCGAGGCTATTCGATCAGGCGAGACCGGCTCCTTGAGCGATGGAACGCTGATGGAAGTCCAAGACTTTCGACGGCGCCTGCGGGAAATGCTTCCGCCCGAGTGCCAGCATCTTTTGCGCCGGCCGCCGACCCCTCCGAGTCGAATGGTCGTTCGAGTCGGTTCGGGGAGAGTGACTAGCGGGGAGACGCGAAGTGAGGAAGGGGCCTGGGACATGCGATACATGTATCGGGTTTACCTGGCCGGCCAAGCATTGGGGCATTGCACGACCACCGTGATCACCGGGATGATCAATAAAACTCATGTGTATAGTAGCGGG